>JBBIUE010000046.1:0-43747 GCA_037440405.1 Pirellula sp. | reverse complement strand
CAAGTTGTAAAGCGCCAAAATTGCTCTGGCCCTGCGGTTAAACGAAGAGCCTGACGTCGGGCACGATGCTAGGCGTCGATGCTCCGGATATGCCGCTGGGGGCCCTGCGGTTAAACGAAGAGCCTGACGTCGGGCAGGCTGCGGTGCAAATGCTGGCCCGTCGCACTCGATGCGCCAGACCCTGCGATTAAACGAAGAGCCTGACTCCACTCGTGAACGCTTACATGTCCAGTTCCAATCCCAGCAATTGAGCTTCTCGTTCAAGCTCGTTGCGGACTCCACTCGTGAACGCTTACATGTCCAGTTCCAATCCATTGCTCAACGAGTTGTAAAAACATAATACTCGGGCAACTCGTCGGTCAGCATGCGGGTCAGCAACCGCGTTTGCACCTCGAGCAAACGACGATAACTCAATCGGTAATCGAACATCGGGTGAGTCACCAGCGAATCCATGCGCGATTCGTAGGCTTGGAAAAATTTCTTGCGGCCCGATGGATTGAGAGCCACCGAATCTCCAGCCTGCACAAAGTCCTCGGGAGAGATCATCCGGCTGTTGATCGCCGACAGGACGGCGGACTCGGCGATCAAAGGTCGAAACGGCTCCATGAGATCCAGCGCCAGCGCTGGGCGGCCGGGACGCGGTTGATGGTAAAACCCCAAATGCGGATCGAGCCCGATCGAGGTACAGACGATGGTCAGATCCTTGGCCAGCATACTGTAAGCCAGTGACAGTAGTGCGTTGACGGGATCGCGCGGCGGGCGTCGGTTGCGGGATCGAAAGTCGAAATGCAAATTCGTCTCGTCCCAGGCCGGACCGTCTCCATCACCGCAATCGTCGTCAGCATACTGCGCGTCGGGATCATCGCGGCGGCCGACTTTGAGCATGCCGGCAAACTCGGCAAAGTAAGCAGCGGCGGCGGTTCCCTCAATCCCGAGCAAACTCGACACGCTATCGCAGGTGATCGCCTGAATTTCCAGCGATTTGAGGAAGCCGACTGTTTCGCGCGGGACCTGGCGGTGATTCCGCATCAACATTACTCGGCTGTTGCGGATTTTGCCCGCAACCAGCGCTCGCGACAGTTTGAGGCAAAAGTACGGATCGTCGGCCGCGCGGAACTGTTCGCGGCGCATCAGAATATTCTTTTGGCCGTGGCCAACCGACATGCCGTAGAACCAATTACCCATGGAAAAATAGCACACAGGGACGTCGGCCTGCAGCAGCTCGAACATGGCCTGGGTCGTTATCTGCACGGGCCCGATCAGGTTGACCTGGCTGACCTCCCGCAGCCGCACTTCCTGGACGACCGTCCCTTGTTCCTTGATGGTCAGAACCTGACTGCTTTTGCCGACCGTCATACCGGGAGTGTTGACATACAGCGGGCGTCGCTCGTCGCGGGCCGGCACCAGACGGCGGATGGGGACCGCGGTTTGCTGGTCGGCCAGGCCCAATTGATAGAGCCGCGGTCCGTTGTCGAACAATTCCCTTTGGCGGACCCGATGATCGGCCTTCCAGCGACACGCGTTGGTTTCATCCGGTAGGCAGATCGACACCAGTGAGCAGCGGGGGCATTTCGGGCTGTCCTCTAGAGGCGGGGGGATGAGGCGATCGCAGATCAACTGGCGGGCTTGTTCGATGGTCGACAAGGTCATTTCGATCAGGGGTTCGTCGATCCGGACCTCGACGCGCTGGCGAGTTTCGGCGTAGTAGATGAATCCCGAGTGGCAATCGTATCCGTTGTCGCGGAGGACTAGGGCCTGGACGCACAACTGGACCCGCTCGGGGTCCCAGGCGCCGGGCAATCCCGATTCATCCGTTCGGGGTCGACCGCGTTTGTAATCGACCGGGGTTGCGATTTGCCCCGTGGCCTCGACCAAATCCAACTTGGCAATGACTCCGTAGCGGTCGCTGGCCAGCGTCACGCTGCGGGCGTGCAGGGTTTCCATCTCCTGCGCTTCGTCCGGCTGTTGCTCCGAGTCGTTTTCTGCTTTTTGGGTTTTGCCGCGAGCGGACTTTGATGGCGCTTTTGGCAGTTCGCCCGTTCCGCTGTCGACCCGCTGATGCTTGATGCTGCCATCGATGGTGTCGGCGTTGTGCGCGAACAGACCCTCGACATGCTCGAGGTAGAATAAGCGGGGGCAGTAGACGAATTCGTTGATCATGCGGGCCGGCAGATATTCGGGCTCGCGTTCCGAATTCGGGGGAGTGATCCAGGCGCGTTTGTTGTCATGAATCATGGTTTGCACCTCGGCGAAGTCGTCGGATCGTACTTGTCGGGTTATCGAGAGCGACCGGGCTCAAACGATCCAGCACGACGCATCGACTGGAGAGTAAACCAGGCCGAGCGACGTGATGACTCGCTCACCGCGTCCCTCGCTGGGCCCGAGGTCGATGAACAGGACCTGGTCCTCGCGATGGTGAATGATACGGGCTAGCTCGGCGCGGCACTGCTTGAGATCGGCCGGCGACAGCTGGCACTCGAATACGCTGTACTGGAGGTGATCGCCAAAGTTTTTCATCGTGCGATGAACTTTTTTCAGTCGTTTGTCATCGCAGATGTCGTAAGTGACCAGGTAGGTGTTCCGCATGACTGCCCCCGTTTCTCTTTGTTGGTGGCAGACTCCGTTCTGGACTGGTTCCGGGAATCAACGCCCGAGTTGCCCTAGCGTTCGGGGAAGAACCGGCGGGCAAGCCAGACGCCGCGCCGCTCGAGCCGCATTCTCTAGTGTAATTGGCATGGGGCCGACGGAAAGAATAAGACTCAACTCCGTTCGCTGGTTTCGAACAATCCCATTCCGAAATGGCTGGCGTAGCCCAGAGCGATCGGGCCAATGACAGGTGTGGCGAACGTCAGTCGCAGAGCGTAGCCGCACCGCTGAGGCGGCGGGGCATGGTCGGAACCGCGGGCGAGAACAAAGCCGCGAAAGGCGGACGCGGGTAGATCGAGAATCTCAACTTCGGCTGGGGGGAGTTCGCGGCTGGCGAGCTCGGACAGGACCTGCCCGGCTAGGGTGTTCCGGCCCGATCGCTTGACGAATCGCGGTGGCACAAAGGGGGTGACACTAGTCCAGCAAAAGGCTCCTCTTCCTATCGGCGACGGGCCCGATGAACAGGGTGGTGTGGCCACGATGCGATTGGCGACCCTGGCGGCGGTGCGGCTGGCGAGCCGAACATGCAAACAGGGAGTTCCCGCCGATGCAAAGAGGGTTCGCAATCCGCAGATCCCGTCGACGGCATGGCTCCCCAGTCCCATCGGCGAGTGAATCAGGACGTGATCGAGAAAGCCATCCCGATCGGCATCGAGCGGCAGAATGTAGGCGTGTCGGTGGGGACCGGACAGAGGTTGGCCAAAGCAATTCTGGCCGGTCAGTTCGGGGCAATCGATCCGACGTCCTCGGGCGGCTCGCCCAATGATCGTACGATGCACGATTTCGGCCAACGGGAGTGTTCGGGAGACAGGCGGGAGTTGTTGTTGGGATGAGGCTGAACGAGGAGTGTGGCCCGGTTTCGCCGGCGTGGGATCGTCTTGGGGAAGGGATAATTTCAGGAGGATGGTCGTAGGGCGTGGCGGGGCGAATCCCAGCTGCTCGGCTGCGGCCAACACGTTATTCGCCGAGTTCACCATCGTCGACTGAAACGACGCCACTGGCCCGAAGTCATCACTTTGGCGAATCAGAGACATTAATAGACTCTTGGATAACAGTTTTTGAACGGGCGGATCAGTCTGCCCAAGGGGATTCAACTCACTCAACTGCCGCGAACGTCCCCAACCCAAAATGGCTGGCATATCCCAGCGCAAGAGGGCCTTGCTGCGGCCGGTCGAACTCGATCGTTGCTCCCCAGGACGTCAGCGACGGCGGCTGTGGCTTTCCCTGTCTGCGGCGAATGACATGGCCCTTCAGACCGCTTTGAACCATCTCGCTGGAGGACCAGAATCGAATGGAAACCGGTTCATCGAATCGACGCCTTTTCAATTCTTCGCGAATCTGATTCTCGGGGGTCTTATTGCCGTGCTTGTGCAGGTACTTGCTGAATACCAGCAGTGTGACCGAATGCCAAACTCGCCCCTTTCCCATGATTCGGGTTGCTCCTGTTTGAACCTTAGGTTCCTGATCGAGTTGCCGTTTCAGCTCCGCGACAGTTCCGCTGCCGGCAAAGTTCACTGATAGATCGCTGATCCCTTTCGCATAAGCCCAGCGAATCGCAGCTAGGAGCGGTATCCAATATTCGGACCAAGCATCGTTCGTACAATATCGTTCGTACAATTAGTACAAAGCAAGCCATCTCCATCCTCATTCTCCAATTCATTAAATGATAATCACGCGACACGGCGCGATGGGGTAAAGTTGGCGTAGTAGGTGCTGGTCATGACGCGATTGCAGCGGTAAGCAGCAACAACGCCAAAGGAATCGAGTTCAAGCCGATTCGGTTGTTCCCGTTGCAACTCCGATAAGGTGAGCAACGAACCGACGACACCTAAGTTAATCGGATGCTTCCAGACAGGCCAAGTCAACGCTGCCTGCATGGACTCCTTAAGTCCGAAGCCGGTCGTCTGATTCAATGTTGGATAGATCGGTAATACAGGCACCTCCGTGAAGAGACTATCATCACGCGATTCGCCGCGACGGAGTGAAGTTTACTTTGTGCAGAGGCGGATTCCCGACCTGCACACGAATGGATCGGTAAACGGCAACAATCCCGAGGTCGCTCATGGTACCACGATCTGTATTGGTCTGAGTCAAAAACGGATGTGACAGAAGCGAACGAACTACTCTGGAAGAAATCCGTCCCGCCCAGATTGGCCAGTTCCAGGCAGGTTCTTCATCGGTTAACCAGCCGACCGTTTGCAGCCCCTTAGCTCCTGGAACCGACGGCAGACACAGAAGGCCGCGATATGCGAGAAGGTTCTGTGCCCAGTTCGTCTTCGCCTTGTTGCCACTCGCGGTGGGGTCGCTCCACATCACTGCGTACCGACGATCCTCCTGAGGATCCCATCGCATGGAGCATGTTTCATCTTGAGGTTCGACCGGTGGGTGTTGTGGCTTTGTGGTGGGAACTGGTTGGCATCGCATGGAGCATGTTTCATCTTGAGGTTCGACCTGCGCGAACACGGCTTCCTTAATTCGATCCGCAGTTGCTTTCTCGACTAATTGGCGGACGGTATCAAGAAAGTATTGATGGCCCGATCCGGTGATGAAGCAAAAGCTTGTTGCTTGCATCTGATCAGACTTATCTTGGCTGCACACATCTGAGCCGAATGCGGCGTAGAGATCGAGAATGTCTCGCTCGCGATGGGAAGCATCGGCCATTGCAAGGCCCATGTGTTCACGAAGTTCACTGCATGTCGCATTCAGGTGCTTCCCAAGCGACAGTTCCAGCGAAGGCACGCAATCACGCAAAGCAGTCAACCATCGCTGCCGAAGTTCACACAAGTCTCTATCGATGGGGGCGAGTTTTGTTTCCTCGGCAATTCTACGATCGCTTCCGCGAAGTCCCTGCCTCTTTAACTCATCAGCTGCCTTCTTGCGTTCGGCTTTTTTCTTGTCGTAGGCTTCCTGCGTTTTCTCACGGTTCGCGTCCGCTTCCGGATTGGGTTTGAACGGGCATTTGAGTTGTTTGGCCAGAGATTCTGAAACTGACTTCTTGTCTTGGCAGATACCGTGGATGACGGGATTCCACACCCCCTGATTACTGGACCAAGACAACGTGACTTTGCACGGATTGTGTGCGGCGGTGAGAGTTTGAAGCACACCCAGCGCGGCCAGGAACCCCAACGGGTTCGTGCCGTCGAGGCCGGGCAAGAGCAACCCCTCATCCGATGATTGCTGGCTCATGCTGTCGCCTCCGTGAGTTCCGCCGAAGCCGTCGTGCTTTCGAGTAACCCTTGGTCCTCATCGGCACTGGCCTGCTGGTCCGCGAGCCGCAGCACGGTTTCCAGGTACGCCAGTCCCCACCAGCCGTAGCAACGGGTCAAATCCCAGAAACGTTCGGCGATGCCGGAGTCGATGCGATGCGGGGGACAGGCTTTTCGTTGTTCCCCCGTGAGCGTCATGCCCTCGACAGTCACTTCGGGATACTCGGAGTCGATCACCACGGGCGCAAAGGGCCGGGCATAGCCGTGGTGGGAAGCGATCAGGTGCAAGAGGATGTCGATTCGATCTCCAGCCTTTTCTCTCAAGTCGCTCTGCTCGACGATCTGAACCGAAAGCATCTCGTGTCGGAAGCCTTCGGGCAGGCCGGCCCGTTCGCGGGCTTGCCGTCGTTGCTGGGGTGTTTGCGGCAGGCCATCGGATTTGGCCAGAAGGGCCGTGTCCAACGCGGTGAGGAGCCACGCATCAGTCCGGTCCGTGCGGCGAAGCATCGCCTGGAAGCGTTCGTCGGCTTTGCCCAGGTCGTGCCAATCGGCGGCCAGGCGGTAGGCGTCTTCCAGTTCGTCCAGTGGTAAGGCTCGGGCCGTGCGCACGATTTCATCGTGGACATGCTGGGTATGGTCCTTCAATGAGACGGCCTGGTCGCGCGTTGTACGCGATCGGTCGTCGTCGCCGTCGTCGGTTTCGGGCGGTATCCACCAATGCGAGTGATTCAATCGTTCACGACTTTTCAACACTACCCCGCGTTCGTCCGGGTAATAGTCAAGCAAGTACCGGGTGGTTCCGAGCAGGTCTTGGGCGATGGGTCGGAGAAGCCCGCGCAGGTCCGTCGTCGTCGGTTGCTCGGCATCATTTAATCGCTCGAAGAATTCGGTGATGGTCTCCGAGGCGGGCAGTCGGCTCTTAAGCGAAGGATGAAGCCTCAGGGCGGCGCGATCGCGGGCGGATTGAAACGCGGTCTCGGCCACGTCGATTGTCTCTGGCGAAGGTTCCGGCACATGACCCAAGACGTCCCAGCCTGCCGCTTCGGCGGGAAGCACGAGTGTGTCGCCGGGACGCAGATTGTCGGGCGAACCGATGATTCGGCTATCCTTCGATCCTCGCCAGAGGACTCCAACACGAGAAGGCTCCAGAGTTCGCGATTGTTGTCTTCTTTTCTTTCCGTCCTCCTCATCAGTCGTTGCAGAGGTACCAAGCAGATCGCTTTCTGGATCTGAATCCTCGAGTTTCGTCAGCCACTTGCGAACCCGTGAGATCGGTACGCTCATGCACTCGGCCGAAGTGGGTGGAAGCAAGCTGACCACATCACACCATTCAGATCGCTTGATGGACTCATCTTCGACCAGGTCCGCTCGCCAGCAGACCTGAACGTCTGGCTCTCCCGCCTCCGGCCCGTGGATGAACAACGACACCTCCGGGTCAGGAGTCGGTCGCGGACTCGTCTGGCACCAGAAGTCGACATAAGCCGGAAGCATCACCGGGGCATCCTTCGAGGCCGACGGGGCAAGTAGATTCGCTGGAATCCGCCCGTTCTCTCCGTGTTCTTGAAGGATCGCGGTGAATGCATCGATGCCGAAGTCGATCTGGCGACTCTCGTGCACGACGGTCTTCTGTTTCGGCTTGCCGCGTTTCTGAGTTGTCGTGGTATCGATCTCCTCTTGAACTATTTGCGAACGCTCGCCAAGCCAATTCCAGGTTCGGGACAATGCATTGCCATAGATCGGGTCGAGCGGCTTATCCTCGTCGAGCTTGTTCTCCTCCTTGATATCTTTCTCGTTGGCCACGATCACCGCTTTGACTTCGATCGGTCGCCCGCCGCGGTTGAGTCGTCCGAACCGTTGTCGCAGGGCATCCAGCGAGGCGCATTCGGTCACCAGCACATCGAAGTCGTAGTCGGCTCCCACCTCCAAGCACTGGGTGGTCACGATGAAGCTGGTCTGGGATGTAACAGGAGGTCGATCCGCCCCGACGAGTGCTCGCAGTCGTTCCGCTTGCCGATCGCGGTCGATTGGCCGCATGGAGCCAATGACCAGCTCGACAATGACATCTGGGCTGTCCTTGTTGGCTTCCCGCAGATTCTCGTAGATCGCTTTCGCGGACGCCACGCGGTTCACGATGATGCCGACAGCGGTCGGATCGCTGCTTGCCAGTGAGGTCGCCTCGGAAACAGCGGCCTGAACGACATCGGGAACGGGGAGCAGCTTCGCTTTTTTGGGTGCCGTCAATCGGTTGTTAAGCCCCTCGTTGGTTCGATCCTTGGCTTCCAGTCGGATCACGTCGGCATCGCTGACACCCTCTGGTGGTGTCGCGGTCATGGGAACCACGATCATCGGCTTCACGCCGACGGGCTTCTCCGCCCACTTGTCGGGATCGAGGTAACGCTTCACGAAATCGAGTGTTTGCAGGAAGGGCCGACTGATATGGGCCTCATCCAACAACACGAGGCTGTCATGGGCGACGAGCGCGGCCTGGATCGGGGCGGCGTTCGCCGATACGCCGTACCCGCGGAAGAGCAGCCGGGAGCCAAGTTGGTCAATCGTGGTGCAAACAATCGTCGGCTGAGTGGCGGACCGAGCCCAGCGATTGTCGCGGTAGATGCCGCCGCGAAGTTCCAGCACGTCCAGCGGCGGGGCACTCTCTCGCCGGAGTGTGGACAATTGTCGGAGTGCAGCAGCGACTCGGCCGAGGACGGAATCCTGACCTTCGGCCTCCGCGATCTTGGAGGCGATCTTCACGGCTCGTTGATGCGCCTCGTCCACGATAACGCGGCGGTTCACACAAAAGAAGATCCGCCGGGGCGCGGTCCGCTTTTCCTTCGGCAAAGCTGCCTGGCAGGCTAGCGCGAACACTGCAATGTCGAGGCACGAGGTCTTGCCGCTGCCCGTGGGCAGGTCGATGGCTCCAGGCCAAGTCCCATCGATCACTTGCTTCGCCAGGCGGCACTGCCAATCGTAAGGCTCGCGCCCGTGCAGTTCCCGGAAATACGTCGGAAAGTCGTCGAGCTTGATCGGGTTCATTGGACGCCCCCTCCCCAAAACGGCTTGCAAAGCCCATAGCCGAGGAATCGCCCGGCACAAAGCAGGACGGGGCCAACTACTGGTTCCGCGAATTGCAGGTAGACATGAAGCTGGGGTCGAGGTCCATTGCCTCCCTTGGTCGGGTAATGCGCGAAGCCGTCACCCAGAGCCGCCTCGCGAGCGGCGATCTCGGGGTGGCCCCGCAGTGGCCTGCGTTTCACCGTAGCCCTGGGACTGCCTCGATGCCAGCTTGTCGTACCGACCGCCACTTCAACGGGCGCGGGCAAACCGAGCCGTTCACAGGACGTGGCGATAATCACGGCGACCTCGGCTTCCCACTCCTGGCGTTCCTTGAAGGGATCACACTTCGGAAAGCGATCCAGCACGACGGGCGTGACACTCGCCCAAGTCGTCACGCCACGGGGATGGGCTGTCCAAGTCTCAGGTTGAAGTGCTTGGCGATGTTTCATCCAGTCCCGTTTGCGGACAGTCCAGACACCGAGTCGGCCAAGTGTCAGTTCAACGTCACGCGGTTGGCCAGTTTCCGAAACCAGAAAACGGCCCAGTACTCGTCCGCGCTCGGGTCGCGGTACGCTTCGGGGAAAGACCAGACCCACACCGAGTAAGTGTCCGTCCGCATGCTCATGCCCGACGAATGGCAAAGCGATGAAGGCCAGATGCTGCTGACCATCCCGAAGCGGTTGGCCGTCCTCAAGATGACCGCTCACCCAGGATGGTGGGGGCTGAACGGCACTGTGACTCATGACCGCGCCGCGAAGAGCCTGAGTCACCGCCAACGTCGAAGCGAGCGGCAACCGTGGACCGTCTTCCTGGGTGAGGATGAGCAGATCACTATCAAAGTCCGTGTGCGGGACGGGCGGCGACGGGTCGGCCTCCTTGCGACGATATCCGGTCCAGAGGCCAAGTTTCGGACGACGAAACGACGGAGCCGTTGCTGATTTCTTCCATTTCTCGCCGAAGCTTCTTTGGTACTCTGATTCCGCCTGCTTTTTGGCCCGTTTTGCTTCGGCATCTTGCGGTGTTGCATTGATGATCGCTTCGAGCCGGGCAAACTCATTGATTCGACGGATGCCTGTTTCCTTTGGCAGCCGATCTATGGATACGCCTGTGTGCGAGCGCACGTGCAGATCGGCAAGCCCGTCGTCGGGAACCCAGGATTCCGCCGGTTGGGGTGACGGCACTTCCTCGGCCACCCACATTCGCACCAGTGATGAGGAATGACCGATTCGGGTCACCTTCCCGCACAACTGATCGAGCGCGGATCGATGAAGTTCTACCCCGGCGGTGTCTGCGTTGGGCCAGTGGAGAAAGCAAGGGGCATGGCCGACCCAGACGGAAGGGAAAGTACGTGGCTGTCGCGCTCGACCGAATGAAACAGATCCGAGATTCATGTGAATCGTCGGTTTCTTCTTCTTGTTCTGCCAGTCGTATGGGTCGGCCTGGTCATTGACTGGCACATAAACTTCTACGGTCTCCCTGTGGAAAACAGCAGAGAATGGAGGAAATAGCATCGCCGGGTCGCCAAGTTTCTCCAGCCAACGCAATGCCTGACCTTCCGCCTCGTCCTCGCCTGTCTCGAACCACGCAGCTGCCATCGCCATGAACACGCGACCGGGATGCGGCGGCCACTCGGCACTCTGGCGACTGGCCGGGACTGTTGCAACACAGCAACCCGTCAAGTATTCCCAACCGATCGTCAAACCAGGCATTACTCGCCTCCTTCGCCTTGCTGTTGGGCAAGCTGCTGGCTCTTGACGACGAGCTTGACGAGTTCATCGGACGGTCTGAGTTGAAGCGGCGTCTCCCGCCAAGGCAGACCGATCTCCTTTGCGGCTTTGATCGCCTCTTTGAGTAGCTTGATGGCGTCATCCGCCTCAACTGTGATGCCCTCTTCCTTTTTCCCCGGTTTGCCGAGCAGCTCCCACTTCAGCGGTTCGGTTGGCCAGAGCAGACACCGGGAACGCAGATCCAGTCCCGCATCCGCAGCGAGCGCGGCGGCGCACAGCCCTAACGCCGCCAGCACGGTCCGAGCCGCGAGATTTACGTCTTCTTGGGTCTTGCCTTCAGGGATTTTGTCGATTGGGAAGTTCAAGCGTCGCAAGGCCGGAAAGGAGAGGACGATCGTCTGCTCGGCGCGATCGAGCGTGACACCTCCGGTGATCGGCCGTTTCCAACGGCCTTTGATTGGGTCGTAGACAAGCTCGTCGAACTCCTTCCGATCGTAGTAAATGACATTTTGATTTTGATCCTTCTCCCAGTTGACATCAGGAGTTACGTTTCCGTGGTTAGCAACAGAAGGCCGTCCCTGATCAGGGAAAGTAGAGTCTATGGGATTGTGCGCGACATCCTGACCTTTGCTGTTCGGCTTGAAGAGGATTTTCTTTCCCGTCGGTTTGCCTTCTTTCAACTCATCCAGAGCTTGTGAAGGATCGGTTGTAAATTCTCCATCTGGCCGACGATAAAGTGGACCCGCCTCTTTCCTAATTGCAATTGTATCCATTCGGCTACTTGTCTTCACCCCAACTTGAGTATTGATCCCCACGATCTCGCTAACCATCGCCCGCTCGAACTTGACGCCGAGGCCGCCCTTCGGCCCCGTCGAGTCCCACATTCCGAGAAGCAGGGCCGTCGGGCACAGCTCGAACAACGCCGTCGCATTGCGAGCAGTCACCCGACGAAGGCGCTGGCCTATGGAGGACTCTTTTGCCCCATCTTTCGCGCGGAATGGCTTACCCTGATCCTCACCTTCCTCCGCAACGATGCTGTCACGCAAGATGGCATCGACGATGCGATGGGGTGCTTGCAGGGAGGTCACCTTCCCGACGGGTTCCAGGAGCCGAAGCGATGCATCCTTATCCATGCCGGGGTAGAAAGGAGTAAAGTCCACTTCCACGACCGGAAAAGAAATTCTCCCCTCATCCATCGCCTGTTGAAGAGCTTCTTCCAACCGGTTGGCCTGCGATTGCACGGAATCGAGAAGGACGCAGTCCACCGGATCAGGGTAACCCGGCAGTCTTCGCTTTTCAGTGGCGTATACAGCCCCAGCGTACGTCGGTGGAAAAACCTTAGACCCTTTACCTCCGGCTGGTTGCAGCTCGGCATAGCAACGAAATGCCGCAGCGTTGCGGACGGCGTCTTGCAGATCGGACAGTATCACAATTCAACTCCTCAGTTTTGAAACGATGGAAACCAATTAAACGTAAACGTCGTCAACAGGGCCATTTCAAGCGATCGCCGGACACCTTTGGTCCGCGCGGAGAAAAAAGTTGAAAATTTTTTGGGTATTTTTTTGAGGTCCGGAGCGAAGGGGCGGAACATCGGGCCAGGGCAAAAATGCGGGCAGGCGTCGCGTTTGGCAGAGCCCTAACGCAATTCGCCTCAATGAGTGCCAAGCGTCGGCACGCGGCGAATTCCAAAGTTCAATGGCCGCCGATCGAAGAAGGACGGCTGAAGGGGCAGCCCAAACGGTCGGCTCTCGGCGAATCACAAAGGCCCAAGGCGGGGTAGAGAAGATGGATACGCGAAGCTCGTGGTGGGAATCGGATTCAAAGGGGAGGGAAAGGGGTTCGTAGTGGGACTCGGGCTGAAGGGGTGGCAGTCCCGGTTCTCGAGGCCGCCTTTGATTCAAACGACTCTGTCGACATCTCATCGGGAGCAGATCCCTTCGTTTTCAAGTGCCATCGCGATGGGGCCCAGCGGGGGAGTTGCAGCGAGTTTCCTCTGCTGACCGCGCAGGACTTCCGTAACAGCTCAAGTTCAATCCGAAAGTTCTCAGCCAAATGGGAATAATTGTAACGCGTCTCGAAAGCCTTGCCAGCCAGTTACCTGCGGACCCGCAGTAACTCGCTCGCGTTGCTCGAGACTAGTTTGAAACCAGTTGCGCCGCCGCGGCGTTTAGAATACGATACTCTTCAAACGCGCGGGGTACACCACTTACCCCATCTGTGCGTGCCCACCTGGCCGCGGCGTTTAGAATACGATACTCTTCAAACGCGCAAAGGTTCGCGGATCGCCGTCGCAAGCATCGCGAGTCCGCCGACGACCACTCCTCAGTGTGTGCAGAAACGAACAAAGGTTTGTAGATGAATGTCGCGACTGGGATCGGCGGCAGTTGCAGCGAATGCGAATCGGCGGGAGTTGCGCAAAGCGCTAAATATCGGATGGGAAAGCCGCTTGACGTCGGATGATCCGGTTTGGGTAGCGAACCCACGGCGAACGCAAACTTTGAGTAACCTAGGCTGACTTCGGTGACGGGATTTGGCACAATACCTCTTGAGTTGTAAATGACATCAACAACACAAGAGCACTGCTATCATTGGTGCCTCGATGTTACCTTCCGCGAGGACGAACGACGGGTTCGAGAAAGAGTCTTAGCGGACGATCTCGCATGGCTAAAACGCTTCGCGATCAGATTGCTGAAACAGGTACGTGATAAGGAAAGCATCTCCATGCGCAAACGAATGGCCGGTTGGAACTCAATCTATCTCGCAAGAGTCCTGGGAATTCCAGACTAAAATATGCGTCCGCCCTGGGGGAAGGGGCTAAGTCGTCGAGATTAAGCAGCGAATGATTGATCCTTAATTCTCGAGCGAGCCGTCTCTCTGCCGCCAACTTGAAGTGTCCGTGGAATTGCACTTTCAGCGAGTGCAATTCAGAGGTCAATCCAATTGCAAAAGTTTTTAGTCAGAGATAGGCCAAGAATCTCCGTCGATGACAATGTCGGAGCGCAGTTTAGCTGGATCGAGAACGACATGAGCGATCCGTTTGCGGTCCCAGGTGTAGGTGATGTGCAGTTGGCCACTCGCGGTCTTGATGATGGCGGGGTAGGAAAATTCTTTTCCCTGTTCTTTTTCGAGGGTCAACGCTGCGAACCAATCGTTGCTATCGGAGCTGATCGCGACGTTTAGCATTTCGCGATCGCAGGGGAAGTCACCTTTTTTCTTCGTGTGATTGTAGACAAGCACATGGCGACCATCATCGAGGGTGATCGCATCGAGCCCAGAGTTGGGGTTGGGAAGAACCGTTTCAGACAATCCCAGCCAATGGCGTCCACCGTCATTGGAAATGGTCTGCAGGATCTTACCTGCTCGACCATCGCATCGACATAGTGCTTTCAGCCGACCATCTGAGAGGGTCAGGATGCTTGGCTGGATGCCACCACCGATGCCACCGATCGAACTGGAATCGGTGCGGGTCCAATCCGTCCAAGGAAAACGAGAGAACTCAAAATGGACGCGCCAGCCCGAGGACGATTCCGTGCTCGACGGAAAGAGGTACAAATCGCCGACCGTCCGAACGGGCTTGTTCTTGATGGGGCCGAGAATTCCTTCTGGCAATCGCATTGGCAATGACCAAGTCAGACCATCGTCGAGGGAGGTCATCACCATACCCCACCAAGCAGTTGGACTCGGACCTACCTTGTAGAAAAGATGCAATCTTCCGTCTTCGTCTCGAACCAGAACAGGATTCCAACAAGGATGGCGTTTGTCGTCGCCATCAATTTGATGATGCTGAACTCCATCAGCAACTTGCTGCGGAGCTTGCCAGGCCCCGGCATCAAATCGGGCAGTCCAAATCGACGTCTTCGGGTGCTTCTCGTAAGGGCCTCCAAACCAGGCTGCAATCAATCCAGTCGAGGTTTCGCAGATGGAGGACGCATGACATTCCTCAAACGGTGGCTCCTCGAAGACGAATCCTCGCGAAATGATGGCCGGATGGCTTCCTAAGGATTCCTGAGATTCCTGTGCAATTCCGGTAGGGACAACGATTCCAACCAGGGCAACAAATGAGACGAATCGAATTCGGAGAGGGAAAAACACGTTGAATTCACTTTCTGGCCTGAGCAGGCGCGGGACAAAGAATACATTGAATACTCGATGTGGGCACCCGTCGAGCATACTCAAAGCGTTCAATTTCTGGAAATCGGGTGTGATTCCTAGAGCTTTGTCACAGCCTAATCTTCGGGTCAGTCGCTTGGCGCTAGCCACGGTTGAAATGGAAAAAGCCAGGGTTAACGCACGACGACTAATTTCTTCAACCCTCATTTCTTGAGTTGACAAAGCACCAAGGGCGATGCGAATCTGCAAATCAGGTAGCTGAAAGGATTTCACAGTTTTCCTAAAGCTGGCATTGTCAGAGAAGCGGCGAACGACGTTGGAACCGATCCGAATGAGCTTAAGGAAGGATGTCCTCGCTCGTTGCGACGGGCAAGCAATCGTCATCTGTCTCCATGGCCGGAAAGGAAGAGCGAAAAAGATTTCACAGGAATTTCAATTTGCAGTTGACGATTGCTTCTTTCGACCGTACATTGCTCCGTTCCCGATCAACGGGTAGGGCGAAGAAACATGCCTTGCTGGGTGCTCCAGCAGTTGAGTCTTTGATTTGTTTGGCTTGGTTTTTTGAAGGAATTTCACTGTGGCTGGTGGTACGCACGAAGTCATCCGCATTCGCATGGAATCGTATGATCATGCTGTACTGGATCAAAGCGCCGCGGAGATTGTTGAAACAGCCAAGCGCACTCACTCAGAGGTTCATGGCCCCATTCCGCTACCGACGAGAATTGAGCGATATACGGTTCTGTCTGGACCGACGATCGACAAGGAGGCGCGGCAGCAGTTTGAGGTTCGAACGCACAAGCGTTTGATTGACATTAAACAAGCCACTGCACGAACGATCGAGGCATTGAACAAACTAAGTTTGCCAGCCGGAGTTGATATAAAAATCAAGGCTACGGCAAGATAATCTTCGTTTCATCAGAACGGTAACACTGGGCCATCGACATGAGTCGGAGGTCGGCGTGGTAACCATCTTGCAACCGGCGAATGTCGGTACCTGGCGAATGTTCAGGCTATAAGATGTGTCCTCGTCGGCAAGGATCTACGGAATAACGAAAATGACTGTTGGAATTTTAGGCCGCAAAGTCGGTATGACGCAAATTTTTCAGCCTGATGGAACTGCGGTTCCAGTGACAGTCATTGAAGCCGGGCCATGTCATGTCCTTCAGGTCCGGACTGTAGATCGCGATGGTTACGCTGCTGTACAGTTGGGTTTTTCGGACAAGCCTCGTCGATTGGCTCCTCGATCGATGCGGGGGCAGGTGGCTGCTATAGAGAGCAAGCGTTCGAAGAAAGCCGCTGCCATGGGAGGGGTGGCGGTGAGGGCCAATTGCGAGCCCAAGCGTTTTGTTCGCGAATTGCCTCTTTCTGATGCGGAGCTCAGGGTTGGTGCTGTCCTGAGTGTCGATGTTCTCAAGGACATCAAGGCGGTTGACGTGACCGGGGTTTCTAAAGGTTGCGGTTATTCGGGGCATATGAAGCGTCACAACTTCGCCGGTCAGCGCGCAACGCATGGTGTGAAGAAAGTGCATCGCCACCCCGGTGGTACGGGTGCTGGGACGTATCCGGGGCGAACGATTCGTGGCAAGAAGATGGCGGGCCGATATGGTGGTGATCGCGTCACCATGCGAAATCTCATGGTTGTCAAAGTGGACGCCGAACACAATCTGCTTTTGGTGCGGGGTGCTGTTCCGGGGCCTGCTGGTGGTTTTGTGATTGTTCGTCAGACGAACAAAGTTGGTTGATATTGAGGCAGTTTAACTAAATTTGTGCAGGCGACTTCCATGGTGACTTTACCTTTGCTTGACCAGAATGGTGCCAAGATCGGCGACTATGATGTCGATCCGGATCGCATTGCTCCGAAGATTAATAAGCAGTTGATGCATGACGTTGTCGTGATGTACTTGGCGAACCAGCGTCAAGGCAGCAACAAGACCAAGACGCGAGGCGAGGTTGCTGGTTCGACGAAGAAGATGTATCGCCAGAAGGGTACGGGGCGAGCTCGTATGGGTTCAAAGCGGACGCCGCAACGGCGAGGTGGTGGCCACGCGAACGCTCGTCAGCCAAGATCGTATTATTATCGGCTGAATCGAAAGGCCGTTCAGGCTGCTACGAAGATGGCGATTGCTTCCAAGATCAAAAGTGGCAAGGTCTTGGTTGTGGATAAGTTGACTTTTGATGAGCCGAAGACTCGCAAGATGGCGGCCGCTCTGCAAGCGCTGGGAGTGGCTCATCAAACGGTGACGGTGACGACGGATGGTGTTGATCGCATGGTGTATCGTTGCAGTCGCAACATTCCGGGTGTGTTGATCTCGCCGGTTTCTGATTTGAATGCCTTGGTTGTGCTTCGACCGAGCACTTTGGTCTTCACGAAGGCGGCGTTGGATCGGTTGACGGCGAACGAAAGAACTTGAGTTGGAGGCGGTCTTCGGATTGTTGAGATGAATTATGGCAACTCATAAGCAAGTGACGCACAATTTAGTTTTGTCGCCTCATCAAGTGATCATTCGTCCTTTGGTCACTGAAAAAGGTGTTCACCGAGCGACGCGGCACAACCAATATGCGTTTGAGATTCACTCTTTGGCGACCAAAGACGATGTTCGTGCGGCCGTCGAGGATTTGTTCAACGTGAAGGTCGTTCGCGTGGCGACTCAGACTCGCAAAGGCAAGTCTCGTCGCTATCGGAATCGTGAGGGTGCAACTCAGGGCTGGAAGAAGGCGATTGTAACATTGGGTCCAGATCATCGTATCGACTTCTTCTAGGAATTGACGTTGGACTTGTAGCGTCCTATTGAAGACATCAGGAAATTCCCATGGGCATTCGAATTTATCGACCGACATCTGCCGGCAGAAGAAATTCTTCGGTGAGCGACTTTTCAGAGCTCACCAAGGGTGCGAAACCGGAGAAGAGTCTTCTTCTGCGAAAGAAGAAGAAGGGAGGTCGCAATAATCAGGGTAAGATTACGGCTCGTCATCGAGGTGGCGGTCATAAGCAGATGTATCGGGTGATCGACTTTTTGCGGGTTAAGGATGGTATTCCTGCGAAAGTTCACTCCGTCCAATACGATCCAAATCGTTCGGCTCGAATCGCGTTGTTGCACTATGCAGATGGCGAGAAGGCGTATGTCATTTGTCCCGATGGTGTGAAAGCGGGGCAAACGCTCGAGAATGGTCCCGGTGCTCCTCCGACGATTGGGAATTGTCTTCCGATGAAGAGCATCCCGCCGGGAACGGAGGTGTGCTGTGTCGAGCTTCAGTTGGGTCGGGGAGCGATGCTTTGCCGAAGTGCTGGGACCATGGCGGTGCTGATGGCACGCGAGGCCGATTGGGCTCAGCTCCAGTTGCCAAGCGGTGAAATTCGCCGAGTTCCTGGTGCCTGCCGCGCGACGATCGGCAAGATTAGCAATCCGGATCACGGGTCGATACGCATTGGGAAGGCTGGTCGAAATCGATGGAAGGGTTGGAGGCCGCACGTTCGAGGTACCGCAATGAATCCGCACGATCACCCGCATGGTGGTGGTGAGGGGCGTACGAAAGGTGGTCGACATCCGGTTAGCCCGACGGGCAAGCTGACCAAGGGTGGTGCAACGCGCCGTCCTCGAAAGCCATCCAATAGTGCCATTATTCGGCGGCGTCGCTCGGTTCGCTACGGTCAATTGAAGTTGAAATAGATATCGAATTGAAGGTTTGATTGAATGGGACGTTCAACGAAAAAAGGGCCGTATGTCGACCCAAAATTGTTCAGTAAAGTGCTCAAGCAGCGCGAGATGGGAGAGGCTCAGCCGATCACCACTTGGGCTCGCCGGTGCACGATCGTTCCGGAATTTGTTGGTGTGAACTTTATGGTTCATAACGGCAAGCAGCACGTCAAAGTGTTCGTGACGGAAGACATGGTCGGTCATAAGCTCGGGGAATTCGCTCCGACTCGAACTTTTCGCGGGCACAGTGGCAGTAAGAAGTAGTTGCATTCCATTTTATGGGGCGAGGTGGCACTGGGGTGAATGGTGGCCCTGGAGTCGCTGAGTCAGGAGAAGGTTGGTCATGGGTTATCGGGCATCACATCGAAACGCGAGGATTAGCGCTCGTAAGGTGCGTCCTCTCGCCAACATGGTTCGCGGTCGGTTGGCTGACGAGGCTGTTGAGCTATTGAAGGTGCAGCCTCAGCGTGGAGCTCGCATGTTGGAAAAGGTCATCAAGAGCGCGATCGCGAATGCTCAAGACCCAGAGCAGAACGGAGGTCGAAAGATCGAAGTAGATGAACTGATCATCAGCGATCTTCGCGTCGATGGTGGTCCGACGTTCAAGCGTATTCGACCTCGGGCTCGCGGCATGGCCTTCGGGATCCTGCGACGCATGGCTCACATTTCGGTTGAAGTGGATGTTTTTGAATAGTCAGAATAGTCAATTGAAATAAGTGGTTTGGTGATCGCATGGGTCAAAAAGTACACCCAACTGGATTTCGAACGGGAATCGTCGTCGGCTGGAAGAGTCGATGGTATGCCGGGAAGAAGGAGTTTTCGGAGCTGTTGATCGAGGATATGAAAATCCGCGACTACATCAAGAAGCATCCGGCGAAGGCAAACTATCGGATGGCCGGAATTGATCGAATCGAGATCGAGCGGACACGAGATGAGGTTCGGGTGGTGCTCTTTGTGGCTCGACCTGGCTTGATCATCGGTAAGAAGGGACAAGATGCCGACGCTCTGCAGGAAGATTTGCAGAGTCTTATTGGCCGGCGGGTCAATTTGAAGATCGAGGAAGTGGGGCGTCCGGAGATTCAGGCTCAGTTGGTTGCAGAGGATATTGCTCAACAGCTTTCCAAGCGAGCCAGTTTCCGTCGGACGATGAAGAAGTCCATCGAAGTAGCGATGGATGCCGGTGCGAAAGGCATCAAAATTCAATTGTCAGGGCGATTGGGAGGTGCTGAGATGGCGCGCTGCGAGAAAGCCAACGCAGGCGCGCTACCTCTGAGCACGCTCCAGGCGAAAATCGATTATGGGTTCGCTGAGGCCGCAACGCCTCAGGGAAATATTGGGATTCAGGTTTGGATTAATCAAGGTTCGTACGCGGGAGACGCAAACAATGGCGCTGATGCCCAAGCGAGTCAAGCATCGAAAAAGCCAAAGAGGACGTATAAAAGGTAACGCAACCCGCGGAAACAAGGTGGTCTTCGGCGATTTCGGTTTGCAGTGCATGCAACCAGGTTGGATTCGAGCGCAGACGATCGAAGCGGGTCGTATTGCTGCGAATCAATATGTTCGCGGTGAAGGCCGATTGTACATTCGCATATTCCCGGATAAGCCGGTTTCATCGAAACCCTTGGAAACCCGAATGGGCAAGGGGAAAGGGGAACCGGAGTATTGGGTCGCAGTGGTGAAACCAGGGACGGTCTTGTTTGAGTTGAGTGGAGTCAGCGAGCAGCAAGCGAAGGTTTGCTTTGCTCGGTTGTCAGCGAAGATGCCGGTCAAAGTGCGATTTATTCGTCGACGACCTGCTTAGTTCGGAAGGCATTGTTGGAAATTTTGGGTGGTGGCGTATGAAGGCCAGAGAATTGTGTGAAATGAGTGACGAGCAGTTGGAGTTAACCGCCGTTGAGGCTGCGGCCAACCTCTTTCGGCTGCGCGTCCAATCACAAACCGAGCGGATGAACGTTCCCAGCCAGATTCGCTTGAATAAAAGGATCATTGCCCGCGTGCGTACGATCCAGACCCAACGTAAGTCGGCACAGACGACAAAGTCAAACTAGTAAGACGGAAGAAGAAGTGAAGTTATGCCACGTCGATTAATTACCGGAGTGGTCACCCGAGATGGTGCCAGCAAGACTCGTAGAGTCGAAATTGAGCGTTTGGTTCAGCACAGGACTTATCGCAAATATATTCGGCGGCGAACGATTTGTTATGCACACGACGAAGACAACGTGTCCAGAAATGGAGACCTCGTGGAGATTGAAGAGTCTCGGCCGATATCCAAGCTCAAGCGATGGCGCTTAGTCCGCGTCATCAAGCAGCATGTTGCCGGAGTTCCGTTGCCGGACAGCGACAGTGGGTTGATTACTGAGGCTGCCAGCGAGACCAGTGCGGAATAGCAACGCGGTATGAGAACGCGAACTAAGAACACGGAGAAAGCGGAGTCATGATACAACAGGAAACCCGACTTCAAGTCGCCGATAATACGGGCGCTCGAGAGGTCATGTGTATTAAGGTACTGGGGGGGACGCGACGGCGCTATGCCGGTCTAGGCGATGTGATCATCTGTTCGGTGAAGAGCGTGATTCCTGGGAGCGAGATCAAGAAGAAGGCCGTCGTGCGTGCGGTGATCGTTCGATGCAAACAGCCAACTCGTCGCCCTGATGGTAGTTACGTTCGATTTGATAGCAATGCGGTTGTTTTGATCGATAAGGATTCCAATCCGAGGGGATCGCGAATATTCGGGGCTGTCGCTCGTGAACTCCGCGAACGTGAATTCATGAAAATTGTCAGCTTGGCAAGTGAGGTAGTGTAATGCGCATTCGCAAAGATGACATGGTGGTGGTGATTGCTGGTCGCGATCGGGGCCAACGTGGCAAAGTCTTGAAGGTCGATCGGACCAAAAACAAGGTTTACGTGGAAGGTCTCAATCGAGTCTACAAGCACGTTCGCAAGTCAAATCGAAATCCTCAGGGTGGTCGGTTGTCCAAGGAGGCCGGAATCGACGCCTCGAACGTGATGCTGATCTGTCCAACGACGGGAAAACCCACGCGGACCGCAACACGGATTTACGAGGATGGAAGTAAGGTTTTGGTCAGCAAGCGTTCGAAGTCGATCATTCGGACCGTCTCCGCTCCTCGCAAGGGCGAACGGCGTTGAAGTTAGATAGAGTTTGGGTTTAGGCGAGAAAGTGGTTGTTGTCCATGGCACCTCGATTAAAAGAAAAATACGAAACGATTATTAAGGCGAAGCTTGCTGAGCAGCTTGGCATCTCGAATGTTATGGCGATTCCTCGACTCGAGAAGATCGTGATCAACATGGGTGTGGGTGAAGCCATGCAGGACAAGAAAATTTTGGACGTCGCTGCCGATGCGATGAGCGAGATTTCTGGCCAGAAGCCGATTCTTGCCAAATCGCGGCACTCGATTGCTGGATTCAAGTTGCGCGAGGGGGTACCGATCGGTTGTAAAGTGACGTTGCGTCGAGATCGCATGTACGAGTTTTTGGATCGCTTGATCAGTATCGTATTGCCTCGCGTCCGTGACTTCCGAGGCATCAGCCGAACAGCTTTTGATGGCCGTGGCAATTACAGTTTGGGGCTTTCCGAACACTTGGTGTTTCCTGAGCTCAATCCTGATAAGTACACGCGGCAACAGGGAATGAATATCACGATCGTGACGACGGCTCGTACGGATGCGGATGCGTTCGCAATGTTAGAATTGTTTGGTTTACCGTTCCGTGCGGCGAAGAAGCCCAAGTCCATTGTGGCGTCGTAGCGGTTTTATTTTGGTTCGTTATCAAGTTCTTTCAGGAGTTGGAAGATCACGTGGCTAGCAAAAGCAAAATTGCCAAGGCGAAGCGACCGCCCAAGTTTTCAACACGGCGGGTCAACCGGTGCAAGTTGTGTGGGCGTCCTCGCGCCGTCTATCGCAAATTTGGGATTTGCCGAATTTGTTTTCGGAAGCTGGCTGACCAAGGTCTGATTCCTGGGGTTCGTAAGGCGAGTTGGTAAAAGGGGAAAACGGATATGATGACAGACCCAATCGCCGACATGTTGACGCGTATCCGCAACGCGGTCCGAGTCGAGCGTACGTTCGTGGATATGCCTGCCTCGCGAATTCGAAAAGGCATTGCAGAAGTGCTCAAGCGAGAAGGATATATTTGGGATTACCAGGAGATTGATGCGCAGCCTGGAAAGCAAATTCGATTGGAGCTGAAATATGGACCAAGCGGCGAACGTGTGATTCAATCGATTCGCCGAGTTAGCAAGCCTGGACATCGCGTCTACGCCAAGAGTCGCGAACTGAGGCCAGTTCTCAATGGCATGGGTATTTCGATTTTGAGCACCAATCGCGGAATGGTCAGTGATCGAGAAGCCCGTCAGCAGAACTTGGGCGGTGAAGTCCTTTGCGAGATTTTCTAGAGAGTGTTAGGTAGACGACCATGTCAAGAGTTGGAAAGAAGCCGATTTGCCTGCCTGCAGGCGTGAAGTGCACCATCGACGGGATGAAGGTTCAGGTGGAAGGGCCCAAGGGGAAACTTTCGTTCGAACACCGTCCGGAAATCTCGGTAAGTATCGATGAGGGATCGAAATCGATTGTCGTCGAGCGTAAGGATGATGAGCGGTTGAGTCGTGCTTTGCATGGTCTGACGCGGGCTTTGATCCAGAACATGGTTGTCGGCGTATTGAATGGCTATGAGAAGCGGTTGGAAATTATCGGCGTCGGCTACCTCTGTTCGATCAAAGACAAGGCACTCCGACTTCGCGTTGGATTTGCCAATGAGCTCGTTCGCCCCATTCCGGAAGCTTTGACGGTCACGTGTCCAGACCAAACACACATCGTGATTCAGGGCTGCGACAAGCAGTTGGTTGGCCAATTCGCCGCTGAGATTCGATCGCTTCGAAAGCCGGAACCTTACAAAGGAAAAGGTATCCGCTATCAAGGTGAGCAGATCAAGATCAAGCCCGGCAAGAGTGCTACTTAGTGAAGATATTTCCGGCCCGATGATTCGGGTGACAATATTGTTTGGTTGTGAGGTTGGAACGTGGATATTCGCAAGGTTATCAACAAGCAGAAGGCATCGCGTCGCTTTCGAGTTCGAAGACGGATTCGTGGTACGGCGGAGCGACCTCGGCTTTCTGTTCATCGGACGTTGACCAGCTTTTCGTGCCAGTTGATCGATGATATGGCCGGGAAGACACTGGCTGCGGCTTCGACTCAGGAGAAGTCGTTCAAGTCCAAGGTGAAATACGGTGGAAATTGTGAGGCTGCGAAAGAGTTAGGGACAATTCTGGCCCATCGGGCTTCGCAGATCGGAATTAAGGCGGTAGCATTTGATCGTGGCGACAAGCGGTATCATGGACGAGTAGCTGCGTTCGCACAGGCAGCTCGAGAAGCTGGGCTGGATTTCTAAGTTTTTCCAAAACGGGAGCTTATCAGGCGTGTCTAGGATTATTGAATCTTCCGCGAACCAAGGCGAATTGATCGACCGAGTATTGCAGATCAAGCGATGCGCGGCGGTTGTTAAAGGTGGACGTCGGTTTAGCTTCGCTGCTTTGGTCGTTGTCGGTGACGGCAAGGGCCGAGTCGGCTATGGGTATGGCAAAGCGAATGAGGTGCCGCCCAGCGTCTCTAAGGCTCAGAAGCAAGCCAGCCGCGGAATGATCCAAGTTCCACTGATCGATGGAACGCTCCCGCATGCTGTTTGGGGAGAGTATGGTGCTGCCCGCGTGCTGCTGATGCCCGCCAGCCCTGGTACGGGTATTATTGCCGGGAGTGTCGTTCGAGCTGTCTGCGAAGCCTCCGGTATTCACGACATTCTTACCAAGAGTTTTCGATCGAACAATCCATCGGTATTGATTAAAGCGACCTTTGATGCCTTGCAGAAATTGCGAACGCGAGAAGAGGTTCAGCGTTTGCGCGGAGTGAATTTGTCATGAACTTGAACGAAGTCAACCAAGATATCCATGGACATCGTCCCCGCAAGCGTTTAGGCCGCGGCGTGGGTTCGGGGCTCGGGAAAACCTCAGGTCGCGGTCACAAAGGGCACAAGTCGCGCAGCGGCTATTCGAGGCATCCCAGCTTTGAAGGCGGACAGCTGCCGATGATTCGACGCATTCCGAAGCGCGGATTCAATAATGTATCCTTCGCACCCTACGTCGTAGGCATCAATGTTGGAACCATCAACGCTGCGTTCGCTGCTGGCGAAGAAGTGTGTGCCAAATCGATTCGTGCCAAAGGGCTGGTCAAGTTGGTTTGCGATGAAATCAAGATCCTCGGCGACGGCGAAGTGACCAAGCCGCTGAAAGTCATCATTAACAGGGTTAGTAAGTCTGCTCGCAGCAAGATCGAAGCCGCAGGAGGAAGTGTCGAACTCGTTCGCGCGAAGCGTACTCCACGGCAGCGAGTGGCTGCTCTGAAGGCGGCGAAACAGTCATAAGCGTCACAGGGAAGTTTCTTGGCGGAATTGGGGAGCGATTTTCATGTTGGAGAAACTACGAGTCGTCTTTAGCATTCCCGAACTGCGCCAGAAAATTTTCCTCACGTTGATCCTGCTCGGCGTTTATCGAATCGGCTATCAAATACGGTTACCCGTTCTCAAGAATACCTACGCTGCTGGTAGCCAGGATTTTGCTTCCTTCCTCGAAAAGGTCTCCGTCTTCGCAGCGACCGATCTTCGCTCGCTTACGATCTTTGGTTTGGGTATCATGCCCTACATATCTGCTTCCATCATCTTCCAACTCTTGGGAACTGTTTGGAAGCCCATCGAGCAACTGAAGAAGGAAGGTGAGGCTGGCCGCAAGAAGATCAATGAATATACTCGCTACTTGACGGTAGCGATCTGCGTCGTGCAGAGCTGGGTCTTTTTGCGGTTCATGGCAATGAATCCGCAAAATAATGCCGTTGCCAGTCAGTTTTTCGCGGTCGGTACCGAGACTTTGTCTTTTGGATGGCAGATCACATCTGTTGCCATCATGACGTGCGGTACCGTATTTTTGATGTGGCTCGGCGAGCAAATCGACGAATATGGAATAGGAAACGGTATCAGTCTGCTGATCATGGCCGGCATATTGGCTCAAATGCCAAAGGCTTTTTGGGATGTTCGCTCGAACATGCAGATGACCCTTAGCGGGATGACTCCAGGTCAAATCGGTCCAGATACGATCATTGTGCTTGGGTTCTTGTTTTTGGCTGTGGTTGCTGCGGTTGTGTTTATCACAATGGCCCAGCGACGCATTCCAACTCAGAGCGCCAAGCATGTACGAGGTCGCAGGGTCTACGGTGGGACGAAGCAGTACTTACCTCTTCGCATCAATCAAGCTGGTGTGATGCCCATTATCTTTGCAAGCAGTCTGCTCATGCTTCCCGGAGTCTTGTTCGGTTCAATTGCGGTCGCCATTATGCGGGGTGGAGATGGCCAAGCTCCTGGAGCTTTCCGCCAGTTTTGGGGAGGTCTGTTTCAAACGCTTACGAGCATTTTTCAACGTGGAACTTCCTTCTCGTACAATCTTTTCTACATTTTGCTGATCTTCTTCTTCTGCTACTTCTGGACGTCAATTATCTTTAACCCGAAGGAAATGTCGGAGAATCTTAAGGATCACGGCACTTTCATTCCCGGATACCGACCTGGAAAACGAACCGCCGACTACTTGGAAAAAGTCATGGTTCGAATCACCTACGTTGGAGCGGCGTTCTTATCGGTGGTAGCGATTATTCCGACAGTGGTCTCCTCTCAGTTGGGTGTGTCATTTAACGTCGCCGCGTTTTATGGCGGCACCGGTTTGCTGATTGCCGTAAGCGTGGCGTTCGATCTGATTCAAAAGATCGACAACCACTTACTCATGAGGAATTACAAGGGTCTATTGGAAAATTAGTCGATGGGCCGAGCCACGGTATGGATCTCCCCCGCGCCGTCGAGGTTGATTGTTTTTGTGTTGCTTCATCAAGAAGGCGCGTCGACATGTGGATCGTATTTCTTGGACCACCAGGTGCCGGAAAAGGAACACAGGCAAACCGGCTCATCGAGTTCCTCGGAATTCCTCATCTCTCAACCGGTGAAGTGCTTCGGCAGGTCGTTCGAGATCAGACCGCCGAGAGTCAACTGGTTGCCAACTTCCTCGATCAAGGATTGCTCGTCCCTGATGAATTGGTCATGAAAGTCGTTCTGGAGATACTTCAGTCGCCCAAATACGAGCGCGGAGTCTTGTTTGACGGCTTTCCCAGAACCATTGTCCAAGCCGAGCAGCTCGATGCTTTTCTTCGCGGAATGGGAAAGCGAATCGATGTTGTGCTTAACCTCGAGGTCGAAGAGTCCGAACTCATTCGAAGAATGCTTTCCCGATCCAAGAAGGAAGGGAGGCACGATGATAATCACGCCACGATCCGATCCCGACTAAGAGTTTTCCACGATCAAACAGCACCCTTGATCGACTATTATGATTGGAATGGATTGGTCGAGCACATCGACGGCATGAGAAGTTCTGACGAGGTCTTCGCGGATATCCAAAACCGTATCATCAAGCGACAAACGCCATCCCAGGCGATGCATTAGGCATTCGGCCAAGGTCCTATACAAAGTGGATTGCGTTTTTCCATTCTCAACGCCAGCTGCAGTGCGTTGGAACTCTGATGTATTCTGACAGAATCAATCCGTTTCATCGGTGATCCAGCACTGGTGGTTACCCAGTAGGTTTTTGACTTCTTCTCGACTTACAGTGGTGCAGGGATGTCACGTCGGCAAAAGATGATCGAACCTGCAACATAGAGAACGATTCCAGCCGTCATGAGGACGCTGATATAGCCTAGAGTGCTCAAAGTCCAAGTTCCAGATAGCCAGAAATCCCAAGCCGTGCTGGGTTCCCGAACTCTTTGCTGAATCATCCAATCAGGCTGATAGGCCGCCAACAGAGTAAAGTATTTGATAAAGGCTAATTTCGGAGTCGATTTAGCGAGGATAAACATCACAAGCTGGACAATGTACGTTCCGATCGTTAGACCGATGGTTCTCCAACGATACTGATCCATTGAACTGAAGAAAATGCTGAGGCCCAAGACAAAGAACCCGAGAGAAAATAAGTTGATCGTCGGTGCTAGAAAAAGCTCAATGGGCGCCAGGTTCGAAAGTGGTTCTTGCGATGTGACGACCGGAGCCCACGGTATTGGGATCGAAATTCCCGTCAGAGGCACAGTAATGGTTGGAGCGGGCTGAACCACGGTTACCGTATTCGTTTCGATACCGAGATACGTACCGAGATGGTGCATGCTCACAAGCATGATCAGGCCAATAACGCTGACCAGTCCGTGCGCAGCCACGACCGTAATGCGAGAAACAGGTTGAGCCAAGAGCATTTCCATCGTGCCCCGACCGATCTCGCCGCTCGCCAAGTCAGACCCTCTCGATATCGACCAAACCAACGTACAAAGAATCAAAATCGGCTCGTCGAAATTGAGTCCGACTACTCCTGGATAGGTGAGAAACTGCTCCAACGGAACGGGAGAGAATTTCTCAAACAGTTTCAGTTGGGCCAAAAAGGGTTCAAAGCCACTCAGATCGAACTGGCTGATTGTCCAAATCCTCACCCAGGGAAAAATGAGCAGCATCACTGAACACGACAATAGCAAGAGCCACGACTCAGCAAGGTATTTTTTTAACAACAATCGAAAGATGGTCATGCTTTCGTGTCCCACAGCATGCGATCGTAGACCTGACGTAAGCGGATGGGTTCCATTTTCAGTTCTTCAAACGACTGACTCGCCAACCAATGCAACACGTTTTCCAATGGTCCCTGAACGTGCATCACTAATTGGTGCGAGTCTTGGAGGACCAGTTCGATATCCTTAGGAAGATTGGATCGAAAATCTGGGTGATTGGACCTCAGCCGACCGGAAATACGGTGAACGGTTCGCAGTTGATGCAAGTCCACTGTTTCGACAACTCGTCCTGAGTTCATGATTGCGGCTCGATCGCAAACCTCTTCAATTTCGCTCAAGACGTGCGACGAGAAAAGAACGGTGCGTCCCCCTTGCTTCGCCTCGCGAACCAACTGCAGCACCGTCGCGCGCGTGGTTGGATCAAGATTTGCAGTCGGTTCGTCAAGAATGAGAAATGGAGTACGATTGGCAAGTACAACGGACAGTGCTAATTTCTGTCTCATTCCAGTCGACATGTAACCGACCTTTCTGGATAAATCGAGCTCGAATCGTTCGGCGATTTGCAGGGCCCTCTCGACGCTGCCTTCAGGATGGATCGAGGCAAAAAACGTAAGCGCATCGCGTCCCCGCAGGGACCGAAAAAGCTCCCCTTCGGCAGGAAGATATGCCACGGAGCGTCGAACGCGAATCGATTCGCGGAAACAATCCCAACCATCGATCCAAGCTTGCCCTGAGGTAGGACGAAGAAATCCCAACAAGGTTCGAATAAAGGTTGTCTTTCCCGCTCCGTTGGGGCCAAGCAATCCGAAAACTTCATTCTTGTTGACTTGGAGAGAACACCCATCCAGAGCCTTCAGCAAACCATAGTGTTTGCGGATTTCTTTGGCAGCCAGCATCACTCCCTGCCCAACATCGGAATTGGGTGGCGTGTCAGGTTGTGAGTTCACTTCCAGCATGCAAGTTCTCAAGCGTCACTCTTTTCGGTTCGTGCAACGAAAGTATAGGCGAATCGTCAATCTTGTGAATCTGGCGGCTGCAGGACCTAGTTCGATGCTTCGGCCACGGCTGATTTCCATTTGGAGAGCTCGCAGTTACTGCGATCCAGTCAGTCCATCCCGCAAGAAACACGATTCAGAGAATGATGGCCACCGCGCTCGGTAATACGAGTTGATAACTGTCCAATGCCTTGGCCAAAGTGGTTTGGAGCTATGTCAGGGTGCGCGTTTGCGAAGCTTTCGCTGAAGGCTGCGGCGATGGATGCCGAGGCGTCGGGCCGCTTCGGAGATGTTGCCGCCACAATCAGATAGGACGCGGTGGATATGTTCCCACTCGGCCTGAGCTAAAGTGGGGACTGGAATCGCACTTTCGTCGGTCTCGACCTCAACTTCCGAATCGCCTCGATTGAACGCCGCAAGGATGTCGTCGACGTCGGCGGGTTTGGGCAGGAAGTTCGTGGCTCCAAGCCGAATGGCATCGATCGCCGTAGCGATGCTGCCGAATCCGCTGAGAATGAGAATCTTGGTGTCTTCCCGAATGGCCTTGAGCTCTGGGATCAAGGCCAGCCCCGACTTGCCCGGCATGCGGAGATCGATCACCGCCAAATCGGTTGGACTCTTTCGAAATACCGAGAGGGCTTCGTCATAATTCCCGGCAACGGATACCTGAAAACCACGATCTTCAAAGGCAACCGCCAATCGATCGCGCAATACGAAACTATCGTCAACCAGCAAAATGCTTTTGGGTTTGGAGGTCGCTTGATTCATCGCAGTTTTTCTAAGCTTGAATTTAGCTGTATTGTAGACGTTCGGATCAAAAATGCACCCCCAGAGTCGTTCTGTTCACGCTCGGAGCGCATCGGTAGGCGGTGCTTGTATCGGGAGTCGAACTTGGCAAGTTGTACCTGTTCCCAGAGTACTCGTGTAATGTATCTCACCTCCCAACCGATGGACGACGTTGCGAACTAGAAAGACACCTAGCCCCATGCCGCGTCCCGGTTCTTTGGTGGTGAAAAAGGGCTCGCCAAGCCTGTTGAGCGTTTCTGTGCTCATCCCTTCGCCTTGATCCACAATCTCAAACAACCAGTCCGTGTCTGTTTTCGAGAGAGAGACGGTAACGCGGCCTCCGGGCTCGCTAGCATCGAGAGCATTATTGATCAGGTTGCGTAACGCTTGAGAAAGCGCTTGAATCGGGAAGATGCTGGAGATATGAGCCAGGTGGGGGGGAATGTTCAAGTCGACTCTTCGCGTGTCGCGAAGACCAACCACGACTTCGTCCATGAGCCGCTGGATGGTGACGGGATCGAGCTGTTCCGCAGCGGCCTCGCCGGCACCGCTCTTCAAGCGGTCAAGGATATCGCGGCAGTGGTCCAGCTCGCTTCGAATCAGCTCGACATCTCGACGGATAGTGTCCATTCCTTCCATGCGATCTAAACGTCGAGACAGTTCTTTCGAAATGACCGCTATCGTCGAAAGAGGTGACGCCAATTCATGGCCAGCTCCAGCGGCTAAGGTGGCTAAAGCTTCCAGACGCCTACCGCGTGCTTGCTGCGCCGCGACCTGATGCAATTGCAGTTCGCGAACGTGCAATTCTCGAGCGAGCTCCGTCACAAAATATGAGACTACCACACAACACGTTGCAAACGCGATCCACAATCCGTGGCGCTGAACGTCGAGAAACGTCTTGGCATCGAGCTTCTCGCGAGCGATTTGTTCCAACGGAACCGAGGCCATCAGCAAGAAAACAACGCCGATGATACTGACCAGTGACAAGAACCAAGCCCATTCGACGGTCAACATGATTCCGCTGACCGCCAGATTCGCGAAGTAGTAGAACAGAAACGGATTCGATGCTCCCCCGGACCAATGCAATAACAAAGTGAGGGTGATCACGTCGAACACCATCACCACCCCCACCAAGTTGTTACTGCGAAGATTGTCTGTCGGCACCATGCCGTTCCTTCGAAGCAGCCGCAACCAGATGCCGAAGAGGATGTTCGTCAAAGCGGTCAAGAAAACACAGACCATCAATGGAGCAACGGGGAGCAGGATACCAAGCGCCCACCGCACGACACCGATCGTCAAGAGCTGTCCGGCAACAGCGACCCATCGTAATTGCAGTAGCCATACCGCTGTGCCAAGAGTTGGTGTCCAGCGATTGCCTGATACTTTTTGCTCGCCGAACATCATGGTTCCACCCTTAGATTTCGAGAAACTGCACCAAATTGCCAGTTCCAATGGGTTTAGCGGAATGAAAGACCTCGCCGGCACCGAAACCGGCAGCCGCCCCTGCCGCTAAAGCGATGGCCCGAACACGGTCGAATACATACGCCTTCGCTGGGGGGAATTGCGTTTCATAACAGGCGATCGATGCGAGCTTTGCTGACAGAGCATCGGTAATATCCACAACAAACGATTGCAGCAGAGAAGCATCGAAGCCGTGCTCAAATCCGAGATGAAAGTATAACTGTTTGGAAATGGTGTGGGTGGGCAAGCCATCAAAATGTTCGTCCCACTTGGTGAGCCTGGAGTAAAAAACTGCGGCATCGGTGATCTTCATGGCTTCGTAGTGATCGGGGGACGCCAAGGGCGTTTTTCCGGCGAGTCCCAGGACAATTTTCGGACGCCATCTCCTTAGTTCTTTTGCCAAGGCAATCCGCGCTTCGAAGCCGTCCATTAAGCGCCGATTGGGGAGATCAAGTGTTGTGCGACTGTGGACTCCGAGAATCTCTGCAGCATTGGCCGCCTCTTTTAAGCGGACGTGCGGTCCCGGACTACCTGGTGTGGGTTCGCCATCTGTCAAATCGACGATGCCCACGCGATAACCCTGCCGAACGAGCGTGGCTAACGTCCCACCGCAAGCGATTTCCACATCGTCGGGATGCGCTCCGACCGCAATTACATCTAACGGTTCGTCCATCATTCACCACGTGATTGACGTTGCTTCTTGGAGGCTTTGATCAAGAAGGTTGGATTCAGAGATTCAAGAGGCGTTTGTCCAAACTGATCGCAACTTCGAGCAATCTGAATCAAGCGTACTTCGGTTTCCGCATTCAGCTGCTCGGTCAGTACCGCTTGGACCGCTGCAACGTGCTCCAAATTGGCAACGTTGGCGACCAGCGTTCCACTTTCGCGTAAACGTTGCCAGGATTGTGCCACCAGCATCGAGACGGCTCTCCCCGTTCCGCCGACGAAAACCGAATCCGGATCCGGGAGGGACTGCCAAGCGTGAGGGGCTTCGCCCAAAATCGGTACGAGGTTACTCACATTGAAACGTCGAGCGTTCTCAACGAGCAAATTGTAATCTTCAGCGTCCATCTCGATGGCATAGACCATTCCTCGCGACGCAATCCTGGCGGCTTCAATTGCAACCGAACCCGTGCCCGCTCCGACATCCCATACGAGCGAATCATCGCGCAACTGCAGTTCGCTCAACGCGATCGCTCTCACTTCCGACGGAGTCAACAGTCCTCGCTTTGGCTTCGCTTGAACGAAGTATTCGTCTGGATTGCCAAACAGACGGAGACTAGTCAATTCAGAGACGCGATCAGGCACGCCTGGCCTGCGGATCAAGATCAAGACGTTGGGGTGCGAGAATTCGAGACGCGAAAGTTCAAACATGTTCCCCCGTGTCACTCGCTCGTCGGGCGCTCCGAGGTTTTCACATACGTAGCCAATAAAGTAATCAAATCCACGGTCGCGCAGATAGCTGGCAATTTTCGACGGCGAGTCCTGTTCCGTCGTGAAAATACCAACTTTTTCCGCCGAGCGCATCTTCTCGACCGCTCGATCTAACGTCTGGGTAGCGAGGTTCGTCAAGTAAGCTTCGTCCCAAGTTTCCTTCACCCGCGCGAAGGCCATCTGCATCGAGCTGACGTGGGGGATGATCTCAAAGCGATCCTTCCCAAACTTCTCCGTCAAGAACCGCGTGAAGCCGTAGAAGAGAGGATCACCACTAGCGAGTATCACTAATTTCCCGGACCCAGTCCTTTGAAGAAATTGGGTCAATGGATCGAGGGAGGCGCCGAACGCAATAACTTGTCCTTGGAAATCCGAGAACAAAGAAAGTTGCTGCAAATCTGCAGCGAGCACGTCCGCTGATCGAATCGTGTCCAATGCAAATCGGCTAAGTCCATCCACTCCATCGTCGCCCACGCCGATGATGTATACCTTGTTTTGGACCATCGGCATCTTGCAACTTCACCAGGGCGACACGGGACTGAACGTGATCAATCAGTATCAGGCCTGAAACGAGCTACCGCAACCGCAACTCTTGACGGCATTCGGGTTGTTGAAAGTGAAACCCTGCTTTTCGATGGACTGATGCCAATCGATCGTCGTGCCGTCGAGATACAACGCACTCTTCTTGTCGACGACGACGTCGACACCATGTTGCTCGTACCGACTATCTTTCGCATCATCGAAACGATCGTCAAAAGTAAGCGAGTAACTGAATCCGCTGCAACCGCCTCCCGTCACTCCGACCCTGAAGAACACTCCATCAGCAATCTGATTCTCTTCTCGGAAACGCTTGACCTGCTCAGCGGCCTTTTCGGTTAAGATCACAGCCATCATGCACCTCAACGTCTAACGTAATTCGTTTAGAAACCCATTCAAAGTTACTTTTAACTGTAGGCTCTTTGATGATTTTTGACAAGTCCAGTTGTGTAAATGGACGCAGTTGCACTCGGCGATTTTGGCCGAGAAGCTATACTATTCTGCCGTATGTTTCACCTTGAAAAACAAACGGCGATAGTGATTGGGGGAACCGGCACACTCGGTGGTGCGATGGCCGCTGCGCTAGCGAGCGCGGGGGCGCGCGTGGCGATCCTTGGCCGGAATGCTGAGCGAGGGAATCAATGTGTTCAGCAAATTGCGGACCAGGGAGGCGAAGCGTTCTTCATGAGCGCTGACAGCTCCGACAACGGATCCCTTGAACGAGTTGCAGACGCCATCTCGAAGGCAGGTTCTGTTCCTACGATCTTGGTCAATGCTGCTGGTGGGAATCGGCCGGAAGCGACTCTTCCGCCAGGCGCGGATTTTTGCTCACTACCACTCGCGGCCTGGAGGGACGTGTTCGATCTGAATTTGGTTGCGGGTACGTTGATGCCTTGTCAGGTCTTTGGCAAGCGGATGTTGGAGGCTGGACAAGGTAGCATCATCAATATCGCGTCGATGTCAGGCATCATTCCATTATCGCGAGTGGTCGCCTATTCAGCTTCGAAAGCAGCGGTCATCAATTTGACCAAGTTCTTAGCCCGCGAGTGGGCGACGCGCGGAGTTCGTGTGAATGCGATAAGTCCTGGTTTTTTTCCGGCTGAGCAAAATCGTCCACTCTTGTACAACGACGACGGTTCCCTGACCCAACGGGCTCAACAAATCCTTTCGCATACTCCGATGAATCGGTTTGGGCGACCCGAAGAGCTAGCGGGTGCCGTTGTTTGGTTGGCCTCCCATCAAGCATCTTCGTTTGTCACTGGACAAAATATCGTCGTCGATGGTGGTTTCTCCTCATCGACGATTTAGCGTATGAAATAAACTTCCTTTTCTTAGAACGGATGATCTCGAATGGCGACATTGAATATTCGAAAAGACAATTGCGAATTGGATTTGCTTTCCCTCGGTGCTTTGGTTCATCGTTTGGACCCGGGCACCATTCCTTTTCGGAAAGCGCGATCATGTGAAATCCATGTTTCCGGAGGCGAATACAACGTCGCGGCCAACTTAAGCGATTGTTTTGGATTGAAAACTGGCATTGCGACTGCCATGGTGAATTATCCCATCGGTGAACTGATTCAGGCTCGCGTACGCGAAATGGGCGTCAAGCCGTTCTATAAAATGTTCGAACACGACGGAGTTCGCGGTCCGAACATGGCGACCGTTTACAGCGACCGCGGCCACGGAGTTCGGCCGCCTGTCGTGTTTTACAATCGCAGCAACGAAGCAGGGGCGATGCTCAAACCTGGCGATTTCGATTGGCAATCGATCTTCGCTTCGGGCGTACGCTGGTTTCATTCGGGTGGCATTTTCGCGGCACTATCGCCCACGACTTCGGAGTTGATCGTCGAGGGAATGCAAGCTGCGAAGGACGCCGGTGCCGTCACCTCGTTCGATCTGAACTACCGAGCCAAGCTTTGGAAAACCATTGGCAGCGAAGCTCGCGGTCAGGAAATGTGTCAGAACATCGCCAGACACTGCGACGTAATCATCGGGAATGAAGAGGATCTGCAAAAGGGACTCGGAATGGAAGGACAAGACGTGGAACACAAGTCCGATCTCGATCCAGAGTCCTTTTTCGCCATGATCGAGCGCGTTGTCGAAAAGTTCCCGAACGTGAAGCTGGTAGCAACGACCCTCCGCGAAGTGCATTCCACCAATCGCCATGCCTGGGCGGCTGTGTTGTGGTATGACGGCCAGCGCTTCGTTAGCCCGACATGTCAGTTGGATGTCGTTTGTCGCATCGGGGGCGGTGATGGATTTGCAGCGGGCATGATCTACGGGTTTCTCGCTGGTCGCACTCCGGAAGAATGTTTGCGGTTGGGTTGGGCGCACGGTGCGTTGCTCACCACCTTCCCAGGGGATACTACGATGGCGAAACTTCCTGAAGTAGAGGCTCTGGCCAAAGGTGGTTCAGCCAGAGTTCAGCGATAGCCATTCGATTCCGAAGAATTCCATGGGTGGTAAGAGCCCGTCATCACGAAAGTCACGAACATGTCCCTCCGAATCGTCCATCTCACGGTTGCTATGTTCGCCGCCTGTTTGTCATTGCATGCACAAGACAAAGCCGAGTTGCAGCAATTGTTGCTTTTCCATGCATCGTTCGATGGATCGGCAGAAGCTGACTTCAGTGGTTCCGACGGAAAGATCTACACCGCTGAGAACATCCATCGTACCAGTTTCCGAGAAGGGCTCGACCAAGCAGTGGTTGAGATTGCGAAAGACGAAGGACGTTACGGCGACTGCTTGCGTTTTAAGAAGAAATCGGAAAGCGTCGTTTTCTACAAAGCCTTTCCGAACCGGTTTCATGCGTCCAAGAATTGGTCTGGGACCGTGTCTTTTTGGCTCAGACTCGATCCTGACAAAGACCTCGAACCAGGCTACTGTGACCCCATACAGATCACCGACAAGGCGTGGAACAACGCGGCCTTTTTCGTCGACTTCGATAAAGATCTTCCGCGAGATTTTCGGCTGGGTGTCTTTTCGAACCTGAGCGACTGGAATCCCAGCAACAAAGAGTGGGACTCTATCCCAGTCTCCGATCGGCCTATGGTTACCGTCAAACATCCTCGTTTTCGTAAGGATCAGTGGACGCATGTCGTCTTCACTTTCGACAAGATCAACGCCGAAGATGGTAGTGATTCCGTTGCCAAGTTGTTCTTGAATGGAGAACTGCAAGGTTTCCTTAAGGGACCGATTCGATTCGATTGGAGCGAACCTACCACTAGCGATCCGCTGCAGCTAGGTTCTTCCCCGGCAGCAATCATGCTGGGTTTGAACTACATCGGCGACTTCGATGATCTTGCAATCTTCTCACGTGCTCTGACTTTGGAAGAGGTCCAGCTTTTGCGCTCGCTTCGAGACGGCTTGAAGTAAATCGCGTGGAGAACACCAAGACAACTTTTAGGCTGATGCTCGGTAACCATGAAATCGCAAGCCAGTGCCCGCTAAGTGACATCGGTTGAGGCTTCATATTAGGTTTGCATTCGCTTCGAACCGTAGTGGCGATGGCCGCCCTGTTACCACTTTGGCAACGATGCAGCTGGGTGGCTGCCAAGTTTAGCTTTGGAAATGCCGAACGCACCGCGCCAACATCTCTCAGTCCATAAGGCCTAATCGTCGCCGATGCGGCAACCTCCAACCTCGAAAGCCCGATGTCGGCCTGGCCAAAAAGCTACGAGAGAAATAATTAGAAAGTTGGCACGATCCGTATGTGAAATCGTGCGAAGTCCGCAAAATTCTTCCACCATGAAGCTCTGGCAACTGCACCTGTCAGCATCCTCGAGCAGTCGAGGAAGTTGCGGACCGCGCCCATCCAACACCGTGATTTCTGCGCTGAGGGTCCGACGGTGAAGGGAATTTAGCTAGGCCTTCGCTTTCACGAGCATGTGAGCGATGCGGGACTTGAGACGGCTTGCTTTGTTCTTGTGGATCATGCCCTTAGCGGCAGCTTGATCTAATTGTTTAGCCAGAGCGGGAACGGAAGCTTGAACATCGGAGGCCTTTCCAGCAGCCACCATCTCGCGAGCCTTGCGAAGCGAAGTTCGCACCGACGACTTGACGGACCGATTGCGCGCTCGGCGCTTAATGTTTTGACGCAAACGCTTTTTAGCGTTCATCGAATGGGGCATGGATCAATAACCTCAGCTTGCATATGCCATTGTTGAAAATCGCGGTTCATCCGCTCTTGTGGTTGATTTTCGTTTGGCTAAGTATGATGTGTTGGATCGTCACTTTTGTCCAGTCCAAATCTCACCAATTCCACTGTGGTTCAATGGCCAAAACCAGTGAAAACGAGCGTTCTGGCTATGGTACCGTCTATTTTGTCGGTGCCGGACCTGGTGCGGTGGGATACCTGACGCTCCGGGGGCTAGAGTGCCTTCAAATGGCCGAAGTCGTGCTCTACGACGGCCTAGTCAACCCGCGAATCCTGGATTTTGCTCCTCCCAGTTGTCTGCGAGTTTGTGTAGGGAAACATGGAGTCCATCGCATTTGGAACCAGTCGGAAATTGATGACGCAGTCGTTCAGTACGCGAAACAGAGCCTGACAGTCGTGCGCCTCAAAGGTGGTGATCCATCCATCTTCGCGCGAACGGCCGAAGAGGTCGATCGGCTGCTGAGTGAATCGATTCCCTTTGAAATCGTGCCGGGCGTCACTGCTGCCGTGGCCGCAAGCGCCTGTTCTGGCATACCGTTGACTCATCGAGATTGGTCATCCGCAGTCGCCTTCGTGACGGCTCATTCGCAGGAACTCGATGGCGGAGATAAATCGGAGGAACAAGTCGATTGGGATTCGCTTGCTCGATTTCCCGGAACGCTCGTTCTCTACATGGGAGTCACATCGGTGTCCAAATGGAGCCGACGACTGCTCGAAGCTGGGCTGTCGCCGGCGACAGCCATTGCTTTGATACGGAAGTGCAGTTGGCCTGATCAGCAAATCGTGCGCTGCACGCTCGGAAACGTCGAAGAACAGCTGACTCCCGCATCTTCGTTTCGCCCGCCCGTTTTGATCATTGTTGGCGATGTCGCCAAATTCTATCCTCGCATGGATTGGTTCATGCACCGCCGGCTCAGCGGTAAGCGTATCTTGTTGACTCGCCCTGCAGAACAGAACGATCTCGCGATTCGCCGACTCGAGTCTCTTGGAGCCGAAGTACTCCTCCATCCGGCCATTCGAATTTCGAGACTCGTGAATAACGAAATCGATGAAAAGCTGAGCACGCTTGCCGGACAATGGGATTGGTATCTTTTTAGCAGCCGTTATGGCGTCGACTATTTCTTTCAGCGGCTTTGGGAGCTCGGATTGGACGCTCGCCAGTTGGCAGGCTCGCGAATCGCAACCGTTGGACCTGGAACCAAGAAGGCGATCGAGTCTTGGCGCGTCCGCTGCGATGTTGTTCCGGAACGTGAGTTCAACGCCGAGCACCTTGCTGCCTTGGTCGCTCCGCAGGTAGCGGGACAGCGATGTCTCGTTATCCGCGGTGATCATGGGCGCGATGTCTTGTTCGATCAGCTCGCGGATGCCGGTGCTTTCGTCGAGAATCTCGTCCTCTACCAAAACAACGAGAATCGTCTAATCAGCGATGAGCTTCTGCAAGCGATGGAGGCGGGACTCATCGACTTTACCACCGTGACCAGCTCAAGCATTGCGCGATCGTTGATGGCCTCGTTTGGGGAATCACTAAAGCATACGCGACTTATTAGCATCTCTCCGGCTGTTTCTAGAACTCTCATCGAAGGTGGCTACGAACCCGAACCAGAAAGCAAGATGTCCACACACATTCTGGAGGCCATTCTCGAATCAGGTTCCAACCTTGGCGAGTCCTCATAGCCAGGTTTGAAAGATGTTCACGTGACTGCCGATCATCGATTCGTTTTAAGTCGGCCCTTGTGAATCCATCGATTCGATGGTCGGAGGGGATGGTCGATCCGATCATCCTTTCTGTATATTCTCGAATTCATGGAAAAGATGCGATCGATGCCAGATGGTAACGATGCAAACCGACGTCGATTCATTCGAAGTCTCACAAAACGCTACAACTCGGTTCCGAGGCGAAAAAAAATGGTACGTCGAGCAATCCTGTTGTGGATTACTTGCTATGCATCTGGTCTTGAATCCAAGCTTCCAGCTCATTCCAGTCGACGGCTGGCAATTTTTGCAGGTCCGGACGCAGCTTGACGGCTTCGTGGATATAAACGTGCTCAATCTCGCTTTGCGATTTTTCGGTATTCCAATGGACCAAGATGCGTACACAGCGACCAAGGGCCCCGGGAACTTCTAATTCGTAGCCGCAAAGGAGTGGGACTTCCAACCAACCCATCTGTCGAGCCGCAAGCGCTGGAAACTCGGCATTCAAATCGCGTGTCAGCGTAAAGATGGCGCTACATACGTCCGTCGGCTGAATACCGTTGCGGCGTATCATCAAGGCGAGCAATTGCCGAGTCGCCTTGAGGATTGCTTCTTTGGTATTCTCTTCGACTGTCGTCGCTCCTCGAACTCCCCGACAGACAATCATCTCTTGGATCGCTTTCGAAAAAATGAAGGCATAGAAAATCCTCTAAGATATTGGACGCCTAGGTTGCAGTTCGTCAATATCCCATACCTCAACTCGGTAGGATGCGTTAACCTAGGGACATTGAAGTTCAGTGGCATTTGTCCCAGATTTACCTGATCATTAAGACTCTCAGCTTTCTGATTGAATGAACACATTGGAAGAAGCACCCAACACTGCAGAAGAGATCGTCCCGTCGAAGTATTCGATTCTGGTTGTCGACAATGATCCAGCCCATGCCCGTGCCATGACGGAAAGCTTGGAGAAAGTTGGCTATCGATGCACGGTTTGCATCAGTGGCCCGGAAGGGCTGAAGCAACTGGAAGAGGGGCATTTCGATGTCGTCATCACGGATTTGGTGATGAACGATGTCGACGGGATGCAAGTTTTGAGCATGGCCAAACGGTTGATGCCAGAGGCCGAAGTCATCATGGTGACAGGCCATGCGACGGTTCCGACCGCTGTTGAAGCGATGCAGTTGGGGGCTTTCAACTTTCTTGAAAAACCGATCACCCCAAACCGCCTGCGGGTCATCACGGCAAAAGCGATCGAGGCCGTCCATCTGCGTCAAACGAATACCGAATTGCGCCAGCGTTTGGACGAGCGTTTCGGTTTTGAAGGAATCATCTACTCGAGCCGAGAGATGCACAACGTGATCGATCGGCTGAAGCGGATTGCTCCAACAGACGCCACGGTCCTGATCACGGGAGAAAGTGGCTGCGGTAAAGAGCTGATCGCGAAGGCTCTGCACCAAAATTCTCCCCGCAAGAATAAACGCATGGTGGCATTGAATGTGAGAGCGGTTTCCGAAACGTTGGTCGAAAGCGAGTTATTCGGACATGTTCGGGGAGCCTTCACGGACGCTCATAGCGATCGCGAGGGAGCCTTTGAATACGCCAATGGCGGAACGTTGTTTCTTGATGAAGTCGGCGACATGCCGATGAGTACGCAGATCAAGCTATTGCGCGTCTTGGAAGAACAGAAGATCTCTCGCGTTGGCGACAACAAATCGATCAAAGTCAACGTACGGTTGCTTTCGGCGACGAATCGACCCCTTGAGGAGTTGGTTGCGAACGGCACGTTCCGCAACGATCTTTATTTTCGACTCAAAGTCGTTACGGTCCATCTACCACCGTTGCGCGAACGTCGAGACGACGTCATTCCGCTCATGGACTATTTTCGAAAGATGTTCATCAAGCGGCACAACAAGCCCCCTTGCATGTTCGCTCCTCGCGTCATCCGCAAGTTTCTGGCTTATGATTGGCCGGGGAACATCCGCCAGCTTCGCAATTTTGTAGAGACGATGGTAGTGTTGGATACGGACTCGCAGTTGGATATTGATGACTTGCCACCCGAATTGAGTGAACGTCCGGGGGGAGATACTAGAACGGACGAATCGAAAGATCTCGATTCCAATTTGGCGATGTTGGCGAGCCCGAACGCTTCCACCGGTCCGGTCCTTCAACTGACCGGGCAAACTCTGGACGACATTGAAAAGTGGGTGATCGTGGAAACGTTGAAGTTGACCGGCGACAATCGCGAGGAAGCAGCCCGGATGCTTGGTATCGGTGCCCGAACGTTGTATCGAAAACTGGAGAAGTATCGCAACGAAGCGCCATCTCTAACTTCCGAATCCGACGAGGAGTAATCGTCATGCCCCTCATTCGTCAATTACCTCCTGGCCTAGTCAACAAAATCGCTGCTGGAGAGGTCATCGAGCGACCCGCGAGCGTGGTCAAAGAGTTGATGGAAAACGCCATCGACGCTGGAGCGACGAGGGTGGAATTACAAGTAGACAAGGGGGGCCTCGAACTGATTCGCGTCAGCGATGACGGTTGCGGAATTGAAATGGAGCAACTCCCACTGGCGGTCGCCCCTCACGCAACAAGCAAATTGATCGATACCGACGACCTGTTCCATGTTCGAACGCTAGGTTTTCGTGGCGAAGCATTGGCGTCCATCGCAGAAATCAGTCATCTGACCATTCGCAGTCGAACTGCCAGCAGCGACATGGGGGGACAATTGGATGTTCGCGGAGGCGAGTTGGCTGCCGTGCAACCGATCGGCGCACCCGTCGGAACGTCGGTCGAGGTCCGCCATCTGTTTTTCAATACGCCCGTCCGACGCAAGTTCCTAAAGGCTCCCCAGACCGAAATGGGACATGTCGTCGAAGCGTTTACTCGGATCGCGTTGGGATTCCCGCAAGTTCATCTTTTGCTGAAAAGCAATGATCGCCAATTGTACGATGTTCCTGCTGCAAATACGCTGCCCGAACGGATTCGTATCTTTTTCGGCGATGAGGTTGCGGACGCGTTGATATCCGTGGAAAGTAACGAAGGGGAAATTCGCATCCATGGCTATGTTACAAATCCATCCGTCTCCCGCAGCAACAATCGTATGCAATATCTGTTCCTCAACGGGCGCTACATCCGTGATCGCAGTTTGCAGCACGCGCTCGGCGAAGCTTATCGAGGCTTGTTGATGGTTGGCAAGTTTCCGATTTGCTTCCTTCGAATCGACATGCCGCCAAGTGAAGTCGACGTCAATGTCCATCCCACCAAAACCGAGGTTCGGTTTGTGGATGGGGGGAAACTTTACAGCCAAACCTTGCACGCACTGCGGCACAAATTCCTAACCTCCGACTTAACGGCTGTGGGCAAAGCACCCAATGCCTTGCCCGACCGGTATTACTCGAACGAGGCTCAGCCCTTACCGTCGCCCCGCTCCCCAGAGCTTCCCCTCGCTCCGGCCAGCTCGACTGCTTGGTCAACCTCGACCTTGCTCGGGCGAATACCTGATTTTCGCCCGTTCGACACATCTCGCGGTGCACCGCAGGAGCCACCGACCAGACTAGAACAGTTAACACAGACTCGCGGATCTGGAATTGGCCCCTCGGAATTCCCTTGGGATTCAGTGCCATCGGCCGCCCTAGCCACCACAGATGCGGCTCCGATTCTCCGACACGATCGCCCTCATGGGGAACGGGATAGTGCCAGACAACGTAGCTCGGCTGCGATGCAAGTTCATAACCGCTACCTCATCACGGAAGACGAGAATGGTATGGTGGTCGTGGATCAGCATGCCCTGCATGAGCGGATTCTCTATGAACAACTTCGCGAACGCGTGCTGCAAGGCTCCTTGGAAACACAAAAACTCTTGGTGCCCGAACCCGTATCGCTGACTCCATTAGAAGCTCAGGCGGCGCTGGATGCCAAGGACCTTCTGCTCAAAGTTGGCATCGGCATCGAACCGTTCGGCGGTGACACTGTTCTCATCAGTTCTTACCCAGCCATGATTTCGAACATCACGCCGTCGGAGATGTTACGAAAAGTCCTTGAGCCGCTGTTGTCCAGCGGAAAGGAACCAGAACCGCGAGATCTGTTGGATTCGATCCTGCACACGATCGCCTGTAAAGCCGCCATCAAAGCCGGAGATAAGTTATCGCCGGAAGAGATATCTGCCCTTCTTGAACAGCGACATTGTTTTACGGATACGCATCACTGTCCTCATGGCAGGCCCACAGCGTTGTTCTTCAGCCGAGATCAACTCGACAAAATGTTCAAACGAACCTGAAATTCTATCGTGGCACATCAGCTGGAAGTTGGCACATCAGCCAAAACTCGCTACCATCCGGTTTGTCTCTGTCGCATGCGCCGCAGCGCCAACGTTTGGTTGTTCCGTCTCATTCAGATGGAACCGCACGCTAGCGCGTGTCGGCCAATTTCGATTGAATAGCTTTGTTCCCCCTGCGGACCAAAGATCGCGACCCTTCCGGGACATCGTTGGCAAGCCTCGGGAAGGTAGAGAGAAATAATGATGCAACTCTAGCTGGCAACTTTTCCTCTCGCCACTTAGCCACTACTTACGCGACGCCGTGGGGTTCGATAACGCGGCGATGTTGTTC
>JBBIUE010000045.1:0-44577 GCA_037440405.1 Pirellula sp. | reverse complement strand
CTGACAATGAATCTAGCGTCCGCCATTGGTTGAGTTGCGCGTACGCCTGCGGCTGACGGTTAAACGAACCATACCGACGACGATCACATTCACGGCGATCGACTGCTCCCCGTGAATGTTTGTCTTATCAGTGGTATACGGCGTTCTGTTGAAGCCAATTTAGCCAATAGGTATACTGCGTTCTGTTTAAGCCCATCTGCCGAAATGGGACATGCATTCTGTGCGGACCAATCTATCGAGCTGTCCGATCGGATGAGAATTCCCTCACTTCGAAAATCTTTCGAGGCGTTCGGCAACTCCTGGGATGATGCGAGCGGCATTGGCGTAGTAGATTTTTCTCAGGGCTTCGGTGCCGAGCCCCAAGCCGTAAATGCGCCAAAGCCCCTGAGGAGGGATCGGATTCTCCGCGTAAGGAAAGTACTCATCCTCGGTTTCAAAAAGTCGCCAGTACAGGCGGAGCCGATCCCCTGACAAGGGTCCGTCTGTACCGAACATGATGCGATCCTGGTAGCGTTTGAAGAACGCCCGAGCGGCCCTGGGTTGTCGTCCCAGCTCCGAGATCCGCGCCGCGATCTCGACCACGACATTCGGATAAGCGTCGAGCCAGGCTGCGGTTTGTTCGAGGTCCTCGGCGTCATTGCCCAAGTGAGCGTAGATAAAAACCGTTTTAGGATGACGGGCAGCAACGTGATTTCTTGCTGCATGAAGCGATTCGCGACTGGGAAATCGCTCCGCAGGAAAATGCCAATCGGGGTGCCGGATCAGTTCTTCGGCCCTCTCGTTGCGCTCATCGATCGGATCAAAAAAGGCACTCGGATCGGCTGAGTGAATGATGACCGGCATTCCGAGTTCGCCGCAGACGGCCCAAATCGGGTCCCATCGTTCGTCATCAATAGCGACGAACGTCCCATCTGGGTTCTTCACCCCAAGCCCAAACTGCTTAAAAATTTTCAAGCCGCTGATTCCTTGACGCCGAGCTCCGCGCAGACCTTCGACGACGTTGCGAACAAAATCGGGTTGATGGCAGTCCCAGCTCGACGGATCGTCGACGCTTCCCTTCCCCCGCCAGTCAATGTTGGCGAAAATGACGAACCGATCGCGATATTTCGTCCACAAGAAATCGATGTGTCGCTGAAGCGGTTCACCGAGTGTGCCGTCCAGGCTAACGCAAACGGCGATTCCGTTTTCATCCATGGTGCGGACAAACTGTTCCAGACCATCCGGATTCTCTCGCAACTTGTTTCGAAAATGGGTGTGAACATCGACGACGGGAAATGCTGCTTTAGAGATGAACGATTCGCGAACTCTTAACTTCGGTACCGGAGCGAAACGAGTGATGGGAATGACTGGAACAACGATGGTTTCGCTAGCTTGATCGCTTTCGACTCTTTGGTTTTGCGCCAAAGTGACCTGGCTACTGCAAAGAACGAGGCAACAAGAGAGCAGCCATCGCGGCACGGCGGTCCAAGAGAAAAATAGGGAGGAAGTGAGCATAGGAATCGAATCCATTTCTCGAACGGGTACAATGGCAACGTTACTTGAAGCGATGCGAGAGCGGATTTCCCGCCCCGATGGAATTGCGAAAACGGTGGATTTCAGAGCCTTGCCCGACACCGTCTGCTCGCTTACGCATCGGGCTATCATGGGACGGTATGGGGTTGTGCTCGAATGTAGGAAGCCACGATCGATCGCGGATGGTTGGCCTTTGAAATTGGACGGAACGGAACAAACGATTTTACCGCATGAGCAATGATTTTACCCAACGCCAGTCCGTCGGCGAGCAAATGCGAGCGGAGGAACTGAGTCGCCGAGCTACCGTACCACCTTCCGAGGTGCCAGGATATCGGCTCGAACGCATGTTGGGGCAAGGTGCTTTTGGCCAGGTTTGGGTGGGGAAGAACCTCAATACGGGGCGTACCGTCGCCATCAAGTTCTACTTGCACCGTGGCGGGGTCGACTGGTCGCTGCTGGCCCGCGAAGTGAAACACCTGGTCAGCATGTCCGCGAATCGCTTCATCGTTCAGGTCCTCGAAGTCGGATGGGATTCAGAACCGCCCTATTACGTGATGGAGTATTTGGAGAATGGCTCGCTGGACGACTTGATTCGCAGTCGAGGTTGTCTACCGATCAGCTTGGCGGTGGATTTGTTCACGGATATTGCTGCGGGATTGAATCACTCGCATGGAAAAGGAGTCCTGCATTGCGATTTGAAGCCCGCGAATGTGTTGCTGGATCAGGACATGCGTCCGCGTTTGGCGGATTTTGGTCAGAGCCGCATGTCGCACGAACAGACGCCATCGCTGGGAACGCTCTTTTACATGGCACCGGAGCAAGCCGATTTGGAAGCCGCGCCCGATGCCCGCTGGGACGTTTACGCCTTGGGAGCGATCCTGTACTGCATGGTTGTTGGGACGCCTCCCTATCGAACGCCTCAAATGGTCTCGACCTTGGACACAGCAGCTTCGTTGCCCGATCGGTTAAAACGCTATCGCGAAACCATTCAGCGTGCACCGGCCCCGAAGCAACATTATCGAGTTCGCGGGATGGATCGAGCACTGGGAAGCATCATCGATCGTTGCTTGGGGAAGCGACCAGCCGACCGATTTCAAAACGTGGAACAAGTTCTGGAGGCGCTTCATCGCCGGAGTCAAGCTCGCGTGCAACGGCCGCTCCTATTGCTGGGGATCGTCGGACCACTCTTGTTGCTTGCCGTCATGGGTATTTTCTCCTGGCGCGGCATTCAAACCGCCGAGCATGAATCGTCACAGCAGTTGCAGGATTGGGCGCTTCGCAGCAACGAGTTTGCCGCCAAATTTGCTGCACGGACGTTGGAGACCGAATTGAATTCGTTGTTTCGCTTGATTGAAGCCGAAGCGCGGTCGCCCATGCTGCATGAACTATACGAAGCTGCCAGAACGTCGATCGGAATCGAGACTCTCGACAGACTAGCGGCGGAGCAAGCCGATCCAACCATCCGAGAAGAGATGTTGAAGAATCCGAAGAGACTCGCTCTTCGAGATTACTTGATGGAACGATTGCGGAACTATCAGCCGGACACCGATGACGATCATTCCGTTCAATTCAGCAGCCTCTTTCTAACCGATGAGCACGGCACCCAATTCGCGATCGCCATCTTGGAGAAGGCGGACAATGTGGTGGGCCGGAATTTTGCTTTTCGATCCTACTTCACGGGGATGCGTGAAGACCTTCCTGGCACGAAAGACAGAAAGTCGATCTCGCCTCTTTCGATGACTCATATCAGCGCACCGTTTCAGTCCACTTCGACGGGCAACTGGAAGATCGCGGTCGCAACGCCGATCGTCTTGGATGCAAGCCAGGAGACGATTGGCGTATTAGCATTGACGGTCAACCTCGGCAACTTTGATTTGCTGGGAGATCAATCTGCCGATGCCAACACGGGACATCGCCGATTTTCGGTGCTCGTCGACGGGCACGAAGGAGCACGGGAAGGAACCTTGGTGCAACATCCCGCGCTGGCTCGCAAAGGATCGAAGGAGAAATACCAAATCAATAGTGAGCAATTGAATGAGCTCAAAAAGCGAGGACTGTTGACTTATCGGGACCCCGTCGGCGAATCCGCCGGTGGCGAGGAATTTCGCGGCGATTGGATTGCTGCCATGCAGCGAGTGGATGTGACGCAGCAGGCATCGCAAGGACCGAATGCCAAACGAGCCGCAACCGATTTGTGGGTGCTTGTGCAGGAGCGAGCCGAAAACGTCACCAATCCAGTTCAATCCTTGGGCACGAAACTCTTTCGCGAAGGGATGACTGGACTACTGACCGTGGTGGCCGTAACGGCACTTTTGTGGTTCGTTGTTCTCTACGTAATCCGCCTACCGGACAATGCTTTCCGATCGGTGAAGTCCTCACCCACCGGAGGTGAAACGCCATCCCGCGATGAAACGACGCTGTCGGCCCGGTGAGTGCAAATACATTTGCTCGCAAACGTACGGGTCGAGGAGATGGGTTAACATGGGGCTCACGCCCCACGCTCGCCATACTTCGCCGACGGTTACTTACCCAACTGGTCAGCGAGATCGGGAGCGTGGTAAATGTTTTTGAGCGACTCCAAAACGGCTGCAATGTGGACAGCCACGGCTCGGGAGACGCGATCCGAATAATAATAGTCGGCGGTCAGACTTTGTATGTTGCCGTCGAAAATCACCCCCACGATTCTCCCTTCGCGATCGACCACCGGAGACCCCGAATTCCCGCCAATGATGTCCGCGGTACAAACAAAATTGAACGGGATATCCGGCTTGATGCGTTCGCGAGCTTCATGCCAGCTCTTCGGGAGATCATAGTCTTCCTGCCCAGTATGCTTTGCCTCGTGCTCGAAGGCATCTGCCATCGTTGTCGTGAAGGGTACCCACTCGCCATCGAGTTCATAGCCGGCGACGGTACCGAAAGCCAGCCGCAAGGTGAACGTCGCATCGGGATAGACACGATCACCATCGACCGTGAATTTGGCCTGTGTAATCTTGGCATAAGCTTGACGCTCCAATTCGTCGATCTCGTCGTTGATGGCATACAGTCTCCGGTACTCTGGCTCGAGAGTGACGGCCATGCGGATCAAGGGGTCATCCGAGGAGCGAATTGCATCCATCCCGCCTTGAGCGATGGCTCGTCGCACTTCGACGTCGAACAGCTTTGTTCCAGCGATCGCTTGCGAGGCTCGATCTCCAGGCCCTGTGCCTGCGAGAAGTTCAAGCACCAGTGGATGCGAGCCTCCGCGGTTTTCCGCTAATCGGGCCAATTCATCAGCCAGCATCGTTCGCTCCAAATCCGGATAAAGAGGAGCGGGGGAGAACAAGTCTTGCTCCAACGACTCTCGGTTCGAATCACGGAAAGCCCGCAACCGCTCGCTGCTAGGTTTGAGGTCTTCCGCCGCCATCAAGACGAGTGTTTCTGCGATTCGATAAACCTGCGTGTTCAAGCTGCCGTATTCCGCCAGAATCGCCCGTCGCCGTTCTTGCACGCGAGCGATATCCTCCCACGCGGATGCCAGCGATGACAACTTGGGATCGGACTCAACCTTCTGGCGTAACGCTTGTTCATTGGCAGCGTGCTTGGCGATGTAGGCTGGGTCTTGCAATCCCGCGAGCATGCCCGTGTACGCTTTCCGCGAATTCTGGATGCCGAATAGGTCATCGCGGGCCCGACGCTTTTGCTCCGGACCTTCGAGTCCAAATTGCTGTAACAGCACCTCTTTGCGACGCAGCAAGTCCAACATGCGTGGCATGCGGTAGTCCCGCTGGAACGCGAGTGCCGCCTGAGTGTAGATTCGCCGTGTTCGGCCAGGATTTCCCGACACAAAGATCAAATCGCCATCCCGTGCTCCGTTTGGATTCACCTCAAGGAAATGTTCGATCTTCGCCGGAGAACCATTCTCGTAGACGCGAAACAAAGTCACATCTAAGCAATAACGGGGATACTCAAAGTTATCGGCGTCACCACCAAAAAAGGCAGTCTTTGTCTCCGGTGCCCACACCAACCGAACGTCGGTGTACTTTTTGTACTGATAGAGATGGTACTGACCTCCGCCATACAGCGTGACGACATCGCTGCGATAACCGGTTTCATCCAAAGCCTTCTTCTCAATCTCAGCCATTCGAGCTTGGCGGGCCTTGGCAGCATCAGCGGGACTCATCCCTGCTTGGATTGCGGCATTAACCTCCGAGGTGACATCCCGAATGCTTATCAACTGATTCAATTCGAGGTCGGGCGCCGCCAGCTCATCCTCCAACGATCCTGCCAAGAACCCGTTTTCGATCAAATTGCGTTCCGGCGAGGAAAGTTTCGCTAGTGTGTCTGACGCCACGTGATGATTTGTCAGCACCAATCCGTTGGAGGAAACGAAGGAAGCCGAACCGCCCGAGTTGAAACGAACCGAGGACAGCATCACGTGGTCCAGCCACTTTTGATCGACGGCAAACGAATGCTTCTCTTTCAAATGATCCGCCGGTACGCGGTTGAAGAGCCACATTCCTTCATCAGCGATCAAGGACGAGCAAAAGGTCGCACAAAACGAGGAGAGGGTGACCAGCCAGACAAAGCCATAGCCGCGAGTTGGATTTCGCATAAACATGTCTCTTGGAGGATGAAGTGATCGATGATAGTTGATGAGATCGAAACACCAGAAGCGCTTCGACCAGTGAAGTTGAGTTGTCCTGTCTGAGATGGACACTTCCATGAACTTCATCCTAACCGCATCGGCAGAGAATTCGCAAGGCACCCTTGGCTTATTCAGCCGATGCAACCGTTCACGAGAAACGTTTCCGAGGGATCGCTTGGTCTGCGTTTCTCAGGTTGCTGTTGGTTCGCATCGACTCCCATCAGCGTTCCCACAAAAAATGCTTCCGAAAGAACTGCTGGGTTCGCCGCTTACCGTAAGGAGAACCTCCGGCACCGTGCCCCATGCCCGGAAACACGATCAATTCGAAATCCTTGTTGGCTCGAATGAGAGCGTCCACAACCTGCATGGTGCTGGCGGGATCGACGTTCGTATCCAACTCGCCCACCATCAACAGGAGCGAGCCCTGTAACCGATGAGCTTGCGTGACATTCGACTGCTCTTCATAGTGCGGTCCGATCGGCCAACCCATCCACTGTTCATTCCACCAAATTTTGTCCATGCGGTTGTCATGGCAACCGCAATCTGCGGCGGCGGCGGTGTAGAAGTCGCCGTGAGCGAGGACTGCTCGCAAAGCACTTTGGCCACCCGCCGAGCCTCCCCAAATACCAACCCCTCGACTGAGGTCCATTTCGGGACGGAGTTCTGCGGCTGCACGGATCCACTTGATGCGATCCGGAAAACCGCTATCTCCGAGATTCTTCCAGCAAACATCGTGGAAGGCTTTGGATCGATGAGATGTTCCCATGCCATCGATCTGAACCGCGATGAACCCGAGTTCGGCCATTTCTGCAAGCTGGTTGTTCCTGCTAAACGCTTTTGGGACAAACGACGATTGCGGTCCAGCGTAGATGTATTCCAACACCGGATAACGCTTTCCCGACTCAAAGTGCGTTGGCCTGACGATGATGCCGTAGATGTCCGTCAGGTCATCGCGTCCCTTGGCGACAAACCGCTCTGGAGGCCTCCAACCTTGTTCCCAAAGCTCCGACCAATCGCCAGCCGCCAGTCTCGCCACCCATGCTCCCGTCTCTGCATTTCTCAGTTCCGTGATGGGAGCTGAGTCCACGCGACTGAATCGGTCGATCAGCCACCGCCCAGTCGGCGAAAATTCCCAACGGTGCGTGCCGTCGCCATCGGTCAATCGCGTGATGGGGCCATCGTCAAGCGGTACCCGCAACAGGTGCTCATGGTAGACGTCTTCTTGAGGTACCATGCCACTTGCAACCACCAGCAAAGTACGATTGTCGCGGTCGAGTCGTTCGACACTTCGAACGACCCACTCACCGGAAGTCAGTTCACGCTTGACCCGCCCCGAACTCTGCTCGATCAACACGAGATGATTCCATCCCGATCGTTCCGTCATCCAAATAAGTTCGTCTGAATCGTCGAGGAATTCGAGATAGAACTTTTGCGAGTAGTTGATAAACGTAGGGCTCGTTTCGTCGACAATCGCTCGGACCTGGGCGGTTTCCGCATCTACCTCGAGGACACGCAAAACCTGATGTCCGCGTTGGTTGTAGACAAATCGAAAGCCTCGACTATTGGAGCGCCAGTCAAAACGACTGACTTCATAAGGATTCGGAAACAGAGAGTCATCGACAGGAGAAGCAGTCTTGCTTTCGACGTCGCATAGATAAGGGCGCGGATGATCCAGCTTGTCACCTGGCTTGGCGTAGGGAACGGTCACAAGCTTCGGCTGAAGCTGATCGTCGGGGCGGGAATCCACCATGGTGATTTGCCGATTCTCTCCCGGCTCCGTCCGCAGGATGACGAACTTGCGCGAGTCCGGCGACCACCACACATTCCCGCCATACCGATTCGACGGTTCTCCGTCGGTCGTCAGCGGAGTGCGCTGGCCCGACGCGACTTCCATGAGGACGACATTGTCATTCTCAAACTCCACTTGCCACCGTTCATCGGGCGAACGATTCGAGCTTCCCCGTCGAAAACGGTTGCGCGGTGCACCGAACGGTGGAGCTGTGGGTAGGGGCGTGGACTCATCGATGATCGCTGTTGCTCCGGCGCGCTCGGCAACAAATGCGGCTCGATTGTTCCCCTGCTCGTCTCTAATCAACCAAGCGTGCCCAGCATAGGTCGACATCGGTCGGGCTTGCTTTGGCCCAATCTCACCATAGTCGTGGATACCACCTCTCGAATCCACCCAGAACAGAAGCAACTTTTCGCCAAGCCGGTTATCGAAGTGTACGTCGATGCGCTCGCTTGAGTCGCGGGAACGACGCCATTGCTGCAAGGGAGGCATGTCCCCGGACGCACCGGACTGCGCTGCGGCCTCACCTACCTCATGCAGCACCGCTGTCTGACAATCGAGTCGCCATAGTTTCCGCGCAAACACAAATTCGACTTGGCGACCGTCCGCAGAAAATTTTAGTTGACGCAATTCAAGATTCTCTGCGTTGGCATCGCAACCGGCCTCACGCAACGCCGCAGCAAGCTTCTCATGATCGAAGGCATCTCGGACTTCACTAGCTTCGGGATCGACCCAGCGGTAACGATAGCTATTGCGGCCAACATGCAAGCGATACCAAGCGGCGCTATCATTCTCCAGCCAGTTGAGTTCGACTCGCTCTTGATAGATCGGTGCATTGAATCGTGGACCGGTTTGAGTTGTCGAAGGAAACTCCGGCTCCGTGATCTGCGCAAACGTATTTCCTATCCATTGGATACCAACCACAGCGAGAGTTGCGGACAGCAGAAAGCTCTTTGCGAGCAACGTTGAATGATCGCCTGACATGCCAGACCTGTGATGAATCAAGGATGGGTAAAGGAACCCATTCATGGTATGCTGAAAAACGTGTTGGTGCCAACCTGGCAAGCATTGATGGCGAAGGAAGGGATGAACGTGTGTAACGGATGGATAAACACTCGTGACGGATGCCGCGAATCGACAATCCGCCCGCGAGCATTTCAAACCGTCAGGCAAGCAAGACGGATTCTTCTAACGGCGGCCTTGATGATCTTTGTGCTTTCGTCGTCGAGCTACGGTCAAACGAAAGACCGAGCTTCGATTCGCGACGAACGAGCCATCGTGGGCTCTCCGTTCGGAGTGGCGACCTTCTCCGTTTACTTGGGGGCCATCGAGGAGGGGTATTTTCCTCGCGTCGATTTGCGGGACGCCGAGAGTCGCGTTTTTTATCCGGCCATGGTCGTGGAGCCCATTCCACGCAATCTTCAGGACAGTGCCGCAGCCAAGCCACGTCGCATCGGCGAAGGCGGTTTGGTGGATCGTTTTCGGCGAGCCGTACAAGCTGGTCAAGATGCCATCGATCCGCCACATATTTTGCGCATTTCGTTCCTTTTTCAAGGCGAACAAGATTTCGTAGTCCAACTCGATGGCGATGTCAAAACTGCGATCACCGTCAAGCCAGAACGTACGACCGTGCCTCATCTCCATCGCCAACAACTCGAGTCTTGGTGGCGCGACTACGTCGCGGACGCTCAGCGACGAGTTAGCGCCAGCGATTACCCATCACTGATCCCGACTTTCCTCACGGGCACCTTGGCCAACCGATTCGGATTTAAGGTCCCCGAGCTTCGCCAGCCCTCGGAGTCGCTTTTCGGAGCTTCTCCGAAGGAGCCGATTCCGACTCTTCAGTTGCTATCTGGAACAGAAGAAATGCGAGATCGCTTTCGGAAGCAAGTCTTCGGGCCGCCCACGGATCCCGAACCGTTGGTCGTTCTTCCTGTCGCGCCGGAATGGCTTCCCACTCCGATCCCGTCACTGCCCGACTCGGTCCAAGTTGAGCCCATCGCTCAGCGTATACCGCCGGAGTGTTTTTACCTGCGCTTCGGTCCCTTTGCGAACTACTTGTGGTTTCAGGAACTGTCGACTCAGCGAGGCGGGGAGTTATCTCAACTCGTCATGCTGCGCGGATTGAATTATGAAAGCAATCTGCGCGTCGAACGAATGCTGAATACCAAGACGAGCATGTTGACCAAGCTCTTCGGCGACCAGGTTGTCCAAGACATGGCGATCATCGGTTATGACTTGCTGGTGCAAGAAGGACCAGCCATCGGTGTTCTCCTCGAAGCCAAGAATTTGCCCTTACTGCGAAGCAGCTTAGAGTCGGACCGCGCCAACGCTCTCAAAGATAAAGACAATATCGCCATGGGGATTCGGCTGGAGACCGTCACCATCGCCGAACAGCCTGCGACGCTTCTCAGCACGCCCGATAACCGCATTCGTTCGTTCATGGTGGAACAGGGGCAATACATTCTGACGACAACCAGCCGGAAACTAGCCGAGCGATTCATCGCCGTTTCGCAAGGGGCACCATCCTTGGCGGATTCACCTGATTTTCGATTCGCTCGCAGCACCATGCCGATCGAAAATGATTACACCGCTTTCGTTTACTTGTCGCCCTTGTTCTTTCAGCATCTCGTTTCGCCGCACTACCAGATTGAGCTTCGTCGTCGACTGTCCGCGATTGCGAACATCGAGGCCGCTGAGCTGGCGCAAGTCATGGCGGCAGGGGAGGGAAAGATCCTCGATTCCATCGACGATTTGATTCGCAACGGTTACTTGCCAACACATTTCGACCAGCGCCCTGACGGAGCCAAGGTCATCTGGGACCGAGACCGATGGATCGATTCTCGCCGTGGAGCCCGTGGAAGTTTCCTGCCCATTCCGGATGTTGAACTCGACGCCGTGACATTATCAGAATCCGCTGAATACGAACGACAGGCGAACTTCTATCGGCAAGATTGGAAGCAGACCGATCCACTTTTGTTCGGGCTTCGGCGATTTCAAAGCCCGGCATCCAAGGAATGGGAACGAGTCACGGTGGAAGCTTTCGTCGCTCCGTTTGGAAAAGAGAAATATGGTTGGTTATCTTCGTGGCTGGCACCACCGACGCGCACTCTCATCGCCTTGCCTGAGGATGACGTTGCTAACTTGCAGCTTCATCTGTCCGGCGTTGGCCTCGGCAGCCAGCGGGCTCAGGATCACGTACTGTTCGCGGGTGTCAAGGATATGACGCCACCCCAACCTTCGGACAGGAAACGGCTGCTGCAAATGATTCGCATGTTGCAATCGATGCCAGCGTATCTTGGAGCATGGCCGTCGCCGGGTTATCTCGATCAGCTTCCCTTGGGTTTGGGTGGAGGACCCGCCAACATTCTCGGCTTCTCGAAATTGTTGTTTGGCTTGTGGAGATGGCAAGGGGGCGGTTTCAGCGTCCTTAGTTTCGACCGATCCATTCTGGAGGATTGCGCGTTGCGATTGCGTCCCGTTCCTGCCGACGATCCGGCCCAAGTCCGACTGCGCGTTGGCAACCTAGCCTCTACCAAGCTTGCCACTTGGCTCAATACCATCTGGTACCGCCGGGGAGCCGAGACGACTCAAGGCAACTTATTCTTGCTGGACGCTTTCCAACAACAATTCCGCGTTCCTCCGGAAAAGGCCCGCGAGTTGGCCGAAAGGTTGCTCGATTGCAAGCTGCAATGTCCGCTCGGTGGCGAGTATCGTCGAGAACGACTGCAACAAACTGGCGAACATTGGATCAGCACCGCCTATGCGTCTCGCTCGTCTCCCACGCAAGCTTTGCCACCGATCGACTACGTTGCACCCTGGCTCGAATGGTTTCGGGGAGGCCAGTTCCATCTGACGCAGTTTCCGGAACAAATCGTGCTTGTCGGTCACTTCGACATGCAGCCTCTTCCACCTTCGATCAACCGCCCCAGTTCCGGTCCACTTCCGTCGATGAACTTTGATCTGTTTTCGTTGCCCAGCAAGCTTTTTCAGAAATCGCAACCTTCGGAACCGGAAGCTCCCAAGCAGCGAAAGTTCTAGCAGCGCACAAACTCCGATGCTGCAACGATGGCGGGGCTTGATCCGTCCGAACGCACCCGTTTCGACCGCTGGATGTCAATCGATGCCCAGTTCTGATTGAATTTTCTCCAACGAGATGCCTTTGGTTTCTGGCATGATGAGTAGAACCCAGAGCAACTGTGCGACCATGCAGGCAGCATAAAAAGCGAACGCCATCCACCCGGCTTGGGCTGCGATCAGCGGGAACGTCCACGAGATGGCAGCGTTCATGGCCCAATGGGTGAAACTACCCAGAGCTTGTCCGCGAGCTCGTACGCGATTCGGAAAAATCTCGCTGATGAAGACCCAAATAACCGCCCCCTGACCGAATCCGTGCGCCGCGATGAAAACCAACAGACTGATCAACAGTAGCGGGCCTTCCATTTGGGCATAAAAAGCATACGCAGCTCCCACTAGACCGAGAATATATCCAATCGAGCCTGCCACCATGAGTTTGCGACGTCCGATGTGATCGATGATGATCAATGCGAAGACGGTGAACAGAAGCATGGTCACGCCGATGATCACCGACTGAAGCAACGAGGATTCAACGCCGTAGCCTGCCATCCTAAAAATGCTAGGAGTGTAGTAGAGGACGGCGTTGATTCCTGACAACTGGTTGAATGCGGCCATGGCCACGGCCAGCAAAATTGGCCTGAGATAACGTCGACTGTAAAATCGCTCGCGAAGCGAATGATGCTCGATGTCGAGCGACTTTTGAATTTCCCGTATCTCATCATCGACGCTGCCGCCATCCGTTCCGCAGCGAGCGATTACCTCGCGAGCTTCGTCCGACCGTCCCATGGCGACCAACCACCGAGGGCTCTGAGGTGTTCGCAGGACGAGCAAAAGGAAGAGAAAAGCCGGTACCGCTTCCACGCCGAACATCCACCGCCATTCCGTCGGTCCCAAGTGAAGCAAACCGATGACGTAATTCGAGAGATAGGCAAGCAAGATTCCAAAAACGACGTTGAGTTGGGTTACCGCAACCATCCTACCCCGCCAGGAAGCCGGTGATATTTCCGCAATGTACATCGGTGAAACGACAGAGGCTCCTCCGACCGCTAAACCGCCGAGCAATCGGAAAAAAATGAGGGACCACCAATTCCACGCGAGGCCACAGCCGATCGCCGATACGAGGTAGAACAGTCCGAGAATGGCCAAGGTCGCTCGGCGGCCGATCATGTCCGCCGGACGACTTGCGATCAATGAGCCGATGATCGTTCCTATCAAAGCGCTGGCGACGGTAAACCCGAGTCCATAGTCGTCAAGCTTGAAGATCGCTCGCAATGAGTCTGTCGTTCCCGAGATCACGGCTGTATCGAACCCGAACAGCAAACCGCCTAGGGCTGCAATCAAAGAACACCCTAGAAGATAGCCATTAAGCGGTGTGCGATTCGGCCTATTCATCAGTTATCGCTCCTTATTCCATGATCGGCGCGGTTCAGCGTTGCATGGGACTTGCATCGAGTCGCTGGCGGAGGATCTTTTCGTGATGCCTAAGGTGACCCGCGATAACGTAAGCGAGTCCACGGACGCTGATCATGCCAGGTCCAGCCTGCCCTTGAAATGACCAATCGTCCTCCGTCAGACTCTCAAATAGAGCGATATTCGCATTGCGAACCGAGCAAAATCGAAACGAGAGCTGTTTTTGGGTTAGGCGATCGAAGTCGGCATGGGATACGTACCAGTTTTCGTCAAACGGAGCGAGTGGCGTGGTGTCCTTGCGAATGAATCGCAATGCGCGGTATCCAAAAATTTGCTCTGCGTCGATGATGTGCCCGATAACTTGTTTGAAGGACCAGGCGTAGGGCGGGTCGACCTGGATGGCTCGCTCCTCGTCGATGGAATCGATCAGCGATCCAAAAATCTCTCCCTGGTTTCGAAGCACGGGAAGAATATCATCTTCAGCGACTTGCTCAATATAACCGCGAAAAAAATGTTGGTACTCTTGATCCGTGGGACGTGACATGACGGAGTTGATCGCGAGCAAGTCGCACCGAGGCCGAGGGATGGACGTTGAAACAACGGAAGAGATTGTAGCATGGACACTAGCGTCAGAATAGCGACGCTCCCGTGAGGGGCGGACGTCTCCCGGACGAGATCACCTCTCCTGTCATGCACCGACGGTAGGAATTACGACCCGCCTGGGTAACTCATTGTCGAAACGAACGATGAGGTCCTTTCCGAAATGGGACAGCATCCGTCTCGAGTGTCGGCGAGGTAGTTGTTTTGGGATATGATCTTTAGCCATCCCCTGATATTCTGTGACCATGTCGAAGAGTCCAAATTGAGAGCTATAGGAGTGTCATTGCGTGAGACGATTTCTGATCGCTGGAAACTGGAAGATGAATTTGCTCCGCGACAGCGCGGTTGCCTTGGTGCATCAGTTGCATGATCAATTGGTATCTCGTCCCCACGTGGAAGTAGTTGTTTGCCCACCCCACGTGTATTTGCATGATGTTGGAGCGGTTCTCTGCGGAGGGGTGATTCAGCTCGGTGCCCAGAACATGCATGCGGAAGATGAAGGCGCATTCACCGGAGAAGTTAGTGGCAAAATGCTGCGCGATCTTGGCTGTCGCTATGTGATCCTCGGCCACTCTGAACGAAGGCAGTTCTTTGGTGAAACGGACTCGATGGTTCTCGCCAAAGCTTTGGCAGCTTTCCGATACGGCCTAGTTCCGATTGTTTGCGTAGGAGAATCGCTCGATCAGCGAGAGGCGGGACAAACGCAAGAGATCGTCCGTCGGCAATGCGAGGGAAGCTTGGGAGGGTTGTCGCCCGAACAGATGGCCTCAACCGTCATTGCGTACGAGCCGATCTGGGCGATTGGAACAGGCAAAACCGCCACGCCTGAGCAGGCCGAAGAGGTTCATGCAGATATTCGCCAGTTTCTGTCACAGAAGTTTGGCGCAGCCGTCGCTGATGCTGTTCGCATCCAGTACGGCGGAAGCGTGAAGGCCGATAACGCGGCGCAATTGCTGAGTCAGCCCAACATCGATGGTGCCTTGGTGGGTGGAGCCAGCCTGAAAGCCGAGTCGTTCCTCGCGATCATCAATGCTTGCCCAGCCAGGTGATTTTGATTGTTGGAAGTTGAACCGATGGATTGGGGATGAAGAAGAATAGGGAGCAATCGAGCCAGGGACCGCGCAACTCCAAGGAGGTTTGGAGATCGCTGGGATTGTCGCTGCTTGGGGGCGGACTGCTTTACGTTGCATTTCCGCCGGTCGGCTGGTCAATCGCGGCCTATATCGCTTTGATACCCTGGTTCGTGCTGATCGAGCGCAAAGAGGGGCTTCGACGGATCGAGTATTTCTGGCTTTGGCTCGCTAGCAGCCTGTTGTGGCTGGGACTGTTGCAAGGTATCCGCCTAGCGTATTGGGCGTTGATCTTTGGCTGGTTGGCGTTGTCATTGTACATGGCGATTTACTTGCCATTGTTCGTCGGCTTAACGCGAGTCGCGTATCATCAGTTGCGAATGCCGCTCGCTGTGGCGGCTCCGATCGTTTGGGCGGGGGGTGAATTGATTCGCTCCTACCTATTCACCGGTTTTGCGGGATGCTTGTTAGCTCATACTCAAGTGGACTATCCGAGCACCTTGCAAATCGCTGATCAGCTTGGCGCCTATGGTGTGAGCGGGATGATCGTCCTGGCAGCCGTGGCGATCTATCGCATGAGCGTCGGAGCTTTCATGAGATGGCAAACTTGGTTGCTCGAGGGTGGGATGGCAGCATTTCTCTGCGTCCTCTGGTTGGGTTACGGTCATTGGATGATCCTTCAGGCCGATTTCGCTCACCGCGGGCAGCGACCCAAGGTCAATATCGCGTTGATTCAAGAGAACACGCCTTCGCAGTTTGAATCCGACCAAGAAACGGCCGTAGCTCATTGGCAGCGCTATCTCGAAGAAACGAAGCGAGCCGCGTCGCGATTCCCTGACATCGACCTGGTCGTCTGGCCCGAATCGACCTTTTCCGGCAACATTCCATTCTGCGAAATGTTGGCTGTCCAATCGGTCCCGCCGGAGTGGCAAGAGCAGTTTGGGAGCCATCGCGAATTGCAGATGGCAATGACGCAAATGGAACAAGCCCACCAGATCAAAGTCCAGCGATTGATGCAGGCGACGAAGGCTGTGCGCAAGGAAGACGAACAAGGACGAGCCATTGCCCCCCAATTCTTGCTCGGCTGTGATGCTCTCCATGTTTACGATGACCGAGTGGAAAGGTTCAACTCGGCGTTTTGGCTTGCCGCCGACGGCAGTTTGATGGATTACTACCGCAAGCGTCATTTGGTGATGTTCGGCGAGTATATTCCATTTGCTCGACAGTTTCCGCAGCTGCAGAAGGCCATCGGCATGGCGTCGCTGCAAACCGGTACGCGGACCATGGCCTGCTCCGTAAATGGCATCGTCATTGTGCCGAGCATTTGCTTTGAAAACATGATTCCGATGGCAACCTTTTCGCAGATTCAAGAGCTGAAGAAGGAAGGTTTGCGGGCGGACATTCTGTTGAATATCTCGAACGATAGTTGGTTCAAAGGGAGTTCGATGCTCGATCACCATTTGAATTGTGGGATTCTGACGGCGATCGAAAATCGTCGTCCCATGTTGGTGGCGGCGAATACCGGCTTGTCGGCTTGGATCGATGCCAGCGGTCGTAAGATGGCGGTGACCAATCGAAACGAGGCGACCTCTCTACTTGCGCAGCCCATGTTGTTCGAACGTTGGGGCTTGTGGCAATCCGTGGGTGATTGGCCGATGCGCCTCGTATCACTGAGCTGGTTGGTATTGATCGTCCATGGTTGGAACCCCCGTTATAAGGTGCAGACAACATGAACTCGGTACTTGCCGAGATTCAGAAGGAACTCGATCCGCGATGGCCAATTTCGATCGGTTGGCCACGAGCCTGGGGTGACTGGTTGGCCAATCAGATTGGACTGCGATTGTTCTGGTCCGACTCTATCGAACACCTGTACCATCCGATCGCGTCCATCGTCACTTCGAGTTCTCATCGATTCCTCTGGTCCCAGCCTGAGTGGGTTGCGCGTTTTCAGGACGCCCTGAAGACGATCGACGAGCGCGGGTTGCATTTGCTTCGCAATCAATCGACACCGACAGGACCAGCCCAAGCCTGTGCTGCTGAAAGGGTTCAGCTTCCAGTGATCGATTTGGTGCTGCCCGACAGGAAGGAGACGCTGAACCAGTGGCTTTCGAAGCGAGCTCAGGAGTTCGTCCATCAGGCCAAGTGTCGCATCTCCAACCATTCACAATCAACGTTATGGATCTCGCCCCCGCTGACGCCTCCTTCGGAGGAACATAAGCGGTATCCTTTGATCGATCAGCTTCTTGCATGGCTTCCCGACCAGTTGTATGCCATCGAGCTTCGCAAGGGTGGAAAGACGCTGGCTTTAGTTCAGAAACGGTTGGGGACCGAGGATGTTTTCGCGAAGCCATCGGTATTTGTGGCTTTCGTGGCTGGTGCCATGGAGCACAATCGATTGGCGCGCAACCTCATGGAGCTCGGGGCGGTCGGGCGGTGGATCAACTATTCTCCATGCTCGAGCATCCTGCACGACCCCGCTGTCAGGGAACTTCTAGGCGAGCGATCGACGCTGGCTCCTATCTGCTCGTTACATCAACTGTCGCAATCATCAACCTGGCACTGGCTTTGCCACTGTACTCGTTCCGTTCTAAGCCAGCCACCTGCGCAGGGATCGACTAGCGAGACGGAGCTGAACCTGCTTGGGGCGGGCATGTTCGAAAGGGGAGCGCTGGGATCCCTCATACGCATTTTGTCTCAGAAGCGACTAAACGCAACGCCGTTTCTTAAACGTGGCGAGTGTGCAACGGTCTCGTTTTCCGCAACTCCGCTTCATGATCTCTTACAGCGACGGACGTTTCAGCCGCATCTTGGACGATGGGATTGGGAGCCATTCGGAGTATGCATCCGACGCCCTGCGCTCGAGCGATTGGGGGCGCGTCAAGTGCTATATGGTGACGAAAGCGACTACGTTCAGCTGACGGAACAAGAGCGTCCCTTTTTTCAGATGAAACAATCCAAGTCTGGCCACGATTGGACCGCAGAACAAGAATGGCGCGTGCTTGGAGATTGCCGACTCAATCAATTTCGCATCGATGAGGCATTTATATTTGTGCCCAGTATGGCTGTCGCCCGACAAGTCGCCCCGATCAGCAATTGGCCTGTTGTGGTGGTGAATGAATCGAGCACAGTCTCTGCCAGAGAAGCTTTGGAGTAGGTTGTGAACGCGCATGCAGAAGCCTGAAATCTCTCCAACAATGACCAGCAAGCGGACGCGCATTCCGATCCTTGCCATCCCCGATATCGTCTATGGCGGTGAGATTTGGGAGTGGATCGTTCCGAAATTCCCCCAGATGATCGTGGCTGATGCTCCCGATGCCAAGAAGGACGAATCGCTCATCGAGTTGGCTGTTCGAATGAGTGAACGCTGGTCGGCCATGCGTCTGTTTCAGGAGTTTCAGTCCGTGGTCCTCGTTTCGTTTGGTGCGACTTCGGCATTGACCCTCGAAGCCTTGCCGTGCTTGATGCAACTGAAAATCAAAGTTGTGGCTTGTTTCGTTGTATCTGGCGGAAGGAACCGGCTCAGATGGAACCATCGGCAAAACGTCCGCTTGGTGTGCGCGCGATTGCTGTCCAGCGAATCCATATTGAACCAATTGCGACGGGAGGTTGACCGTGAAATGGTGGACGCGGAGACCGCAAAACAAGAACGTGTTCAGCGTTATCTGGCTCGCATGGATCAGGTGGCCGTCCAGCATTATCGGTGGACCGCTCGGCATCTGCGGAGTTGGAAACCGTCTGCGGCATCTCTCGAACATTCAGTACCCATTTTTCAACTCCACGGCCGGCGCAATCCTATGATTCAACCTCCCAGCATCCATGAGGCGACGCTTCTTTTGACGGGTGAGCATTTTATTCCTTGGACTCACCCAGAACAGGTCGAGCGTTGGATGGCGGCCATCGTGGATGATCTTGCACTGAAAGCTCGTTCCGATTCATCAGCGGAATAGTCATGCAGTCAACCTCATCTGCCGATAGTGGTTTTGAATGTCGACGAATCGCTGCAGCAGAAATGGACGACCTTTGTGCCAAGCGAGCAGCTCATCGGTGCCGTTCAGAAATCGAATCGCAGGATTTCGCGTTTCGCGATTCAAGGAACCCGCTGCGTAAGCAAGGAAGAATACAGCTTGCATTTCCGCTTATTCAAACTGCGGGATGACAGTTGCTGGATGTGTCACGAAGAAACATCTTGAAAACCGAACATTCGACATGTTGGATTCTCCCGCCCGTGGCTCGCGATCGATGCGCTGCTGAACGTTGCTAACTGCGCGTGATCGACTGAGCGGAACCAATTAGTTTTCTGAGTTGAATACAAGCAGGGCCTTAGCGATGGAACCGTGGTGCATGGTCTCGAAAGCATCTTGCCAGCGATCGATTGGCCATTCGCCGCCGACGACATGTTGAACCTGCAGAGCTTGCGACGCGAGAAGTTGCAAAACCCGTTCCCACATCGGCCAGTTGTGGCTGAAGGAACCCTGCAGCGTGATATTCTTTTGAACGAGGGGGTCGAGAGAAAAGTTGAGCGGGTCCTTTCCCCATCCAACTTTGCTGATCCACCCGCCGGGCCGAACAACATCCAGTGCGGTTTTCAGCGTGGCTGATATACCAGCGGCATCGACCACGCCATCAGCACCCAAGCCATCGCGTTCGCGACACCATTCCATGAGACCTTCCGTCATTGGGATACAGCCGAACTTGGAAGCAATATCCAGACGATGAGCATCCCGTGGGAGTCCGAACACCACGACCTCCGCCCCTCGCAGTCGCGCAATCGCACCGCATAAGAGACCGATCGGGCCGGGCCCGAGCACAACCACGCGATCTCCGGGCAAGATGTTGACTTGGGCCGCTACAGCGGAATAAGCAACGCAGCAGGGTTCGGTCAACGCCGCATATTTGAGAGGAACCGAGTCGGGAACACGATGCAGGCAACGGCTGGGAACGCGGACGAACTTCGTCATGGCTCCGTGGACGCCGTAACCAAAACCTTTGCGTGTTGGATCGAGATTGTATTTTCCGGCGCGCGACATGGGATTATCGACATCGATGACGGCAGCGGTTTCGCTGCAGACGCGATCCCCGACCCGCCACGTCGTCACGCTGCTTCCAACATCCACAATTCGGCCAGCAAACTCATGACCAAGCACGACAGGATAATTGACCGGCCAGGAGTGATCACCCGTCCATTGATGCAAGTCGCTTCCGCAGACTCCGACCGCAGCGACTTCGACGATCACGTCGTGTTCACCCGGCTTCGGTACTGGAATTTCTTCCAGACGGACGCTGTAGGGGGCGGGTGCAAAATTGAGAACGGCTGGTTGGATGCTCACGATGGTTGGTTTCGTTGCAGTTGAAAGGTAGGTTCACGACCGACGGGGACGTCGCCATGCGCGTGAACGGAATCACAGATTTGCTTGAGAACGTGTTTCAAATCGCCACCAGCGCGCTCGAAGCGATCTGCGTCGATAGCGAGAGGAGCTCCGATAACCACCAGAGGTGCACCGTATCGCGGCGTCGCGATGGCCTGATCGATGGTCAACCCCCCGACGGCTTGCACCGGCACGGAAACAGCCGAGACAACCTGTTGCAGTTGATCAAGAGGCGTTGGTGCTCGCTCGCCTCGAGCCGCAATTCCTCGTCGTTCATCGTAGCCGATGTGGTGAATAATATAGTCGCAACCTAGATCCTCCAACCATTTTGCGCCAACAACCATGTCTGGGCAACCAAGATTATCACCCATCACGCCGATTCCGTAATCGGCACCAGCTTTGACAACGCAGCGAATCGTCTCTTCGTGAGACCGTGCCATGACGACGACGTGGGTCGCTCCGGCCTTGGCCATCATCTCGGCCTCCAGGTAGCCACCATCCATCGTCTTAAGGTCTGCCACGATCGGCGTTCGAGGGAAACGCTCACGAAGAAGACGAACCGATCGTAGACCTTCCGCCAAAATGAGAGGTGTGCCCGCTTCCAGCCAGTCCACTCCGGCTTCGATGGCCATGGCTGCGGTTTCGATTGCCGCATCGATGTCGGTTAAATCGAGAGAAATTTGAACGATCGGTTTCATGACAATCGCCGTTATGGCTTGAGATATCGATCGAGCCAATCGAAGAATACGCGCTGCCAAAGGACGCTGTTTTGCGGCTTCGAAACCCAGTGCCCTTCATTGGGGAAATAGAGAAACCGGCTCGGGACCCCTTGCACTTGAGCCGCCGTGAACGCTTCTAGACCCTGGGTGATCGGAACGCGAAAGTCCTTCTCACCATGAATCACCAGTAATGGCGTTCGCCAGTTGCCGACAAAGCGGTGGGGCGAGAATCGATCGTAAAGATGGCGCAAAGCATCGCTTCGCCAGTACGGGCCTCCAAGGTCGAAATTGGTGAAAAACAACTCTTCCGTCGAGCCATACATCGATTCGAGATTGAATACGCCACAGTGAGAGATCATGGCTTTGAATCGATCCTGCGAATTGCCCATCAGCCAGTAGACCGTGTATCCACCAAAACTGGCTCCCACCGCCCCTAACCGATTCGAATCGACAAACGATTCCGTCAACATACCATCGGTCGATGCGAGAATATCTTGCATCGCTTGACCGCCCCAATCACCGCTGATCTGATCGTTCCACTCTTGGCCAAACCCTGGCAGTCCGCGGCGATTCACGGCTAGAACCACATAGCCTTTGGCGGCCATCAAATGAAAATTCCACCGGAACGAGAAAAACTGTCCCACTTGCCCCTGCGGTCCACCCTGGCAGTAGACCAGCATGGGATACTTTTTCGATGGATCGAACTTCGGTGGCAAAATCAGCCAGTTGTGAACCTGCTTGCCATCGGTCGAACGAAACCAGCGCTCTTGGATTTCGGGGAGCTCGTAATTCGCTAGGAGTTCTCCATTGACATCGGTCAAGGTAGCAAAGGTCTTCGCCTCTGCATCAATGAGAACCAGCTCATTTGGGCGCAGCATGTTCTGCTGAGTCGCAATGAGACGATTGGAATTCGGGACCGCGTTTACCAGATGAAAATCGAATTGACCTTCCGTCAGTTGTTCGACATGGCGATTCGCAATCGCAATGGAGTAGACTTGTTGCGTTCCCGAGTACTCACTGTCGAAAAAGATGTGCGTACCTGTCGAGTTCCATCGGATATTATGAGTCGTCTGATCGAGACCAGAGGTCAGCTCGACGATCGATCCTTTCGTGCGATCATAAAGCATGATGCGATTTCGATCCGCTTCGAAACTAGCCCGCTCCATCGATTGGAATGCTAAATACAATCCGTCGGGCGAGTAGATCGGATCTTTGTCATAGCCTGGCATTCCCACCGAGATATTGGTCATGGTTCCGCCATCGATGCTGACGAGAAACACACTGCTGTCGGTGGACTCCGCCGGATTGTTGACCGCTTTGATCGACAGGGCCAGTTCACGACCATCGGGAGAAAAGTTGAACTCGTCGGCTCCGCCAAAAGGCGGCAGCGGGCAATCGAACCGCATCCCTGCCATCAAATCGAGTGGCGGTCCAATCGAACCATCCTCTTGAATCTTGGCGACATGAACATGGCTATAGGCGTAGTCATGCCAGGCATTCCAATGCCGATACATTAATCCATCGATGATGCGCGCGTCTGCTTTGGGCAAATCGGGATAGATTTCTTGGACGGTTGGATCGAGCTTGACATCGATGGTGAAAGCTACATGGTTATGCGTGGGTGATACCTTGAGGTTTCCGACTCCACCAGCAATCTCAGTTAGCTGTTTCGGTTCTCCTGCGTCTAGGGCGACCGTCCAGACTTGAGGCTCGTTGGGTTCTTTGGTTGAAGGTGCGACATAGAGCAACCTCCAACGATCGTTGTGTTTGTGCCACTGAATACCGTTCAATCCCTTAACCTGGCTCAGCCTCGTTTTGACTTCCGCCAGAGAAATTTGGGGCGTCCCGAAACCAATCGCAATTTGTTTGGACGAAACTTCCGAAGGAATTTTTCCAATGATCAAGTCGACTTTGCCTTCATTCTCGGCCAAATCAAATCGCGTGATCAGATAGGCAAGATGAATGCCGTCGGGACAGATCGCGACCTCACCGACTCTTCCGAACTTCCATAAGTCTTCAGGCGATAACGATTTGGAATCCGCTCCACGCGCGGATATGGACATTAGCATGCAAGTAAGGATGATCGAAACTTGCCAGGATGAAAATCGAGCGTCGGAACACGTCATCGGTGCGAACCTCATGCAAAAGAGACTGTCACAGTAGGAGTCACAATTGTACTTGGAAATGCGATGGCAAGAATGGCCCGTTTCGAGTAGTTTGTTGCTCAAGTTTCAGCAGTTCCAGTGAGTTTTCGAGCATGCCCTCCAAAATTGCCATCATCGACTACCAAATGGGGAACCTTCGCAGCGTGCAGAAGGCTTTGGAGCGAGTTGGCGGCGACGTTTTCATCACAGAGGATCCCAACAACCTCGACGGAGCCGATAAGCTTGTGCTGCCTGGAGTGGGTGCCTTTGGGGACGCCATCCGTGCGCTGCGGCAACTCGGCTGGAATGGGGTTATCCATGATTGGATACGATCCAACCGCCCGTTCCTGGGAATCTGTTTGGGACTGCAACTTCTGTTCGATGCGAGTGAGGAGAGTCCCGAGGAACAAGGGCTTGGCATTTTCCCTGGTAAAGTTGTTCGCTTTCAGTTGCCACGTGAATTCAAGGTGCCGCACATCGGATGGAACGAAGTGGTTTCTCATAAAACGACAAAGTTCAACGAGGTGGGACCAAGTGACAACTATTATTACTTCGTACACAGCTACTACGTAGTTCCGGACGACCCTGAACTCGTATGGTTATCGAGTGATTATGGCACTGCATTCTGCGCTGCCATTCAGCTCGACCATTTGATTGCCACTCAATTTCATCCAGAAAAGAGCCAGGCGACAGGCCTAGCCCTCCTTCGACGTTTTGTTGCGATTTAGCTTGATATGCCGACGATCAATATCCATGAGCCGATCAAAACGTTGGCTCGCAAGTTGAATACCGTTGGTACCGAGACCGTAACTTGGGATCGGTCATGCGGGCGGATCAGCGCGCTCGAGTTGTGCTCAGAGCGGGATAGCCCGGCTCGCAATGTTTCTGCGATGGATGGCTACGCCCTTCGCGTCGATGATTTAGGGCGGGGAGAGTTGCCGGTGGTTGGCACCATCGCGGCTGGGACAGCACCTATGGACTTCCCATCTGGAACGTGTGTTCGGTTGTTTACCGGTGCTGTCGTTCCAGATTCCGCCGACGCGGTAGTACGGCGCGAAGATGTTATAGAATTGGGGCACGGCATACGCATTCGCAGCGATGTTCAGCTCCAGCGATCAGACAATATACGAAAGCAAGGTGAGAATGCGAAGCGCGGTCAAGTTATTCTTCCTGCTGGCAAGGAGATTCACACGGCTCGGCTGAGTGCTGTGCTCGCGAGCGGCCTGGAAAGGATTCGCGTTTACCGCAAGGTTCGCGTGGCAATTATCAATACCGGAGATGAGCTCATTGAACAGGGAAAGGCGATCTCGGATTGGCAGATTCGAGATTCCAATGGCCCGACGTTGCAACATCTGTTTCGACATGCTCAGTGGATCGAGGTCACATCGAGAATCCGTATTGGCGACAACTTTGAGGCCGTCGTCGCTGCCATTCAACAGGCTCTGGATTCTGCGGATGCCGTATTGCTAACGGGCGGAGTTTCCATGGGGGAAACCGATCATGTTCCGCAAGCCGTTGAAGCTTGCGGTGCTGAAGTTGTCTTCCATCGCATACCCATCCGACCTGGGAAACCGCTGCTGGGTGCGGTCAGCACGGATGGAAAGCTGATTCTAGGACTACCTGGTAATCCGGTTTCCGTAGCGGTGACCGGATTGCGATTTGCCCTGCCATTGCTGAAACGAGCCGGGGGGATTGAGGACTACCTTCCGACACCGCTCTCCGTCCGCCTGAACGAGCCAAGCAACAAGCTCTTGCCCTTGGTATGGTTCCGGCTGGCGAGGTACCCGACGGGTGATGACGCAAGCCATGCCGTCGAACTTGTCGATTCCAAAGGCTCAGGAGATCTGATCTCCTTGGCTCGAAGCGATGGATTTGTAGAAATTCCTGCTGACAGCTCTGGCGATGGACCATTCGAATGGTATCCGTGGCCATAACTACGGATCAGCGCTCGATTGCCGAAATCAACTCCAACGATGTCAATCTCAGTCAGCTTTGATCTTTGCGACGTTCACTTCGTCGGATTTCGCTTCGTAACGTTCCACCGAACGTACCATTTGGAGCGCTGATGGAGTGCCATCCGAATCGCAAATCAGAAAGCCAGCCTAGGCAGCACGGCGGGCTTCCATCGGTACTTGGCGAAGTTCTCGACGGCGTCGAATTTCATAGCGGGCTAAGAGATACCACCGCTGAAAGACTCGCTTGCGGCGAGGCGTCTCGAAAACCTTTCCAAGTGGCCCGGCAAGGATCGCTGGCAACATGATCAATTCTGCGACCATGCCAGCCAGCAGAATGGCCAGCATGAGCCAGCCGAAACGCTGTGTTGGTGAAAACGTACTAAACGCAAAAACCGAAAGACCTAAGCCGGAGATCAAAGAAGTCTGCAGCGTTGGGACAGCACAGCTTCGATAAGACTGCACGATAGCTGCGTTGCGGTCGCGCAGCACATCATAGTCCGATCGGAACCAAGCCAAATAGTGAATCGTATCATCGACGGCGACCCCGAGCGCGATGCTCGCCGTCATCATCGAGCCGATATCGACAGGAATGCCCAGCCAGCCCATGCCGCCAAAAATCGCCAGAACCGGCAAGACGTTGGGCAACATGGCGACCATTCCAGGCCGGAAACCGCGAGCAACGAAGATCATGAGCGGCGTGATCGTGGTGAACGACCAAAATGTGCTCGACATCAGGCTAACGAGCAAGGCAGCTTGAGCTTTATAAACGATCGGAACAACACCCGTATAGACCGCCGACATCCAATCCGTATTGTCTGCAGCCAGGGTAGGTTTCGACGTCTCGGTTTGGGTTGCGTGAAGATCGACGACGTTCGTCAAGGTCGATTGAAGCAAATCGACCTCGGCGTCACTGAACGGGCCAACCAAGACAACCGCATCGACTTTGCTCAATTGGGAGAAATCGACCAATGGAATCTCATTGGGATTTTTTTCTCCCTGAACAACCTTGAGTCGAGCCGTTTTTAGAAGTGAGACTAGAGCGGAAACCATCGCCTTGTGACTGGCGATTTTGGTAGCTTCCTCGTCAATGAGCTTTTCGGATGACTCCGATGCAGCGAGCTTCGGTGTTGGTTTATCCCAAAGAAAAACGCGCCGTCCGCTGATGCTGCTATCTTCGTGCGCATTCGCCAAATAATGCAGAACTTGTAAACGATGTCGATGAGCTTCCATGATAGGCTGTACGGTATCGCGCAGTTCACCAACGAACTGACCATAATCCACACCCTTGAAAGCTGCGACGCGGAGACTGATACGCCAAAGCTCGCTCTCATCCTTGGGATCGATCCGCAGGAAGCCGCTCTCGACGAAATGATCTCGGCTAAGCTGAAGTTTTGAATTGACGACGCGTCGATGCAAAAACGTCTGGCTATCTCCCGTGGCAGGCGGAAGAGCAGGAGCAAAGGAAGCCCCCGATAAACTTCGACCGACGATACCCTGCCCGATACTACCGAATTGCTTTTCAATCGTCTCTTGGATGACAGCGACCGTCTCCATACGCTCGAGAAAAGTCAATTGAAAGATGTCATCCTGTGAAGCGCTCTTGTCACGACCTCGATCAATGGCTTGGCTTTCCGGAGAAAACTTGACAACAATCTCGAGCGGGACCAACATGCCAAGATGACGCTCTAGCCAACGATAGTCCTGCAAAATTCTGGCCCGTGAATCGAACAGTTCCAACAAGTCAATCGAAGTACGGATCCGCGCAAGTCCAAAACTGACAACAATGATGAACAACACGCAGGCTGCAGTGACAAATGCGTGGCGTCGAATGATCCATTTGGCAATCGTACCAAAGAATGTACGCCAATAGGCATCCGAAGCGGAAGCCTTCGTCTCGCGATCATCTTTGGTTCGCAACCAAAGTTGACCAACTTTGCAAAACTGGAACGTCGCCGGAATGAAAAAGAATACGATCCCCAACATCATAATCACGCCAGCGGCAGAGTAGATGCCGAACTTTCGGATCGGAACCAATTCGCTGGCGTTCAGTGAGAACAAGCCTACCGCAGTCGTCACCGAGCACAGCAAAGCTGGTTTGAAAGCGTGGATGACAGCCCGCTCTGCCGCACCCGGCAATCCCCCCTCTTGAATCGCATCGCGATAGTAATTGATCAGATGGACCGATCCGGAAATCGCTAAGACATATACCAGCGAAGGCATCGACAAAACAATCGCGTCGACGGTCTCGCCAGAAACCCAGATCAGAGCCAACGAGCACGCGGCACTCAATACTCCACAGAAGAAGACGACCATGGTTAGCATGACGCTACGGAGGGACCACCATGCGAGTGCTAAACCAACCAAGCCGGATAGTCCGGCCAACCGGACAAGGGTTCGTTCACCTTCTTCATCAATCGAAATATTGTCGATAGGAGGACCACCTAAGTGAACGACGTTTTCGTTGATGCCGACTTCCTCAATCTTGCGACGAATCAATCCGGGCGGGATCGATGGGCGGAACGGTCGATATGTTCCGCGGCCAAGAACCCGTTTTAGCTCGGTCGCAGCTTCCGGTGTTAAGTTGACAATGACGCACGTCTGACGCTTGTCTGGGCCAAGCAACGATCCGCTCAGCCGATTAACCGCTTCCTCATAGGGGAGTTCTAGCGGCTTCGATAAAAGCTGATTCAGTACGATCCGCCCCGAAGTTACCGACTTGATGTATTTGCGGCACTCAACCGAGTCCGCGTCCGTCGCTTCCTCATTAGGCGTCAATAGAGCGACAAGCTTGGCAATGCGCGGATCATCTTCTTCCCAAGGCACGTTGTCAGGATTGCCAGCGATCCTGCATCCTTCCCAACTGATGATCACAGACTGATCCGTTGGAAAATGACTGCGAAACCATTTCAGATCCTCGGTTTCGCTAAATGTTGCTGGAAGCCAGTCTTCAACTTTGTTGACGTTGCTCTCGACAGCTTTTCCTGCTCCGAAAAATGCAATCGGAGCCACCGCAAGTACGGTTACTAAGAAAACCCAGCCCCAGCGATCGTAGAAATGAAATGTTTTGTGCTTACTTGCCAACGTCGAGAATCCCGAAATCTTAATGAACGCTGATCGCCTGTTTGAGAGATATCGTCGGCCCAACTCTTTTGGACATTAGATTAACTTTTGTGTCGGCATTGCGAAACGGTTAACATCGACAATTTGCCTAGGAACTTTTCGAGCATGCAGGCAATTCTTACCTAATCGATTAACTCTCCTGTCGCTTGTGCGCGAGCTCTCCGAGTCCTCCCTGAATCGTCTCATTCGAAACTCTGCTGATCCCCCACCTCTGACGGTTTCAAGAATCGCGCGCAGCGAACGCCCCAAATCGCCTGCGACATTCCGTCCGCGCGACTCAGAAGTTTGGCGAAAATCATCAAATCACCGCTTCGGCGGTATGGCAGCCACGCTGAAAGAAAAAAGTCCATTCCCCTTGGGTAAGAATGAGAGTATAACTGACGATATTGAAACTCAGTCTCATTTAGAGTGGTGATGGCCCCAAACATGATTGCTCGCGTTTCCCTCCAAGAGCCCCTTCCCTTGATGTTTCTGAAAAAGAACGAACGTGGGAGAGTTGTTGATTTGATGGGGGACTGCTCCTGCCTGCATCGCCTCAAGGAGATGGGGCTTGAGGTCGGTTCGGTTGTGACCATGCTGGTTCCAGGAAGACCGTGCGTACTTGGCGTCGATGGGCGCAGGATGAGCCTTCGAGTGGACTGCGAGGCTGACATTTTGGTCGAGCCGCTTGCGAAAAACACAGATGAGATCAGCATCAGGACTGCACGAAATCAAAGTTGGTGAAGCAGCCAGGATTGTGTCCATCGAAGGCGACGACGCAGTTGCTTTGCGTCTCATGGAAATGGGACTCACTGACGGCGAGGTGATTGAAGTGATGGGAGCCTCTCCGTTCGGTGATCCAGTCGAATACTCGGTGCGCGGTTACCGACTGGTCCTCAGGCGCAAAGAGGCGGAGCGCGTTCAAGTTGAACGGATTCAATCGCAGTTGACCGACCGAAAGGACTGAGCGCATGTCCGGTTCGGCTCGAACGAAGACGATCGCGCTGATTGGAAATCCCAATACCGGCAAAAGTTCGGTCTTCAATGCTCTTTGCGCGATGAATGCTCGCATCGGCAATTTCCCAGGGGTTACGGTTGAGAAGAAATTAGGCCGTTACCAGTTTGCGGAAGAAGAAGTCTCGGTGATCGATCTTCCCGGTACCTACAGCCTTTCGGCTCGATCAGCGGATGAACAAGTTGCCGTCGATGTCCTTTTAGGACGTCGCGCCGATGTACCGCCGTTATCCGGAGTTGTTGTGATCGTCGATGCGACAAATATCCAACGCAATCTCTATCTGTTTTCGCAGGTTCGGGAACTTGGTTTACCCATGATTCTTGTTCTCAACATGTGGGACCGTGCCGAAGCAGAAGGTATTGAACTGAATGTCGACGAATTGCAAAAGCGATTGAACTTGCCCATCGTAACCACTTCGGCTCACCGACGCCAAGGGATGGATCAACTGCGCGAAGCCATTCGGCGACTTGATGATGTTCCGAAGACCACCTTCACGGAGATCTTTCCATCCGTGTTCTCGGAAGAGTGTTCCAAGCTCGCGGAGCTTTGCAAACGCGAGTGGAATCAAGATATTCCATGGCCCCAGATTCGACGCGGCGTTCTCGATGTGGGGGGCAGTTGGGAGCAGTCGCAAGAACAGCAGTTCGGTAACCGTTTTCGCGATCAGCTTGCCGCTGTCCGACTGCGTTTATCCGAGGCCCAATGCCGAGTTCCGGCGATCGAGACGCGGGTTCGTTACGGGTGGATACGCGAAGTCTTGGATGGAGTCCTCCGCCAGAGACCAGAGCGGACCTTCACGCTTTCCGATCGATTCGATCGATTCTTGACGCATCGTTTTTTTGGCGTCGTCTTCTTTATCTTTGTGATGTTGCTGGTTTTCCAGGCAATCTATTCTTGGTATGAACCGATTACGGGATTGATCGAAGGTGGAATTGCCTGGCTGACATCCCTTGTTGAAGGCGCGATGGCTCCGGGGGCGATGCAAAGTCTGTTGGTGGACGGTGTGATTGGGGGAGTGGGAGCCGTCTTGGTATTCCTACCCCAGATCATGCTCCTTTTCTTCTTTATTGCGATTATGGAAGATTGTGGCTACATGGCTCGGGCCGCATTCTTGATGGACAAGATCATGACCCGTTTCGGGCTGAGCGGAAAATCGTTCCTACCCCTGATGTCATCGTTCGCCTGTGCTGTGCCAGGGATCATGGCCACGCGCGTGATCGACCAGCGGCGCGATCGCATGATTACCATCTTGATTGCTCCCCTGATGAGCTGTTCCGCTCGATTGCCAGTGTATGTCCTTTTGGTTTCAGCGTTTGTTCCGAAGAAAGTTTGGCTGTTTGGATTGATCGGTACGCAATCGTTGGTCCTGTTGCTGATGCACTGTGTTGGCGTCGTCATCGCCATACCGGTTGCGTTGCTGCTCAAGAAGTGGTTTTTCCCTGGTGAAGCGGCACCGTTTGTGATGGAATTGCCATCCTTCAAATGGCCATCGGCTTGGGTGATTATTTTTCGCGTCTGGGAACGAGTAAAGGCATTTTTGCAGAATGCAGGGACACTGATCTTGCTCACCACAATTGTGATCTGGGGAGCTGGCTATTTTCCCGGCGATCATACGGCATTGAATGCACTAACGATGCAGCTCGATGAACTCGAGGCTCGATCGGTCGACTCCAACTCAGAGGATTCGGTCAGCAACGAAGAGCTTGAAGGATCGAATGCGATCGAGCCGGCCGATGCATTGCTAGCTCGCATCAACCACGAGAAAAGCCGATTGATCGAAGAAAGCTACTTGGGAAGAGCAGGCAAATTTCTCGAACCGGCGGTGCGTCCTTTGGGCTGGGATTGGAGGATCGGAATCGGTGCCATCGCAAGTTTTCCGGCCCGCGAAGTCATTGTCGCTACGTTGGGTACGATCTACAGCTTGGGTGGTGACGTGACGGATACCGAGGAAGGCTCTACCGCCCTGCAAACAGCTCTGAAGTCCGCGACTTGGCCGGATGGTCGCCAGGTTTACAATTTACCGGTCGCATTCTCCATCATGGTATTTTTCGCTCTCTGTGCTCAATGCGGAGCAACCCTAGTTATCATCAAGCGAGAGACGAACTCGTGGCGATGGCCCATCTTCACCTTTATTTACATGACCGGCCTCGCGTATCTGGGTGCGTTTCTAACCTACCAACTTGGATCGCTCTTCGTGTCTTAAAATGGCGTCGGAAGCATTCCATCCTCAGGAGTCTTGGCGATGATATCTTGGCAAGAAGTTTTGGCAATCATGTTCGTTGGTCTCGCCGTACTCATGTTGCTGATCCGATGGAAGCGATTCTTTGCGGACTCGACGCCAGGTTGCGCCGGTTGCGGCTCATGTCCTTCAGCCAAGACTTCGAAAAACGCTTTTCGGTCTGAGGCATCCGCCGATCGTGTGTCCTCTCAAGTAGTGCTGCCAACTCTGCCGAACTCTATGCGCAAAACGGAGACGGCTCCCTTGGAAAAACCACAAACGACCTCGTAGAACCGGCACTCCTCTGCGAAGTAAACCTACGCCCCTCTCGGATCATCCGATTGATCGCTTGGTGGAAACGGTTCCATCCGAATCGGAGGGTCCGGTCTTGGATAACCGTCGGAGCTTGGCGAGCATGGAGAAGTCGAGTGATGGGTGAGTCCAAATTCCGATGAGTCCTTTGACTGTCAGCCAAATAATGATGTTCTGGGCGGAGAGAATGATCGTCGAGACCGTAGCTAAGCCCATGATGCCGAAATGCTTCGCTACAGGAATGCCGATCGAGAAAAGAACGACCACCCCACCGCAGTGGACCATGACCGGAATTTTTGTTTTGCCAGCCATGAGCAGGACTTGGCCACATTGCCCTGTGAGGCAGTTGATGACCTGCCCGATCAGGAGCACGAACAAAACAGCTCCTCCTGTGCGGTAGTCATCTCGAAACAACAAGGCCATGATCGTGTCGGGAAAAATCATCGCTATGAATAGCATGGGCAGCATGGTCAATGACAATATGAGCCCGGAACCACGAACGACCTTCTGCAGTTCGGAGATATTCCCACGAGCATAAAGCTCCGCAAACGAGGAGGAGAGGGTGAACGTTAGAATGGCGATCGGCTGTTGCATGTAGAGGACAAGTCGACGGGCCGCACCAAACTCAGCGGCCTGTTCATCTTCAAAATACGATTGGGCAATATAGATGTCCCCTTCACCGGCAATGAAGGAACTCAACTGCGACAAGAGATAGGGTAGCGAAAAGAGCATGATGTCTCGGAAGGGAAGACAGCCATCGCCTTGCGACGATGCGCTCGCCTGAACGACCGTCGCCTCCAGTGCCATCTCATCCGTTCGAGCGGTACTCCAAACCCGCCGCCACGTCCACCATGCAAGTGGAAGGGTTACCAGCAAGGAGAGATTCAGCAACCATACGGCGGAACTCGCCGTTGTCAGTGCACTTCCAGCCAAAACAACGGCAAGCAAGAAAATCGCGTTGGGAATCGGGCCACCCAGTCTGCCATCCCAGACTCCAGAAAAGATGACGGAATGCAAACTTCGCAGCGAGACAGAGATCATCTTGTGTCCCGCGAGCAGCAAGCTGCCGACGGCAATGGAGAGGTAGATGCGAGAATCAAGATTCAACCAGGAGCCGATGCCAGCCTCCAAGGCTCCGTATCCAAGCAACCCTGCAGCACCGCCACCCGCGAGTGTGAGCAGGGCGATACGACGAAAAATGCGAGCAAGTTCAATGCGAGATGCCCCGTGATGGCTGCCAGCGACAAGACGAATCACTGATTGGTTCATTCCCATCATCCCGATGAGATTGAGTGTGAAGACGAGATTGGTCGCGACTACAAACGCAGCGAATTGCGCTTTGTCCATGTGCTGAGCCATGGCTCGCATCATGAGGATCATGATGACGAGCGACAGGACACGAACAACCAGCAACGCGAGTCCACCCCTCAAAAATCGCAGTTTCCAAGACGACATCAGTCACAAAACTTTCTTCTTGAAGGGGGCGGGGCCGACACGTCGTGCGATTGGTTGCTTTCGCGTCAGGTTCTTGACTCGGTGAACGAAGCTACGAGTCTAACGATCTTCACCACTGAGTGGCCCATTTGGAACTTGACGGTGCACAACCCAGAGCTCATGGATGTCTTCCTCCAGCCGATCCCAAAATCGCCCATAGGTTCATTACATTAGGCATCTGATGGGCGAACTTGGACAGTTGCATCGCCAATGTCGCCGATCCATGGCTTCGACACCCTGCGCAATCGGCTATTTGGGCAAATGAAACTGCCAGCGATCATCGGCTTCCAAAACCGACTTTACTTGATCGGTGACGAGCCAATTCTTCGCAGCATCATCCTCCTTCAGAAATGCGTCCAAAAACGCACTGGAGATGGCGAGAATAGCTCGATGATGATTTGGATTCCTGCGTCCCCGTTCGTTTGGCAAGGATCGTTCCGAAAATGCGGAATGTTCAGCTTCATACAGTACCAACTCGAATTTGGCGATGGAGTCCGGCAAGTTCGGATAGACTGCCAGCCGCGATTCGACCGTTTGTCCGCCAATTGGTACTGTGTCTCGCGTTCCCGTCATCAGCAACCAGGGAACTTGGACATCGGCAAACGACTCTTTTGCCGAACCACGAAGCGGCGAGCTTGGACTGAATGCGATCGCACATTTCAATCTCTTGTCCCGATAGCGTTCGCGGACAAGCGGAAAGTTCTGTCCGCAAAGGGCTTGCGTAGTGTGGGCTCCAAAGGAATGGCCCGTCATGCCAATCTTTTCCAAGTCCAATTTTTGATGCAGAGGATGGTCGGTCATCTGGTTCCATCGCTGAAGTTCATCGATAACCCTACTGACATCCAGACATCGCGCGACGAGCTGAATCGGAGACGCCGCCTGTTGCATGGCGCTCATCCGTTCGGTCAGTGCTAGGTTTCGCCAAACACTTTCATCGCTACCTGGATGCTGGACGAAGATAGCGACATAGCCTCGGGCCGCCCAGTGATTGCCGAGGAAGGCATTGTTGGTTCGAGCGCCTCCCAATCCATGACTGAACATGACGATCGGAGCCGCTGTACTGCCATCGGGAATAAAGACGCGAATCGGAATTTCTCGCTTGCGATCGGAGTCGACAACCGTGAAGTCCTCGGTCGCTATTGGATTCGCATGGATCAGCTCAAGCGGATTGTACTGCGCCGACACGTTGGTGGTTGCCGACATCAGAAGCAGCAACACGAAAACACACATCCTTGGCATCTTCACCTCACAGTCTTGGAGAGAACGGGGAAGACGAGTCGCATTCCCCTCACCATGGAGATATTGGAACGTTTCCAACGTCCCTACGTCAAGACGACACGTTGGGCCCGTTTGTTGAGGGGAATTGGCATCGGATTGAATTCAAATACCGAGTCGAGGCGTTATACTTTGATTTGGCGTTTTGCAATTCTTTCGAGGGGTGTTGGCACATGGGACATTGGCAGATCGGATTCGAGCATCCGAGTTACCTCGTGCTCCTCTTGATTTTGCCATTCGTGTGGTGGGTCGGTTACCATTCGCTCAGCGGTCTGGGGTCTGTTCGAAAGTATCTCGCGATCTTTTTTCGTACCGCCGTTCTTTTGCTAATCATATTTGCGATTGCAGGTGTACAGTGGATTTGGATCAGCGATCGGTTGACTGTCATCTTTGTCTTGGATCAGAGCGACAGCATTCCTCAGGCGAAACGCCAAGCAATGCTCCAATTTGCGATCGAGAATGTAAAGCGGCATCGGAATCAGAGTCGCCAAGATCGCGCAGGATTGATCGTTTTCGGTCGCGAGGCTGCGATCGAATTCCCACCCATGGATGAGGACCTTCCACCGATCAAACAAGTCGAGAGTTATCGCGGAACAACCGACGCGACCGATTTGGAAAGTGCTCTCAAACTGGCACAGGCATGTTTTCCAGAAGACTCCGCGCGTCGTATTGTCATCGTGACCGACGGCAATGAAACGCTAGGAAATGCGTTGCCGGTCGCCAGCTCCCTTGTTGAGAACGGGATCGGCATCGACGTCGTCCCCATCCGGCTCGAAAGCAATGCCGAGATTTTGGTTGAGAAGATCGATGTTCCCAGCTCGGTTCGACAAGGGCAGCCATTCGATACGCGCGTCGTCATCCACCGCTATGTGGAAGCGGGAGAACAGCAGCAGCCCGTGGACGGCATGCTGACGGTTCGGCGACGAGTCGGAAATCAATCAGTAACGCTGGCAGAAGAGAGCATCTCTTTGGACCGCGAAGTCAACGTGATCTCGATTCCCGACCGGATTGATCTACCGGCAGGATACACCTACGAAGCGGAATTCGTTCCATTCGACAAGAATAACGATGCGATTTCCCAGAATAATCGCGCATCCTCGTTTGCGTACGTTCGGGGAAAGGGCCGCGTGCTGATGATCGAGGATTCCGAGAAGGCGGGCGAATACGATAGCCTCGTGGATGCTCTTCGGCGAAGCGATATTGAAGTCGAGGTCCGAGATAATTCACAGCTTTTCACGAATATCGTTGAGCTACAGGCTTACGACAGCATCTTGCTGGCAGGAGTACCAAGATCGAGCGGAGCTGGAGATACGACCGTCGTGTCCTTTACCGATGAACATATCGAGATGATGGCGACCAGCGCCAATAAGTTCGGTGTTGGCATCGTCATGATCGGCGGTCCGGAAGCCTTTGGGGCTGGGGGATGGGCCAACACCAAGCTTGAAGAAGCCATGCCGGTCGATTTTCAGATTCGAAATTCGAAAATCGAGGCTGTCGGGGCGCTCGCGATGGTCATGCACGCATCCGAGATTCCCGACGGGAACTATTGGCAGAAGGTAATCGCTCGTTCAGCTCTGGATATGCTCGGCCCGATGGATTTCTGTGGCGTCATTCAGTACGACGCGCTTGGCTACAAGTGGTTATGGGGCGACTCTGTGGGCATGTCTCGAGTCGGTCCGAATCGTAGCCAAATGCGATCGCGGCTGATGGCGATGCAACCGATGGACATGCCGGACTTCGATCCAACGCTGAATATGGCGCTCAATTCGTTGGTCAGCCTTCCGGCCTCCATCAAGCATGTTATTTTGATTAGCGATGGGGACCCCTCTCCGTCGTCAAACGGGGTTCTCACCGGTTTTGTAAATGCAAAGATCAGAGTTTCTACAGTGGCCGTTGGAGCTCACGGTCCGGCCGGCCATCAAGAGCTTCTCCGTATCGCCAATACAACCGGCGGAAATTACTACGTCGCGAATAGTGCCAAGGCCCTCCCGAAAATCTTTCAGCGGGAAGCCCGTCGCGTTTCCAAGCCTCTCGTTTACGAACCCGAGGGAGGCGACTTGCCCCAGATACTTTCGCGACACGAAATCATCCAGGGCATCGATTCTTTGCCAGCCATCACGGGTTTTGTCCTGACGGACGTGAAAAAGAGTTCGCTGGTCGAAGTTCCCTTGCGAATGCCACGCCCGAGCGAGCCGGAGAACGCGACGCTGTTAGCGGCTTGGACCTATGGCCTCGGTCGAACAGCTGTTTTCACCAGCGATGCTGGAAAGCGATGGAATACACAGCTTCTTGGGTCTCCTCTGTACGACAAGTTTTTTAGTCAGCTCGTGCGGTGGTCCATGCGTCCCACGGCAGACGATGGCAAATATCAGATTGCGACGCAAGTCCGCGACGGCAAAGTGCAAGTGATTGTCACTGCGCTGGATCAAGACGACCGCTTTCTCAATTTCTTGAATATGTCCGGGATTGCCGTTGCTCCCAATTTGCAATCGCAGCCGCTGACGATGCAGCAGGTGGCACCAGGGCGATATGTTGGCGAGTTCGAAGCCACCGCATCCGGCAGCTATATGGTCAGCGTCGTGCCCGCTCCCGGCCAAGCTCCTTTGACGGTTGGAGCTTCCGTGCCATTCTCCGACGAGTATCGCGTGCGTGAAGCCAACATCGAACTTCTTCGCAACCTTGCGAATCTATCATCTCGCGAAGTGCAACCTGGTACGTTGCTTGATCCATTCGAGCCCGCCATCATCGATAGCCTGCTCGGACACGACACCTATCGTGGCGGATTGCCAAGGTCGAAGTCCCTGAAGGACGTTTGGCCCTGGGCCGTGCTCGTCGGTGCCATCCTCTTTTTCGGCGATGTTTTTGTTCGCCGTGTCTCCATTGATTTCTTATGGTTCGGACGATGGATGATGAAACGATTCCGACCGGATCCAAAAGCGGAAGACGAGCAGCGTCTCCGTCGCTTGAAGCAACTGCGTGGACAGAAAGAAGCTGCCAGCCAAACGATGGAGAAGCGAACGGCATCTGCCCAATTCCAACCAGATGAGCCCTCCGGTTCCGAAGCTCCTTCCTCCACCGAGTTGTTCGGCGCGGACGGTCCGACTCGGAAGGTCGCCGAAAAACCTAAATCCGATCGTCCTTCGCTTCAAGAAGACGCGGACAAGTCCTATACTTCCAGACTCCTCGAAGCAAAGAGAAAGGCCAAGAAGAAACCATCATGACGCAGACCGTCGAATCGATGCAGCAGCAAGCCGAACTGTTCCGCAGCCGTTACCAAGCGGTGAAGGACCAAATGGCGAGAGTCATCGTCGGGCATGAAGAAATTGTTCACGGCGTGCTGACGGCGATTTTTGTGGGAGGTCATTGTTTGCTGGAAGGGGTGCCCGGCCTCGGAAAAACGATGCTGGTCCGAACGCTCGCGGAAACCATGAGCCTGGACTTCAATCGGATCCAATTCACTCCGGATTTGATGCCATCCGATATTCTCGGAACAAACATGGTCGTCGAGACACCCGAAGGTCGCCGCGCTTTCGAGTTTCAAAAGGGGCCCATTTTCACGCAAATCTGCTTGGCAGATGAAATCAACCGCGCAACACCGAAAACGCAATCCGCATTGCTCGAAACCATGCAAGAGGGAACCGTCACCGCTGCAGGCATCAAGTACGAACTCAAGAAGCCGTTCTTCGTATTGGCAACACAGAATCCAATCGAACAGGAAGGAACATATCCGCTGCCAGAAGCGCAATTGGATCGATTCCTTTTCAAACTGGTCGTCGGCTATTCGAGCCGCGCCGAACTCAACACCATCATCGATCGGACGACTCGCGGAGTTTCGGTGACTCCGGATAAAGTCATGGATGGTGACGAGATTCTGCGATGGCAGGGTTTGATCCGCGAAGTCGTCTTGGCTCCCCATGTTCAGGACTACATTGCAAGATTGATTTTGGCCACGCATCCTACGGGTTCAACAGGCACTCATCCCGCCAGCAAGTACTTGCGATGGGGAGCCAGTCCCCGCGGGGCGCAGGCCATCGCATTGGCCGCAAAAGTTCGAGCTCTCTTGGATAGCCGATATAATGTCAGCTTCGAGGATTGCCGTCGCGTGTTTCTGCCTTCCCTGCGACATCGCGTGTTGCTGAACTTCGAAGCCCAGGCCGAGGAGATCGATACCGATCAAGTCCTGCTCGATATCCTTGAAACGGTGACCGAACGATCGGATGACGTACCTGTGCTTGCGAGTGCTTAACCGACGATGCGGATGGCTTACCTTACTGCTGGAGCTGCCGGAATGTTCTGCGGCAGTTGCATGCACGACAATTCCCTAGCTCGAGCGCTGATGCGGCTAGGTCACGATTGTGCCCTCGTCCCGGTCTACACCCCCATTCGGACCGACGAAGAAAACGTCAGCATCGATCGGGTGTTTTTCGGTGGAGTTAATATCTTTTTGCAGCAGAAGTTGCCCTGGCTTCGCTACCTTCCACGATGGTTGGATGGTTTCCTCAATCATCCCCAAGTGGTTCGCGCGGCAACCCAAGTTGGTTCGAAGACGAATCCCAAGTTTCTCGGAGCGCTCACCGTTTCGATGCTTCAAGGCATGAAGGGGAATCAGGCCAAGGAAGTGCAACGATTGGTGGAGTGGTTCGAGACCGAGCTCAAACCGGATGCCATCGTTCTTACCAACTTCTTGATTGGAGGAGCGCTGCCTGAGCTCCGGAAGCGTCTCAACAAGCCCATCCTTGTGACATTGCAGGGTGACGATATTTTCTTTGACTATCTTCCCGAACCCTATCGACAGCAAACCATTGATGCCATGCGCGATTTGGTTCCCCTGGTCGATCGGTTTATCGTCAATAGCCACTACTACCGGGACTACATGGCCAAGGAACTGCGCATTCCCATGGAACGGTTCTGCATCATTCCGCTTGGAATCGACTTAACCGATTTTCGGACTTGGCCATCCTGCCGAGCGCAGTCCCACCCGACAATTGGTTATCTAGCTCGCCTTTCTCCAGAGAAAGGCCTCCATCGGCTGATCGATGCCTTCCTGCGTATCCAAGCTTCTGGAAAGGGCGACAACATCCATCTCAAAATTGCGGGTTGGTTGGGGCCGGACCATGAGTCTTATTGGCTTGAACAACAAGAGAAGTTGCGACGCGCCGATCGGTTGGATCGAGTCGACTATGTCGGAAGCGTTGATCGCGCTTCCAAGATTCAATTTCTTCAGTCGATCGATCTTCTTTGCGTGCCAACGACCTACAAGGAGCCGAAAGGGTTGTATGTGCTCGAAGCGGCGGCGGCCGGGGTGCCTTACGTCCTTCCAAGTCACGGTGCCTTTCCTGAACTGGCCGAGCGTTTGGCGTTCGGCGGACTCTTTGAGCCTCAAGTCGAAGAGCAGCTTGACGTTACCCTTTTGAAACAAGTGGAGTGGGCGAGGAACAGCGAATCGCTGCGAAATCAACGGCGAAACGCTCTGCTCGCGGAAATCGATATCGATACAATGGCCCAAAGACTGCTTCGCGAAATCAGGAGTTAGATCGTGAAAAAACGAATTGCCGGAATCCAAACGAATGTCGACTTTGCCGATCCTTCTCGCAATCTGGATCGCATGATTCAATGGATCAACGATGATCGCGTGGCGGGGGCTCATCTGGTGGTGTTTCCGGAATGCATGTTGACCGGTTACTGCTTCGAATCGGCCGAGGAGGCACTCGCCGTCGCTCAGACGATTCCAGGACCAGCCACATCATCCGTAGCAGAAGCATGTCGTTCTTCCGGATGCTACGTTGCGTTTGGTATGGTAGAGCGAGATCATCATTCGCGCCTGTTCAACAGTTGTGCTCTGGTCGGCCCAGAGGGACTCGTTGCTGTCTATCGGAAAGTACATTTGCCGTACCTTGGCGTTGATCGCTTTGTGACTCGCGGTGAAGAGCCCTTTGCAGTTCACGAAATCGATGGTCTTCGAGTGGGCATGCATATCTGTTACGACGGTTCTTTTCCCGAATCATCACGCTGTTTGGCACTTCTGGGCGCAGACCTGCTCATTCTGCCAACAAACTGGCCTCCGGGCGCCGATACGTTTGCCAAGTACTTGCCGAACGCGCGAGCACTCGAAAATCACGTTTATTTCATGAGTGTCAATCGAGTCGGAACCGAACGCGGATTCACGTTTATTGGCCAAAGCCGACTCTGCGATACGAATGGCAATCCGATCAGCGAGGCACCTGCTGCCGGTGAGTTCGTTGTTTCAGGAGAAATCGATTTATCGATTCCAAGAAATAAACGACTCGTCCGCGTTCCCGGCAAACACGTCATCGATCGCTTTGCAGACCGATGTCCTCAATACTACGATCCCATCACGCAGAAGCATCACTTAGTCCGCGATGTCTCGTAGGCCTTCGAGGACTTGATCCGCATGTCCATCCACGGACACCTTCGGCCACACTTTTTTCACTTTGCCATCGGGACCTATGAGAAAAGTAGAACGTTGGATTCCCATCGACTTCTTCCCATACATGTTCTTCTCGCGCCAGGCCCCATACTTTTCTGCGACGGCATGATCGATGTCGGCCAGCAGTGGGAAGGATAGTCCGTATTTCTCTCGAAACTTCGTGTGAGACTCCGGAGTATCCGGGCTGACTCCGATCACAACCGCGCCCGCTTTGGCAATTTCTTTCAGCGACTCTTGGAATGCACAGGCCTCCTTTGTGCAGCCGGGCGTATCATCCTTTGGATAAAAATAAAGGACAACCGTCTGACCCTTGAAGTTGGAAAGCCGCACGGTTTTGTTATCCTGATCCTTCAAAGAAAACGCGGGAGCCTTGGCTCCAATGGCAACCCAATCCGACATGCTGTTAGGGACTCCTTTGTTCTTTGCTCATTCGAACAGACGAAAAGCGGGCTGCTTCGACCATCACGATAACAACAATAGTCGGCGACGCCGCCCACTACACACTGTGTTCATTATGGTGTCATGACAAGTCCTTCCAAGCCCATATCGCGAGAGCCTGCCTTCGCTCAGACGAGAAAGTGTGCGAGGTGGTCGGTCCTCTACTTTTGGATCGCTAGCGCCGTTTGGATTTTTTGGTTGGGAGGCGTCACCTTTTATATTGCCGTGGTCGTCCCAATCGGAGGGGAGGTCATTGGTCCCGACATTCAGGGACAAGTCACACGTCACGTCACGCGAGTCATCAACTGGGTTGCCATTCCGGTGGGATGCATTCTCGCCATCCACGCCAGGTCATCTCAGAGCCGGTCGTTCTGGCTCATGACGGCAACGCACTTTGTCATCTTGGCCTCCCTATTCATCGTCCATCGCGAGTTAGCGCTGCGGATGAACAATCAATCACCAGTCGCTTTCTCGACATGGAGCTTCTATAGCGTACATCGACTTTACCTGTGGATGACAACGGTTCAGTGGATGAACGCAGTAGCGGCCAACTTGCTACTGGTATCCTCGATGATCCAAGGCCGCCCCGAAAACTAATCGAATCAATCGCCACATGAACGCATCCCCCATCGACTTTCGCCCGACCTGTAACCTGGAGAATCTCAGGAGGCGAAGCGATTTGCTCTCCAAGACGCGGGAATTCTTTCGGCGTCGTGGATTTCTTGAGGTTCAGACCCCCGTCATTTCTCAGTTTTGTGTTGTGGACCGGCACTTGGAACCTTTCGTCATCCACGACCAACCTGGAGTCAAACGAATGGCTGACGCGGGATGCCTTCGCTACCTGCAAACGTCTCCCGAAGCTGCGATGAAGCGATTGCTTGCGGCTGGTTCCCCGAGCATCTACCAATTGGGCCCGGTGTTTCGGCAGGGTGAGTATGGAAAACTTCATAATCCAGAATTCACCATGCTGGAATGGTATCAGGTTGGGGAACGTTATGAAGAAGGCATTCAGTTTGCGGACCAGTTGCTTCAAGAACTCCTCGGCACACAACCAGCGGAGGTCCTTTCCTACCAGGAAGCGTTTCGGCGTGGCATCGGCATCGATCCACTGGATGCGTCCCTTGAGGACCTCGCACGGTGGTCGATCGACCAAAAGTTGGTTGGTTCCCTCGATTGGTCGAGCGATCGCGATGATTGGCTGGACTTGATCCTTTCCCATAGCATTCAACCGACCTTAGGCTTCGGGCGTCCTAGTTTCCTCATGGACTTCCCGGCAAGCCAATCCGCGCTTGCTCGACTCAAGTCGGATGACGAACGCGTTTGCGAACGGTTCGAGTTATTCGTTGATGGCATCGAAATCGCCAATGGCTACCACGAACTGCTAGACGCTCAAGTGCTTCTGGAACGGAGCAGAACGATCAATGAAGGTCGAATCCGCGATGGGAAAGTGATGCTACCGGTCGAGGGACCGCTTCTAGACGCGATGCGTCATGGATTACCAAAGAGCGTTGGCTGCGCGCTGGGGTTCGATCGGCTCGTGATGTTGGCGTGCAACGCCTGCACAATTCAAGAAGTCATTCCATTTCCCTGGGACCAGGCATAACTGCGTCAGGGGCAGTGGTCAACGGACAATCCGATCCGGAAGCTGCCCCCTCGAATAACGACTGGATGAATTTGCCGACTCGACCGCCAACGCCAATTCTCGCTGAAGCAGATCGACCTCTCGACCGAGATTGTCAATGCGACTGAGTAAGGATTTCTTCTCTCCTTCGACAATATCGCCAATCATTGCCAGCTGATTCATCTCCAATTCACGATACGATTGCAGCCAAGCCGCTTCCATTTCAGAACGAGCAAGTCGGTGCGCATGTTGGAAAGCGTTTCGAAGAGGCGCTAGCAGATCGCTTTTCCATTCACATGTTGCGTTCCCTTCCTGGTTGATACGAACCGTAGCTTCGATAGTAACTTTGTTGACAGCGGTCAGTCGATCGTTCGCTCGCTGCATGAATTCATTCGCGGAAGGAGCATGAGAACCCTTGATTTGGAATCCAACATCGTTCGCTCTCAATCGCAATTGGCCTATCCATTCGTCGGACAAATGTTCCCATTGCATGGAAACGAGCCAATCCCCCGCGCTCAAATGTGCTTCGAGTTGGGGGAGCGTCGCAAGCAGCGCTCGAGGATGCTGTTCGCGATGTTGAACCTCGACGATGTCCATCAGCTTGGGGAACGACATGAACCGAACGGAATGAACATCCGTGACAGCGGCGGATGAAGTGAATTGCAAGCGAGTCTTCGTCGGTTGACTAGCGAGAAAGGCCTGGGGCACTAGGTTTTCGATTCGACCGAGAACGTTGAGACTTGTTCCACGATAATCCAGTTTGCCTGCAAACGACGCGCGACGGACTTCCCACTCAGGTTGGCTGACTGCCTGCGCTGAAGGAACAATTTTTCCGCGCGCAGGAGCTTGAGCAGCTAGTTCCGTCAGTTCGTTGAACTGCAATCCCACGTCGCCAAGATGGTGATAACGTCCGAGCAATTCCGCAATAAAATCATTGATGATCGCTTCGGCGACTTTTTCTCTGGGCTCGGCAAGCACTGCCAAGCGAGATTCGATGTTCGCCAAATCGGATCGTCGAAGCCCCTCGGCTTCACTCGCAATCGACACGAATCGATCTGCATTCGTCCGCACTTCCGTTTCCAGCTCGGGCAAACCCTGACGGACAGACTTCATGCTCTTCTGCCGCGCTGTCAAGGCTGGTATGTCGCGAAGGGGATTGTCGTAGGACTGCAAAGCAGATCGGGTCGATTGCAGTTGTGATTCGATTTCGGAAATCTTTTGGTCGAGCATTGACTCGGAGGAATGCCATCGCTCCCGTACTTGGTTTACCAAGCCGGATATCGCCAAGTGGCGCACTACGGTTGCCCAGTACTCGTCGCGAGGGCCAGTCAGTATCTCGATCGGAAACTTCTTCTGCTCGTGATCCAGAACGTCCCCCAGGTCCACTTGTG
>JBBIUE010000044.1:0-45377 GCA_037440405.1 Pirellula sp. | reverse complement strand
GTCGAAACCAAACATGCAATTCAGATTCTGAATAGCCGCGCCGGACGCACCCTTCACTAGATTATCAATCGCCGAGATGATAACGATCCAACCGTTGTTTTCGCGAACGGTGATGTCGCAAAAGTTCGTGTTGCTGACATATTTTGTTACTGGGAGATAGGATACGACTCGGACAAATGGCTGGTGTGCGTAAAACGCAATTAAACATTCGCGAATCTGATTTGCCGTGACAGGTTCTTTTGGTCGCACATAGATCGTGGAGAGGATTCCGCGATCCATCGGAGTTAGGTGCGGAGTGAAAATGAGCCCTGGTTGTATGTTGCTGAATCGGTGCAGTACGTCGATGATCTCCGGTTGATGTCGGTGATTTCCAACCGAGTAAGCTGATATGGACTCGTTGCATTCGCAGTAGAGTGAGCTCTGCTTGGGAGTGCGTCCTGCACCGCTCACCCCGCTCTTGCTATCAACGACAATGCCATCGCTTTCGATCAGTTTCTCTTTCAGTAGAGGTGCTAACGGTAAAATGGCGGAGGTCGGATAACAGCCTGGATTGGCGATCAATTTCGCTCCGTAGAGCCCCGCTGGAAACAATTCTGGCAAGCCATAAGGAGTTTCTCCCAATCTGCCCGGATCAGGGTGCGACTCGCCGTACCATTTTTGGTACAGCCGCGGTGAGCTCAGTCGATAGTCTGCACTCAAATCGATGACGCGACATCCTGCAGTCAGCAAATCCTTGACGAAGTGAGCGGAGGCTCCGTGTGGCAAGCAACTGAACGCAACGTCGCAGCGATCCGCGATCTGCTCTGCATTCAAATCTTCCACAGGCAGCTTCAACCGTCCGGTCCACCGAGGGTGCATATCTGTGATCGAACTTCCATCTCCTTGGCGACTGGTCGCTGCGGTGATCTCCGCTTTTGGATGACGAAGCAGCCACTGAATTGCCTCGATGGCGGTATAGCCAGACGCCCCGACGATGCCAACGCGGATTGGTTTTTCCTGCTTGCTCACTTGATTTCCTAGAATCGATGATGGAGTTTCACTGGAGATGGATGGTTGAAGGCTTTTGGGTATCGCCTTTGACGACGAAGAATGTTCTATTTTCTATCCTGTTCGATTTCTCGTGCATGCATTGCAGACGTCCTGACTTCGCTGCCAAAGTTTCTTGCAAACCCAAAAGAACTTTTCGAGAAAGGTATCCAGCATTGCGTCACCTGTCCACCTGTTGTGTTGATGTATATCCTTCCTTTGGACTTGGCGATAACCAGTCAAGTTCAACGTCTTTTCGAGAACCGGATATTTTCGGTAAATCGTCGAAGCGAGATTCAAACAACCGATGATTAGGTCTTAGGTTCTGTTAGGGAAATGAATTCGGCCAGAGCTATCATGCTCGATATCTTGCGAAGCAGCGGGCGTAACGCGGAGTCGTCAAACTGCCAATGCTTACGCAATGCAACTTAATAGCCCGACCAGTTTCGCAGATTTTACGCTGAAGCTGCCATCTCGATAAGAACCCGTAGTTCGTTCAAAATCATGGCGGTTGCTCCCCAAACGAAGAGTCCACCGTATTGAAACCCGGGAGCCAAAAAAGATGCATTGCCTCGCCGTATCAACCTCCGTTCAAACTGGATTCCACACATCAAGTCATTTAATGGAAGTCGAAGTATCTCGCGGACTTCCCTGGCATTGGGATAGTACGTGGGTTCTTCCTCGATGCGTGACAGCCATGGGAAAACGATGTGTCGGCTCGCAAAGACAAAAAGCGAACTCATGGGACCGATCGGTCGATGGCACGCTAGGGGAATGCCAAGTTCCTCCTCGAATTCGCGAAGGCTACCCTCCCAGGTGGGTTCGTTCTTCTTCAATCGACCGCCGGGTAGCGACACTTGCCCCGGGTGAGCTGGGGCTGACTCTGGACGCAGCATCAACGGAATATGACAGCTTTCCGGTGGTCCTACCAAAGCCACCATGACACCGCAGGGCTTCGCGGAACTGCGGCACGGTCCTCGATGCCGCCCGTAAGAGAGTTCGGGGGCCATTGCACGATGGAGCCGTAACTTGCTGCAATCTTCGAGTTGATTGCGAATTGATTCAAAAACATCGCCAGTCATCAACATCATGGAACGCTCTTATGCGGATCAGAATAATCCATCAGTTCAAAGACGCAAAAGGTCGCATTGATCTCGTCGGCTTGCGGATACACGATCGGCAAAAGCGGAGGTGATCGTTGAAGACGCCTGTCGATCACAGCATACCGGATATTGTAGTCGTTTCTTAGAGCAATCAAACCGCGAAGATACTCCATCGGATCATCCAATTGGGAACTCAACGAGCGAAGCCGATCCATTCGTGACCGCCATTCAATAAGACTCTGAGCATCTTGAGGGACATCCTTCCAACACACCCACTCCATGCGGTCACTGTACCACTTGAAGGTCTGCTGCCGGACAGGTGTCAGAAATACCGAGTCACGGTCTGTATGCTCGCGAATCCAATTGCAGACGTTCTTCCAGTCTCGATAGGTCTGTGTCCTTTGAGCATCCGTTTCCTGTGGGAGAAGCAACGTCAATCGATCAGCATCCGGAAACGACTGATTCATCTGGTTGATGAACTTCGTTCCGAGAAATGCTCCGCTTGCGATCAGGATCGCCGACCCTAAAACCCACTTTGTCTGACGAAACGAACATTCCAATTTCAGCCATGCTCCAAGAGTTAAGGAGAAAACCAGTGGAAGCGTGATATCGTTCAAGCGAAACCAGTACAAACGAAGCAGTGCGGCGGCTCGATCCGGGTGAGTCGCGGAAAGCAAGCGGTCAATGAGAAACCCAAGACAAGCTAAGCCGATGCAGGAAGCGGCAAAACACCAAAGCCATCGCAAGCCATTCGAAGTGTCATAGCGAGCGGAATCGCTCGTTGCTTTTGGCTTGCCGGATGATCGAGTCGCATTGTATTGATAGAAAGCAATCGCTCCTGTCGTCATCAGGAACAGTATGAAGAAGGACTGCCATCGCTCTGCTGCGAAACTGGTCGGTACTAAGTGATGTGACAATCGGTCGAAGACGTAAATTCGATTTGCCTGGATCATCTTTGTGGGATCGATTCCCCAGTTCATCGCCAGCGCGGGTACAACTCCGAGGAGACTTAGCGCTCCTCCGCCCGTCAGCCCAGGTAGCGATCTGCGCACAGCACGCCATGAAGTCCATCCGAATAGCAGGCCCGCGATGCATGTCATCATCATCGAAATAGATGCCCAGGCCCCGATCACGACGTGAAAGGCACTCGCCCCTCCGAGAAAAATCCAAACGAGATTCCAATGGCGAGAAAGCATTTGAGACAATGCCATGAAGAGTAGAGCATATGCGATACACTTGGATTCGAAGCCTCCAATGATCCATTCGCCCGATAGATGGCTAACTTCGTTCGCGCCAACAAACAAGATGGCGGAGATAACAACAATTGCTCCTCGAAGATGGAGAGCACGTGCAAGGAATGCCCAACTGATCGCAATCAATGTCCAACAAATGAGTCGGCCAAGGTAAGCTGCGATGGACCATGAAAAAAGGTTGGTGATCCAACCGAACGCTAAAAAGAAGAACCAGTGCGCATCTTTCGATGCGACGAAAAGGTCCTCGGCGAGATACTCAGAATCCCAAAAATGCCGTGCCTTTGTCAGATAATGGCTTTCATTTACGGAAGGAGCCCCACTTCCTCCAATCACCAGGAACACGCAAACAAGGAGAATGCAAATCAGAAATTGGGACTGCAGGATCAATGATGATTTTGCAGTACTACTGGATTCTGGGGAATTGAATTCAAACATCCTCGTTTACTCGACTAGAGTTTGGACAGACATTGCGCGAATCTGCAAAACCCGCACTTTGTAGGGGTTTGGGTTGCCTGGTCAATGCGATCGACCCTCCCGATCTTTACAAATTCTCAGAGAAATTGATCAAATGGCATGCGGTTTTCCTTGACTCGATGAAGACGGAGCGTAGAGTAAAGTTTAGAGGAAATCTCTTTTTTGCAGCTAAATTCACCCAAAGCAACATGGCGTGACTGAGGAACGTTCAGCAACTTGAAGGAACTTGGGGTAATATCCCCGAAGGGATTAAGGAAGGCCTATGTTAGTGCTATCCCGCAAGAAAAACGAGAGCATTGTAATTAACGACGACATCACCATCGTTGTAGTTGAAATTCGCGGTGACAAGGTTCGTTTGGGAGTGGAAGCGCCGAAGGAAGTGACTGTTCATCGTCGTGAGGTTTACGAAGCAATCCAACGAACAAATTTGGATGATCGAGCTGCTGACGCCCCATCCATGGGAGCGGATTCATAGTCCATCCGATGTTCTTCGAGAGAACAGTTGACGTTCCGCCTTGTTGGATCTGCAGTGCTTACGCGACCAAAAATTTCTAAGAACTCTCGGTTGCTAAATTCTTTTGACGCTTGACCGTTCGCTTTACCCTCGCTATTCTTTCGGCCTATTGTTGCTCGGGATGAAGTCACGGCTATTTTTAGTCTGACGTACTCCTTGCTAGCATGGCCCCGTCGTCTAGTGGCCTAGGACATCGCCCTTTCACGGCGGTAACACGGGTTCGACTCCCGTCGGGGTCATTTGGGGGGATTCATTGGCCCCCTTGGACCATCGCTACCCTGGTTTTTCCAGGGTTTTTTTGTACCTTCTTGCTGAAGTTCTCAGGACGGTCACTGATCGCGTAATCGGTAGGGATTCCTTGACCGAACGTTATGAATCGATTGCAATCAGCTTCCCCGAATTCATCGGTCACCGCGAGGTAATGTTTTTCCGCAACCTTCTGAGAATGTCCCAACTATTTTTTTTTTGCCTCATGATCCGGGAACCGGGCTTGATACTCGGTCCGCTGTTTGGATCGCTGTCCCAATCCTGTATGGATTGCGAGACCCTTCGATCACATCGGAAGTTTGCAAACGAACTTGGCAACTTTCTATAAAGCAAAACTTGGTTGTCATAACGCAAAGTGCGAAGGGACATTGAGCAACGAGGTTCTTATGGTTTATCAGGCTTTGCTGATCGTTTCGTTTGGTGGACCAGAGGGGCCGGACGATGTGATGCCTTTTTTGGAGAACGTGCTGAGAGGAAAGAATGTTCCACGACAACGAATGCTCGAAGTTGCCGAGCACTACATGCACTTTGGTGGTATCAGCCCGATCAATGCACAATGCCGAGAGTTGATTGCATCGCTAGCAAGCGAGTTGGCTGCAAACAGTATCTCCATACCGATCTATTGGGGAAATCGAAATTGGCATCCCCTGCTGTCGGATACGATTCGGCAAATGGCAGACGACGGAATTGAACGTGCCTTGGCATTTTTCACTTCAAGCTTCAGCAGTTATTCGGGATGCCGCCAATATCGGGAGAATATTGCTGACGCTTGCGCGCTGCTGGGTGAACGTGCGCCGCAGATCGATCGACTTCGACTGCCATTCAATCACCCGGACTTTATCGACGCTCAGGCTGAGTTGCTACAGAGGACTCTGAGTCAGATCCCCAAACTCGAACGGAGGAATGTGCCTGTCCTTTTTTGTGCCCACAGTATTCCGGTTTCGATGGCGGAGAATTGCCTGTACGAATCGCAGCTTCGCGAAGTCGGCAGGTTGGTTTCGGAGACCTCATCGGTAGATCGATGGGAACTGGTATTTCAAAGTCGCTCAGGTCCTCCACAACAACCGTGGCTCGAGCCGGATGTTTGCGATAGGATCCGACAACTGAAGGAATCCGAGAACATTTCACGCGTTGTCGTCGATCCGATCGGCTTCATTTCAGACCACATCGAAGTCCTTTACGATCTCGATTGTGAAGCAAAAAGCGCGTGTGATTCGCTGGGTATTCAGTTGCATCGCGTGCCGACCGTCGGAACGCATCCACGGTACATCGAGTTGATTCGTAAGCTGATCGTTGAACGAATGGAATTGGACTCGGACCGCCCGGTAATCGGGCAGCTTGGACCCAATCCCGACCGCTGTTTGGAAAACTGTTGCCTCTGTCCTTCGCGCCGTTGAATCTTGCATTCAGCGGTGCGATTGATTACCAAATCATGGAATCATCGTGACCGTTACGAACGGCAGGGGGGCTGATTCTCCGCGACAGAATTGTCGGATGATCAATACTTCATTTCTCGAATGGATGAGCTAGAATTAAGGTTGGAAAGCTCCGACCGCCGGATATCGTCAAATTGATCTTGTTTCGGCGGTTAGCGATTGGTATGCACGATCGGTCGATGGATTGCTTTCGCTGAAAGAGCGATCGCTCGAATCGTAGCAGAACAATCGAGACAATTTCGTGGGTACAGTGTTTTTGGGAAGTTGGCCTTACAGGAAGGAGTTTCCCGGAAATGATGAATGAATCGCGCGGTGAAAGCCTGGAACGCTTTTTTTCAGGTCTGACGGAGTATGTCTTCTTCTCTCGTATGGGAGTCGCGGACACCGAGTTGGTCGATTATCTTTCGCATCTGTTGGTTCGGTTTTCGAAAACGGACTCCATGCAGCGTGTCCGGTTGAAGACCGGCCAACCTGTAACCGAGATCATCGAAATGATGTCGGAAGCCCAGAATCGCATTGGCGTTGCGAAAAGGAAGATTCATCGCCACATCGGCGATTTTACCCTCTTCTGGAGCGGCATGTATCCGGAGGCCCTAAGAGAGCTTCCAGGACCAGACCGTAGTGACCAATTTGTCAGCTACTGCTATCAAGGCAAACTGGCTTACGAGATCGCCAGCGAAATCGAAGGCGAGGAAGACGACGCACCTTGCGAATTGCTGAGGCGATTGAGCGACGATTTCGAAATGTGTGCCTACGGATTACGTGAGATTCGCCGTGAATGGGAAACGCCTGATGAAGGGGCGGGGCCGACAAATCTTTTAATCCTGTAGGTCACCAAACGAAAGACTCGATTTCCTTTTTCAGGTCATTCATAAAATCGGCCGCTCCAACACCGTTGATGATTCGGTGATCGAAGGCCAGAGTCAACTGCGCTTTTTTTCGCCACGCGATTCCCTCGCCGGAGCGAACTGGAGCGTCGAAGACCTCTCCCAGTGCCAGCGTTGCAACGGCGGGAGACACGATGGCAGGTATGCCGAATCGCATGGAGGCGGATCCGATATTCGATACGCTGAGCGTAATCGAGGCGTCGGCCTGATCTTCACCCTGTCTCGCCTTGCTGACCTGCTCTTCGACGTAACCGAAGAATCCGTTTCTCTCGAAGGTCTCCGCTTTTTTGAGTGCCGCTGTCAGCAGCGCGTCACCTGGCAATGCGACGGCGACTCCCAAATTGACGTGTCGAAAAGTTCGATACTTTGTTCCGTCAGCGGTCAAGTTCGTGCGAAACCGTGGATGCCTCTCAAGTGCCTTGACTACACACCACAGCATCATCGCGAAACTTGTGGTGGTGCCACCGTTCAGTTTGACCTGCTTTCGTGCGTGATCGAGCCCACTCCAATCCACTTCGCACATCACGACGACAGGCACCGTCGTCTGAGTACTTCGAGTTAGCCGATAGTTAAGCGTCAGTTGTTGCTTCGATACTGGATGTTCATCGAATACGTCTGCAGCATCGAGGTTATCCGCAATCTCCGCATGAGCATTGCCCATCGTTGTCTTCGATCGAAGATACCGATCGACATCATCCGGCATGAGCTTCGATCCCGCACAAGGTATGGAATCGATTTGATCCAGCAAACCTTTTTCCTTCAAGTATTTCCGGGTACGAGGTGGGATAGTGACCCCGGAGGAGGTCACGTTACGAACCGTCTCGCCGGCACCGTCGGGATCGGAAACATCGATTGGATCGGACGCGGCAGTGGGTGTCGGTGCAGCCCCATGCGAAGTGACTTGCTCCGGAACGGGCGAGTCTACCTCCATCAAAGCGACCTCCGTTCCGATCGGAAGGACGGAACCTTCAGCGACTTTCCACTCCACCAGTCGACCGGAATAAGGAGACTCGACATCGGTCGTTGCTTTGTCGGTCTCCATGACATAGAGTGGCTCATCGCGGCGAACCATGTCCCCCGGCTTCTTGATGAACTGGACAAGAAGAGCTTCTTGCAATCCCTCACCCATTTGCGGTAAACGAACAGATACGATTGGCACGCTATTCAATCCTCCAGAGTCAATCGGATCGCGGAAACGACTCGGTCCAGATCAGGAACCGCCGCATACTCGTAGATCGGGTTGTAACCGATGTGGACATCAGGCCGGGAGACGAGCTGCGGTGGAGCCAGAAAGTGCGTGAACGTCTCCGGATTCGATGTCAAGGTCGTGATGATCATTTGGCCGACGCTGCAACTCTCGGTGTCTTCCTGAATGACCACCAATCGTCCGGTCTTTTCCAGAGACTTGGCGATCGTTTCTCGATCCCAAGGAATAATCGAGCGCAGATCGATAATTTCGATCGAGGCTTCGTCGCGCAAGCGCTCCGCAGCCTCGAAAACTTTTTCGATGCAGTTGCCCCAAGTAACAACTGTGACATCCGAACCGTGGGATCGGACTCTCGCTGAACCAAACGGAACGGGCTCCACGTTGTGTGCAACGTCTAGCTGCTGTCGAAACAGATGCTTCGGGATCAAGTAGATCGTCGGGTCTTCGGAGTGCATCGCCGTCCACATTAATCCAGCCGCATCTTCTGGAGTGCTAGGCATGACGACGCGCAATCCCGGAACATGTGCAAACGAGGACTCATTCGACTGACTATGCCAAATGGAACCGCCAGGTAAATACGCGCCGCTCGGAGAATAAATCACTGCCGGGCATTTCCAGTCGCCAAAGGTCCTCCAGCGGATCGTTGCCATGTTTTGAGTAATCTGCTGCCAAGCGGGTCCTGCGAAATCGACGAACTGCAGCTCAAACACTGGCCTCATCCCGTAGCAAGCCATACCCACGGCAACGCCCGCGATTGTCGCTTCCGCGAGGGGCGAATTGAAGACTCGGTCAGGAAAAGCACTCGACAGTCCTGCCGTTAAGCGAAATACGCCGCCCTTCGGATCCTCGATGTCTTCACCGAAGAAGACATATCGTCGATCAGATCTTAGCCCGACTTTGAATACTTCATTGACCGCATCTACCATACGCCACTTTCGACCACCTTCGATCGGCGGCTTCTCGGCGCGTGGGAGAGGTCCCATTAGCTCATCGAGGAGTTCTTCGGATCGTGGTTCAGCAGCGAGCTCCGCCTCGATGTACTCCCGATCAACTTGTTCGTCGATCTGGTGTTTGAACTCTTCCCACAATTCCCAAGTCAACTCACCAGATTCGACTAGTTCTTCAGCAACGGTCTGGATTGGGTCGCGGTCCATCATGGCGGCGATTTCATCGGGTGGGCGATAGACTCGATGATCGTCGCTACTGGTATGGCTGCACAGTCGATCGACTTCGCAAACGAGGATCGAAGGTCCAGAACCCGAGCGAGCCCGATCGATTGCGTGGACTGATGCCTCGTAGACGTTGTCCGGATGTCGACCATCGACTGCCACAACGCCAATGCCTTTGTTAAAAATGTCCAGTTTGAAAGGGTTGAACTTGTCGGTGTTGGTACTGATGCCGTATCGATTGTCTTCCACAACAAAGATGACGGGCAGTTTTCGCTCGGTTGCGAACGCCACGGCTTCATAGAATTCGCCCTGTCGGCTGGCTGCGTCGCCTGTGGTAGCGACCACAATGTTCGGCTTGCCTTCCAACTGCATCGACCAAGCGACTCCGCAAGCAGGAAGCAAATTGCTGGCGGTCGGTGTTGGAACGCTCCAGATGTTCTTTTCTCGTGATGAGGGATGACCCGGCATCTGCCGACCACCGCTACTCGTTTCACGTTTTGCAAAGTAGGCCTTCGCCAGTTCCCAACTGGACATCCCTTTCGCCAGCATCATCGCTCGGTCGCGATAATAGGGAAAAAGATAGTCATCTTCTTGAAGCAGTAGAGCAATGATCGCCAATGCCTCGTGCCCCATCCCGGCAACCTGAAACCACCCCTTCCCCTGTCGCAGCAGAACTCCCTCACGACGGTCACCTTCGCGACTTAAGTACATCAGCTTGAGCAATTCCAGCTTGTTATAAGTCGCTCGCATACTCTCCTGACTCATCGTTGGTTTCCTCCAGACTCTTCAATAAACAGATATCATCCAACGCGCACGATTTCTATTGTAATGGGCTATCAAGCATCGTTAAGGGGTCTTCAATGGAGCCCAGGACGCCTTTGAAGGATATTTCATTCAGGTTCGAATTCTTCACGACCTATTGTCGGTTCCTTAAAATGTTTAGTCAAAATGATCGATCCGTTAGGATGGACCGAAGTGGCGAATCCAAGAATGATCCAAGTTCGCGAACGGCCTGCCCTCAGACTAGCAAATTTCATGACCCGTATCGATAGAGGTTCCTCGAAGTTGAAGGCTGCTTTGCTGTTCATCACGAAGTTACTTCTGCGGAATTCGATCAGATTGCCCAGCGGTTCCGTTGTCGTCGCGAGAGTTTGCGAGCTTCATCGCAAAACTATCATCCAATACGTAGTTTCCTATATCAGGGTTTGCCAATGAGAAGACGTCAATTGTACATCGGATGGATCATCATCAGTTGGATGATTGGACGCGAATTGGTCGATCGCGGTGTCGCTTTCGCCCAAGAATTGTCGAGACCAAGCGTTGCACTACATTTCAATTTTCCAAACGATGTCTCCGTCTTGGATTGCAAACGAGATTTCGGTGCAGCCGGAGATGGTATAGCGGACGACACTGAGGCGCTTCAAGCGGCGATCGATGCTAGCTGTGGGTTGGGTGAGAAGAGCCGAGGTCGAACCAATCTTCTGTGGATACCCAACGGTACGTACCGAGTAACGAAATCACTCGTCGTTCGATCTGCCATCGGACCTTGGATCAGCGGTGAATCCCGTGACGGAGTTACGATTCGCCTCGACGATGGAGTCCAGGGAGTTACTGCGGTCCTTCGCACTCACCCCAACGAACAAGGCCCAACATCCGCAGATTGGTTCATGCGCAATCTTCGGCACTTTACCATCGATGTGGGAGACAATCCTGAAACGGACGGGATTCGCTATTATGCCACGAATTCGGGAACGCTTGCCGATGTTCGCATCGTAGGAAACGGCAAAATCGGCATCAACTCTGGCTTTCTTGACCAGAACGGCCCCAATCTTGTTCGAGATGTTGAAATCGATGGCTTCGAAACGGGAATTCTTAGCCAATGGATGTGGAGCCAAACCTATTCGAACATTGTGATCCGGCGCTGCAGAAAGGTTGGTGTCGCGGTCGATGCAAACGTTGTCTCGATAGAAAATCTTCGGACATTCGATGTCCCACTGGTTCTCGAAAACAGATTCCCCAACGACTGGTATCATTGGAGCGGAGTGGTTGCTCTCGTTGGAGGGAATTTCGAAAACGGAAATCAGCAAGGGCCGGCAATCAAAAACACAGGCGTTCTTTATGCGAGAAATCTGACGGCCAACGGCTATGCCAAAGCGATCGAGAGTTCAACCGAGGGAGGCAATCCTTCGGATCAAGCTATCGCTGAATACAGTTCCCACCGATTGCGAAAAGTTCATGACGACGCACCAACGTCCTCGCTGCAGCTTCCTATCAAGCAGCCGCCCACCGTTCCCTGGGAGAATGATTCCGCCAAGTGGCTGTGCATTGACGAATATCGCGCGAACGGCAGTGATGGAGCGGATGATTCAGACGCTATCGAGAAAGCTATTCAAACTGCAGCAAAAGAAGGCAAGACAACTGTTTATTTTCGCGGTTGTGGTGGACCGGAACCAAATTGGTTTAATGTGAGTCGACCGATCGTTGTTCCCGCACCGATTCGACGCATTATGGGGCTTGGATGGGCTCGTTTGTTAGCGGATCGACCGAGTGCCGGTTTTGTCGTGGATAACTCGTCCTCGCAATTCGTTCACTTTCAGAATATCGATGCCTTCGGAGGACCGCCGGCATCGATTGTCAACCGTTCCTCGGATCGCACCATCATCGTCGAGAGCTGCGGTGTACACATCGAAGGTCAAGGACTGGGAGATATCTTTGTCTTAGACTGTCCTTCGCTTCTTTCGCTCAAGAATCCAGGTCAGAAATGTTGGGCGAGACAACTGAATCCCGAAGGAACTTCCGACACGGGGCTTGTTGAAAATAACGGCGGAACTCTTTGGTGCCTGGGAGTGAAGCACGAGGGGCGCGGTATTCGCTTCGCCACTCGCAACCGTGGTCAAACCGAAATTCTTGGATTGTTCAATTACGGTGGCAATCCAGAAGAAATGGACATGCGTCCTTCGTTTGTTGTCGATCGTTCAAGATTCTCGCTGGCTGCGATTCGAGAGATCGCCTTCGATTCGCACACCTACTACAACAAGGTTCAAGAGAACGAAGACGACGAGACTCGCGTACTCGACAAATCGAACGAAGGTGGCTGGATCGGCTGGTCCCTCTACCGCAGTCGAAGGTAAGGAGTCGTTGAAGGACTTGTAGGCTTTCGCCTATTCGTGCCATCGCAGCTCACGTTGCACTCACTTCTTCGGACCGAAGATTGGCTTCAAGCGGTTCCTTCTTGCGGAAGAAGGTAAGGCAGATCGCTATCCATCTTCGCTTTGGCGGGGAAGGTTTTCGATTTCTTGGAGGAGATGGTCGACCTGCTTTCTGCCAAGCCATCGTTTACGGATTGGACGGGGAGAAGATGGTGTGCGTACTTCATTTCTTGGCATTTCCATTCGAATCTTGCGGAGCCAATTCTCGGCATGAGCTTCCTCTCCCTGCAATCGTGATAGATAAGCCTTGATCATCCAATCGTCCAAAGTTCCACCGTTGCCATGCGCCTTGATAGCTTGTTCGATGATGGTCTCCGCTTCGTCCACTTTTCCGAGCCGAAGAAGAACGAGAGCCTTTGTATTGAAGTACAGATTTTGAGTCGAAGCCGGAAGTTGCTCGATATTTTGACAAGCGAATTCAATGGCTCTAATCATTTGTTCTCGATCATTCTCGGGATGATCGTAAAGTGCCAGCATCCAGGCCAGTTGGTTTGCAGCAGATGCATTTGTGAAGTCTTTATTGAAGGCCACGAAGTCGCGCAGCGCAGCTTGGCTTTTCTCCAAGTTGCCTTGGGCGTTCTGAACAATGATGCTGAAATACGCTTGATCCGAAGGTCGATTTCGTAGTCGCGCGCATTCATCAAAAGCTTGTGCTGCTAACTCCCAAAGCTGCAATTCTCCATACGCATTGCCGAGCCGATAGAAGTAGTTGTCGTTCGTGGGCTGGACTTCGATCAGCCGCTGCAAGTGGAAAACCGCCTTCGAGGGATTTCTCTCCAACTCAGCGGTTTCTAATTCTTGCGCATGCCATGCCATGCGTTCTTTTTGCCAGTTTTCGACGCGATGGTGAATGTCTTCAGCGCCAGAGTCAGAGTCAAAGCGATAGAATCCAGAATTGACCCCGTATAAAATTGTTTTGCCACCGCGAGCTAGAGTGATCGACGGATAACGTTCTTCAACCAACGCCAACTGCAGAGCTTCGTTTCCCGTTTCGGTATCGATCAGTCGAATAGAAGTTGCACTGCCGAAATCGCTGCCTGCATAGACGATTCGCTCTCCGCCAGGGAGAAACTTCAGGTCGCAAATCTGTTGTTCGGGAGTCTTGAAGACACGTTCGGCCGGTAAATCAGGAAGAGCGTTGCTATTTTCCGTCGTCGTCGAGACTGTCTGAAGACTCGATAGGCTCCAGCAGCGAATGAACGGATCATTGCCACCGCTGATCAACAACGTTTCATCTGGGTGGAATTCCAATACTTGAATCGAACAGGACTGACCGACTAACTCTCCCGCCCAGGATTGCAGCTTTACCGACCAGACGCAGCATGTTCCCTGTTCACTCCCAACAGCCAAAAAATTTCCTTTCGGAGAAGCAGTGATGTCCGTCACCGCGCTTTCGAACTGACCGATTCGATCGACGTATTGGCCAGTTTCGAAATTCCAGCGATCGATGGCACCCTCTCGAGTTCCCGAGATGACCCACGGCGTACCAGGAATGAACGCACAACTAGTCGCAACTTCCGAATCGGTCTCCAGCACGTGCTTGCAACTTCCTTCGTCGACGTCCCAAATACGAACAGTGCCGTCCAGGCTTGCAGACGCGATGAAGCGACCGTCCGCAGTGCAATCCAGCATCGTTGTCCAGTTCGTGTGCCCGACCATTCTCTTGACCTGCGTGACTCGATCGAGATCAATGATCCGTATACTGAAGTCACCGGAACCGCGCCCCAGTGTAGACTCGTTCTGTCGGGTTCCTGCTGCAATCCATTCACGATCGGGAAGTGAAATCAAATCGCTCAGAAAGGGAGATTGAAACATTCGTCTTTGAAGTCGGTGAGTATTGACGAAACTCCACAAACGAACCTTTCCGTCTAAGCCACACGTGGCAATCAAGGACCCATCGGCGTGAAAAGAAACATCGCGAGTTCCCAGGAAATGCCCAGGAAAGGTGTAATGGTATTGTCCAGTCTGTAGGTTCAGAACTTCTGTCGCAGCGGTTGCGGACGCAATGGCGATGGTGGAGCTGTCCGGGCTGATATCGATTCCACGAATCCCCCCGGCTTTCGAGTGGTTCTCGGACAATTGCTGGAAGCTGTCAACGAGCCAGGACTTGATTCTTCCAGAGAACGTAGTGCATACGAGTATCCTGCCATCACGCGAAAACTTGACCTTTCGAACGTCGGTCAGATTGTCATCGCGAAACAGAATCGATTTCGACGTAATGTCCCAAACCAACAAAGATCCGTCACGACCACCTGCGGCTAAAAGTGTCCCACTGGGATGGAAATCCACGGAGAACACATTGCCAGTCAGCACTTGAAACTCCGCAATCTTCTTCCAGTCTGCTGAATCGTAAAGCAAGACTGAGCCGGATGGAATTGCAACAGCCAGGATTCTACCATCTGGGCTGAAGCAGACGTCGAATGTAGACCTAGCATCCTCTAATCGAACCATCTCTTCCGAGGTCTTCCAATTCCAAATGCGCACGTCACCAGGGATCGTGGAGTGCCAACTTGATTGGGACGTTGCCAGCCAGGGTTGCGTAGGGTGAAAGGACAATCCTGTGACTTGTCCGATATGCTTTAATGGTTGTCCAATCGCTTCACCGGAAAAGGTGTTCCATACAATGACTTCTCCAGGAAGATGGCTTCCCCAAATACCGCTGCCGCTGGCGAGCACTTCTCCATCGCGACTGAATTGGCAACACATGACCGGCAGGGTATGTCCGCTCAGTTCGACCATTTCTGGATGTCGAAAACGAGAGAGATAATGCCACTCCCAGTTACGAAAATCGGGACTGCAACTGTCAAGGATTTCTCTGGCCCGGGCAACATTGATAAATCGCTCGCGATCCGCAAGGGCGATCTGGTTAAAGTAGCGGAGACGTTCCGATCGTGTCCGTTCCTGGACCGCAACGGTGTTGGCTTCGGTCGCTTGCAAGAGCAGAGCTTCTGCTTGATTGCGTCTACTTTCTGACTGAAGCCAGAAGCCCGAGATGCCGGTGAGTCCAACGATTAGACTTAGCAGCAGAGCAGTCCCCAAGAACGCGACCAGAGGTTTTCGGCGATAGAATTTCCAAAGATGCTCGAATGCCGTTGCTGGACGAGCATGAATCGGCTCGCGGCGAAGGAACCTCTGAATGTCCTCCGCGAGCTCACGGGCAGAAGAATAACGCTCCGTTGGAGATTTCTCCAAGCATTTGAGACAGATGGTCTCCAAATCGGGTGGAACCGATCGACGTAATCGACTGGGTGGGACGGGCTCATCGTGGATCACTTGCCGAAGCGTTTCAACGGGTGTCTCGCCACGAAAGACCATCATTCCAGTGAGAAGTTGATACAACAAGGCACCGAGCGAATAGACGTCGGCTTGAGCGAGAGGATGTCCGACTTCTCCTTTCGCTTGCTCGGGAGCCATCTAACTGGGAGTTCCAAGAATGGCTCCGCTCATGGTTGCGAGGGACGACCTGCCCAGAGTCTTTGCCAATCCAAAATCGGTGATTCTGGGGGTCAGATCACTAAGCTCAAGAGCCGAGATTTCTCGGATCAACGCATCGCGATCCGCAAACGCAGTATCTTCCGCACTTTCGGCGACGGGCCGACTCCTTTGCAAGATGACGTTGGCAGGTTTCAGGTCGCGATGAAAAACACCCCGCTCGTGGGCGTGATGAACAGCTTCGGCTAATTTGGCGATCACACTTGCTGCTTGACAATGCTCGATGGGGAGACTCTGATTCTCAAGCCAGACCTGCAAGTTGATGCCAGGACTGTAAGCTGAAGCTAAGTAGAGGATAGGGCCAATGCTGCCTGTTTCAAAAACGGGTACGATGTTCGGATGGTCGAGAACTCCAGCCGCCCGAGCCTCTTGTTTGAACCTCGCCTGCAGGTCGGCCCGAGAAAAAACTTGAGGGTGAGGAATCTTCAAAGCAACAAACCGCGACATTTCAGGATCGTGGGCAAGGAAGACGGCACCGTAGGCTCCTTGGCCAAGCTCGCCATGCAGCTTGAATCGCCCCAGTTGCAGTGGAAAGCGTTTTTCCGAGTCGGCAGCATCGGAAAAGAGTGGACTGACGGGAGTCGCTGTTCTTTCGCCGCTCAAACTTGAATCGGAATTTCGCCGCAGATGACCCATCTGGCGGAGCAATTTCATGCAGCGCACGCTCTTTCCGAGTCGTTCTGAATCGCCGTTCGATAATGAATTTGAGCTGCCGGTGCTAGCAGAGCCGCTCCGCGAGATGGCCTCGTCCAATGCGATGAGACTCTGAACGAACTCCTCTTCTTCCGGAGTTTGTAAAGCACGTTCATCAGGCAGTGGGTTCACGTTTCTGACTCCAACTCTGATTGCAATCGCTCTAAGGCACGCGCGAAAAGCTTCTGTACAGCGTTCGCCGAACGCCCCATCTGTGTGCCGATTTCTTGAAAGGAGAGGTCCTCAACATATCGCATTTCAAGGACCTTGCGGTAATCATCTGGCAATCGAGTCATTGCCATTTCAAGCTGATCGATCGACTCTTGTTGAACGAACTCGCCGCTCGGAGTTGGCATCGCCGCAGCCAAGTTGTTTCTCCAATCCACGGAGGAACCGCCCGCTTGTAACTCGATTTCCCGATCGGCTGACCTCTTCAGAGTTCCTCGATAGCGGCGGCGAAAATCGGCTAGATTGTTGAGCAAAAGTGTCCGAAGCCACGCCAGGAATTCTTCTTGCGATTGACTCGAAAAATTTGCGAAGGCGCGTTGGGCTTCAATGAAAGTTTCTTGCACGATGTCGGAAGCTCCGCCTTTCGCTCGAAGTGTCGGATCGAGTTCGCGTTCCGCCACAATCGTCAGTTAGGTGCGACAAGCTTCGAGGGCTTGCCCCAAAGCATCGTTCGATCCTTGGCGGGCTGATTTAAGGAATTCTTCAACGTCTGGGTGATTCTCCATCAAGCTAAACTCCAAACGAACCAGTTTCCGCCATGGAAATTGACTCCGAACCCAGATTTCGCGTCAAATCGCGGTCGTTCCAAAAGCTCTAGTATGAGAGAAGTGGACTTTCTAGGCGGTTCCGCAATCTGAGGGGTATCATTGACTTCCTTTATCTTCGGTGAAATTCGAAGCTTTTACAAGCTCCTCATATCCAATAAGTTCCTCCCATCGATTCTTGAACTAGGACTGACTCCCCGACTAGCGGTCTGTACTTTCAATCGCGCATACGAGCGACGGGCAGGGCCAGAGAAGCAATGATGCACCGAAGATGCCCTTGACGGTCAACCACGATGAAACGTGTCCTGTTAACGAGCAATGATCTTCGCTCGCAACACTCAAAACGCCAGAGCAACGAGTTGGCGCTCGACTTGTTGCTTCTTGTCGAACGATCATCAGTTGCTGGGTTTAGGGAAATGCTGGGTGCCGGAACCCCTTGACCTTCGTTCGAACGCGGCAAACATACATGTCGACCGTCATGAATAGCGTCGATCCGTCTTCTCCGAAGGCGCAATTGCTGGTTCGTTCGCCCGTGAAGAGTCTTCCAAGCAATTTTCCCGTCGAATCGAAGATCCAAATTCCGCCAGGACCGCTTGCCCAAACGTTGCCTTGCAGATCCACCGCGAGACCGTCCGGTAGGCCAGGCATTTTGCCAACTGACTCCGTCGCATCGTAGAATATTTCTCCCTCGCTGAGGGTTCCATCCGTCTTCAACGCAAAACGAGTCCATGTTGCTTGCTTGGGATCGCTCTGGGCAACATAAAGGAATTTCTCGTCCGGCGAAAAGCCGATACCATTCGGTCGCTGCAAACTTGTTGTAAGCAAAGTAACTTTGCCATCGGAGGATAAACGATAGACGCCAAAATGATTCAACTCGCGACGAGGATCGTTTTCGCGTTGAGGCAAACCGTAGGGAGGATCGGTGAAGTAGATATCGCCGTTGGACTTGAGGACGGCATCATTGGGGCTATTCAATCTTTTTCCTTGATAGGAATCGACCAGCGTGCGCTTGCCGCCTCCGGTTGTTAAAACACTAATCCGACGGTCGCCATGCTCGCACATCACCAATTCACCGCGCGGATTCAAAAGAAGTCCGTTACTACCGGGTTCCAACCCATAGTAGGTCACTCCCGTATATCCAGAAGGATTCAGAAACAATTGAACACCATGGGAGCGATCCCATCGGAAGATGCTATTCCTTGGAATGTCAGAGAACAGTAAATATCCGTCATCCTTTCCGCCGACCCAGACGGGGCCTTCCGTCCAAGTGAATCCGTCCGCCAAGATTTCGATCACGGCATCCGAATCCAGAAGGCTATTCAGACCCTCATCGAACTTTTCTAGCTTTCCGATGGTTCGCATCTCTGATTGCCCGCAGCAGCTCGAGGTTCCTTCGTCTATCGAAACACAAATCATAGCAATATAAATGCCAAGTACACGTGTCCAAAGAACATTCATCGTGCTACGCTGCTCCCGAAAATGGACGAAGGGGTGGGGGAAAACGAGTGGCTACATGTATCCTCGCCTACAGGTCACGATCGCGACCAAGCAATGCCTCGCTTGGAAGGATTATAGTCGATTCCGAAGACGAGTCAGTAGGAGCCATTTGATTTGACGAATAATGCGTCCAATCTTCCCAGTCTAGGGACAAAACTACCGATATCGTTTGCGAGCGACAGCAGTTCGAGTTGGCGTAACTTGAACAGGATAACGCGGGCTTCACCTGGATTGTCTCTTGACGTCTGCGGTCAACGCCAATTGACGGATTCTGGATGGGAATGGTGGACCAAGATTTGCCCCGCGCTGAGCAATCCTAAACTTCCAGAAACAATCGGGCGGGATCCTCGACCAGCTCCTTGATCGTCTTCAAGAAAGTGACGGCTTCTCGACCATCGATGATGCGATGGTCATAAGTGAGTGCCAAGTACATCATCGGTCGGACGACGACCTGTCCATTCACCGCAACTGGCCGCTCTTGGATTGCGTGAAGTCCAAGAATGGCACTTTGAGGCGGATTGATAATTGGCGTCGACAGCATGGAGCCGTAGATGCCGCCGTTGCTGATGGTAAATGTACCGCCTTCTAAGTCTTCCGGCTGCAAGCGGTTCTCCATCGCCTTCTTGGCGAAATCGCCGATCGTTCGCTCGATTTCAGCGAAAGACATGTGCTCGACATTGCGAAGGATGGGGACAACCAGTCCTTTGCCACCGCCGATGGCGATTCCGATGTCATAATAATTCTTGTAGACGATGTTGTTGCCTCGAATTTCAGAATTCACTAGCGGAAATCGTCGCAGGGCTTCGCAACTGGCCTTGGTGAAGAAAGACATGAAGCCCAGCTTAACTCCGTGCCGTTCTTGAAATGCATCGCGGTACTTGTTGCGGAGGTTCATGGTCGGCTGCATGTCCACTTCATTGAAGGTCGTAAGCAAGGCAGCTGTTTGCTTGGCATGAACAAGTCGCGCCGCAATCGTTCGCCGAAGCATACTCATCGGCTTGATCTCCTCCATACGCGAGCCGGATGGTATGGATATCCTGTTCGACGGCGACGGGACAGGCGATGGAATCTCGAGCGTTCCTTGTATCTGAGAACTAGACACCGTCGGCGGTTGGATCGATGGAACGGACTCCGATTTCGCGGTTTCCTGTCGCGCAATTTTTTCGGCTGCGTCCCTCGCGTCCTCTTTAAGGATGCGACCACCGGGTCCCGTCCCAGTCACCTCTGTTGCCGATATGCCCTTCTCTTCGAGGATGCGCTTTGCGGCGGGCATAACTCTGGGCGTCTCCGTTTTCCCATCAGCGACTTCAGAGGAATTTGCAGGCTTCGCTGAGGAGTCATCCGTTGCTGGCTTCGTATCGGGCGTTCCCTTGGGATCGATCATCGCAATCGTCTCACCGACGGTCGCAAATTCATCTTTCGACTTCAGATGGCGAGCCATAACGCCAGCGACGGGAGCCGGAATATTTACCGTCGCCTTCTCCGTTTCAAGTTCGACCAAGTCGTCGCCAACGGCAAATGAATCACCTACCTGCTTGATCCAGCGGCTGATCTGAACCTCTTGGATGCTCTCGCCGACACTCGGGACCTTAAGTTCCAACATAAAAATGACGTTCCTCGTAAGCTTCTAAGTTTTTGAGATTCCCAGTATTCGCATCGGTTTGTAAACGAACAACTATCGCCGACCGTCGAGCTAATGCAATTGATCAAATGCGGCTGCGAGCAATTCCTTCTGCTCCAAGCGATGGGTGTTCAAGGAGCCAGTTGCGGGACTGGCTGACTCTGCTCTTGAAATGAGGCTGACTTTGAAGCGTGTTTGCAGCAAATCGACATAATTCATTTTGATGTGTTGCCAGGCACCCATGTTGGTCGGTTCGTCTTGGTACCAAACCAAGCTTGTTCCATCACGGTAGCTTGCTAAGGCCTCCATCAATCGGCTCGGTGGGAGCGGGTAGAATTGCTCGAGCCGAATCAGGGCGGCCGTCCGAAGCTGCCTTCGCTGCATTTCTTCGACCAGATCGTAATAGGCCTTGCCGGTACTAAGAATGACTCGCTCCGTCGGGGATCCCTCCGAGCGATTGTCAGGAAGAATCTTACGAAAACTACCCGTGGTGAATTCGCTCAACGGGGAAACGACCATGGGATGCCGCAACAGACTCTTTGGCGTCAAGACGATGAGCGGCTTCGACCATTTCCACAGCGATTGTCGCCGCAGGAGATGGAAGTATTGAGAGGGAGTGGAAGGCTGAGCGACTTGCATGTTATGTTCAGCGCACATCGTCAAGAAGCGTTCCAAACGAGCGCTGCAGTGTTCCGGCCCCTGCCCTTCGAATCCGTGGGGCAAGAGCATGACTAAGCGACTGAGCCGTTTCCATTTGTCCTCGGCGCTCGAAATGAATTGATCGACGATGACTTGGGCGACGTTCCAAAAGTCTCCAAACTGTGCCTCCCATAAGATGAGACCGTCGCTGCAGTCGAGACTGTACCCGTATTCGAACCCTAATACTCCCGCTTCGGAGAGGGGGCTGTTGATGATCTCGACCGGTCCTTGACCGGGCTTGAGGAAACCAAGGGGCATATAGCGATTACCGTTTTCGGTGTCGTTGAGAACCGCATGCCGTTGGGAGAACGTACCTCGCTCGCAATCTTGCCCTGATAAACGAACCCGGCGGCCTTCGTTCAAAATCGTGGCGAACGCCAACAATTCAGCGGTCGCCCAATCCAACGGCCGCTTCCCTTCCGCCATTTCCATGCGATTCTCGAAGACCTTCACCAGTTTCCGATTGATATTGAAGTCTCGAGGTATTTCCGCGAGGCGTTTCAGTAAGAACCTAAGTGTCTCTTCATCAACGAAAGTTTCAGCATCGCAATGCTCGGGTTCCATGCCGCCGTAGTAGCCGGTCCAGACTCCCCCAAGAGTCTGTAGGTCAGAGACAAACGTCTCATTCTTGTGGGCCTCGAAATCTCGCGTTAACTTGTCGAATCGCGCCTGATTGATCTCTTCTGCATCATCGCGAGTGATTCCACCCATCTCAAGCAGCCGATTCAGGTAACTGTCGCGAATGCTTGGGCGGGCATCGATCGCTGCGTACATGCGGGGCTGGGTGAATCGAGGCTCATCGCCTTCGTTGTGACCCAAGCGACGATACGCATACATATCGATCACAACGTCCCGCTTGAACTCATTGCGAAAATCCATCGCCAGATGAACAACTTGAGCAACGGCCTCAGGGTCCTCGCCGTTGACGTGGAAAATGGGAATCTGCAACATCTTGGCAACATCCGAAGCATACGTCGTCGACCTAGCTTCATGAGCTTCGGTAGTGAAGCCGATCTGATTGTTGACGATGACGTGCAGCGTACCACCGGTTGAGTAACCTGCAAGCTGACTCAAGTTCAGCGTTTCTTGGACGATGCCTTCTCCGGCGAAAGCTGCATCGCCGTGAATCAGGATCGTCATGACTTCATTGCGCTTCGCGTCGCCTCGTCGATCTTGCTTGGCACGACATCGCCCCAAAGCGACGGGATTAACGAATTCGAGATGACTCGGATTGAAGCAAAGGGAAATGTGAACGATCGCACCGGTGCTGGTCTTCCAATCGCTGCTGTAACCCATGTGGTATCGAACATCGCCGCCGCCACGATACAGTTCCGGCTTCGGATCGTCGAAGGACCAAAAGATATTTTGGGCCCTCTTCTTCATGATGTTGGCGAGCACATTCATTCGTCCACGGTGGGCCATACCCATGACCACTTCTTTCACTCCGTGCTGACCGGCTTTCTCCAAAGCGCGGTCCAACAACGGAATGAGACTCTCTGAGCCTTCTAGCGAGAACGTTTTTGCACCGACAAACTTCTTTCGGACAAACTCCTCGAAGATGGTTGCGTCAGCGAGGCTGGCGTAGATGCGTCGCTGGACTTCGCGTGAAAGTTCGAGTCGATTCTCGCTGCTTTCCATCCGCCGTTGAATCCAGTCGCGAACGTTTCGATTGTCGATGTGCATGAACTGCACACCGATGCTCCGGCAGTATGTGTTTCGAAGCTTGAGGATAATGTCTCCCAGCGTCGTCGCATTGACGTACCGGAGAGCCGGACATGAAAAAGGGCGATTGAGGTCCTCCGTGCTGAGTCCGTGAGATTCCGGGGCCAACTCAGGTGGCTGCTGCCGAGCGATTCCCAAAGGATCAAGCTGCGCCATCAAATGGCCGCGGACGCGATATTCACGGACTAAGTGGTCGACGCGGTCTTGCATCTTGGCCAGCCATAAAGCTTCGCTCGCTGCTGCCGCTGAATCGAACTGCTGACCACTATCGGTCGCCGACGCCGAGGAGAGGTTCGTCAATCGGCCGTCGTGTTGAGCCGCTAAAGAGAATTCCTCAAAGTACTTCCGCCACGAATTGGGAACACTCGACGGATCTCGAACATACTGGACATACAAGTCGTCGATGTAATCGAGACTGTACGTGTTCATAATGCTACTCGGGATCAAAAAAGGAAAAGGAACAGCCTCGCTTCAGGCTGAGATTGGCGATACGTTAATGACTCTAAAGAGTCTACCAGCTTGTCTAGCGTTGACTATGCCAATTCAGTACAGCGTCGCGCAGAGTACCTGGCAAATCAGGCTGTTGCCATGCACTCATTCCGCCATCAATGTAGAGTGTTTGCCCTTGAATGTGTTCCGCAACGTCGCTTAACAAAAAGACAGCGGCACCACCGCAAACTTCTGGTCCAGGAACCGATTGGTTCGGCGTATGGAGCTTCATCCACGCGAGCGCCGCGGTGTCCCGCGAAAGCACCTGGTTCGTTAGAGGCGTTCGAACCAGTCCCGGAGCGATAGCATTGACTCGAATTCCATGAGGGGCCAGGGTCACGCACAGTGAACGAACGAGGGCCGCAACCGCCCCCTTCGATGCGTCGTAAGCTGTGTGCTGCTCCTCAGCCAACAGTCCGTTGATCGAACCCGTAAACAAAATTCGACCTCGAATTCCCTCAGCAATCCAATTCTTTGCAAACGCTTGCGCGAGAAAGTAGCCCGACGCGACGTTGAGGTGAAAAGTCTTTTCAAAGACCTCCCAAGTCATCTCCAGAAAGGGAAGGTCCATGTACGTGCCAGCGTTATTCACGAGCATATCGATCGAAGGAAGAATCGATCGAGCCTTAAACGCAAGTTCCTTCGATGTTTTCTGTGGCTCGTTCGCTAGATTACAGCAGACGAGCTCCGCCTGCACGCCGAAGTCGCGACAATCGCTCAACGTCTCTTGAGCATCCTGATCATCGATCAACCCATGAATGATCAGATTGGCTCCGGATTTCGCTAATGATCTTGCTATGGCAGCCCCAACTCCGCGAGTTCCGCCAGTGATGAGTGCCGCGTGTCCGTGTAAGTCCATGTTTCGCTGTACCGCCATCCGACCAAACGTAAGTTTTCGCCGAGCCCACTTTTCTCATCTTCCGGCGACGACCCGAACCAATTGCTATCTTAGCCTGAAACGTAAGTGCGAGAAGAACTCAAACATTCTTCACTTGCGATTCAGTCAGCAAGAAATCGGGTTAGCGCTTTGGATCGCCATTTAGACGCGATGCGTCCGTCGGGGAATCTCCGATCCATTCCCCTCGGAAGCTATTTCTTCCTTTGAATCGCCTCGAACCACTGCCGGGCGAGAGTCCCGCGCAGTTTATGACAGAGGTAGAAGCCTTTAAGCTTCGGCGGCGACGTGGCGTAGATAGTCGCCGTATTCGTTGCGGTAGGCGTTTGCGAGACGCTCCAGTTGGCTTCGCGAGATGAAACCTTTGCGATACGCAACTTCCTCAGGGCAGCCGATCTTCAGCCCTTGACGTTTCTCCACCGCGGCAATGAAGGCCGTCGCTTCGGCAAGCGATTCGTGCGTCCCCGCGTCGAGCCATGCAAATCCGCGAGACAGCGGCATGACGCTCAGTTCCTTCTGGTCCAGATACCTCTGATTGATATCCGAGATTTCCAACTCGCCGCGAGCCGAGGGTTTGAGCGATCGAGCGAACTCCACTACTTGAGAGTCATAGAAATAGAGGCCAGGCACCGCCAGTGTCGAGCGAGGTTTGAGCGGCTTCTCTTCGATCGTTAGCGGACGACCATCCCGATCCAATTCGACCACTCCGTAACGATTCGGATCGCGAACAGGGTAGCCAAAGATGGTTGCGCCGTGGGACTGGCGGCTTACCTCGATGAGGATCGATTGAAAGCCTTGGCCGAAGAAGATATTGTCGCCGAGGATGAGTGTTGAGTTTGCTCCAGATAAATACGCTTCGCTCAGCAAGAACGCTTCGGCGATTCCACGCGGCTCGGTTTGCTCTCGATACGATATGCGGACGCCCCACTGCTCTCCATTGCAAAGCAAATCCTGAAAGCGAGGTAGATCGCGCGGCGTCGAGATCAACAATAGATCGCGGATCCCCGCCAGCATGAGGACCGACAACGGATAATAGATCATCGGCTTGTCATAGACCGGAAGCAGTTGCTTGCTGATTGCCTGCGTGATCGGATAGAGACGACTGCCACTCCCGCCGGCAAGAATGATTCCTTTGCGTTGAGCATCCATCACGCAGCCTTCCAGTTCTCGAGTGCTCGCCGAATCGCCACGCGAACGTCCGTAAGTCGAAGGCCGTAGCTTAACGCTTTCGAGACATCCAAGGTACAGTTCGAACGCGGAGTTCGTGCCGCTCGTTTGAGGAATTCATCTTCACTGTCGAAGAATTGAAACACCCTTCGAGGTTGAAGCACTTGTACGATCAGGGTAACCACTTCCCTTGTCGTGATGGAACCAGGGCAAGTGAGGTGATAGATCCCCATGGGGAGCTGCCGTTCCCAACAGTCGATGCAGGCCAATATAAACTCATCGAGGTCGCTCAAGCTATTGCGAACATCGACCAACCATTCGTATCGAAGAAGTTTGCTGAGGTAGTTTCTTGGTTCGTGGATGTTGGAAAAAGGCATCCGCATGCGCCAGACGTAACAGTTCGAAACGTCACCGATGACTTCTTCACCAAGGGCTTTCGAGCCGGAATAGAAACTGGTACGCGGTCCGCGAAAGCAAAAATTGGGTGGATCCGTTTCTCGAAAGCCCGCCCCGCTTGGACCATCCCCCTCGAAGATGCAACCGCTGGAGACATGTCCCCATGGAATACCCATTTCACGGCAAGCTTCGGCGATGGCACCAGGAAGAACAGCGTTCGCCAGCAGGCATTCGGCTTTGTGATCTTCGCATGCATCGACATTGGGTTTGCCGGTATACCCAGCACAGTTGATGACGAACGAGACGCCTTTGGAGGAAAGATCGTCTCGCAGCAGCCGGGCTTGATAGTAGTCGACATCGCGCCGCCGAATCGCCGCGAATTCGATTCCGCGTTCAAGGAAGTGTCGCGCGAAGGCTTGTCCGATGTAACCACTTGCTCCAATCAAGCCTATCACGATGCCCGTCCACTGAGATCGCGTTCAAGGATCGACCGAATGCGTTTGGCAGCTTGGCCATCGCCATAGGGATTGGCAATTGCCGATCGCCTCGCATACTCGTTGCGATCGCGAAGCAAGAGAAGCGATTCGCGAAGGATCGCCTCTTGGCTTGTGCCGACCAAGCGACTGGTTCCCGCTGCCACTCCTTCGGGACGCTCGGTGGTGTCCCGCATCACCAGTACAGGCTTGCCCAGGCTCGGAGCTTCTTCCTGGACGCCACCCGAGTCGGTCAAAATAAAGTAGCACCGATCCATCAGCGTCACAAAGTCCTCGTAACCCACGGGCTCAATCAGTGCAATGCGAGGATGATTGCCCAGCAAACGCTGCACAGGTTCGCGCACGTTGGGGTTGAGATGGACTGGATAAAGCACGCCGACGGACTCATCGCAAGTAACCAAAGAGCGAATTGCCGAACAGATGGATTCGAATCCTTCGCCAAACGATTCCCGGCGATGGCCAGTGACCAAAATCCAGGGAGCTCGACCGTCACCTAGAAATCGGTGCGCAAACTCAACGGGAATGTGCAATCGCCGAGTCAGTGAATCGTAACTTTCGTTGTTGGCACGAACTCGGTCTCGCGTCCACAGAAGGGAGTCGATGACAGTATTGCCCGTCACGTGGATGGACTCTTCCGGAATCCGTTCTTGCAACAGATTTTGGCGAGCCACGTCCGTGGGTGCGAATGCCCAACGACAGAGCGGAGCGGTCAACCGTCGATTCATTTCCTCCGGCCAAGGCGCCGCAAGATCGTAGGTTCGCAGACCTGCTTCCACGTGCCCGATGGGAATCCGCGCATACGTTGCGGCCATTGCGGATGCGAGAACCGTGGTGGTGTCTCCTTGAACGAGTACGACGGACGGTTGCGTCGCTGCAAGCGCTTGAGTCACTGCCTGGACGGCTCGGCTCGTCAATTCCGAAAGACTTTGATTAGGCTGCATTAAGCCGAGATCAAGATCCGGTCTCAGTTCGAAAGCAGCCAGCGCTTGATCAAGCATCTCGCGATGCTGGCCCGTTGAAATGAAGAACGGTTCGAAACTAGGAGATCGAGACAGTTCCCGGTGGACTGAAGCAAGTTTAATGACTTCAGGCCGAGTTCCAGCAATGATTGCGATCCGCATCGACGAACCGCTACTCCTGTCCGGCCCGTTTGGTGAGCACAATCTGACGAACAAAGGGCAATGCTTCCGACATCAAAGCGGTCATTTCTTCTTCGTCCATGGCAGCAGCATCGACGCTGTCGGCAAGCAGCATGCACTGAAACTGAAAGGCGGCCCCACCGAAAATCTGGGCGCGGATTTGAGGCGAAAGTCGATTGGTCGCTCGATGGTACAGTGACGAGAACAAGTCCCATTTTCCGGGCGGTTCCAGGACAGTGGATCGTTCGTCGATCAATCCAAATGCGATCGTACCTAATCGGCCTGTCGTGTGTACAAAGGAAGCTAACACAAAAGCATCTTCTTTTGCCACGTCGGGACCTTCGAAATTTCGCACAACGCGCTCTCGCATCTTCCAACCAGCATTCTGATAGCATTTCGTCAGTTCGTGCCAACCTGGAAACGCTTGATCAAATGAAAACGTCAATTCACGAGAGTCCTTTTGGAACACCCAAATGTCGGACCGCTCGCCGAAATCGGCTCCTCGAACTCGCTTTTCTTGCTTGTAGTCGCGCAGTGTCCAGCCCGCCAACTGAGGTGGAAAGTCTTCTTTTGCCAGCTCTTTGATTGGATTGCCAGTAAAGAAGTCGATCTTCTTGCGATTGGCGGTAAAAGCCGTTGCAGCGTCCACCAACTGTGCTGAGAACAATAGCACAAAGATTGCCACGACGCCCCATGCGAGCTTGGATCCGAAGAATGGTCGGCGCGGGCCCGGCACGCTCAATTCCATGGGTTCCGACGGCTTTTTTAGCCCTTCTCCGTCGCCTTCGTCGACTTCGTACGATGTGAATGTACAAAGTGCCCGATCAAAGCTCCAAATCAGAAACGCTCCAAAAAGCATCATCACGTAGCCAATCAGATCGTGAACCCACCCTGTCGAAAGATCGAACGCAAACCAAGTCCACACCGTTGTGATCGAAAGAATGCGCAAACTGTTTGTGAAAAAGGACCAAAAGACTGCCGAGCCGATCAGAACGATGCTATGCAGAATCGACCGCCGATGATACACGGCAAGCATCGAGGCAATCGCGATATAAAAGAAGAGCGACTGCACTCCACTACAAGCCTCCTCGACACCGAACTCTTTTCCCTTCATCGAGATGATCGTTCCCGAGTTGAAGTGAGGCATGTTGATGTTGTCCAGCGTTATACTAACGAACCGCGTACTGAGCCGCTGAAGGATGCCTGTGAAGACAACATCACCGGTTTGATTGGGAGAATAAGGGGGCTGCCAAAGAATGGCCAACAAGATGATTAAATTCCAGAGGCTTCGATTCGTGTTGGAGTCACGAATGCTGAGAAGCAAGGCCAATGTCCCCAAAAGAAATCCTAAATAGGCTATCCACGGCGAAGAGAACAGCAATGCGCAGGCGCAGAAGAGGAGCGAACCGGCAATAAGGCTCCCCATGAAGAACTTTCGCCATTTGCCGCATTCCAGACGACCTCCATAGCGAAGCCAAAAGAAGACTGCAAAACAGCCTATTGCAAACGGGAAAAAATCGTAATGCGAATATCCTTGAAGTGTCTTGAAGTAAAGCAAGACGTAAGGGATTTGAGCCAGGATCACCATTCCCAAGCCGATTGGAAAATCCGCCCATCTCGAACCCTTCGAAGCGGACAGAGAAGGAGCCGTGGCCGGTTCCACATCGAGCGAAGTCGTCGGTTTCACAAGTGTATCTGTCGACATAAAATGTTATCGCCTGTGTCGTTTGAATACCGATTCCGTAACGCGACTCTTATAGGTTTACATCTGATTCTATACGATCTTTGCCAATCTTCGAAGATAGTCAGGTAATACAGCGGATGGAAAACCTTCCTGCGTTAGAGAAGAGCAATTCATCGAGATTTCAATTACGAGTCGGCAAAGTCGGCATAGGCTCCATAAACTCACCGATCAGGGCAGACCCATAGGCTGTCGGAAATCTAACTTGAGAAACCCGAAGAGTTTCCACAAGAATGTACGGCGAAGGGCAGAATTTAACCCGATCCGGATGGAATCTTCACTGCGCGTCATCGATTCGTCCGGCGACCAACGACTGTGGGTATTGCAAACATCGAGAGCATCGAATGTCGCCGAAATTGCATTCGTTGGAGCTGAGCACATTGGCGAAGAAAGAAGCTCCAAGCCGCATGCGCGCACGGCTTACTGTCAGGCACTGGTCCGATCCGTCTGCGTTCTGAACCCTAGAATGCAAAAACGGGAGAACATAAACGGTCCCCACTTTCGTTGGTAACCGTTCACGCCGCACGCTCGGGCCGCAACAGATTTGGCGAGTAGCGTAGTCCGTTCGCTGCCAACGATACTGATCCAAATTTGCTCTGGCACTGCGGTTCAACGAAGAACCTGACTCCATTCGTGAACGCTTACCCTTCGTTGCGGGTCGCGGACAATGCTGGCTCGACTAGCATCCGCTATTTCGCCAGGATTGCGGCGATACGCTTGGCGGCTTGACCGTCCCAGAGTTTTGGGCAGTATCCCGATTTGTAAGTATCATCCAATACTCGCCGTAGATTTTCGGCAAGAAGCTCAATCGAGTTTCCAATCAGCGTGCTGGTTCCTTCCTCGCAAGTGATTGGCCGCTCAGTATTTTCCCGCATGGTTAGGCAGGGAATCCCAAGAGCCGTCGACTCTTCCTGCAGGCCCCCAGAATCCGTAACAATGACCTTGGCCTGGGAGGTCAAGCACAAGAAATCCAAGTAACCCAGCGGCTCGGTCCAACGAATGGTTGGACAAGCATCGAGGAATTGCTGAAAGCCGAATTCAGCGATTCGGGCGCGCGTTCTGGGGTGCACCGGAAAAACGAGCGGAATCTCTCGAGATGTCTGAGATAACACGTTCAACAGCCCTTCCAGCACCTTCGGATCGTCAACATTTGAGGGACGGTGCAAGGTGACGACGCCAAACTGGTTCGGGGCTAACCGCAGTTCCGCGAGGATATTTTGTTTTTTGGCTCGATCGATTTGGGATTTCAAAGTGTCGATCATCACGTTTCCCACCAAGTGAATGCGATCTGGTGGATGTCCTTCTTTCAAAAGGTTCTCAACGCCAGCCGGCTCGGAAACCAAGAGAAGATCGGATATGGCATCGGTCACGATGCGATTGATTTCCTCGGGCATGGTGCGGTCGAAACTGCGGAGCCCCGCTTCGACGTGGGCGATCGATACATGAAGCTTGGCTGCTGCCAACGCCGCGGCCATGGTTGAGTTAACATCTCCAACAACGACGATGCGATCGATCGGCGACTCCGATTTTGAAAGGTCGATGAGCAGCGCCTCGATAGCCTTCATCACTTCAGCGGTCTGTTGTGCGTGCGTTCCCGAACCAACACCGAGGCTGACATCGGGTCTGCGAATCTGCAGATCCTCGAAGAAAATGTCCGACAAGTTCTTGTCGTAGTGTTGACCTGTATGGACCAAGGTCGTTCGAATACCGGAAAGCCCATCCAGTTCGCGCAAGATCGGCGCCATCTTCATAAAATTCGGCCGAGCGCCAACGATACACATTAGATGCATGATTTGCTCCGATCGCTTGTTTTTGTCACTGCAGACTTCACCGACTAGGAAGTCTTTCCGGCCACGGCGGAGCAAAGTTGTTCAAACGCCACTGCATGCTCGAATCGGTCAAAGTGTGTCTGAACATAGGCGCGTGCCTGGCTTCCCATCTGCTTGCAAAGTTCAGGATTCTGAAATAGCTGCAGTGTCTTCTCTGCGAGGTCTTGGCTATCTCCGGGTTTAACGAACAGTCCACCTCGCGAGGCTTCGACAACCTCCCGAATTACCCCATCGATTGCTAGAAGCGTCGGCCGACCTGCGGCCATGTAGTCGAATACCTTATTGGGGTAAGTGGTACGAAACATCGGAATGTCTTGCAGGGTCGCAACACAAACATTCGCCATTCCCAAGACTCGCCCCATCTCACTTTTTGGAAAGGCACCGGCCAACAAGACATTGGATAATCCCAACTTCTTGATCATCTCTTCGATTTGAGGCCGCGACTTACCGTCGCCAACGAGGACGAAGCAAATTTCTGGATGTTCCCGCAACTTTTCTGCAGCCCGAACAATGGTCTGAATATCGTTTGCAGGACCGATCGCACCAGCGTAAACAACGACGAATTGAGAGCCCAAACCAAGCTTGGCGCGAATGCTTTCGCCTCGCTCGTTCGGGTCAAACATATTGGGGTCCACCCCATTGGGAATCAATGCGATCTTCTCGGGCGCGATCCCCTTGGATCGGACGTGATCGACATAAGCGGGCGAGTTGACCAGAATATGCTTGGCGCGGCGGTACAGGAATACCTCGACTTGCCTCGCCCAATAGATAAGAAACGGTGATTTCAGCACGCCCATCTCGACCGCAAAATCAGGCCATAGGTCCCGGATTTCTAACAAAAATGGTTTCCATTTGATGACCGATATGACATACGCGGTAACGGCTTGAAACAACGATGGACTCGTTCCGATCACCAAATCAACTTTCCGCTGCCAAAGCGCATGCCAGAAGGAGCTGAACATGTGCATGACGAATGCAACGACTCGTAGCGTATAAGATTTGTGAATAAAGGCAGGCATCCGTGCTCGAATCACTCGGATTCCATCAACGATTTCGAACCGTCGTTCTTTTGAGAACTTCTTGGCATCGAGATAATTCACGTCGGAGCCAATGACTGTGAATTGATGATTTTTGGAAACGCAATAACGAGCAAATTCGTAGTGCCGCGTGCCTCCGGCCGAATCAGTCGTCAGAAAGACATGGTGAACGAGCAAGAAATGCATTAAAGACTCAATTCAGAAGAAAAATCATCTAAAGCTAATTTTACACAAGTCAACAATTCGCTTGCATCGTTTCCGAGATGCAGATCAACATATCCTAAAGTCCATTCGCATCGCAGATGGCTGCTCGAATCTGTCGGAAAAACGAACTCGACTGGCTCAGGAGCAAATACACTGAAAAAATGCGTTTTAGACGTCGGAACCGTCTCCACAGACACGCTTACGGATGGCTGTAGGCTCAAATATCGGCTGGCGAACCAACCGTCAGGACTACCGGCAGTTCCGCACTCAATTTTTGATCGATGAATGCCGCCTTGGGCCGCCAATGTCAAATAGTTTTGTAAAGGCTCCGAGTATAACAATAGCGACGCCGCTGACTCTTTCTGGAAATAGCTCGCATCCAACAGCCAATGCAACTGGTTGGGGATCGGATCGTCGCATGTAATTTCGTCCACCACCATCCAGCCCATGCGATCCAGCCCGACGATGGCTCGTCGATGCAATACCTGCTTGTCCGCAACAAATCGGTCCAGACGCTCACCAAGGAGAAGGCCGATTCGTTCATCCGAACTCCGATGCAGTCCAACCAATTTGCCTGAAGGCCAAGGATCGAAGAGGAAAACGCCGATCCGATCAGCGGGTTCCCGACAGTTCAATCGCACTGTATTGTGATATCTCGCTTCGGCAAAAGGCGTTCCTGCGAATGCTCCGGTTCCATTGTAAGAGTAAGTACCCGGATCGAGGGCGATGTTTCGTCCCTGATGCCACAGATCAACATGAAACAAATCGAGTTGAGCAGGGCGGAAATGATTTCGCCCACAGCGAAAAACGGCTCGGCCGTTACGACCCTGTAGCACCGATATCCCTCCCTCCGATCCCACCATATCGCTCGGGTTTGACGGCACGATAGGAAGAGTGCGCGCGTCCAGTCCCATCCAGAGCATCTCTTCATCCCAGGGGCCGCTATCGAAGATACGGTGACCAAACACACACCCTGCCGACGCTTGCAATGCTGGGCGATAATCCTCGTAACTGCAATGGCTAAGTGGGAACAGCAGCGATCCGTCGTCGTTGCCAAAACGTGGTGCTCCTCCCGAGTTGACATCAACCCATTGAGCCATGTTGCCAATGGACGCTTCCGCACGTGTGCGCGTGCTTGCGGAGATATGGATATCATTCCGGCGAGCGAGCTGGAAACAAAAGGTCAGTAATTGCATTGCCATCCGCTGGTAGTTGCCTGAATACTGAACGAACCCACCGTCCTTAAAGAAGAGTCGTTCAATCTCCTGCTCCAAAAGCCGCAGCCCAAGTGACCTCCAATGATTGGCCCGATCAAGTTCCGGGTAGAGCAAGCCGATTGCAAATAATCCCGCTGCTTCAGAGATCGAGTGGTTATTGTTCTGATGGAGAGCATAGCTGATATACTTTTCGATTCGCAGTGCGCTATGGTGCATCAACTTGCTGAGGAGAGCGAGTCGAGCGGTCGTGGCCGCCTCCGTGTCTCCGAAAACCCACGCTCCGAAAGTGATGGCAATCGCCCGCAAAGCCGTCTCCTGACCGCATTTCCAATTCACTCCCTGATTCACAGGATTTTGTCGACACCATTCCTCGAACCAGCTCCAGAAGAGCTGACCGCATCGTGGATCCCGCAAGCGAGCGTAGGCGCGGGCTAGCTCAAAAACGAAACCGAATCGGCTGAGCTCCCAAATGGCCTTGATATCACCATACTGAAAATCACCGAGTTGGCTGAAATGAACTTCACTCGGTCCGATCGTATCGAAATATGGGTTTCGAAACCAATTCGGTGGATTTCCCATCTCGTGGAGGGTCGATGAAAAATACCGAAATTGACCATGTTGCAATCGATCGATGGTCTCAACAAATTCCTCTTGCGAAGAATCGAATGGAACGAACTCCGATCGTTCCGGAATCCGATCCCACAAGAACCTCGTTCCGAGTTGTTGACGATAATCGAAGAAATGAGCAGCCCCCCGCCACTCGTCGACGCTGGCCACTTTTTCCAATCCGAGTTGGAATAAATCGACGACCGGCAGTCGCTGTCGAGTCAAACCTGACTTGTCGGCAATCGCTTTCCAGCCCCGATAAGCGAGCCACGGTAATCCCAACCGTCGTGCCGCGCGAACGACCTGATTCAGTTTTCTAACGATCATCAGAATCGAAGGTTCGAATCAACCAATACGTACAGTTAGCGACCAATGCGAATCGAATCTGGCAAGAGTCTGTGTAAATCAACCACTCTTGGCTTCCTTTCGCCATGCGGCAAGTTCGCTCGCTGGGTCCGGTTCCGGAAGCCCCTTGAATAGCCGCAGATAAATCGTGCTTTGCGGAAAGATCACCACCCAAATCGTACAAAAGATGATTTTCAAATCGAGCCAAAGCGATTGATTCTCGATATACCACAGCTCCAAGCGACCTTTGTAAGGTGCTATCTCTTCAACATAGCATTGGCGGAACTCTTTCTTCGTCCTCTCAAGAAGCTTCTCTTCATCTCGAAAGATAATGGAACCTACTCCCGTCAGACCTGGCTTCACTGCAACGATTTTCTTTTGAACATCCTCCGGATACATCTCGAAACTCACGGGGACCAACGGTCGCCAGCCGACGAGTGACATGTCGCCGATTAGGACGTTAATGAACTGTGGTAATTCGTTGATCTTGCTCTTGCGCAGGAGGCGGCCGATGGGAAGTACGCGAGGATCATTCTTGACGGTGATATCCTTCGTTCCAGTGAACTCGCTTCCTTCTCGCATGGTCACGAATTTGAAAACGCGGAACAAGTTTCCGTGCAAGCCAACCCGTTGCTGCGGATACCACACCTTCCCCTCACCCGTAAATCGCAAAATCAATGCGACGATGAGGCCGAAAGGAAGGAGGACCGTGAGAGCGGCCAAAGAGACGGCAATATCCAGTAATCGCTTCATCAATTCACATCTTCTGATCTAGGTTACGTTGCTTCTCTTCGTGTTGAAATTCCGGCAGCAACTGCTGGAAATACTCCACAAGCTCCTGCTTGCTCCACCGACCACGATTCAAACACTGTTCGATTTGTTCGAGGAATCGACGCAAGCGATCCGGAGCAGGATGGAATCGCGGCCGCACCACTCCAAGTTCTTGGAATCGGTGCAAGTCAACCTCTTCCCCCTCCATAAAAAACTCTTCAAAGTCTTTCTCACCGGTCGTATCGCTCGGGAAGAACAGGCACGGCCATTTCCGTTGCGCAATGAGTTCTTTGGCTCTGGCCCTAGCTTCGTCTTCGCTGGCACACTCCACTGGATCCCAGCCGAGTTGCTCAAGATAACGCACGGCAATCTGGGAGAATCGAAGCAAATCTGTCGACGCGTTCAGTTTCGGGAAGAAGATGTCGTTTGTGCCTCCAAGCACAATCGAGAACAGACAAAGACTCGCAGCTTCATCGCCGGTTACAAAGTACCGTCGAACATCGTTCGGTGCCGCGATGGGCTGTTGTTTGGCAATCCGATATCGAAACCCGTCGAGCAAACTGCCGTCGGAGAATGCGACATTCGCAAAGCGAGCGCTTGAAATGGGAATCGCATTCGACTTTTCCTGCAAAAACAGTTCCATGATCCGCTTCGAAGCGCCCATCATGTTGACCGGATTCGAAGCTTTGTCCGTCGAAACACAGAAGAGCTTTCGGGCACCAAGCTGTATGGCAGCATCAGCACAGCGAATGGCCGCAAAAATGTTGGTCCGAATCAATCGCATGAGCGTGAAAATATCCTTTTCACTTCGCACGTGCTTCAACGCAGAAAAGTTGAGCACGTAGTCATAGCCCGCGGATTGCTCAACGAACGAATCGAATTCTCGGCTCAAACAGTCGATGGCAAACGTTGCAAACTCACCAGTGGTATAGCCCAGAGACGAGCGCAAGTCGCGCACAACCTCGACCAAGTTATTCTCGCTTAGATCGACGACGTGCAAGACTCTTGGGTTGGCAGCGAACAGACGCTTGACCACGGCGCCACCAATCGAGCCCGCGCCGCCGATCACCAAAAATCGTGAACGACAGATTTCGTCATCTAGCTTCTTGCCCCAAGTTGCCAAATCAGTCTGGAACAACGGTTGTTCGCGACCAATCAATGAAAGGACATCTTGCAAAATCTTACCTCCTGTTTTTCATTTGAGCGAGTTCAGTGCTGTTCCGGGCTTTTTGTTCTGAAGAGTACTGAGGATCGGCATAAGCACAAGGCGAGTTCGTGGAACGTCGAACCGACTTATCGACTCGAGATCAAGGGCCTCGGTTTGCATCAAACGATTGCAAGCCATGAGAAAAATCGGCTAATGACTCGAACGCAAGGGTCGAGCAGGGACACCAACCACGGTTGCGCCGTTCGCGACATCCTTTAGCACCACGGCTCCAGCTCCGATCAAGACATCGCTACCGATCCTCACCCCTTGGATGATGGTTGAGCCGGCACCAATATGGGTGCGATCTCCGACCGTTATCGAACCGCAAAGAGTTGCCCCAGGCGAAATGTGGACACAATTTCCGATGATACAGTCATGGTCGACACTAGCCTTGGTATTGATGATTGTTTCATTACCAATGACAAGATCGGTTTGTAGCACGACGCCGGCCAAACATTGTACCCCAGAACCGAGCTGCACCGAACCTTCGATAATCGCACTTGGATGGATCAGGGTGGCAAAGCGATAGCCCGCGTTGGTCCAATGCTGCCCGATCTTGTAACGCAACGATAAATTCGATGCCGAACCGATTGCATTGACAAGCTCGACTTCATCCGGCGAATGTTTCAAGATGAACGAGTCATCACCTGCCACGACGACGTCGTCTATCATTGACCCATGCCGTGAGGTCTGAGAGTCCGTTGCAAATAGGACGCTGCGTCCGGCAGCTCGCGCTGTTGCAATGAGGACCTTCGCATGACCTCCGCTCCCGATAACGATCAGCGGTTTGCCGGGCTGTGAACTCATGAATGCTCGCTGTGCGCGGAACGCAATAGGGAACTGCTCGGAACATTGACCAATCGGGAAGCAACAAGCTCCGTCACCTCCAACGGCATGCGAGGGCAGTCGGAGTACATGGGAAGATGATGCATGGGATTCCACACAGGTCGAGCCATGATTCCCGATTGATGCAGCCCTTCCAACAATGCGTTTCGTTCATTCATTCCTCCATGTGCCGGAATCAGCGCGTTTAACCAGTAATTGCTGCGACATCCACTAGGTTCCTTCACCAAACGCACATCTGTATTTTCGAAGGCCGCGATGTAGTCCTCGGCTAAACGTCGCTTGGATGCAAGCAATCGAGGCAAGTCTTCCATTTGAGAACAGCCCAGGGCCGCGTTGATGTTCGGCAGCCGGTAGTTGAAGGCTACCATGTCATGATAGAACTCCCAGGGATGAGGCCGCTTGCCCGTCGTTGTTATGTGCTTTGCCAGCTTGGCAAGCTGTTCGTCGCTACATAGGATCATCCCACCCCCACCGGTGGTGATGGTTTTGTTGCCATTGAAACTGAGGATGCCCAGTTTGCCGAAACTGCCTACGTGCCGACCATGAAAATACGAACCTAAACCTTCGGCGGCGTCTTCGATAAATGTCAAATCGTACTCTTCACACAGCCTTCCGATCGCCTCCACGTTGAACGGATGACCAAAAGTATGCATTCCCACCAACGCAGCAATTCTTCGTCCGGTAAAGCGATTTTTTACACCCACTTCATCGCGCACGACGATTTGGTCGAGGTAGGAATGAATCCGTTCCGCATCAATTCCCAAATCGCTTTCACCAATGTCCAAAAAATGCGGTATCGCCCCGATGTAACTGACTGCGTTGGCGGTCGCAATGAATGTCAACGAAGGCATCAGTACCTCCTGCCCTCGTTCCACTCCCGATAACAACAGCGCCACATGGAGTGCCGCAGTTCCATTGACGGTGGCCACAGCGAACGGGACACCAACAAATTCCGCAACTTGTCTCTCAAAGCGATCGACGTAACTACCAACCGAAGACACCCAATTGGTATCAAGGCAGTCCTTCACATAGGTCCATGCCGACGGACCGATCTCCGGTACATGTAGCTGAGCCGGCAAATGGTGTTCTCCGACTACCCTCCGGACTCGGGCGACGATGTCGTCGATGTTTAACTGCTGCATGTTGTTGGTTTTCGTGTAGAGCTGGCTTCGTGAGGAACGGTCCTTGGCTCTCGTTCGGGGCCGATCGTCAGGAAGGTTGTGGATCGATTAGGTTCTGTGATTCCGTTAAGTTGAACGGGACACCTTCCCGCAGGCTTTGTACTGCCAGCAAGGTCGCCAGGGTGACGGCTCGTAGTTCGCTCCAGGGGATAGGAGCGGTACCCTTCGCCAAGGCCCGACTCCACTCGACGATTTCGGACTCGTGTCCCTTGTCCATGGAGAACTTCTCTTGTTGCGACTTCCCTCGTCGACAATAGGTCAAGAGTTTATAGTCGTCGATCACTCCGACTTGGCCATTGCCGATCACTTCGATCCGCTCCTTGGGAAAGGCTTTATCGCCACCGGCCAAGTATCCAATGCTGGAGATACTTCCATTGGCGTGGCGTAACGTGATGAAACATTGATCGTCGGAAATGCGATGTGAGCTGGTGTCGAGGATCGATTCCGCAAAGACGCGAATCGGCGGTGAGCCGCACAGGAAAGTCGCCAGATCGATCGCATGGCAAGCTTCTCCAATGATGCGTCCTCCGCCAATAGCGTCATCCTGTGTCCAATGATCGGCAGGAATATCGCCCGCATTAAAACGAATCGACACAGTCCATGGAGCATTCGAATTGCCGAGAAATTTTTTCAATTTCAGCACGCTGGGTGCAAAGCGACGATTGAATCCGACCATGATCGGTGCGGGATGGTCGTGACCTGCCAACGCTTCGTCGATTTCTCTCAGTTCCTCCAAGGTCAGGCAGAGTGGTTTTTCAACGAAGATACTTTTCCCCGAACGTATTGCCGCCAAGACATGGCGAGCATGTTGGTCGTGTCGCGTGATCGAGAATACGGTCTGCACCGACGGGTCGTCAAAGATTTCGTTCTCTTCGGAAGTACACTTTTCGAATTTCGCTTCGGCTCCGATGTGCCTGGCACTCAAACCGCTAGGGGAACACAAGGAAACCAATTCAAATGCCTGAGATTTCTGAATCGCTGGAAGCAACACCATCTTCGCAAAGTTGCCAGCCCCCAGGACTCCGCAACGAATGCGCGTTCCCTTTGATGCCGGATGCTTGAATTGGATCACCCGCGATCGTGCGACCTCTTTGCTGCGATCCATGGTCCATTGCGGATATTCGAGAACGACTCCTAACGAGTTCGCGCCACCTTCACCGATCAGGTCGTAAGCCCGCAATGCTTCATCCACTGGAAAGCGATGGGAAATCAACGGTTCCACATTGAACGTCTTTTTCCCCATGAGATCCAGCACCGCTTGGATATTGCGTTGCTCGGTCCAGCGGACGTAGGGAAGGGGATAATCGTGACCATACTCTTCATAGTTGGGATCGTAGCGACCTGGCCCATAAGAACAAGATACGACGAACTCGGCCTCCTTAAAGTAAAACGGACGACGATCCAATTCCAAGCCGATGACACCAACCAATACGACGCGGCCTCGTTTTCGGACCGCCGATGCTGCCAATTCAATCGGTCCATTCGATTTGGTGCTGGCGGTGATCACCACAGCGTCCGCGCCATGTCCACCGGTTAGCGATGCGACGGCATCACCACTGAGGCTCGGCCGAGCCTCGTCCGCCCCCATTTTGAGAGCCAGCTCACAACGTCCAGCATCCAAATCCGTTCCAATGACGTACATTCCTGCCGCTTTTGCCAGAGCGACAGCCAATTGACCGATCAGCCCCAGTCCGATAATGAAAACGGAATCGCCAAGACCGTTCTTCGAGAGTCGTAGCCCTTGCAAGGCGATGCTTCCTAAGACGGCGAAACAAGCCTGGTCGAAAGGAACATCGTCAGGCACTCGTGCACAGAGGTTTTTGGGCACACTGACGATCTCGGCATGAGGGCCATTGGAGGCAACGCGGTCTCCCGGCTTAAAGTGCTGGACCCCAGCCCCGCAAGCAATGACGATCCCCGCCGAACTGTAGCCCATGGTCATCGGATCATCCAGCTTGCGTTTGACTTGTTGGATGGTGTTCCAAAGGCCTTCGTTGCGAATCTTTTCGAGGACACGCCGCACTTGATCAGGTCGTTCCCTGGCTTTGCCAAGGAGCGACTTCTTCGCCAAGTCCATGGTCATTCGCTCGGTGCCAGCGGAGATCAGCGAAGCTTGGTTCGCAATCAATACTTCTCCCGGCGTCGCAATCGGAGTTGGCACATCCAGAAGGCTCAATTGGCCGTTGCGTAGATTTTGGACGATCTGCTTCATGCGACCGCTACCTCGACTTTCAATATCTTAGCCACGCGGGGCCACACTTTGGAGATGTCTTGCTCGGCAACTTGCTTTCGGTTCGTTTCCGCCATCGATCGTCGCAATGAAGGCGAAGCAATCATTCGATCCAACGCATCGCAAATCGCCTGCGGATCACCTGGTTCGATGAGAAATCCGTTGACTCCATCCGTTACTATGGCAGGAATACTCGACACATTCGTCGTCACCACGGGCAAACCGCACGCCATCGCCTGCAGTAGCGAGTTTGGCATTCCCTCCGCCAATGAAGGCAAAACAAATATGTCGGACTGATGGAGCAAAGCATCCACTTCCTCGTTCTTGACCCATCCGCGAAAATCCACCCATTCCTCAATGCCGAGCGCCTGCGTCTGCGCTTTCAGTTCTTCGAACAAATCTCCAGCTCCGCACATGACCAGTCGAAAATCCTGACGACGCTCGGAAAGCAATTCGATCGCAGGTATCAGAAACTGTACGCCCTTCTTTGGGTGCATCCAACCAACATAGATCAATGTCGTTTTGCGATCGATGGAAGCTTCTGCATGACTGTGCTCAGCGGTATCGGGGGCTGTCCGAATATTTGCAAATCGACGAACGTCAATCCAATTGTGAACGACTTCAATTTTCTCAAGATCAACCGGTGCCAACTTTTGCAACTCATCGGCGGCAAATCTACTTTGGCACATGATGGCCGAGCAAGCTTGGCATACGTGACGTAAGTACCAGCGATAAATTCTTTGGCCTCGTTTTGGCAGATGTGGATGAAACCGAAAACTGACAACAACGTGCTTGCGGAAAAGACGCCCGAGCAAGCAAACGAGTCCCTTTTCGGATAAGCTTGGAACCGAAAAATTCGTGAACACCAGCACGGTATCGACCCTCGAAAAGAGGAGGTGATAACCGCACATCAGCACTCTGCGAAACGCATCCCAGGTACGTATCATCATGCTTGGTGGTGGAAGCGAACGTTGCGTCGAATCAACGAACTTCCATTCGACGAGGTCTGAGATTGGACTGGCGACGAGCGATCGGCAGGCGAACACCTGCCCACCTTCCGTCCCATCCTTGCCAACGGAGAACCCGCCCAAGAATAAAATGCGAGGCTTCTTCTGCACAACCATTAAAATTGTAACTTGCGACAACTCACCGTCGTCTCGATCCCATTCCCAAGTGATTCAAATCGTTGCATTCCGACTATACTTGCTTCTTCACTGTGACCCAAAGGGTTCCTGAAGGCGTTCCTGCAATCCAGCTCGTTCTTGTGAGCGTACATCTATGACGAACTCAGACTCTTGAGCATCGGAATACCGCTTCAAGAATCGTCGAAGGCAGGTAAGTTTGTAACATTTTTCGCACTAAGCATACATGGCCACAAAGATATCCACACACCGCACCAATCGGTTCCAACGCTTTCGGGGGCAGCTCGAAAGATTGTTCAAGCGAGCGCGGCTTAAGGCAACGAATCGCCGCAGAACCCATACGGCTGCATTCATTACTGGGTGCCAGCGTTCGGGCACCAAGATGGTATTGAAGACGCTGGATCAATCGCCGGATATTTGGACGCACGACCATCGTATTCGAGATTTGGCGTATGCTCTGAATCATGATCCTGGTTATCAAATCTCGAATGTGGGAACCATTGCCCGTCTCACTTCGAACAAGCAGATTCTCAATCTGATTGCCAGGGGCGAAGCTCCAGTCCTTGCCTTCCATGCGTTGGCGGATTCGCAGCGAATCAAATCCATTTTTGAGGAAGTTCCGATGGCCAAAGCCGTGTGGATTTATCGGCACTATGCGGACGTAGCGCAGTCGGCAGTCCATCTTTGGGGGAATCATCAAACCGATTTGATCGGTCGCTTTCATCGACGCGAGTTCGATAGTTTGAAGTGGCGCGCTGAGGAAATCAGCCAAAAGGTCCTCAGTGAACTTGATGCTTGCTACCGCGACGATCTTAGTCCGCAGGAAGGGGGAGCATTGATGTGGTACACTCGCAACCAGTTTTTCTTCCATTGCGGGTTGGACCAATCGGAACGAGCGTTGCTCATCAAGTATGAGGACCTTGTTTCTAAGCCTGAACAATACTTCCCTGAAGTCTTCGAGTTTCTTGGCGTTCCTTTCCATCCGAAATTCATCTCGCACATATTCTCAACATCGATTCGGAAACAGCCTCCCGCACCCTGCTCCGATGCGATTCGCTCGTTATGCGATCATCTACAGAATCGACTTGATGAAGTTTATCAAACGCGACGAGCTCAAAGAGAAACATCGAAATCATGAACCCAGGCAGCAAACATCACGAGCTGCCACACTTGATGCGAGGCACGGAACACGGATACGTCTGCTGCATCGCGCGTTCGAGCTAATCCACGAGTGACGATGGATTCCAAGTAGTCGCGCCGGAAGATGTGATCCAGCACTGGATGTTTGCCCGGGGCAAGCAAGTCGCTGCACATCTGTCGATATCGGTCGTTCTGATACTCGTGAAGCGGAATCGCAAATCCCCACTTGGGATGCGTGAATACCTCGGATGGTAGCCAATCTTTGACCGCTTCGCGCAAAATGTACTTTCCCCGACCACCACGAATCAACAAATGGTCCGGCATCTTGGATGCGACTTCAAAGATGCCAACGTCCAGCATCGGCGCTCGAACTTCCAGCGACGTGGCCATGCTCATGCGATCGACTTTGACCAACATCTGCTCGCTCAGAGAATATCCTGAGCGATAGGCCATCAATCGCCGCAAAGTCGATGGATGTTCTCGTCCAGACAGCGCATCGTCGCTGGGATCGTAGGTCAGCTTGGAGGGACCATACCATTCGGAACTTAGAAGTCGTTTGAGTTCTCGGCGGTCGAATCGCGGTGCCGTCTTCTGAAATCGAGCATCGGCGGGCTCGCTGCAAGCGTCGGCGACCTGGCGCAGTTGTCGCAAACGCGGTTGATCTCGTAGAACCGGACAATGAGAGAGCTGATCGAGAACAGCACCGAGGCTAGCAAATGCAAATCGAGGAGCAAGCTTTGCGACTCGATCAACCTTCAGCCCAAACTGAAAGGAATCATAACCGCCGAACATCTCATCGCCGCCGTCCCCCGACAGGCACACCTTCACGTGCTCGCGAATCTGCCGACAGATGTAATACGTGGGAATGGCCGAAGAATCGCCAAAAGGTTGGCCCACATGATTAATCACTCGCACCAGATCTTCATCGCTGAATCCTTGGTTGGGGATCAAGAATTCGTGATGATCCGTGCCGACGTGGTTCGCGACCGCCCTAGCGATCGGGCTTTCATCGTACTGAACGTTTTCAAAGCGAGCAGTGAATGTCGGAATCTTGTTTGTTGAGACTTTCTGTAGGGCGGCGACAACGGTCGACGAATCGATACCTCCCGACAAGAATGCTCCGATCGGCACGTCGCTCACCCGCTGTCGCTCGACGGCGTTCAGAACGGCGGAGCGCACCAAATCCTTGGCGGTTGTTTCGTCCAGAGTGGGATCGGGCTGATAACGTATCGCAAAGTAACCGCCGGTATCGAGCTTGCCTTGCTTCCAAGTCATCCAATGTCCTGGACGCACCTGGTGAATGTCTCGATACATCGTCATCGGCAACGGCACAAATCCGTTGCGGAGATAGTAGGGGAGGGAAGCCAAGTTCAGTCGACGTGGAATCAACTGGCATTCGAGGAGACTTGGAAGCTCGCTCGAGAAAGCGAAACGGCCTCCTTCGTTCCAATAAAACAGCGGCTTTTCCCCGAACCGGTCGCGGGCCAAAAACAGTTCACCTGTTCGTTCGTTCGCAATGCAGAAGGCGAACATCCCCTTCAAGCGATCGAGTATTCCTGTGCCAAACTCCTCAAAACCGTGCAGGACAACCTCCGTGTCCGAAGCGGTTTTGAATTCGTGGCCTCGTGACAAAAGTTCCGATCGCAGTTCGCGGTAGTTGTAGATTTCTCCGTTGAATACGATGTGAAGGTGCCCGGTCTCGTTGTCGATGGGTTGGTGTCCTCCTGCCAAATCGATGATCGACAATCGCCGCATGGCGATGGCCGTGCCATGACCGATCCATGCCCCCGAGTCATCCGGGCCTCGATGGATCATCCGGTCATTCATCGATGTGATCAGAGTACGGATCGCTTCCGTTTCCCATTGCTCAAATCCAGCGATTCCAGAAATTCCGCACACGATAGGAGAAATGAACCTGAGCTAATTACAACGTCGCGTCAGATGCAACAAGGTTTTGTTGGCCAAATTCTGTTTGGATCAGCACCTTCGTCGGTGACCAAGGTTGCGACGGGCCCTTTGCGCAGGCAACGAAGTCTTGCAAAGAAGCTCGTTTACAAACAGGCCACAAACACGTTCCTGCTGATCGATTTCGAACAAGCATCCGTTTTTCGGAAGGCAATGTAGGTTGGAGAGTCGGATGGTAGTGATTTCCAGGCGAAAGGATGTTGAGCCATCCGGCTGTTGGCAACTCGCGTTGTGCAATCGTAACCGTTCACGACTCACGCGCGGGCCGCCGCAATTTTGGCGGTTGGAACGGAT
>JBBIUE010000043.1:30323-45745 GCA_037440405.1 Pirellula sp. | reverse complement strand
CGTTGACTGGCGAGCTTTATTTTCGTTCTGTTCCTGTTCCCAAGGAGACTTCCTCGTGAAACTTGCAACAATTCTCGAAAAGACCGGTTGGGTCATGATCTTCGCCGCAATCATCTCGCTGCCGCTGTTCCATCCCAATCTTTTGGCGGACGAGCAGTGCGTCGGTTGCACAACAAAAAAGTGCACAGGAAATACCGACTGCGATATGGACAACACCTGCCTCAATCGCGGCGGCGATGCTGGCAGGTGCAACCCACCGGGCGCTTCACAAGCCTGCTCAACAACCGGTGAGAACTGTGAGGGTTGCACCGGTTGCAAGAGAGTAGGAACAGACAATCCCGTCGTATGTGCATGCCAGAAATAAAATGATGTTTAGGTAAACAATTTTCATTGTCCCTACACACAGCGGCCTAAGTGAATAGCACTACTACGGTCGTATGTGTAATTCTGGCGATGGATGAAGTGTTGTTCGAGACTGTCCGATTGTCCGATTTCGCTGTTTGATCGCAAAAACAATTGTAAGCAGATCGGTCCCTGGGAATGGAGTCTGGCTCCGTCGGGTGCAAATGCTCTTGTCCAAGTAGACTCATTGTGGTTTCATTCTAGTCATATCGCGGCTTTCAGATTCCCTATCACGTCTTATCGTAAGGTTTTGGGGCCAAGTTTGCGAGAGTGGAGTATTTATGGTCGACCTTCAGGGCTCAATTCAGTCGCTTGTTATTCTCCTTATCTTCTGGCATACCTGCACTGATAATGCATTTAGCGGCGATTATCCTAAGTCATTGGAGGAAGTACTTGCTCATGTAGAGAGTTTTGAGACTCCGTCAGAGGTTCAACTTAAAGGCGACTTCTACGATGAGGAGTCGCAATTCTTTCAACGAGTGGCATCGAATGGCGATTTGAAGTTAACGATATTCGAAGTTACTGAAAGCAATGGCAAGTTTCGGTCTGATGCCTGCGTCCGGTCACACAACTACCTTTTCACTGCGACTCGATTAGCTCCTGATAAGCCTTGGCTCTTGACTAAGTTTATTTCTTCAATCAACGAAGAAGCGGAGCAGTTGATAGAGAAAGAATGGAGCACACATGGTAACAGTTTGAATATGCGTGACAAAGTAAGAGGAGTTCGCCTTCGAACTTTGCTTTCTCAGCCGGATCTTGTCGAAGCAACGCTTGAGCCGCCGGACGATGATGGATTAGTAAAGATTTCTATCAACGTTCCGAACCCCGAAGCCAAACTTCGAGATCCTTACGCAAAGTTTCCGCTGTGGGTAAGACGCGGTGAGGTGAAATTAGACCCGAACCAGCAGTACTGTGTTGCGAGCCAGTTCTTTGTTCACAGCAGGTCTGACAGTAGTGGTACGAGGCGAGTCTTGGAATGGGGAGAGAAGGACGGACATAAATACCCGTTGAAAACGTTGGATTCGGACAGTAGATATGGAGACATGACCCTTTCCGAAGTGGTGTTCATTCGCTTTGACGAAGTACCGGAACGAGAATTCACGCTCGAGGCTTTCGGCATCCCCAATCCTCAGGCGAATGCGCCCTCGAATTCGATTTGGTCGCCAGCGGTGATAGTGGCGATCGTCGGTTTGTGCCTTGTCGGTTTGGGGGCCGGTTTGAGGTACGTGAAAAGAAAGTGATCTACCTCAGCATTTTTACATGAAACGAGCGAAATCAATCAGTTTGACTTTGGCGAGGCCCCGAAAAGTTATCGTTGAGAGCAAAAGCAGTGACCTGAAAATGTCGCGTGCTAACGCAGCGGGCGCAATCGGTAATGGCTTTTTCCCGCGTTCCATTACCGAGAGTCATCGAACGGAGTTGCTCAAAGCGATTTGAGTTTGCCCATTTCGCCTTGGTTCTAAAAGCTGGCACGCATTCGGAAGTTAGGGGGTTGCTGCGGCAAGGTATCTTCTTCTAATTCTTTGGTTCCTGACAAGCGTTCAAAGGCTTTTTCATAAAGTCCTTTGTGAGTCATCTCCCCTCCTTCGTGGCCGACCCATCCGATCAGCGCCGCTAAGACAATCAGTCCGACGCGCCAAACATAACTGGCTCGTCGATCCGAGCGGCGGCAAGCGAGCCAAGCGATAAAAACGAGAGGCACGGACAAGAAGGCGACTGCAGTTCCTGCCCAGCGATGATTAAAAATGACTTGCCCCTCTTCGCTGGTTGGAATGACCCGCCATCCTGGATAGCCCAATTCATTGGCAAACGACCAGCCCACCACGGCGCTGAGAACGGCAAATGGGGCACCTATCAATAAACAAAAATAGGCGAAGTCTTCCGTTCGCTTACCTAGAATAAAGGACAAAAGGGCCATGATTGCACCAGCCAGCAATAACCCTAATGGCAGATGTACGATCGCCGGATGAAAATAACCGATAAAAGCCCAAATGCGCTGCGTCGAACTATTCAATGGAACCGCTGGAGTTCCCTTAACAATGGATGGTGATTCGGTCCCCAACTGGTAGACTTCAGGCAAATCGGCCCCGTCTTCGATCCAAGTTCGCAGAACAGCGAGCTCAGATACAGGTAGGCGCCCCCCCTCCGACAGCGGTGGCATCATCAAACTGTCGGGGGCAGTTGCGTCAGCCATCAGATAATCGGCCCAGAGGCTGCTATTGGACAGATCTCCTGGTTCGATATAGCTCTGCAGGTCAGGTCCTTTCTCGACGCTAAATCCACCTTTCGGGTTGTCACCGCCGTGGCACTGCATACATCGCTTTGCGAGAATCGGAGCGACGTCTCGCTCGAAATCCACGATTTTGCCATCGGACTGTGCAGTGCAATAATCAAGTGAAAGTGTGAGGAAGATCAGAACGAAAGTGAGAATTCGTTTTGTGCTCATAGCGTATCCGCGAATGGAACGTCAAGAATCGTGAGGTAGGCAACGAGGCAGGAAGCCTTTACCTTAACATGAATCGAATATCTTCGTCCACTGCCCAGGTCGTCCCGCCGAGTCAATTGCTGGGACTTTCAAAGCCGAGTCTTGCTTACCGATCGAAAGACGTTCTTAAGCGAGCCAACGGTCATTCGTTTTGTCCCTGACTCACGTACAGGCTGTCAGGTGTTTAGCTGCCGAATGATTCATGTGAGGGGCGAATTGAAAAATACTGGGCAGCTTGCGATGTACCGCGACAAAATGTTTAGAGTCCGTGCTCAAAAAATCGGTACTACAGTGATCAATCACATCGGCCAACCGTTAACTTCGTATTGCCCTTGAGGGATAGATTCTCAACCGCCCTTCGTCAAGCTCTTGGGTGGAAACGGTGATGAATTTTCTTTAGTCGGCTGTGTTCAACTTGGGTGTAGATTTGAGTCGTTTGGATGGTGGCATGACCAAGCATTTCTTGAATCTGGCGGAGGTCCGCTCCACCCGCGAGAAGGTGCGTTGCGAAGCTATGACGCAGGGTATGAGGGCTGATATTGGGGTCGATGCCGCAGCGCACCGCGTAACGCTTCACGAGTTCCCATACGGCCTCCCGTCGGAGCTGTCGACCACTTTTGGAAAGGAGCAACCAAGAAACCGAATGAGGATCGCGACCGCGAATCAAAGCGGGACGTTGTTCAGCTAGGTAGAAGCGGATGGCTTCAATTGCACGTTCGCCTAGAGGCACCATCCGTTCCTTATTCCCCTTCCCTAACGCTAGGCAGTATCCTTCATCGAGTCGCACATTGGCGAAAAGCATATTGGAAACTTCGGAAACGCGGCACCCCGTGGCGTACATGAGTTCGAGCAGAGCGCGATCGCGCCGCCAAAGTGGATCGCCTAGCTTGGGCTCGGTCAGCAGGCGTTCCATGTTCGCGGCAGAAACGGTTTCGGGCATGCGCTGCCACATTTTTTGACTCGCCATGAGCTCGGCGGGGCTTTCCGCGATCAGCCCTTCCAGTTGCAAGAATTTATAGAACATGCGGATGGCGACGACGTGGCGAGAGACGGACGCCGGGGCTAGTTTTTTTTCCGAGAGGAACGCAACGAAGTCGCCGAGGTTCTGCAGCGTCATCTTGGTTGGGGATCGGTCGGCCAGCCATTCCTGGAAATGAGTCAAATCGCGGCGATAAGCTGCCACGGTGTTTTCGGATAAATGGCACTCGCTGCGAAGATAGCTGGTGTAGCGTTCCGCCAAGGCAGCAAAGTTTGTGGTCGAAACAGCTTCGGATGGAGCTGGACTGTTCGATTGCCGAATTTGCCTTAGTTTGCTGATGCCCATATTCGAATTCTGTTAGCAAGCGGTTATGCTGTTGCAACAAGCCAGAGTCGGCTTAGAGTGCACCGAATGTGATTCAATCCTGAGAAGAAGCTCCGAATATCATTCATGAGCGTCGAGCTGGAGTAAATGCAATGAATGTACTGGTTGTTGGTGGAGCGGGCTATATCGGTTCTCACACTGTGCGGCTGTTGCGAGAATTGGGACATCACGTCTTCGTTTACGACAATCTGAGTCGCGGTCATGAACAATCGATACCGAAGGAGATCCTCATCCGAGGTGAGCTGGCTGATCAGGCGTTGCTCAAGCAAGTCCTTCACGACAAAGAGATCGAAGCCGTCATGCACTTTGCAGCCTTCGCCCTGGTCGGCGAGTCGATGCAGCATCCAGCCATGTACTACCGCAACAACGTGGTCGCCACGCTCGAATTGCTAGAAGCCATGCGAGCGGTTGGGGTTTGGAGGTTCGTCTTTTCCAGTACGACCGCAACCTATGGCCAGCCCGAAGTGATACCGATTACGGAAGAGACGATCCAGCAGCCAATCAATCCCTACGGCTTTAGTAAACTCGTCATCGAACGGGCCTTGGCGGACTACGCGATGGCTTATGGTTTTGGCGTAGCATCGCTTCGATACTTTAATGCCGCCGGCGCTCATCCAGACGGGACGATCGGAGAGGACCATGATCCGGAGACGCATTTGATCCCGCTTGTGCTGCGAGTGGCTCTCGGTCAAGCGGAAACCATCAACATTCTTGGCAACGATTATCCGACACCGGATGGGACCTGCATTCGCGATTACATCCATGTGCAAGACTTGGCAACGGCGCATGTCGCGGCTCTGGAGAAGATTCAGCCAGGCAGCAACCTACAAGTCAACCTCGGCACTGGAAAGGGAACGAGTGTCCTCGAGATCATCGAAGCTTGTCGCGAAGTCACCGGTCATCCCATACCTGCCAAGGTTGCGCCACGTCGCCCGGGCGACCCCGCTAGGCTCGTTGCGGACGCGAGAAAAGCCAAAGCTGTCTTGGGCTGGTCGGCGGCCTATACAAACATTTCGGAGATCATCGAAACGGCCTGGAATTGGCATTCCAAGCATCCACATGGCTACGTCTCGACGGCGAGCGAACCTGTCGCAGGTTGAACAAGATCGATCGGCTTTACCGTATCTCTTGAGGAGCATTGAAGTACATGAGCAATCTTCCGCCGCCACTGAATCCGTATTCCTACACAGTCCCCTCGCCGGAAGCGACCTATCTACAACCGAATAGGTATCCAACGCAGATTATTGTCGCCGCTACCATTGATCTCTTCTATTTGGCACTGCGCTTAGTGCTCGTAGGACTAGGTGCGATCGGACTCGCTGCGATGGGCACCGACGATCCATTGTTCATTTTTGGTATCCTCGAAATTCTTACCGGGGGACTGATGGTTTTGTTTGGAATACCCGCAGGGATCCTGCTGATCATCAAGCATCGAAGAGGTGTTCTATTGGGTTGGCTTTGTCTCATCGCGACGTTGCTGAATTTGGTCGTTGCCCTGGCGGAAATTCCGATTCAATTGGGAAATGCTCAAGCGAGGATGGCGGGCCAAAACCCTACCGCAGTCTACATCGGGGCTTTGGTGGGTGGGGGCTTTGTACTTTTGCTCCGTTTAGCCTGGAACGGCTTCTATGCTTACGCCTTGGTTGAGGCGAAAAAGGCTCTTTCTTCGTGACCGCTGATGCAAAACATCATCATTGAAAAGCCATACAAGTTCATCCCTCCTCATCGAGGGCGCTTTTGGCCTTGGCTGTTTCAAACGCTCCGGTTGCCAGATTGGTATTTGAATCGCTTCATGGGGGTCGAGTCGCATCAAGTTCGCGGCATCCAACTTCTCAAAGAAAGCCTGAGACTCGGCCACGGCATCTTGCTGACTCCCAATCACCCGCGCTATTCCGACCCCATGGCGATGGGGTGGATTTGCCGAGAGGCTGGCATCTATCCCTACACCATGGCCAGTTGGCACCTCTTCCAGCAGCATTGGTTTCACTGTTGGGCCATTCGACGCATGGGAGGCTTCAGTGTTTATCGCGAAGGGATCGATCGCCAGTCCATTGATGAGGCAGTCGATATTTTGGTCAAAGCCGAGCGTCCCCTGGTGATTTTCCCTGAAGGAGCGGTTTTTCGCACCAACGATCATCTTCATGCATTGCTCGACGGAATCGCTTTTATCGCTCGCACTGCAGCAAAAAAGCGAGCCAAAGTAGCGACAAGTGGAAAAGTGGTGACAAGTGGAAAAGTGGTCATCCATCCCGTAGCCATCAAATACCTGTTTCACGGCGATTTGGCCAAGTCCATTGAACCGGTCTTGGCCTGGGTCGAAAAACGATTGACTTGGGATAGTCCCGCCGCTGGCACGTTACTCGACCGAACGAAACGCATTCTCAATGGCCTGTTGACTTTGAAAGAGATCGAGTATCTCGGTCAATCGCGCACGGGCAGTTTCGCCGAGCGGCAGCAATTCTTGGTCGATCATCTGCTTCACCCGCTCGAAGTGCGCTGGCTTGATCGGGCACAATCCGGCCCCATCGTTCCGCGCGTCAAAGCGCTTCGAATCAAGATCATGCCGGAACTCGTCCAAGGCGGATTAACAGAAAGCGAACGAAAACAACGCTGGCGCGACCTAGCGACACTCTATCTTGCCCAACAAGTGGCCTCTTATCCTCCCGATTATCTGGTTGAGCCCACGACCGATACCCGAGTCCTCGAAATGGTCGAACGCATCGAAGAGGACCTCATCGATCTTGCTCGCGTCCATCGACCGCTGGAAGCCATCTTGGAGATCGGGCCGGCCATTGAAGTGCCCACCGAACGCGGCCCCAAGGGTCAGGAAGACCCGATCATGACAGCTCTTCGCGAACAACTGCAATCCATGCTCAATCGTTTGGCCAACGAGGCTCGGCATTTTACTTCTTAACCACCGCCAACAGCGAACTACCTACAATTGAGAGCCATCTCGGAACACACAACTGCTCGCAAATACTCAACTTGTAAAATCGGTCATTCCAACCGGATGTTGGAATGAACGGCAGATCACCGGAAGGCCGAGAAAACATTTCCTTCACTCGAATTGCCATTTTGATCGGGACAAGCCAGTGAAAGAAATAACGCGACGTCGTGCATGTCAAACCTGCCGATTGAATAGTGCGTTTCAAGGTTCGACGAGTATAGCGGAGAAAGTGATGATTGATCACGTCATGGTTCGTCCACAGCCACGGTAGAGCCGGAACGGTGATGAGCAACATTCCTCCCGGCGTCAGCAAATCACGAACGCGCTGCAACGCTTCGACGGGCTGGCGCATGTGTTCGAGAACGTCAAGCATGAGAATTATGGAGAACTGCTTGCCGGGTTGAAATGAGTCGTCGAGGCTACCGAGATGAATTTGACTCCGCCACTCCCCTGCCCTGCTCACCAGCTCAGAATCGATTTCAAGCCCTTCGACCTCGCCAAACTGTTGCCAATCTGCAAAGCCCCATCCGCTACCGCAGCCGACATCGAGAATGGTTTGTGACTGGCCCTTGGCTAGGTCGCGAATGATGCTGAGAACAAATCGTCTTCGAGCTCGCCACCACCAATGGCGTTGATGTAACTCACCGTAGGCTTGAGCGTATTCGGCATCCATCAGGTTCGTCGAACGATTTTCTTAACGACATAGTGAGGCCGACGTTTGACCTCATCATAGATGCGACCGATATACTCGCCGACAACTCCTAAAAACAGCAATTGCATTCCGCCCAAGAAGGTGATGGCAAACAGCAGCGCCGTGAATCCTTGAGGGGATCGACGAGTGGACTCTTCAAAAAACAACTTGGCAAACAAAGCATAAGCCGCAAAAGCCAAGGCGCATGCGACCACGATGGATCCCACCAACGTAGCGACTCGGATCGGGATGATCGAGAATGCAAAAATGCCATCGAATGCTAACTGAAATAGCTTGCGAAGACTGAATTTGGGTTCGCCGCCGTGACGGGCGGCTCGTTCAACCTCAACGCCGACTTGTCGAAATCCATACCACGTTCGAAGTCCTCGCAAGTATCGATGCCGCTCAGGCGACATGCGGACCAGGTCGACCACCCGCCGCGACATCAGCCCAAAGTCTCCCGCCCCTCGCGGAAGCGACACGGGAGACAATCGATCGACCAACCAGTAGAAGGTCGCGTAACACAACCGCTTGAACCAAGCTTCCTTGCGTTTGACGCGAATCGCGTAGACCACGTCGAAGCCTTGCTGATACAGCGCCAGAAATTGTGGAATGGCTTCCGGAGGATCCTGAAGATCAGCATCCATCGCAATGACCACGTCGCCTGTGGCGAAATCGAACGCGGCACTCAGAGCGGCTTGATGTCCGAAATTACGAGACAGCGAGACGACCACGATCCTCTCATCTTGCTGAGATGCGATTTCCAGCTGGTCCAAGGTGCCATCGGTGCTCCCATCGTCGACGAACACCATTTCGTGAGGGCCGCCAGGTTGGCAGTCGAGAGTTTGTTTCAATCGAGCCAGAAGCTCGGGAAGGATCGGCGACTCATTGAAAATCGGTATGACGACCGACAACTTCGGAGAAGAAAGACAGTCTTGATGCGAAGACGCCTGCTGGGGCTGGATCGAGCCCGAGGACAAGGGATCGTCCCCAGAAATCGAGTCGAGCGAATTGTCGGGCTTGAGGCTCATGATTTGCAAACGGTTTAGACTACTCGCGTTGACCGGGATTTGCTTCAGCAGGCGTTCGCCAAGCAACCGAGAACGTGGGGGCGGACTGGTTCGGATCCACCTGACCTCGATAAAAGTGGCGAACCTGCGGAAAACGCTCAGCCAAAGTGTCAACCAAGAGATCCGATGGTGTACCGGAAAATTCGGGCGTCCAGTGAATCACAACCACCTCGACGTTTGCCTCGTCGAGCAACTTGAGTATCCGACGCACGCGCGCCTGAGGAGGTCCGTCAAAATCATACTCAAAGAAATCGTAAAAGCTGCGCGTCGGATTGCGGCGCGCGGCCAAGAAGTAGATTTCCGGGCAATCCGCCGTAGCATAAATGGTATCCCCATCACGCGAATGCTTCTGGATCTCCTCGATAACCTGCTGATACAAGTCGGCTTGCGCTTGCGTCGTCTTCAAACCGAATCGCGGGATGGACAAGCTTGCCACATTGTCGTATGGCACGAACTGGACTCCGATCCGGCGGATATGCCCGCGATGAAGCCAAACCACTGCAAAGCCAAAATACATCACGGCACAGCCCAAAAGAATCCATCGCGGCGACCCTTTCGACAGCAGACTAAGGGCACAACATGCGGTAATGAACATCGGGGCGACATAACAGAAGTAAATCGCAAAAGCGTAGGGAAACTGCAGCAAGCTCAGCAAGGCACACGAAATCAACAGCGAGAACAAAAGACTCCGCTTCGAAAGAGACTCATCCAGACTTGACCGTCTCGCCAACAGCAAGCAACCGGCCAGAACAGAAAGCGGCACCAGCGGGCGAGTCGAATCCCATATTCGTGCGTACACTCCGTCCCAACTGCCGAACACAATGAGTCCCAACGAGAGTGCGAACACCGGAATGGCTAGCCACCAAGGATCCCATCGCTTCCTCACCATTCCCGGGATAAAAATCCAGATCGCGACGGGAAGGCTCCAAAGGACGCTTTTCCATTCCGGCAGCGGATAGCTGCTCCAGGAAATGCGCTTCTGGGGTAATACGAAAACCCCTTCAATGAACGACACCAACTGATTGCTGTAAATGTAGGGAATCAAGAAAGCACCGACAGGCAAGACCACTCCACTGATAAAGATGGATTCCCATGCGAGAAGTCTGCGGAAACGATTAAGACCTTCGCTCGGTCCCAGTCGCCATTCGTTCCACATCAAAAACAAGCAACCAGCCGCGACCGGCATGACGAAATGGAAGAAATCCATCGGCGTCGGTCGATTCTGAATGAATAGCAGAATGGCCGTAGAAAAGCCAAGCAGCGCAAAGCAGACGAGGATGGCGAACAAGATCCAGTTTATTTTGCCTTTGAGCTCCCCTCCCCTGCCCCGTTCCGCCGTTTCTTGTTCGTGGAAAACGATCGCCAAGATGGCTGCGCATGCAGAGAAGATGCCGGTCGATTTGACAAGAAAAGACAATCCGCAAAAAAGACCGGCAACAAACAACCATTTCCCTCGCGACGTATCAAAAAATCGCATCAGGGCAACCGTGCAAAACAGCGCCAGGAACAAGTTGTACCACGACGGCAAACCGGCGAAATAGTTCGGCGTGCTCCATGCCATGGCCAAGGCCGTTAACAGTGCTGACAACCACGGGGCGGTCAGCCTGCCCAAGATAAAGTAGATGGCAACGGCTCCAGCTACCGAGAACCCCAGCAATCCCAAGCGAAGTGAGTACAAGTTGATGCCAAAAAGCTTGAATAGCATCGCGTGGTAGAAAGCCAGACCACCCGTGTAGGGATCATCGAAATCGGCGTGTGGCCATTGGCCTTGCAACACACGCTCGGCAGATTGAGCCAACAAGCCCTCATCATGCGGAATCCAACCTCGATCAGAAATCCCAATCAGATAGGGAACGAGAACGACCAACAACAAGAGAAGCGGCCAATGCTTCCTCAGTTCCTGCATACCATCACCAAGGCATCATAGGGAATCGAGAACAAGTCACTGCGACGGAAGGCGTCGATCTGGTTGAACTGTGGATGAACCAAACGAAGATACTCCTCCTCGGTACGAACATACTTACCCCGATCGTGCTTGAGTAGGAATCGGCTCATCGCGGACATCTGCGGGTAATAGCAACCGTCCAGCGTCATCAATCTTCCCGAGGGTCGCAAGAGCCTTCTGAGCAAGCTTAGCAAATTCCGTGTCTGCTCATCAGTCAAATGATGAATCAAGCCATTGCAAAGAATGAGATCGAATGGCAGGAACTGACTCGCCGAATCTTCGGTCAGCTCCATGCATAGAAACTGGCCACGACGTGGATATCTGCGTTGTGCATAACGAATGTATCGTTGATCGATATCGATCCCTACAAAATCGCACTCCGGCAGATAATCGAGAATGTATCCCGGGCCGCAGCCGACATCGAGAATGCGTTCTCCGGCTTGGGGGCGAGCGTACTCACGTAGGCACGTCTGCCGAGCTCCGTACGCACCCAGCAACCGCTGAACTGCCAAATATACGACTGGGTAGTTGAGTATGTCGTGGAGCTTAGACAAGTTTGGACACCGTTCATCTCAGATCGAGTTTTCGTTCCGCTTGATGATAGTTGAGAAGCGCATACAACTCATCGCGCGTTTGCATCGACGACAAGAGACTAGCCTGTGTGCCGGTCGTTCGAAGGGTCGAATAGACGAGCTGAGCCGCATGATTCATGGCTCGAAAAGCCGTCAGCGGATAAAGCACCATGGCTACTCCGGCGGCTCTCAAGTCTTCCAGTGGCAACAATGGCGTTTTACCGAATTCCGTCATATTGATGAGCACCGGCGCTTGCAAGCAACTACAGAATTCGCGTATCTCGTCAATCGATGTCAACGCTTCAGCGAAGATCGCATCAGCACCCGCCTCCAGGTAGGACTGGGCACGGGCGATGGCTCGCTCGCGTCCCTCGACGGCAACCGCATCGGTTCGAGCAATGATGAAAAAGTCGGGGTCGGTTCGAGCCTCCGCAGCCACTCGAACCCGCGCGGTCATTTCCTCCTGCGACACCAGTTGCTTTCCAGGACGATGACCGCATCGCTTGGTATCGACTTGATCTTCCAAGTGAATCGCCGCCACCCCCGCTCGAGTCAATTCCCGGATCGCTCGCCCGATCGTTAGTTCGTTCCCCCAACCGGTGTCGATATCAATCAACAGCGGGATGGAAGTCGCCGCCGTAATCCGCCGCGCATCGATCAGAACATCTTCCAAATTGGTTACTCCCAGGTCTGGCAACCCGTGCGAGGCATTCGCCACACCGGCCCCCGATAAGTAAATCGACCGAAACCCTGCCTTTTCGGCCATCATCGCACAAAGAGCATGAATGGTCCCTACGATCTGCAAGGGCTTCTCCTCTTCCATCGCTAGCCGGAAACGTTTGCCTGGAGAAAGATTCATGGGTTGTCACAAAACGCAAGAAGGAACGTTGGAATTCTCAGCGGGCGTTGAGCAATCCTGCCGTGCTGAGAAACATGAACAGAACGCCTAATCATTGTGCGTCCTTTGGAATGGTTCGGATAGCCCCGATCTCCGATCTGCCGAACCTGCCAGCACCAGCAATCGACTGGGAACCAGTCCCATGAATCGGAAACGATCTGGTGAGTCAGCGAGCAAACCTGATCAAGTCTCGTCTCTCGCAGAGAAGCAGATCCTTGATCGATCAGGAGTCCATTCAAGGCCGCGATGATTCTCATTTATTAAATGTTTCTGGCTCGGCTTGTTGACCGGTAGTACAACTTGAGGCATGACTTAACAAAGTGCCTTTCCCAACCGTCACATCGAAGCCAAAAGACCAGACGAGTAGACGGTTATGGGACGGGCCTTCATCGTCAAACGAAGGCTGGCGATGCCGCCGGAGCTTGTCATCGCGTCGAAGTCTAAATGTCGGATCATCGATCGGCCTGCAAAAGAACCACGACAACCCCTTGAGTGATGGCGGGTAATGCGAGACGATAATGGCATTCGGTGTTGAGGTTCGAGTTGCCAATCCTATCGACGAGGTTCGGATGAGTGTGGAGTATGAGGTCAAGGATACTCGCGAGTACGACTCGGTTCTCGTGCAGCTGGCTGGGTATGTCTGCTCGTCGAGGAAGTACTCCGAGGAAGCAATCCGGACAGCAGCGCTGTGCCTCATGGACAGTCTCGGTTGTGCTTTACAAGCGCTCAAGTATCCGGCATGTACCAAGCTGCTTGGACCCGTCGTTCCAGGAGCAACGCTCCCCAACGGCAGCCGCGTGCCGGGCTGTTCCTGGGAACTCGATCCCGTTACGGCTGCGTTCAATATCGGGACCATGATCCGATGGCTAGACTACAACGACACTTGGTTGGCTGCGGAATGGGGGCATCCATCCGATAACTTTGGAGCCATCCTTGCCTTGGCGGATTATCTCGATCGGAATGCGAATCCGATTTCAGATAGCAATCACGCAGTGACGGTCGGAGACATCCTGAACGCGGCCATTCAGGCTTATGAGATTCAAGGCATTCTCGCTCTTAACAACAGTTTCAATCGGGTCGGCTTGGATCATGTCCTTTTGGTTCGTGTTGCGTCGACGGCTGTCGCAACGCGCATGTTGGGGGGAGATGTACGGCAAGTGGCAGCAGCTCTCAGCCATGCGTGGATCGACGGTGGTGCATTGCGGACCTATCGGCACGCTCCAAATACTGGCTCACGAAAAAGCTGGGCAGCAGGTGATGCGACCCGCCGCGCCGTGCAACTCGCCTTGTGGACCATGCGCGGCGAAATGGGCTACGCCACCGCCTTGAGCGCCAAGCAATGGGGTTTTCAAGACGTTTTGTTCCGCAGCCAAACCATTTCGATTGCTCGTCCGCTCGATTGCTACGTCATGGAGAATGTTCTGTTTAAGGTCTCCTTTCCAGCCGAGTTTCATGCTCAGACCGCAGCCGAGGCCGCCATGCAACTCTATCCGTCGGTTCACCATCGGCTCGATCAGGTCGAACGCATCGTTATCGAAACGCAAGAATCGGGCATGCGCATTATCAACAAGACCGGACCACTCTACAATCCGGCCGACCGCGACCACTGCATCCAATACATCACCGCCATCGGTCTCCTGTTCGGTGATCTGACAGCAGAGCATTATGAAGATCGAACTGCTGCGGACCCCCGAATCGATCTCCTCCGTGCCAGGATGCACGTGGTCGAAAACGAACGCTACAGCCGCGATTACCTCGATCCCGACAAACGATCGATCGCCAATAGTGTGCAAGTTTTCTTCGAGGACGGAACGTCAACGGAGCGGGTCGAGATTGAATATCCCCTTGGCCACCGCCGCCGACGGCAAGAAGCTGTTCCCAACCTAATGTCCAAGTTTCGGCGATCCGCCGAGCTGTTCTATACCCCAGCACAGGTTGCGAGACTGGAACAGATCTTCTCCGATCTCGATGCATTGGTCGCGATGCGAGCTGGCGAATTCATGAGTTTTTGGAAGTGATCATGTCGCCGCGAATTGCAAAGCATGGGGACATGGTCCAACCTCCAAGTTCACGAAGGCCAGCTTCAAGCGAGGGAGAATTCACGAAAGGCAATCGACAGCGAACAACCGCGCCACCCCGCCTAACCACACAACCTAGCTGAAGTGTCCGCTTGCGATCATGTCCGATCCTTCTCATTCGCAAAGTCAGCTCGAATTTCACACAAGTGTACGACCGTCTCTCGAGCTCGCGGAGCCTTTAGATTTCCGACTCAATTTGGGACGATCCTCTGTTTTAGTCGCTTGTGCCTTCAACTCAGAAGCTTGCCAGGGCTAATCGAAGTCGGATACCAATCGATCTCCAACCAACGTTACAAGCGACATGAAAACACGCGCTTCGATGCGGTCAGACATGCTTCGGATCGCTCCGTCCGCAAATGCAACGTTTGCTGTTCCTGGATGAAAGGCAAAAGGTTGCCCAAAACCATTGCTGATGTTGATGGTCTGACTACTAACGTTTCGCCAGACATCGACTTCCCAAAGCACAGAGTTTTGGACGTTGAAGTACATTGCTGATCCAATCCTGCCTCCAGGAAGCGAATGCATATAACTTATCACAGTCTCAGGGTTGGCGAACGAAACGCCGCGACCTGTTACCCTCTCAACAATGAATGTATCGGCGAGCTGTCGTTCAGCTTGAACTTTCCATGGCGTTTGAAATAAGCTCCCGTCCGCAGACCTTTGGTAGTAGAAGCTGGATGAGGACTCCCACATGAATGCCGTGTTGCTTCGTCCTGAACGAAAACTCGATAGCGACTGCGATGGAGTGCCATCAAATCGATTAGAAAATGGTCCTAATCTGCGATAGCCTTCGTCTGCATCGGTGCTGGTTCTCGTATTTGTGCCGAAGTTCCCACAGTAATCTCCAAGCATCGTCGGCGTCGACCTTTCTGGAGGGCCGTTGAAGTATCTGACGACTCCTACGATCTCTTCGTGTAAAGGTGACGATGGGCAACGGAATAAGGAGAGTGACCGCCCAATCATGTTGCGAT
>JBBIUE010000043.1:0-30223 GCA_037440405.1 Pirellula sp. | reverse complement strand
CAGTACACCGAGCGAAACGATCACTTCGATGATTGTGAAAGCGGTGCCTGGTTTGCAATTGCCGAACGAAAATTTTTTCGCTGTCATCATTCACCCCGTATCGAACTGACCTAACGGGTCGAGTTTTACATGCTCATTTTGGTTGCACTCTTCGAAAGCGAAGTTCAATAGATTGTCTATTTTCGTACCCTACACCTTGAGAGAGACGCACCGATGCTTCAGACCGTAGCTCCCTAACAAGGCAAGATACCCTGTTTCAGTCGCATGTGCCGTCGACTCAGAAGGTTGCCAGGGCTAATCGAAGTCGGATACCAATCGATCTCCAACCAACGTTACAAGCGACATGAAAACACGCGCTTCGATGCGGTCAGACATGCTTCGGATCGCTCCGTCCGCAAATGCAACGTTTGCTGTTCCTGGATGAAAGGCAAAAGGTTGCCCAAAACCATTGCTGATGTTGATGGTCTGACTACTAACGTTTCGCCAGACATCGACTTCCCAAAGCACAGAGTTTTGGACGTTGAAGTACATTGCTGATCCAATCCTGCCTCCAGGAAGCGACAAGCGATAGCTGATCATCGTTTCTGGGTTGCTGTACGAAACTGTTCTGCCGGTTGCTCTCTCATAAAAGTCTGTAATGCTTACATGATGTTCGGCTTCTACCTTCCATGGCGTTTGATAGAGACTCCCATCCGCAGACCTTTGGTAGTAGAAGCTGGATGAGGATTCCCACATGAATACCGTGTTGCTTCGTCCTGAACGAAAACTCGATAGCGACTGCGATGGAGTCCGATCAAATCGAACTGTAAATGGTCCTAATCTGCGATAGCCTTCGTCCGCATCGGTGCTGGTTCTCGTATTCGTGCCGAAGTTCCCACAGTAATCTCCAAGCATCGTCGGCGTCGAACTTTCTGGAGGGCCGTTGAAGTATCTGACGACTCCTACGATCTCTTCGTGCAAAGGTGACGATGGGCAACGGAATAAGGAGAGTGACCGCCCAATCATGTTGCGATTCATCTCCCAGAAGCCAAGCTCCGGTTCTTCAAAACTAGGAACCGAAGCGACATTTGCGATGAAGGGAAACGATCGAGAAAACCAATTTTCGTCCGCAACGGAAAAAGAGCGACTCGGATCCCAATGATACCGGTTCTCGGAAAGTCGGTTCCGAGCGTCGTTCTCCATCATTACGCCGAATGCCACATTGCGCAAGTTGTTCTGACAATTGGATCGTCTGGCTGCTTCGCGAGCTCCAGAAACTGCTGGCAAAAGCCAAGACAAAAGGATGAACAGTACACCGAGCGAAACGATCACTTCGATGATTGTGAAAGCGGTGCCTGGTTTGAACTGGACGAACATGCATCTTCTCGTTGTCATCATTCGCTCCGCATGAAACCGATTGACTTGCACCGCTTGACCGACTCGACTCTGTTTTACTGCCTCTGAATGTCTGTCCGACCTCGTCGAAGTTGAAGCCAACGGAATACAAAACCGACGATTAACAGAAGTATTCCAAAATAGAACAGATAGCGACCAATCGGTACCGTCGTGGCGGCTGTGGGCGCAGTTAGACCATAATGTTCAAGCTTGCACTGCGAACGATCAAAACCAGGGTCCTTCGGATAGCTATAGCTTAAAACTCTCTTCTGCGCAACGACTCCGTCAACAGACCAGGTGAATACGAACTTTGCAATTCTTGGCTGAGAACCGTTCATGTCCCACTCCACCTCCCCTCGGCAGACAGCATCGCCATCCTCGAACGAAAGATCGGCGGTATAGGCGATCAGCAAATCTCTCTGGCCATCAAGATCAAATTGAATCTTTGAAGGCACCATTTCGCTGCTCGGTTTCCCATCTCTCACAAAGATCAACTGTCGAACTACTTTTCCCGAAGATTGGATGGTATTGCTGCTTTCCAGTTTGGAATCTTTGATCCAATTTGCAAAACAGGAATTGAAAAACATCTGGTCCGGAAACAAGTGAAGTCGCGTTTCATTCATCCATCCTTCAAGAGGATTCATGTAGAAACTGCTCATTTTCCAGCCATTCTCCAGCGGCACGACTGCGGCAGCATAGTCTCGATTGCAAATGATTCTTGAGGTCCGCTCAGTATCTGCATTACCTGGCTTATTTTTTGAATACTCGAGCAATCCATCCGTCCCAGAACGCCAGCTTCTAATGTAGAGCATTCGAGGTTCAGCTGAGTCTTGGGTCGAGCTCTCAGAGACTATCTCGACGTAAGAGGCTAGAACTCGTTCGCCGCTGCAATCGAATACCTTTTCCCATTCAACGGTCGGAGACTGGGAGAAACAGAACGAGTGAATGAATGAAAAAAGAAAACACCACAAGAGTCGCACCTTGTTGCAATATCGACCAAGCACCATCGCTTCCCCCTTTCGCTCTGGTTCAAAACGCGGCTTCATACGCGATCCCTTTCCAGCCAAGAGTAGTGCTGTCCACCACCTACAATGTACGATCGCGCAGTCCTTCGCGTCAAATCGAAAGGCTGCGGAAAACATCAAAACCACCACGCTCAAAATTCAGGTCAATTCAGCGCATTCCGTAGCTGTATTGGTTACGCAGCCGCAATCCAAATTCAACTTTTTACAACAATTCGGGTTGCTTTCTGGGCACGGTGGATTTCCCATCACGCAGTTACCAAACCTGTTGAACTTGCACCGAAAAGCATCCGAGCCTCCTGGGTCTTGAGCGGAAACTTTGACCGCTTGCCAGATCATTGCCGCCGAAATAAAACCGCAGAAAAACGCAAACAACAATTTCTTCATACGAACCTCCAAACAAAAGTTACTTTGCTAACACCTTAATTCCTTGTTGCGACCCATCTCCGAAAACTTGCACTTAAAATGTCTTGGCCGAGCCAAAGTCCGGGAGTGAAGCGATCGACATCGATCGCAACTGTATGGAGTTTTTCTTCGGCAAAGAACACCTGCAATCAGTACCTACAATCCTCACCTCCTTCCTCGCTAGACTACCATTCCAAACCCAGGTTGTGTTTGATCCCTTTATCGAGACTCGGTAGATACCCGAATCGATACTTTCGATCCTCGTGATTAATAACAGCAATACGATCGCTCCGAAACCAAGACCACCCAGGAATTCAACCAACTTCAAGTAACGATTTCGATGTAACCTGCTGATTGCTGGTAACAACTCACTTTTCATTTTGACCTCATCGGCGAAATCTCGGTGACAAGAATAGGAAGTCAAGTCCTTTCAAGGTTGTCTTCGAGAACTTCGACTCTTCGAACCAAATGAAGCAAGCTAAGCGACGATTAGCAAGTTCGAAATTCAAAGCCGCTAGCCCAAGTTGCTTGATGTGGGACTGGCATTGCATCCGCCTGGACGACTCGCGGGCCGATTGGATCGCGGACAATAACAAGCCCACCAAAAGGCCAATGAGGGCGAGAACGGTTAACAGTTCGACCAGCGTGAAGCCAAACGTTCGCGAGTCTTCATTGCCGCGCGGCCTTCGATGGTGATCGCGGAACAAAAAAGTTATGAAGCCCGACATCATCAGGGCCAGGTGGCTGCACTGAACCGGTCTATGGTGATCGGGGATCGAAAAAGTGAACAAGCGGCTCACGGCGTGGTCTCCTCTACGATCTTCGCTGCCAAATGCGTGGAAAGAAGAAGGACCGTGAATTGGTGCGCGGCTCCATTCGCGAGGTTGACATCGATGAGGACTCCAAGCTGGGCCGCACGAAAATCACCATCGAAGGAGGATGCCTGATCATCGAAGAGGGCCGATTCGGCGACAAAATTCAGCATGACTGCTTTTGCGAGGGTTCCCCGCTGCGTGACATATTCAACGACGTTTGGCTGAACGCATTCACACGAGGATTTCAAGGACTCGATGGCGGCATCGGAGGGTAACCCGAACTGCTCAACGGGCAAGCACAGATAGCTGTCTCGATCAGAAAAAACGATCCCCGCATCGAAGGTATTTTTGGGAAGCGGCAGTCTTGAGATCGTTCGCGAAGTAGCCTGAGATGGAACGACTTTAGCGGTCGCCTTGTTATCAGCGATGGCATTATCAGCAATGGCCGCCGACACCGAAGGGCTTACTGAGAAATCGCACCCTGCTTGCAGGATCATGATCAGCCCGCCTAACGAGCACTTAACGGCGTAGTCGCGGCGTTGAGCTGTTGTGCTGTTGTGCTGTTGTGCTGTTGTGCTGTTGTGCTGTTGTGCTTCACAATTTGGAACTCCTTCGCAAAGGTGACGAGGGAAGGAAATTCACACTTTCACCTCATGTTGTAACAAATCGAGGAACCATTGCAAGAGAAATTTTCCAGGAACCTGGAATTTTTATTGTCGGTCCGGAAGAGTGAAAATACTACGGAACCTCAGTCGTTCTTGTGCTGGGAATCTTGCCGTGCCACAAGGTTGCTTCTCAGTCATTCACACAGCGCGTGCATCAGGGCCTACCCCGAAACCCATCAAAATGCTTTCGGTTCTTGAAGATGCGCCAGTTGAATGGAATGGCTGAATCCGACCTGCAGACCTCGGTGATTTCGCAATCATCATCTGTCGCTGGCGGAGCTCGTGTTCGTACTCGTTCCAACTCCTTTGAGTACGTGTACGAGTACCATTTCATTGAGTACGAGTACGAAAAGCTGGTGGAAGAATCATAACTTCATCGCTAGGAGGCTCGACCATCCGTTGCTAGCCACGCGGGGCCCGCTCGTTGCGCAGTCACGCGGAGCCCGTCGCAGCATCGCTGCTAAGCTCCAGCGGGAGCAACAACCGCGCCACCCCGCTTAACCCCTCAGCATATATGGCACTGTTGCTCGATGGCGTTAGAGAACAACAACCGCGCCACCCCACCTAAGCCCGCCCCCTCCCTGTCGTGTAAGCTTACCCCTGGTTTTTCGTGTTGACGAGGTACTTGGTCCAAACTGAAACTGCTACCGAAATTTTGCGGCAACTGGTTTTCATTTGGTGGCAGTGGATCGATGCGATAAACGTGGTAAGCGAAGGCGATTCGCTTTGGCAGCTGAATCTGTTGCAGATACTCCAAACTGTTCTCTGCCGGATAGTTGTACAGCTTCTTCACGCTGATGATCCACCATTGGGTCTCCTACTGCCTCAGTCATCCTGCGTCGATCGATCACTAGAAGCTATTTTAAGAATTCGAGACTTGCATTCGATTGTTCGTTTTTCTGAAAGATGGCGTAAACGATGGGCCAATCTATGTCGCGCGAAAGTTTGCGAACACTTCCGTCGGCCATCGAGACGTTGATCCCCGACGGATGCAGGGAGAAAGGATCGCCATAGAAATTGTGATTGGTGGTGAAATACGAAGGAATGAATCGCCCACTATCCGATCCAAGCCAGATGACCGAGACGTGCCCCGACTGAAAACCGGGCCAGCCAAAATAATATCCGTGCAGCGAACTCCCATCCGGAGCATCATACGCTCCACGCTCGACATTCTCGAAGTAGATGGTTTGCGGGCTGTTGGAACGCTTGCGCTTCAAAAGGTGCCAGGTGAAATGATCTAATTGTCGATCGATCAATCCTGCCCCAATCGTCTCCCAGGCGAAGACGGTTACCGAAAATCCATCCGTAATACTTGTTTCTTTGATCGGCTCGGCGTCATCCTTCAAGATGGCAAAAGGACCGGCCCCCCCCATTCCACGATAGGGAAAGTTGAAATCCAGTATCCCCAGATTCCCCCGATAATCGATTGTTTGGGTCAAGACCGCCGATGACATCGGAGCTCCTACCTTGGGTGAACAATCATTCAAAGTTTGTTTTGGCGGCGCGGACGGGCATTGCAGGATAGCCGGAGCCGTCAAATACCACTCCGCATGAATCCACTCGAATGACGTCTGAGCACTCGACCAGTCATTGGCATGGTTGCCAATGAGAAAAGGAGCTAAGCTCCTACCCCAAGTCCGTTCCCGAACAACTTCCGAAGTCGCTGGATCAAAAAACAATCGCGATTCGGGTAAGCAGTTATTGGCATCCATCCATAATCGCGATGCCAAGGTGAACTCCCGCATTCGACTTTGGCAACTCAGCAAGCGAGCCGTCTCGCGAGCCGATTGCGTTGCTGGCAGCAATAAGGCCAACAAGACACTAATGATCGTCAGGACGATCATCAACTCGATCACCGTCAAACCAATCCCTAGCTTTCGTCGATGGACGTGACAACTCGCAGGTGACATTGAGCGGTTTTTCCTTGTTGGTTGCTAAGGTTCGCAATGACCACAGCCGGTTGGTCTTTTGTCTCGGAATTGGCTGATTTGCGTATCAAAACTTCAGCTCTGCGTATTTCGTCTTGGCAATTCCATTCTAAGGTGATCGGACCACGACATTCCATCCCATCTAGATGCCACCCTTCCAACCAATCAAATTGAACCTCTTCTTCTTCTCCACGCAAGCCAACGATCGGTGTGCCAAAACTACCCACCGCTTCGATTGTGGCATAGACGGGTCGAACCACGGAAGGTGGCTGTAACCGTGGGTGAGAAATCGTAACTAAACCAAGATTAATCTGAGCCGTGGAGGACGGAATCGGGACGGTAAATGGTAGATCGAATTCGCTTGATGACAGCGTGGGAATCGGTTCGCCGTCGCGCTGCATGCCCGGGATGCCTGTCAACTGAATTTCTGAAGCTACCGAAGCTTGGGGAACCCAGACACGAATGATTCCCTTTGCCGTTTCTCCTGTCATCCCTCGGACAAAAATCCGATCGTCGAGTACCGACCACTCCAACTGCGTAAGGACTTCGACGACCGCCAGAAAGTCACATGGTTTGGGACTGACTACGCGGCAACTGGCGGTCACATCCTTCACAGGTTTCCCAGTCGAACGATCGATTTGTATTCCCAGCTGGACACTTCCTCCTGGTTTGATTCGAGTCGCTTGCAGGGAAGCTGTGCTGCACCCACAACTGACACCAACTTCTGAATCCAACTCGAGAGTTTTCCCTGTCCGATTGTAGATAGGGATTGAGATCTGCTTGCTCCCGCTTAATTCGCTTGCAAGGAATCGAACGACAGCAGGACGTTCCTGTGTGGCCCGAATCGCGTCTTTTTCCCATGTCAAGACTATTCCATCCTTGCCTGCTGCGTCCACAACACGGTCGGATGGACGACCAACACAACCTGCTGTGCCCAAAAAAACGAATGCAATAAGAATGATGAACCATCCCGACTTCTTTCCAATCCACCATACCGATGCCGTCAGTATGAGTCCGACGCAAGCGACGCCGATCGCCAACGAATAGCTCGATCGAGCTGGATCAGAAGTTACTGCCACGACCTCCTCGGGTTCTTCCGCCTTGCTCTCTTTTGATTCCTTTCGGGCTGCAGTACTTGGAGGCGTGCCCGAAAAAGTCTTGGTGACATCGTTGTAAACATAGTAATCTGGCGGAAATTCAAGGGCATAGCTGACCAACGGCTTATCCGACAACTTGACCGAGGTTGGATCAATCACATAGAGTTCGGAACCCCAGTTAGAACCGGGAGTTAGGGCGAGGACAGTGGTAGGTAGCCAAAGGCCATCAAACCTCATAAACCTACGATTTTGCACGATCATTATCGTTTCGCAATGGCCGTGACTCACTAATTGCGTTCGTAAACTTCTGGGAAGAAAATCATGTTCCCTGCTGAGCCTCAAAGACAGATCAAAATAAACTGGCAGCTTTTTTGCCGCTATCAGGTTATGAACGACAAATACGTTCTCGTCGGCGCGCTCGATTTCCCCAGCATACAAACCATCCAGCAATATTTTTGAAAGACTTACGTTATGGGTACCACTAAAATTGCTGACCAGCCAACCAATCGACATGGGAAAGCCTGCATAGAGCGACTGAATGCGACTAACCCCGCCTGTTTTTGTTGCAGGATTCATGACATAAACTAAGCCATTCTCATAACCTTCAACAGATTCCTTCTCACTACCATCTGGAAAGTAAAGATGCCTTGCAAATCTACAACTAGCAGATTGCAGATCCACCCAGCCCTCAGTAGTCACTGCTAATCGACCTTGTTGTGACAAGCTCTCCAAAGATTCGAGACCATCCAGCCGCTCAACTTCTTTTTCGCTGATCATGATCGATCCGTATAATTCGTACCGAAAATGAAGATGTCGGTATCTTGAATAGTTCAGGCAATAGGCTTCCAGCTCCTTCGGCATTGGTTTATCAGGACCTTGGGCGAACAGGTTTCTTTGGAACAAAGCCTCTCCCACCAGAACCATTGAAAAGATAAACCCAAGCCAGCCATTCTGAACGAACTTGAAAGTCATGATTTTATACCTGAACTTAACTTGCACCTTTCGAACCCAATTCAAGACGGCATTGTTTTCGTCCTTTGGGATTCGAATCAGAGATGATGCCGTCCTCAAGGCCAAAAGAAAGAGATACGTTACTCATCCTATCCGACTGCGCGACGAAATGCATCGAACCTTGGAAGCGAGATGTCGTTCACACGGAGCGATTGATCTCCCAACCCTCGTTCGCTGTCAATCCGGTCGATACACCCCCAGTCCCAAGCGCAAGTTGGAGACTAATTTCTTTAAGAAGCATTTCATCGCGAACAAAGGTCTTAAGACAGCGATCGTTTCATCGAAGACAACGCCAGCCCGAATCGTAAATGGTTCTGGTCCGATTACTACAATTCGTTGCACACATTCTTGAGTGGATCACATATCACCATGACACACAGTCCGATAGGTTGATCTCCAACTTTGTTGCATCCTACTCCGAAAACGTGACTGGGATCGGGTACGCATTTGCCTTCATAACGGTCAGCGCAAATCGAGTTATTGCGGTTATCGGATTCCGCAAAGCAGTTGCAATTGTAATTGGTACGACAATGATGAACGGCAATAGTGCCACCCGCGCAAACCGTGCAGAAGCCCTGCGGCCCTTCATGACCAACCAACCAATGGCAATCGCCCTGCCAGCCATTGCAAAACTGGAACTCACACTTGGCATGTTCGCTCAACGGTCCATCAGCCTCAATCGTGGAAATGGAACTCAGCCAAACGACAACGCATGCGGTAATGATCCCCATCGACATTTTAAGGATACGCAAAACCTGGTATTCATCGTTCACCTCGACAAAGGAAAGTAAAGAAAGGGAATTCAATAATTTTAGAGCCAAGGGGACGAGGTGTCGCTCTCGCAAAGACGAAAAGCGGCATCCTTATACCGATCTGACTCTTGGTAAGTTTTCTGAAGTTGATTGCCATCCGAGCTTACCTGCTCAGATCAGGCTGGTGTTCTTGCCGAAAAGTAGAATCGATAGCGATTCGTAGCGTGAAAATGCCACCGCTATAGTTATCATTTAAGCATCCATCAATACACTCCTTGAAGAAAGCTGAAATAGATTGGGGCCCAAACTGAAGTCCTCTCGAATGGGTAAAGGAAGAGGTAAAAATCCAGCTTTCGAACATTGCGAATTGCTCGGGTACATCACAATTCTGAGCGCATGTGCTGTGATTGGAGTGGGTTTGAACGATGGCCGATTCACCGATTTTTCTCCTCTGCCAAATTTGTCGAAAGAAGAAGGACCGTGAATTGGTGCGCGGCACCGTCAGACAAAGTGACATCGACAATGACAGCTAGTTTGGCCACACGAAAATCTTTCTGGGGTTTGGTGGTCCGATCATCGAGGAGGGACGTTTCGGCGACAAAATTCAGCATGACTGCTTTTGCGAGGGTTCCCCGCTGCGTGACATATTCAACGACGTTTGGCTGAACGCATTCACACGAGGATTTCAAGGACTCGATGGCGGCATCGGAGGGTAACCCGAACTGCTCAACGGGCAAGCACAGATAGCTGTCTCGATCAGAAAAAACGATCCCCGCATCGAAGGTATTTTTGGGAAGCGGCAGTCTTGAGATCGTTCGCGAAGTAGCCTGAGATGGAACGACTTTAGCGGTCGCCTTGTTATCAGCGATGGCATTATCAGCAATGGCCGCCGACACCGAAGGGCTTACTGAGAAATCGCACCCTGCTTGCAGGATCATGATCAGCCCGCCTAACGAGCACTTAACGGCGTAGTCGCGGCGTTGAGCTGTTGTGCTGTTGTGCTGTTGTGCTGTTGTGCTGTTGTGCTGTTGTGCTTCACAATTTGGAACTCCTTCGCAAAGGTGACGAGGGAAGGAAATTCACACTTTCACCTCATGTTGTAACAAATCGAGGAACCATTGCAAGAGAAATTTTCCAGGAACCTGGAATTTTTATTGTCGGTCCGGAAGAGTGAAAATACTACGGAACCTCAGTCGTTCTTGTGCTGGGAATCTTGCCGTGCCACAAGGTTGCTTCTCAGTCATTCACACAGCGCGTGCATCAGGGCCTACCCCGAAACCCATCAAAATGCTTTCGGTTCTTGAAGATGCGCCAGTTGAATGGAATGGCTGAATCCGACCTGCAGACCTCGGTGATTTCGCAATCATCATCTGTCGCTGGCGGAGCTCGTGTTCGTACTCGTTCCAACTCCTTTGAGTACGTGTACGAGTACCATTTCATTGAGTACGAGTACGAAAAGCTGACGGAAAAGCATTCCATCGTCGCTCAGAGTCTCGCTCCTTGGTTGCCTAGTAGCGCGGGGTCGGTTCGCGAGGTCAGATATGGGATCGGAACTGACGCTTTGAATTGAGATAAAACGTTTTTGAGGTAGTCGAGCTCACAGCACTCCCTTGCTGCTGGGGATGCCAAGTTCTCTCGGGTCGAGCTCGGTGGCTTGCCTCAGGGCGCGGGCCGAGGCTTTGAAGATAGCTTCAGCGATGTGGTGGCTATTGCGTCCGTGGTGCAACAAGATATGCATGTTGCAAAGTGCGTTGGCACTAAAAGCTTGCCAGAAGTCTTCGATGAGCTCACTGTCAAACGATCCAATTTTTGGTGACGGAATGGGGGCCTGGCAGTGGAAGTAGGAACGACCGCTTAAATCGATTGCGACCGTGACCAAGGTTTCTTCCATGGGCAACGTGATCGATCCGTAGCGTCGCAGGCCTTTCTTATCACCTAAGGCTTCGCGCAGGGCCAACCCCAAACAAATGGCAACATCCTCGGTCGTGTGATGGGGATCGACGTGGGTGTCGCCGTCGGCATGCACGGAAAGATCAAAGAGAGCATGTCGAGCAAAGAGATCGAGCATGTGGTCCAAAAATCCGATGCCGGTTTTTGGCTCGGACCGCCCGGCCCCGTCCAGAACAAGGCTCAGTCGGATACGCGTTTCCGTCGTATTTCGCTGGATGGTCGCTTGGCGAAGCGTTGTCATAACAAGGACTCCAATACATGAAACAAAGCGTCCACCTGTTCGTCGGTACCGACGCTGATTCGGATGCCATCTCCCCATGCAGGATAGTTCATGTATCGGACGAGGATTTGATGCTGCCGCAAATTTTCGTAGAGTTGACGAGCCGATTTCTGCGGGTGAGTACACCAAATGAAGTTGGCTTGGGAGTCTGGGACGATAAATCCCAGACTGCGGGCGCGGTCCGTCATTCGGGAGCGTGTTTCGAGAATGCGTTTTCGATTCGATTCGAACCACGTTCGATCGGATAGTGCTGCGGTAGCGGCGGCGATGGCGATGGCGTCGCAATTATAGCTGTCCTTGACTTTGCGAAAAACCTGAATCAACGAGGGGTGAGCGATGAGGAACCCGAATCGCAAACCTGCCAACGCATAGGATTTGCTCAAGGTTCGTGATACCATCACCCAGGGATTTTCGCGAACCAAGGCAACGCAATCTTCCCGCGCGAAATCCGCATAGGCTTCGTCGATGAGGATGGGACACGGCGGATGTTTCAGAAGCTCGCGCAAGCGGGCGGAAGACACCACCGTGCCGGACGGACTATTCGGGTTCGGCAGATAAATGAGTTTCAATCCGGGAGCGGGCTGAAAGAAGGATTCCGGCAACGAGAAATCGGAAAGGAAAGGCGTTTCCTCTGAAGAGGCTCCCTGCAACTCGGCCAATGTTCGATAGAGGATGTAACTGGGATAGGGAAACCGGACGCATTCTCCTTTTCCAACCAGGGCTCGAGTAACGATAGTCAGAATATCGTCACTACCGTTTCCGCAAAGAATGTGATCGGGGGTGACTCCGAAGATTTCGGCCGCGACAAGTCGAAAGGAGGTGGCGAGAGGATCAGGGTAGCGTTCCAGTCGCGAACTTGCGACCTGCTCGATGGCTTGACGAATGGCTGGAGTTGGAGGATAGGGGTTTTCATTCGTATTGAGTTTGATGAACTTGCCGACCTGAGGTTGCTCGCCAGGAACGTAAGGGGCCATGTCGGCAATTTCAGGCCGGACGAAGCGAAGCCACGGCTGGTCGTCATTTCCCATGGCTCAGCGACCTCCATTCTCGAGGTGCTCGGATCGGATGCGAATGCTTTGAGCATGCGCGGTCAATTCTTCACGCAAAGCGATTTCTACGGCGGCATCGGCGATGGATGTCAGTTCCTTGGCAGTGAAATCGATGACGCTGTAGGTTCGGCGGAAGTGATTGACATTCAATCCCGAGCCCCAACGACCAGTGCCACCAGTCGGCAAGACATGGGACGGACCGGCTGCATAATCTCCGATGGCGACCGGGCTAAAGGGCCCCAGAAAGATTGCCCCGGCGCAGCGAAGTTTACCGAGGAGCTGGCGAGGGTTCTCACATTGAACCTCAAGATGTTCAGGAGCGAGCAGATTGGATATTTGACAGGCTTGCTCGACATCATGGGTCAAAACCACAGCACCGAACGACTGCAGGGAATGCGTGATTAAATCGGCACGATCGAGCCGACGGATTTGCTTTTCGAGTTCGATTTCGACATGCTGAAGCAACTCCTCGCTCCAGCTAATCACGATACTTGCACCGGGTGCGTGCTCGGCTTGCGCCAACACGTCTGCCGCCACCAAGGCTGGATGAGCACGATCATCTGCGATGATCACGACTTCGCTGGGGCCGGCGAACGAGTCGATGTCGACGGTTCCAAAAACGTGTTTCTTGGCAAGTGCGACGAACAGGTTACCCGGTCCGACGATTTTATCGACGGGGGCGATGTCACTGGTTCCGTAGGCGAGTGCGGCGACCGCTTGAGCACCGCCAACCGCGTACAGTTCCGTTATTCCCAACTCACAGCAAACGGTTTGGACATCGGCATTCCAGGCACCAAAACGTGAGGGGGGAGCAACCAGAGCGATCTCTTTGACTCCTGCGACCATGGCCGGGACAACGGTCATGAGAATCGTTGACGGATAAGCTGCGGCGCCTCCGGGGACACATACGCCTACACGGCTCAGTGGTTCGTGACGCAGCTCGAGTCTTCCTCCGAGGTCGGAAGTTATGGCAACATCGTTGCTCAAGATCGCTTGTTGGAATCGCTCGATGTTGCTTCGGATACGTCGAATGGCATCCAGAAATGCCGGGGAAGCCTGACGATGCGCTTCGCGCAGATTTGTCTCTGGCACGCGAACCGTTTGAGCTTCGGGAACAAAACCGTCGAACAGGCGAGAATAGCGAAGGACGGCTGATGCGCCCTCTGTTCTCACATCCTGGCAGATTCGATCCACGATGGAAGCGGGCGCGAGAAGTTCGCCAAAGACTTCGATCGTTTTCTCTTTTGATCGCTCGCTGACGACGGCACCGTCGGGACTTAGGCGCTTCCGCAAGCCGTCGAGCTTCGGTCGAAAATCGGAATGGCGGGCATTAATACGCAACATGAGGAACGTCCATCGACCTCAAGTCGCTAGCAACTGAAGCTGCTCAGGCGAAAACTGCACGTTCGACGAAACGGATTGGACATCATCGTGCTCATCGAGTTGTTCGAGGAGTCGAAAGACCTTCATCGCGGTATCGCCATCGACTTCGACGGTAGTGGAGGGAATGCGTTCGACGTCTTTTCGCTCGATCTCAATCTGCTGAGAAGTGAGAGCGTCGGCAATTCCCTGTAAGTGTTCGGGAGCGCAGGTGATCTGAATCTGCTCAGCCGATTCCTCGACATCTTCAGCACCGTTCTCCAGAGCAATTTCCATGACTTGATCGAGCGTCGTGCGGGCGATGGGAACGACGATGATCCCTTTGCGTTCGAACAGGTAGGCGACGCAGTTGGTCGAGCCTAGCTTCCCATCGAAATCATCGAAGATTTTTCGAATCTCCGAGGCGGTTCGATTTCGATTATCGGTGGTGATGTCGCAAAGCACAGCGACTCCGCCGGGACCGTATCCTTCGTAGAGAACTTCTTCCATATCTCCGCCAGCTAGCTCACCAGTACCTTTTTTGATTGCCCGCTCAATGTTGTCGCGAGGCATACTAACGGCTTTGGCATCGAGGATGGCCGTACGAAGTCGAACGTTGGCGTCGGGGTCGCCGCCACCCAGCTTGGCGGCAACGATGATGGCTTTGGATAGCTTGCTCCAAAGTCGGCTTCGCTTGCTGTCGACGGCCGCTTTACGATGTCGGATATTTGCCCACTGTGAATGTCCAGCCATAGTCTATCTCAAATCCAACAGTCTCAATTTGTATCTTCAATGTATGATTACCGCGGCTTGCGTTTGGTGATCTTGCCGGGGGATGTCTTTGGTTTTGGCTTCTCCACCACTTTCTTTTTAGGAGCTGGGCGAGCGGGTTCCATCTTTTTCGCTTTCTTGGGAGGTGTCGGTGGAGATTTAGCCTTTGTGGCTTGCATCGGAGATGTCGGCTTCTTGCCTGCCTTCATTTTTTTGCTACCGTCCTTCGCCTCTTTTGAAACCGAACCAGTCTTTTTGGATTTCTCAGGTTCCTTGACCGATTTCTTGGTCGGAGTGGGTGGGGGCGGAGGAAGAGGTTTCTTCGAGGACACTCCGGCGTCCTTAAATACCGCTTGCACCAATTGGGCTCGTGGATGAGCTCGGAAGTCGGCAGCGAACTGATGAAGCAACGAGGAAAATTCTGCTCCCCGAGCCTTTGGAATGGCGCGCTCTAGTCCAGGAGCCATATTCTTTTCGAACTCGACATGAGAGATGATTTCGAACAGGCGCAAGATTTCCAGCGAAGAAGAATCCACCGGAATGGCATGACCACCCAATGCATTCTGTGTGAAGAAAGCCACAACAAACTTGGAGACACCCCAACTTTCCAATTCATTGATCGTTTTCCCGAAATTCATCTTTCGGAAGTCGTCAATGTCGAACGAGTAACGGCTTTCAAACATCGCTTGCAAGGATTTCTTGATTCGGGTTGCGGCCGCAGCGGCATCGGGCAGGGTACCAAAGATTTCGCTTAACTCGGCGACGGTCGTAACTCGGACTTCGTTCCAGTCATAGTAGCTTTGCTGTAATTTCGCGAAGGCCTCTTCGGCAGCCTCCGGTCGAGCATCTTCGTAACAGCAGGCGAAGAGCAGCAGTTCGAGCATCGATCGATCCGTCGCCACCGGGACCGGCTTGTAGAACTTTTTCAATGACTTGAACAGTAGTTCGAGGCGTTGGGAACGATTGGGAGTGCTCATCAAATTGTGCTTTCCATTCGCATACAAAGGTTATTGAGAATCGCGATGCAACTCATCGTCGTGGGATGTTTCGTTCCGATCGGAGGGCAACTCCTCTTCTGCATCCAAATCTATCTCAGACGCAGAGTTGTCGTCCGCAGCCGCTTGTCCAGCCAATCGCTCCGCTTCGATCCTGGCGAGAATCTGAGCCATCTCGATCGATTTCTTCACTCCGTCGTCCAGAGTGAAATGCAATCGAGGGGTATACCGAGTAATGATTTTGTCGGCGATCTTCGATTGAAGGAATCCTGCGGAACTGGCGAGACCTCGAATCGCCAAATCCTGCTGCGTCTTCGTTCCCATAACGCTGACACGCACCTTGGCTTCACGCATGTCGGGAGTGACTTCGACACCTGTGACGGTCACGTTGGCGACCCGAGGATCGCGAAGTTCGGTCAAGATAGCCATGGAGACGACTTCGCGAATCGCCTCGGCTGCTTTCAATAAGCGGCGTGCTGTCACGGGATCACCTCGGAGCGCTTGAGATCAGGATGACGAACTGAGCGTTCTTGCGACTTCTTCGATCTTGTAGGCTTCGAGGATGTCGTCCTGCTTGATGTCGTTGAACCCCGCCAGTTTAATACCGCATTCCATACCGCGCGGCACTTCTTTCACATCCTCTTTATGGCGTTTAAGAGAATCGAGGGCATAGTCACCGATGGTCCGCCCGTCGCGGTTGACGCGGATTCGGCATCCTCGTTCGATGTTGCCCTGAGCAACGTAGCAACCGGCGATGGCACCTACACGGGAAATGCTGAAGACCTGCTTGACCAGAGCTCGGCCCAATTCAACAATGCGCTGCTCTGGTTTTAGACGACCCTCGATCAATGCGCGAATGTCGTCGGCGAGATTGTAAATGATGTTGTATCGTCGAATCTCGACGTTGCGCTCTTCGGCCAACATGCGCGCGGCTTCATCGGGAATGACGTTGAAGCCGACGATGACCGCTTGCGATGCGCTGGCGAGAGTCACGTCAGCGACGGTGATACCGCCAACAGATCTTTGGAGAATCTTGATGTCCACTTCCGGGTGCTCAAGCTTGCCAAGTTCCTTTTCGATCGCTTCGAGCGAACCTCGGACGTCGGCCCGAATGATCAAGTTCATCTGGATGCGCTCGTCCTTTTTGCCAAGCTTGCCGGTTTGCACCAAATGCTGGAACGCTTCGAAGGAAACTTTCGGTGACGAGCCGGATAGCGCTTCGGCTCGGGATTGACTGGCCCGCATGGCCGCGATCTCTCGAGCCTGGCCGATGTCGTCGAGCACAATGAAGCGATCACCCGCATCGGGAGCTGCGTCCAGACCCGTAATGTTCACCGGCGTCGAAGGAGTGGCTTCGGTTAGTTGACGATTGGTTCGAAGCGTGTCGTGAAGTGCCTTGATTCGTCCAAAGGTCGATCCACAGACAACGATATCGCCGACGCGCAACGTCCCATTTTGAACGATGACTTTGGCAATGACGCCTCGCATGGGATCCTGTTCGCTTTCGAGACACAGACCCGCAGCAGCTCGCTTCGGATTCGCTTTGTATTCATGCAACTCAGCAACGGTGAGAAGCGTCTCCAAGAGCGTGTCCATCCCCTCTCCGGTTATCGCACTGGTGCGAACGACTTCGACATCGCCGCCCCATTCGCTCGGTACCAACTGGTGTTCGGTCAGTTGAGTCAGGACACGGTTCGGATCAGCCGAAGGCAAATCGATTTTATTGAGGGCAACCACGATGGGAACGTTGGCGGCCTTGGCGTGAGAGATGGCTTCCTCGGTTTGCGGCATGATACCGTCATCGGCAGCGATGACCAACACCGCGATGTCGGTGACGTTGGCACCACGAGCGCGCATTTCGGTAAATGCTTCGTGGCCCGGTGTATCGACGAACGACACCGAACGACCATCCTTCTCGACTTGGTAAGCTCGAATGTGCTGCGTGATGCCACCGGCTTCTCCGGCGACGATCTTGGTGCCAATGAGATAGTCCAGCAACGATGTCTTTCCATGATCGACGTGCCCGAGAAACGTCACCACGGGCGGCCGAGGAACCAAGTCCATGGGATCATCTGGAATATCTTCAAACTTGGAGAGAACGTCTTTTTCGACGCTGGTTTGTTCCCTGAATTCGATATCGAGAGTCAAATCCGCAGCAACTTGAAACGCTTGTTCAACATTCATAATCGCGTTGATGTTGCTCTTGATACCCAGCTTCAACAGGGACATCAGGACACGTCCCGCTTGGACACCTGCGGCTTCCGAAAAAGCTCGAACTGTGCATGGAAGCTCCAAAGTAATCTTTTCCTTTCTTGGGGCCGCCGTATTGGAACCTCTGCGATGAAGCGTCTTGACTCGTCGGCCTTCTTCATCACGAAACTCCTCGTCCGAGAACTGTCGGCGCTTGGTGCGTTCGGCACGTGAGGCGGCCAGTCCCCCCAAACCGCGACGCTTCTTTTCTTCTGCCTCGATCTCTTCGTCGCGCTTCGACTTGCTCCGGTTCTTGCTGTCAACGTGAGACTTAAATTCGCTTAAACCACCAGGTGCTGGTGGGGAAGCCGGCTTGGCTTGGACTTTCTCGGCAAGCTTGTTGTTTTCCTTCTGGACAAGCTTCTCCAACGGTGCTCGCATTCCCTGCCGCGTTCCGACGATCAGGTCCTTGGTCAATTTGATTTCAGGCTTCTGAGGTGCTGGCTCAGCAGGCTTCGTAACCGCTGGGGCACTCGACTTGGGAATCTTTGCCAAATTGATAATCGGCTCGCGGTCCTTTCGCTTCTCCTTCCTCTCGGATGCCGGTTTGGCGTCCGAAGATGCTGATTTTGACCTGCTCCCCAATACTCGAACTTTCGTGGTCGCCGCTGTTACCGGAATGTAATCTTCCCGAGTTACGACATCAGCTTGTTTTGGTTCTGGTTCTGGTGCTGGCTCTCGTGCTGGCTCCATCGGAGCAACGACTGGCTGAGGAGTGGTGCGGCCGCCGAGAGGAGGGGCGACCGGAGCCACCGACGTGCTCGGAGGACTCGGAGCGTTCGGAATATTCGGGATATTGCTGGGGGTCCGAACTGGTTCTGAACGAACGGGACCAGGAGGTGGAGGCGGAGCGGCCGCTGCCGCTTTAGCAGCGATATGAGCTTTGATCCGATTGACTTCGTCGTCCTCAAGGCTTGCTAGAGCACTCCCTTTACCGGGAATGCCAATCCGGTTACACAAATCGACCAAATCCTTGCTGTCGATGTTGAGTTCTTTTGCGAGCGAGTAAATTCGAATTGCCACGGAGAAAATTTCCTTGAGGTTTCGCCAGAGGTGTTCGGCGAACCTCGATCAATAAGGTCGCCGACTCCTCTTCCAATCGGTCAACTATCCATGGGATGTCTCCCGTAAAAACTACTGGTTTCGTTTCAGCAACCCGAACAGTCTTGAGGCTCGGTGCCGAACTCATCACGATCTAATAGCCAACCGTTTGACGCAGGCTAGCTTTTCGAGTCTCCATCGATATCTTCGACGGAATTGTCATCGACCGGAGGAGTATCCTGGGGCGAAACAGCCTTTGGAGGCTGAGCCTTTTCTTGAGCGTCGAGGGCCTCATTGGCACGCCGCTCCTTTTCTTCCTTCTCCAGTCGCTTGCGTTCCTTCTCAATCTCTTCCATCTCGAGAGCTTTCGCGTCAGCCTGCGTTACGATCAGATCGACGTCCTCCTCCGAGAGACCACCCATTTCCTGCAGAGCGGTCGGTTCGATGACAGATAAATCATCATAGGACAAGTAGCCTTGCTCAACCAAGCGCTGAGCAAGATCCTCGGTCATGCCCTCTAACTCCATGAAGCCTTCAACGGCACGATTGATTTGTTTTTCAAGCTCGTCGGCGGTCATAATTTCGATATCCCAGCCACACAACTTGCTGGCCAATCGAACGTTCTGTCCATAACGACCGATCGCCTGTGACAGATGCTCTTCGTTGACGAGCGCAATCGCCCGTCCAATCATATCGCACAACAAGACCTGATCGACTTGGGCCGGCTGCAAAGCGTTGGGAATCAATACCAGAGGGTCATCGCTCCAACGGACAATATCGATTCGCTCTCCGGCCAGTTCACTCGTAATGTTCTTGATCCGGTTGCCTCGTAGCCCCACGCATGCACCAACACAGTCTACCCGTGTGTCTGAGCTGCTGACCGCAACCTTACTTCGATAACCCGGTTCGCGGCTGACTTGATTGATCTCGATCACGCCTTCTGCAATTTCCGGAATCTCTTGTTCGAAAAGCCGCCGAACGAGCTGCGGATTGGTTCTCGACAGGATGACCTTAACGCGATTACCCGAAGCGCGAACTTCATAAATAATGGCTTTGATCCGCTCCCCAGCATGAAAACTCTCGCCGGGAATCTGCTCGCTTTTAGGAAGAATGGCTTCCACAGCGCCAATCTGAACAATGGTGATCCCCTTCTCGGTGCGCTGCACTATGCCGTTGACTAGCTGTCCGACTTGATCGTGAAACTCGTCCATGCGAGCATCGCGCTCTGCTTCCCGAATCTTTTGAATAATGACCTGCTTGGCGGTTTGGGCACCGATGCGACCAATTTCCTCTTGGTTCAGCTCTCGCCCTTCGCATGCGCCCTGAATTTGCCCAGTGTCCCTGGATATCTTGACGGAAATATCAGCGGTTTCGCCAAACTGCCGTTTGGTGGCTGTTAAAAGCGCGGACTCGATCGCCTGAAAGACGAGTTCAGGGTCGATGTTTTTTTCGCGATGAAGCGAGTCGACGATTCGAAGGAGTTCTTGTGGATTCATGCGCCATTACGGCTGGAGTCGCGTTATTCTAGCTTCAACCGCCTGGACTGTAAAAACCGACGGGTCCGACCGTCGGGCCGGGAAAAGCGAACTCAATAGACTACCCCTTTGCTTCGAAACTGTCAATCGCAACCACGATATCCGATTCGAACGAATCGTGCTTGGTAAACAAAGAATTGGCTACAAATGCTCCGAATTTCGTCAGTCCGACTTGAACCGAGAACGTCCCCCACGTCCCATGGCTCGGGCTGCAGCTCGAAGTCGGCATGGTAAACGCACCAACGGGGCGAGGAACATGCCAGGACCAATCGCCAAGTTTCGTATCAGCTGACCAACGAATTGCGATGGCATTGCCGGGGCTTTCAGAAGATCGTCCGATCCATGCGGCCAATCGGTTAGACGGCGAGACAGCTTACGAAACCACTTTCGGTTGTGTGGAAAAGCATTTATCGACGTCGACCACTCGAAAGGAATCTTGTCCGGCCCGGCACCCATGCCTGCTAAGGCACCCACAATCGCTCCTAATTCTCGGGTGCATCCCCCAAGAGTGATGGTCCTTTCGATGGCGAAACGGAATCGATTACAGTTACGCAGCCAAGAATACAAAGCCAATACGACCAATCGATCGATGTCCTCGCACTCCGTTTCGTCATGGTCAATTAAGGCCGTCGCTCGACTGAGCCCCCAATTGCTCTCCATGGCTGGTGTGAGGCGTTGCAGCAAATTGTGTAGCGAGTCGTTTTCTGCGGAATCCACAAATTCGGCCCAAATATCCCCCCTTTTCTGCCATAAGTCATCGACAAGGATCGAATATTGGGCTGCTTGAGCCACCAGCTCAACTGCGGGCATCACATTGCCGATGCGGTAATGTTCAACCACGGCACGAACCCACCGCACCGGGCGACAGCCGCTGCCCTGTAGCACGGGTGAAAGTGCGCACGCCAAAATCAGCATATCCGCCTGATTTTCGAATCCCCCCTGAGCTGCGTTGGACATCGCCCGCACGATTAGCCTTCCGGGGCGACTGGCCTTCTGCCACATGCGCCTTCTAGTGAATTCCCTTACAAATGTTTCCTGTTTGGAACGTGAGCGAAGCACCGACTGAGCTGCTGCGATGGCTAATTCACCATAAGGCCCCATAAAACATCGGTCACTACAGGAGCCAAGTCGATAGGGAGGGCGCCCAAACATGGCAAGAGTGGCGACTCGATTCAAACCTTGGCGCTGCCTTCCAAGAATTTCCCCCCCCATCAATCCAACAAACATTCCAGTGATGGATGCTGTTCGGCGGAACGATGTGGTGGTGGTCGACCAGGAGAATGCGGTCGATCGATCATCAGAAGGGGGAGAATTATGAGGAGTCATCCAGTTGGTCTTCTAGAAACACAAACGAGATTGGTTCACTGTGTACTCTAGGCAAGAGTTCTTCTTAAAATTCAAACGTCCATTTCATCCCTCTGATGATTGTAGCCGAGGATCAAATGTCCCTCAAGTTCACCCGTTCCACAATTGAACAAGCATGATCGTGCATGCCTTCTTGAAGATTACCGACCTCTTCTACAAGCAGTGGTTTGTATTTGCACTCCTCTCTTGTCTTGGTATCGGATGGAACTGCCATGATCTCCTGATGAACATCGCTAATCAGCGATGGTTGCGATTTTCCGTAATAGCATCGGTAATGTTTTCGATGGCACTCACCATGCCACGCTCGCAGTGGTCAAGGTCCATTCGGTCACCTTGGCCATGGATGGTTGCGACTCTACTGAATATCGGACTGATGCCGATCGTAGCATTCAGTTTGTTCTTGATGATTGAATCGGACCTAGCGAAGGGGTTTTTGGTCGCCGCGACTGTGCCATGCACGATGGCCTCGGCTGCGGTCTGGACTCGTCGCGGCAACGGAGACGAGTCCATTCCGATGATGGTCACGCTCGTTACCAATGGAACTTGTTTCGTCGTCGCCCCAACTTGGATCAAACTACTTTTGAGAGCGGAAGTCGCCGTCCCGTTTGCATCGCTGATGACCGATCTGATTGTTACCGTCCTTATTCCAATCCTGCTTGCTCAGTTCCTTCTTCGTTTTCGCAGAGTGACGACTTGGTCGGATCGATATCGGAACCCATTAAGCACCTACTGCCAACTCGGAATTTTAAGCATGGTCTTGATCGGTGGCGTGCAAATCGGCAAACGCTGGGATTCAAGCATCAGTACATGGAACGGAGTTCTGCTGCTCGCAGAGGTCGTTGGGATCTCTCTAGTAATGCACCTGGGGATGGTCGCGCTGGGCTGGTCGATCAGCGCTTGGTTCGGTTGGAATCGCTCGACGCAGGTTGGCGTCAGCATCGCTGGAGGGCAGAAGACGCTGATGGTTGGGTTGCAGCTAGCTATCGATTGCGGAGCCAGTATCCTCCCGATGGTAGCTTACCACGTCACGCAACTGATTGCGGACTCGTGGCTGGTCCAGTGGTGGAATCTGAAACAATCAAGCTCTAAAGCGTCTAGTTCCGGCGAGGCGGCGCGAACTTGATTCGCTCGATCAATCGAACAACATCATTGCCGCGTTTCTGCCCAGTGGTCGCGGTAATCGCCTCAATGACATGCTCATACCGCAAGTTGTAATCCAAATCGATCTCGATTTCGGGACCTTCTCCCGCACCGGATACTTTTGGTGCCGCCCCCCCCACCAATTCAACCATCTTCGCCCGTAGCTTTTCCCAGTCTGTTCCAAAGGGCAAATTGTCATTCAGGATAATGTCCGCAAGCTGACCGTTGTTATCCGCTCGAAGGCGCAGCTTGAAAGGCAAGTCGGTAGGGTCTGGCGGCGGGCCTGCCGCATTGTCTGCCAAGGGCATCCGAATGTTGAAATCTCCTTCCTGTGCGACGATCTTAAACGTCAATACAAAGAAGATCAAAAGCAAGAATACGACGTCGATCATCGAGGTCATATTCAGCTCGGCTCCTTTGTCTCCAGGTTGCGAACTGCGAATCTTCATCGGTTAGGCTCCCAATTCCTTTACTCGCAACGCAAATTTCTCAAAACCCATTTCCTGACATTTCTTGATCAGGTCCTGCACTCGCCCGCCTGACATATTCCTGTCCGCTCGGATGATGATATTGGCGTCCGCTGCCGTCTTTCCCTTGGTTTTCAGCAATTGCAGTTCTACGTTGAGAAGAACGCCGATGCCATCGATCGTCGTGGGTACCCCTCCCAGTTCGATGCTGTTGTCGCTGATCAAATGAAGTGTGATGGGGGATTCCAGAGGAGACTCCGCAGGCCGGGCTAGCTCGCTTTCCGGCAGCCGCACGCGATCGTTCTGCTCGTCTTGAGAGAAGTTGATCAACACGGTGAAGAATGCGATGAGCTGAAACACCATATCGATCATCGAGGTCATGTCTCCCTCGGCAACCTTCTGATGGAGCTTGATTCGTCGTTTCATGATCGTACCAACATCAGGGACGGAAACTTGCAAGCGATCATTCGAAACGTTCGAGCATTTCCTCGCTCATATTGCCGGCTTGAAGGGTCAGGCGCTGAAATCGATTTCGAAGGATGTTGTAGGCCATGATCGCGGGAATTGCGAGAACGAGTCCTACCAAGGTCGTGTACAGAGCCATCGAAATACCTTTCGCCAATTCGCTCGGAGGCGGAGTCGTCGTTCGGCGGGCAATCTCCGAGAAGGTCGCAACCATCCCTTGAACGGTACCCAACAAACCAATCATCGGTGAGGTGTTTCCGATCAAAGCGATCATCCCAAGTCGATGCTCGACCTTCATCACCTCTTCCTCGCCCGTTTGCTGCATCGCCTCCATCGCTTGCTCTCGTCCCTTTTCCAAGCGGCTCAATCCCGCCGAGACGATTTGAGCCAGCATGGATTCATCCGCTTGGATCAGTTCGACGGCAGCTTGCGAATTGTTTTCTGCTAAGTTCTTCTCGACGTTCTCGACTAGTTCGTTCGGACAAATGTTGTCCCGGCGCAGCGCGAGGATGTTCATGACCAGCATCGAGACCAACCAGAACGACATCAGCAGAAAAATGATCGTGTAAACCGGTCCGAGCGCCTTGTAGGTTGCTTCCAGTAAATTGTCAGGAGCTGGGGCCGTGGCAGCCGCTTGGCCATCTTGAGCAATCAGTGACGTCGCGCAATAGCCACCAGCTACCAAGACGAGAGAGAGAGCGCAAAGTCCAATCCATCGACCGTACCTTGAAGAGATAATCTGCTGCATAATGAATCGAACTCCAGGAGTTGGAAGTGTTTCTAGTGAGTCCACGAGGGTAATGCAATAAGCTCAGCTTGATGACCGATGAGCGAGTCTAGTTTACTTCTTGGCCCAAACCGATCCAGCGTAAAGACTGTTCAGCCTGGATTTTGCATCGACAGCACGCTGCGGTTCGCCCAATTTCGTCCACAGGGAAGCCAAATGATACAATGCTTCGGCGTGACTGTCAGCTTGCCCTGGATAAAGCAAGTCGGTGTGAAGAAAGGCAAGAACCGCTCCATCAAACTCTTCCTTAGCCATCAAGCAGGCGCCTTGTGCGTTATAAATGGCTGCGAAAAGTTCCCCGTCGGCGGCGTCCCCTTCGCGAACCATTTTATAGAGAACTTCCAACGCCGCGTCGGCATTTCCCAAGCCAAGCTCGACGCGGGCTAGTCCGACTTGGGCGAGCTTCTGGATTCTCGCAATTCCAGCACTGTCGGAGGAAGCGGCCAAAACTTGTGAAAATGCACCCTTAGCCTCATCAAATTTGTCCTGAATAAGTAGTGCCTTGGCTTCCATGAATCTTCCGCGAAGCTGAACATCCTTGGCGGGCGCTTTCGCCAGTGCCGCAAAGTAGGCAGCAGCTCGATCGAAATTGCCAAGACTCACTGCTAATTGACCGAGCAACTCCGTCATTTCGTAAAAATGAAAGGACTGCGGGTTGTCCTTCGCATAGGCAAGCAACCCCTTGACAGATGCGTTCGCGTCACCGGAGCCTGCGAGAGCCATTCGACCTTCAATCGACCACAAATAGTAGTCATACTCCTTTTTCGCATTTTCGGAGCTTATGGACGCTGGATCGACTTTCTTGATTTCAGACACCGCTTGCTCCATTTGTTTGTTCGCAACCAATTCCTTGGCGCGCGTCAAGCTTTGTGGTTCACCTTCGAAGACGATCCGCGAGATGTCCTGGGTCGCAAAATTTTGCGTTCGGCCATTGTTATCGATAACGACTCGGTCGCGAGTCATCTCCTTGATTGTTCCCCTCACGACGTTTCCTTGGGCCGGGTACAGGCGATCTTCTCCCCTCACCGTTGCATTTTGGAATATGCCGAACCCAATACAACCTAGGGTCAACCATTTCACCAAGTTCAATGCTTGTCGATCACTCATACTTAACATCCCTCACGTCTTCACAAATTCCCGCAGACCGATTTCCTCTCGACGGAGCTCTCGTTGAATCTTCCGCAAGAGGAGATCAAATTTTGTCTCCCATTCCTTGCTTTCCAGATTGGGAAAGCTCAAAACTGTTTTCCTCACGTCCTCGAAAGCGGTTTCCATCGTCTTTGATTTCGCCGCCGCTTCGCTCTCCAGCATCGCGATCTGGTAGCGGCACTCTGCAAGGTTCAGCCGGCTTTCGAGGAAGTAGTCTTGAAACTTCGGTTGAGAAGCCAGTCGCTGAGAAATTCTTCCCCAACCCCAAACCACACTGGTTCGCGTTGCGGCGTTGTACTCCGCTCCTAAAAGTGCTGCCTTTAGATACTCTTGCGACTTCGCACTCATACCCCATAGTTGATACGTACGAGCAAGCTCGAGCTGGGCAAGGAGATTGCTGTTGTTTTTTCGCACGACCTCGGTCAATAAGTTGACCGCGTCTGCATAGTTGCCTCGATTGCGAGCTGCCTGACTCTGAAGAATCGACAACTGCTCCTTTCGTTGGTCGGTCAAAACGCCAGGATTCGACTCCGCAACCATCAGCATCTTCTTGATCGCAGACTCCGCGACGGACGCCAAGCGGTCCGTTTTCGGAGCCAATGTCGGATTCCCCTTTGCCAGCTCGACAACATTGAGTGCCGACTTTCCAATCCAATCCAAAAGCTCGATCGAACCCGAGGCTTGGGTCGCTTGGTCCATCAATTCTGGAAACAACTCCAACAACGATGTTTGGGTCGAAACATTTCCGCCCTGTTTGAACTGATCGATGAGCTCCTGTGAAAGAAGGACCAAATCGTTGACGAACTGTCCCGGCTCCGCGGCGGAGTTCATCTCGTGAACCAAGGTTTGCACAGCATCGACTGTAAGCGGTGTGCCGTTGCGACTGGCCAGCAGCACGGAGATTCGCATATTCAGACGAAAAATTTCGGAAAGCGTTCTTTGGTCGTTGATGAGTTCTCGCCGGCTGCGAGCCACCGAGAGCGGTCCAATGTTCTCGCGACTCAGGATAGACTGTGCATCCGCAATGCGATCGGCGTTGAGGTAGATTCGGGCCAATGCGACTGCCGCTTGAATCGACCTCTCGTCAAGCGTCTCGGTCTTCAGCTCAGACAGCCCTAATTCGAGCAATCGTTGTGCCTGAGCGAGCACCGCTCGATCTGCATCACCAAGCTCTTCGCCAGACTTCTTCTTGGCATCGACAGCGACGGCATACTGGCTCCAACGCATGTAACCAAGTTCTCGGGCAATGCGTCCATGGTCCGGAGCGTCTTTGGGAATCATGTCCAAGTACCGCTCGACGTCCTCCCACTGCTGAGACTCCACCGCGAGTTGCAATAGATTGGTCACGGCCACTCGACTTTCTTCCGCAGCCGGCCATTGCTCCAAGAGAAAGCTCGACAACGACTCGATCGTCGATCGGAAATTCGCCTTACGCTCTGGCCCGACCGACTCGAGTAGCTTCCGATAGGAAAACAACGCCAAGCCGCCGGCTTTTTGACCTAGTTCTTGCCCCAAACTCGAACGACACGTGAAATCAGCCACAGCGGCTGCGTCCCAATACCGTTCCAGCTTCACCAGAATAAACGCTAGGTAATAACGCGCCTGAAGAAGGTCCTCTCGGCTGTCTTCCGCCGAATACTGCGCAATCGTGCGTTGGGTTAGGTCGAGTGCCACATCGAAGATGGAATCCATATCCGATCGAACGCGGACCAACTCCGCATCGATATTGGCTCGCTCCTCTTCATCGGCCTCGGCTCGGCGTGTTTGAAGGACATCCACCTGCAACGTGAAGTCACGACTTTCATCAAGTTTTTCGCGAATCGCCCTCATGCCGTCGGCGAAGTTCTTGATTTCGATCGGTTTGTCGCCGCTCGCGTCTTTGACTTCAACGCCCAAATCCGCCAAGAAAGATCGAGCTCGATCTTGCTGTGGCCCGGGCCGGCGCGCCAGAGCCTGAATGGCGGAACGCACCTCAGACCGAATGGTCTTTGATCGTAGATCGCCATTCGGTTCCTTGGCAATCTTGCTAGCCCAACCGAGCTTTGCTTCGGCGACGACAAACTGCAAATCAATCCACTCGGGCTGAAATCGTTCATTGGCCTGGGCCGTTTTCAACAAGCGATCACCACGCTCGATGGCCGCTTCAAACTTGGCTTGCTTTGGATTCGAAAGAAGCTTGACGATTTCGGTCGTCGCCTGAACCACCCACGTCCGAAAAGCTCCACCCTCTGTGATGTCGGCGACGCGAATGAAGCTGTCTAAAGCCTCATCATTTTCGCCAAGTTTCACCAGCGTTTGGCCACGATAAAGCAAGCACAGCACGTGACGCCCCGCCTCGCGACGGTCCGTTGTCTTCTTGATGATTCCCGAAAACAATTCCTTGGCCTTCGTCAGCCACGCCCTCGCATCGCTCGATCCCGAGGCAAAGGTGTCTCCCAGTCGCATCGCGCAGTAAGCCTGAAGAATCTCCGCCTGACGATATTCCTCTTGGTACCGCTCGCGAAGAGCCAGTTTCTCTCGGTCGTTGGGATCGACCTTGGCGCCTTGCATCGATTCGAGGATTGGACGAAGCTCTGTGACCGATGCACCAAAAAGGTCCATCGATTTCTGAAAATACTCGCGGGCCGACTGCTTCTGATCATCCCCTTTGTCGAGAAGCTCCTGAGCCCGCGTCAACCAAATATCGGCCAACTTGAGCTTGGCTTCCGTCCGACGAGCATGATTGGGATTCGAACTCAAAAACTTCTGCAAGTCTTGCTCGACCTGTTGCGCTCGTGCTTCCCGATCCTTCCCAGATTTCGATGCCGCGACCGACTCTTGCCGCAGGATGATTTTTTCCAATTCCAAGTTCTGCAGGGTAGTCGGATTCAACAGCCCTGCCGCTGCACTCCGGTCCAAGTAGACAACGGCCAAATCAAAGAGCTTCTGTTGCCGCAGCCGCTCCAGAAATCTTGCCACCGGTTCTTCGCCACGTGACGACGAAACGAAAAGAAGCGCTCCCGCGAGGCAGAGAATACAGCGCACCAAGCAAACATTCGGTTTTCCGAAGTTGATGGTCGATTTACACATCAAGAGTCTCATGAGGATTCGACGAGTTTCACATTTTTGAAGCGATGTTCTCGACACCCCAGACATTGTAATAGGGTTTGGCCGTATTTGCATTGGGTTTCGAACTTGTTTCAGAAACAAAGCGCCGGCGTTCTTGTTCTGTTGCTTTGCTGTGTTTTTTTCGGAGCACCTCAGGCCGTTCGCCCGAGATCGAAAAATCGTATCCGTCGTTCCATCCCAGGGAGCTTTGCGAAAATCCAATCTCAGAACCGTGAAGTGCAATCGCGACTTCAAATTCTGGGTAATGAATTCGCTAGTCGGATAGCGCATGAATGGTGTTATGAATCGTACCTACGACAGGGGCGCCAGTCGCGGATCGAAGCTGGTACGTGATCTCCATGCACCAAGTCGGTTGTAGACCGAGTACGTCCAGCGTTAAAGTCGTGTTATCCTCGGAGAGAATGATGTCACGAACCGTCAGCGATCGCTCATCGTAGTGTTTCGAGCCGTAGTTTGCCGTGCGTTTGAGGGACCATGTCTGCATACCGAATCGTTTCGGATCAATCGAACTAGGGTCCAGCGGATCTGTAAAGGAAAGCTTGAGGCCAGACTTGGTGGCTTGTAGCCGGATTGGAAGATGGACGGGTTTGCCGGACGCTCGAATGCGATAAAGTCCTCCGGGTTCGGTGGCATTGCCAGCCCAAGCGAACATCCCGCAAACATACAGATGGCCGTCCTTCGGATGATATCGACCTCGCATGACTCCGGTAGGGAAGCTGGGAATGGGTAATTCGATCATGCCTCCTTGCATCGTTGAATGGACCTTTTCATGGAGAACCAGAAAAACTTTGCCATAGCCATAGGAAAGATTGAGCAGCGAGCCATGGAGCGGTCCCCAACCGGGGCTATCCACCCAAAGGAGTTCCGCCGGCGACCGGTCGAAGTCGTTGGTGATCCAGCACAAGGGAGGTTCCATCGCGGCGTCTGATGAGTCGGACACGTCATGATAACCGAGCATGTTGCCATAGAATTTGGGATGACCATCTTCAGCGACCGTCACCCAGTTAATGCGGTTTTTCGGATTCCAAAAGCCTTCTTGATCGGTGACAAAGAACGTTCCATCTGGGTTCAAACAAACGCCGTTCGCAGCTCGAAATCCATTGGCCAGAATTTCGGTGTTGGCTCCGTCTTTGCTGACGCGAAGCAGAGTACCATGATGTGGCACGACGGCGGCCTTGCCGTGACAGCCGGATTTGGCGTAGTAAAAGTTTCCTTCTGCGTCAGTCTGCAGGCCCATCGCAAATTCATGGAAATGTTCGGTAACTTGATGGTCATTGTTGAGGCACTCGTAGAAGTCGATTTCCTCGTCCCCATTCAAGTCGTGTAGCGCCACCAATTGGTCACGACAGGTGAGGTAAATCCGATCGTTGACGATCCTCAATCCCAACGGTTGAAACAATCCCGATCCGATCCGTCGCCAATTCAGTTTCGAGACTTCTGATG
>JBBIUE010000042.1:0-45758 GCA_037440405.1 Pirellula sp. | reverse complement strand
AAACAAACTGAGACTTAGCAGTTGAAGACTCATTCTTTTCAAGAAGCAGCTCATAGCGGTCCTTATCTCTTGAGCAAAAGGAGGGTGCAAGGTGGGAATCCTGAGAAATGACAACTCTATTCTACTGTATCCTCAAACGCAATTGATCGGCATTTCTGCATGACGCGCGAAGTCAATAGAGTTACACTGGACGGCGACCGCTCGCATGGTTGTCTCTTGATTGTTTGCTGAAGGTCTTATTGCCAAGCGTTTTGTTGTGGTGGGATCGATGACGGCATCGAAAGGGCTATCACAGTTGGACAGGAAAATTCAGTTTCCAAGTGACTGCCATACCCCTTCGCAAGCAGGGAAACAGCGTTCCATCTCTGCAATCAACGAACCATTGTCGTTTCTTAACTATGCGACCTGTGACGAACAATACCCTTCATAAATATACTTGCGATTTCCGTTTCTGTCATTCGCAGCAGCGGGCGGATGCTTGTCGCGAATCCGCTGAAGAGGCAGACTGCGTCAATTCGAGCGAAAACAGCCGCTCAACCTGACTCTCGGCAATCGATTCCAGCGAGATTGGGATTAGTATTTACGGAGATCTGCTCCCAGTAATCTGTTCCCTTCCATGCATGCCTGTGCTAAGCTCTAAACATCTTGTCGTCGGGGGAACTCATCTTTGCCAATTCAAATCTAATTGCTCGTAATTGATAATCACGCGTTCAATGTTGAGGGGAGCTCGTATGTGGTGGAATCGCTTCGTCTTAGTGTTGACCATTTCTCTCCCTGCGGTGGCTCGGGGAAATCTCGTTATCTACCAGCTACCTGGGACCGATTTGCAGATTGTTTTGGAGGGTTCTGCCAAAATGGTTCCTGGCCGGTTGATCGAATATAATCATCCCGTCTTCAAACAATTGATGCTGAGCACCGAAAACGCGAGGATCATCGAGGCACCGACCAAGCGGCAACTCTACGCGCAGATGGCCAACAAAGCTAAGGGAGCGAATACAGTTGAAGCGTATCTTGACGCAGCTAGGTTCGCCCTAAAAAATGGCATGCTCAAGGAATTTAATGCGTGCGCGAGCGAAGCCTGGAAAATCAACAAGGACGATCCGACCGTCAAACGCCTCGTTCAAACCAAGCTGAACATCAATAAGAAGCTTTCGTCACCCGATGCAACGATCGCAACCCTGAGGGACATGGTCGGACGGCCCGACATGAAGGTCAACGTAAGTGATCATTACGTGGTCCTTCACGATGTTCCCGATAACGCCGAGAAAGTGGGGCGAAAGAAAATCCCGAGAGCTGAGGCCAGACTGCAACTGCTTGAAACCGTTTACGAACTCTACTTTCAGAAATTCGCTCTCGACGGAATTGTTCTTGAGCCGCCAAAAGAACACCTGATGGTACTCCTATTTAATCACGAGGATGATTATCTCCATTACGCGACACGTTTAGACCCCGACCTAAAGCAGGCATCGGGCTTTTGGTCCTCGAAGGACAACGTGGCTGTCTTCTACGACCAAGGGACTTCCGAGGAATTTCAAGCATTGAATGCTCTTTCCCGTGCAATGCAGGAAGCCAAGAAGGAGTTGAAAGGTGTGCGAACGGACGGAACTCGCGACTTTCATCAGCTCGCGAATGCTCTCGATCTGCTGATCCAAATCGCGAAAGAAGAAGCAGACATCGAAGTCGTTTCGCACGAAGCAACCCACCAGCTGGCTGGGAACACCTCTTTGATTCCAAGAGGGGCGTATTTCTTGCGGTGGGCTCAAGAGGGGTTGGCGACCTACTTCGAAACACCCTCCGGAGCGGGTTGGGGAGGTATTGGTGCAGTCAATACGGATCGGCTTCGTTGGTATCGTCGCCTCGCGGCCGATACCGAACACTCGACGGTCGAGTTCATCGTAACCGACAAGATCTTTGATTACGCCGCCACTCATGCCGCCACGGTGGCAGCCTACGGTCAAAGCTGGGGATTGACTCACTTTCTGATGGAAAAGCATCCTGAAAAGCTCGCGGAATACTACAAGAAAGTCGGCGAGAAGATCGAGTTGGGATCGCGGATCGAAGAATCCGAGTTTCGCAACCAGTGCTTGGCCATCTTTGAAGAGATCTTCGGCGATACCGCCACGGTTAATGCTCAATGGAAAGCGTACATGCGAGGTCTCAAGACGGATACCGAAGTCATCATCGAGAAATACGCCAAAAGGAAGTGAACTCCTTCAGCAGCGCGAGAAGATTTCGCTGTAACTGGCAACGATTGGAACTGGATGAGCGATTATCGGCTCGTGGCATCGTACAAAGGAAGATGGCGATAGTAAACTTCTAAGGACAGAAGATTGAGAGTTGTCACATAAAGCCGTCCACCGAACTTGCCCCAGGCGTCTGGAATATCCCCTAGAGGCTCCCAGCTTCCCTCCATCTCTCCGTTTCGAACTTGAGATCGAATCAACAGCGGATGGAGTTGCTGGTTCCAGGCTTTCCAGTATTCGCCCCCCATGTGGAACAAGACTTGAGTTCCATAGTACCAATAGTACGTGTCTTTCGCGGGAGCTTCGATCGTTCCTGCCGATGGTGCCTGCTGCAGCAAGAACTGCGCTCCCCGAATCATGTTCGGATGGTCTCGCTGCCAACCTAAATGCAGTCGCATCAACAATCCAACGCTGGACATCACGGGGGTCGGTATTCGGCCATGTCGTTTGGTTGGTGTGTCGGGAGCGTACGCATCGTATCGGTACAAATGGGGTTCTTGGTTCGACGCTTGGTTAGCTTCCACCCAACGCTGGATACCCTGAAAGGTTTCCTTAGGTACTTCAAGCCCGGCGAGCTGCGCACTTTTGAGCGCCATCATGAACCAACCCGTGACACTGGTATCCGATCCGGAGCCTGGGCGATACCGCCATCCTCCGAGCTTCTTGTCTTGCGAGGCAACCATGAAATCGACAGCCTTTTGAGCTGATTCTTTCAGGTCGGGGTCTTGGGTCATTCCATAAGCTTCGCTGAGTGCAAGTGCCGCAATGCTATGTGAATAGAGCCAAGCGTTTTGGTCAGAGACTGGGTCACTGGGAATGTAGAGATCACCATTCCCTCGCTGATTCGAGATCAAGAATTGCAGTCCCTTCTGGACAACCGGTGCGTATTCGTACTGCCGATGCGTGTAGCCGGCACCCTGGAACGCTAAGAGCGCCAGTGCGGTCGCAGCGCACGGACTACGTATGTCAACGGTCGTGTCAAAGTCCTCCAGCCGCCACGAGCCGTCACTTCTCTGGTATTTCGCGAGAAATGCCAAGCCTCGTTCGATAGCTTCTTCGGTCTCTGGCCCCAATGGTCCCAGATCAGCAGCCGAACTTCGATCGCGATTGCGGTTGAGTCTCCGCTCAAAGGCGGGAGCAGGGATTGCCACACCGCTACCTGATAACACCGGTCCACCTGGGTCCAAGTTGCGAAATCTCTGAGTTGGACGATCGCTCGGAAGAATCTCTGGAATTGCATTTTCTGCAAGCGAGGGCGCAAGTCCTCGAATTGGATTGCCGAGATTTCTCGCAGCACCCAACTGTGCCTTGCCCTCGATATCTAATGATGACCGCACCGAATCACCATCTCGCTTCATCGCAGGTGACTCGGAAGCCAGATTCTCGTTCCAGTCCCCTGGGGTACTTGCTGCTTCGCTCGATTCAGTTGGACCTGCTTCCGCTACATTCTCTGCTTGAATCGGATTCGACATGGGTCCGCCGAAGGGAGAACGATCCGTACTCGGTATTCGACTGGCCACGGCTCCCTGAGAGGTCTCCGCAATTTCGATATTTCCAATCTGCGAAGCTGGATCACTGGTTTTGCTAATGGGCAAACGCTGCGGGAAGCCCGGCCGCTTGTCTGCGATGGAACTAGCCGTTTCGAGTTCATTCTGGCCCATCGAATTCGTAAGACTGCTTGCGGCAGCGGCCCGAGGCGTTCCGTTGGAACGATCGTCGGCGGCAATCGAAAAATTCGCGTCCGTTACCTGACTGCCCACCGCAGAACCGTTCCGTGCATCGCTGTCGCCAGACGCATCCTCCGGAAGAGCAACTGATTCGGATACCGGACTACTCTTCGCGGTCGAGGTGTTATCCAGCAGCGAACGCTGTAGCGACGCTGCAGGACCGGTGTTTGCGATTTCCAACGGCTGACTATTCATGTTCGCACCGAAGGCAGTTGAATTACTCAGATTTGGCGTCGTCGGAATCTGCGGTCGCGATTGGGAAGACAAGCTTTGCACTGCTGTCGTGGCAACTAGGCTCGATTCCATGGATCGCCTAGCAACAACTTGATCGCGGTTCAAAATCATCTGTTCGATGGAATCGCTACTTGAGCTGGAGGACGTTGGAGTCGGCTCGCTTATGGCTACGCTTGGAGCATCGACCCTTGTTGAAGCCGGACGATCGATCGAGGATGCCGCTGCCGCAATGGAACGTTCAATCGACTGCTTTTGCTCCGTGACTGCAACCTGCGGAGCTGCCGCCGGTACCCTATCCGGAGTCCGCAATTTTGGCTCGATCTTCGGAGCAGCAGGGGGCCGCTGAGCGGCAGGCATTGCTTGCAATGAGTCGAGCCGCTCCACCGTTAGCTCTCGAAGTGGCTGCACATCGGCATTCGTAGCCGCCAATGACGATCGCACAGATCGTTCGACCGCGGTTTGTGGAACAGGAATGGGCTTTACGTCGTCATCGCGATCGGTCCGCGCGACGTTCCGCTTCGGCATCTGTGACTTGGACACGTCGGTTGGACTGATCGCATCTTCAGGAGTAGATCGAGCTTGTGAAGCGACCTGTTCCATGGTTGCGGAAGACAAGGTCGGCTTTCTTTGAATGGGAACAGGTTCCAAGGCGGATAGGGTGCTTGATTCACTCGCCGAACGTCTTTGCTCCGTTTGCATCTCCCGAGGTTGCAATGACGATGCAATCTCCTCGGACCGCGTGATATCAGGCACATCCAGTTGCTGACGATGAGGCTCAACGAATTCAGCGCTCTGACGATCCAACTTCTGAGATTGATCAGCAACCGTCGGCTGGGAAAGGGCGGGATCAACGCGTGGGATTTCAAACTCGCGACTAGCATTTGGGGTGTGCATTTCCCGTCTCGGCAATTCGACGGACTCAAGTTGCAATTCGCTGGGAACCTCGGCACGATCCGGTTCTAACGGTACAGCCTCGTGCTCCGTCGGAACGGGTAATAGATAGTCGGGACGTTTCTGATCCGGAGTCACGGTCGGTTTGAAATACTCAGGCACCAGCATTCTGCGTGGCGTGTTCGCTTGTGCCACCGGTCGAAATGCGTCCGGCCAGTTTCGAACGAAAATCACGATGTTGATCGCGGCGATCAGGAAGATCAGATGGATAATGACGCTGCCAAGAAAGGAAATCTGCAGCGACTTCTCAACCACTCGACTCACAGTAGATCGAAGCAGAATGGAAAGGAGCAAGACTCCGCAAGGGCCGCCGATAATATAGGTCCATGCGTTGTACAGAAGTCGTGGATCATCGAACTCCAGATTGCGAAGCACCAGCCACACGATGACCCCAGACAATAGAATCATCGCCAAGTCGAGCGGCCAGTAATTGATCCAAGCCATGCTCGCATCGTGCGGAACGCTGACTTGATATCGCGCGGTCGAGTTCTTCATTCGATAACTCACGAGTCCAGAGCTGAAGTGCTGACCTTGTAGTTCGATATCCCAAAGGTCTGGCACAAGTCCATGACATCGACGACGAACTGAAACGGAACGTTACGGTCGCCCCGAATAATGACGCTCAGCGTAAATGGATTATCTAGAGATGCTTTCTGCAACGCTTGTTTCAGTGCATCGCGATCAAGAAATTGACCGTTAACGAAGTAGCGACCTTGCTCGTCAATGTTGACCACGATTTCCTGGGGCTCGGCGGTCATCGGCATGGCACTGGAAGCCGACGGCAGTTGTACTGGAAGCTCTCGATCCTCCTGCGCAAAGCGGGATGCAACCAGGAAGAACACCAATAGCAAAAAAACAACGTCCATCAACGATGTCAGATTGAGCGCTTCGACAGCTCGGCCGCGACGTATCTGAATTGCCATTTCAATGAAGTGAAAATTGGAGAAAGTGAACGGACATGATCAATTTGTGGACGGCTTCTGAATATGCAAGCGAGCGGCGATTTCGGATACGAGAGGCAAGGTCTGGCGGACCAGCTATTTCCTTGGAACGTTCGGAACATCGGACACTCGAGGTTTCGAAGCAACGGAATGGACGGTTGAACTGGGTGGCTTCGGTACTCGAAACGCTGCGACGGGGTCATCGCGATGCAATTCTGGTTTTGACTCAGATGCCGACTCCTTGGCTTTCAATTCGCGTTCATTCGGATCGAACCGCACGCGTCCTTCAAAACGCTCAACTTGGACCATCAAATGAAACATTAACTCATCGATTTGCCTGAAGAGCGCTGTGATCTTCCCTTCCAAATGATGTGCGATGATCGCGGTTGGGATGGCGACGAGCAATCCTGCTAACGTCGTGATCAAAGCCTCATAGATGCCGGTCGCCAATTGTTCCGCCCTGTTCTGGCCGACGGCGAGCTGAGTTGAATCATGAAAAGCTCGAATGAGTCCCCAAACCGTCCCTAACAATCCCAAGAGCGGGGCAACTCCCGTTGTGAGATTCAGCCAGCGAACATTCAAGTACAACCGATCAGCTTCGCGTTGCGTCGCTTGAGCCACCGCATGCTCGATCTCCGCGTGTGGCCGCCCAATCTTCAATAGCATGGTTCGGATGATATTGGCCGAAGGCGACGGAAATTGTTGGCAAAGTCGGTAAGCGGCACGCGGGTCCAACATTTCGGACTCTTTGGCGAGTTTTCCCAGTCCGAGAACCAGACCCTGGGGTAGCACTTTCGCTCGCCTTAAATTGGCAAGTCGTTCCAGTGCCATGGTCAACGCCATCAGACTCACGAGTCCGATCGGCACCATGAACCAGCCCCCTTTGATCAGCAGCGACAGGAAATCAATACCGGGCAAGGGCTCAAAGGAACCGCTATTCGCAGGCGGATTGGTCGATGAATCCGGGGCGGCGACCAATTCGCTCAATGACTCTGGAGTTGCGATTCCCGTCGATTCCTGCGCCCCAAGTTCGTTCGAAGGGACTGCAAACGCAAATCCCAGGAGGCCACAAACCAAAAAACGAATCACCCCAAGGTGAGCGAGAGGTGAATAGGGGCCAGTCCGAAACGTTCGAGAGGGCTGAGAAGCTGCTCCATCGCTTATGCAGCGGTTTACTACCGGTCGAATCTTATCTGCCGCTGGCCCTGAATCTGCAGACGAAACGCGCCCCACGGACGCAGACCATAAACTTTCCGCAGCCGCTTCACTTATGCTGGCGGCGTTCCTTTCGATGATGTTCGACACTCAGATGATCCTCGGGGGCGAGATGCTCTGACAACGCATTTCTCGCGCGTCGTCAGAGTTTTGAAAGCGCTTCCAAGCGTTGACGAGCTTGTTCCACCAGCTCGTGTTGTCCATGTTCATTGATAATGTATTGATAAAAGTCCTTGGATAGCTTGATGGCTTTATCGCGCTTCTCGCCCTTCGCATCACCAATCAAGACCTCGGCACACCGCCCCGCCTCAAAAGCGCTACGGGCTTGCCAGTTCTTGATATCTGACGGAGCTTGAGCGGCACCGAATCCGTACATCACACGTTGAAACTCTGGAATGGCCTTCGTAAATTCCCGTTCGGCAAAGTAGAGCTCGCCCATCATGAAACGAGCACGGGCGGCAATCTCGGTGCGATACTTTTCCGCGACTTCTCCATAAAGCCTCAGAGCTTCGTCCTTGTTCTTCAAGTTTTGGTTGCAAAAAGCCAGCTCGTAAATGACCTGTGGCAAATAGGGCGTCGAAGGATACTGATCAACGATGACCCTCAACCAGTTTTCGCATTCCTTCCATTGCTTAAGTTCGCGAGCTGCTTGAGCCCCGTTGAGATAGATGAGCACTTGAAGCTGCTCATTGACCCTCGAAGTGTCCTCCATCGATTCGAACGTTTTTCGAGCGGCGCGAAACAACGTGAGCGCTTCGGAGAAGTTCCCTAGTTTGCTTTCGCAATCGGCAATCATGAATTGGCCGTCGAGGGACAGTTCCCCTTTCGGGAATTCCTTCAGTTGACGTTGAAACTGGTCGCGAGCGGTAACATACTCCTTCTCTTGAAACAACGACCAGCCGAGTTTGTAAAGAGATTTTTCAATGAGCGCTGCGTCTTGTGCTTGATCGATGACTTTGCGATAGGAAACCATCGCAGCTTGGTATTTCTGTCGAGAGTATTGTCCTTGGCCGACGTGGTAGGCTGCCTCTGCGACGAGCGAACTCTGAGGATAACGATCGATCAGAGACTGAAAGGACTCGATGGCCTCATCAACTCGATCGAGCTGCTTCGCTGCCCAACCGAGCTCATAAAGCACTCGATCCATCATTGGGTATTCAGGGAACTCCTGAACGATCCGCTGAAAATTGGAATACGCATTCTGAAATTGGTTCGTTTGGGCGAACGCAATACCTTGTTCATAGAGCACATTGCCCAGCAGCGTCCCCGTCGGATTCATGCTGATCAACTGGTTGAAACGATCATTGGCTTCAGCATTGCGGTCGGTCTGACGAAGGCAAATCGCATACGCCAGCTTGCTCTCCATCCCCAACCCGTCCTTGCGATCAGAGGCAGCGAGAGGCTGAAGCAGATCGGCAGCACCCGCGTAGTTCTGCTCTTGCATCATGGACCATGCTTTGCCGTAGGTAGCGAACTCTTTCAGGCCTGCGGGCGCAGGTTGACTGAGAAGTTGATCGTAGCAGCCGATCGCGCGCGAATATTGCTTGCGATTCGCATGGACTTGGCCCGAACGGTAAAGAGCTTGGAATCGCAAGGAGCTGTTTGGAAACTGTTCGATCAGCTTGGTCCACGTCGCCAACGCCTCTTCATCGCGTTTCAGTTCAACGAGCGCTTCGCCGAGCATCACATGCACTTCATCCGCTTGAGACCAGGTGGGCGCGATCGCCAAGCTTTTTCCGAGGTTTGCAACCGCTTCGTCCATTTGCTTCGTCTCAATCAAGCTTGCACCGGCGAGGTAATACAGCTCAGCCTGTGATTCTTTATCGTCAAGCAATGGTTTGGCTTGCTCAACCGCGCGGAGCGCCAGATCATACTGCTCGCCAAAATAGGCCGCAGTCGCAAGCCGCAGCAACCAAGTTCCACGCTGTGGATTGTCAGTGTGCTGGTTGATGAGTTCATTGAAATAGCGGATTCCGTCCTCAAATCGACTCAATTGCAGCGCGGATTCAGCTCGAATGTACTTTGCCTCCACGGCCAATTGGTCCTGAGGATAAGTGCTGACCAAACGCTCGGCCAAAGTGAGTGCTTGTTGGTGCTCGCCTAAGCGAAGTGAACTGAAAGCTGCGTTGTACAGTGCCCTCGGTGCAAGAGGGTCGTCCGGATTCTCTCGTGAGATTCGAAGATACCATTCGCGCGCTTGCTGCTTGCCATCGACGGTTTCGTTCAAACCATCGGCATAATCCATCTGCAAAGCAGTCGTCCATCGAGACGACGTTGCCCAGGAAAGAGCATCTTTGGCAAATGGGATGGCATCCGCCGGTTTGCCCTGCAAAATCAGAATCTGGCAAAGCCAGTGGGCTGCTTCAGCCGCTTGTTCATTTTTCTGGGGCAACAACCGCTTAAAGAATGCCGCAGCCTCGTCATACTTTTTCTCCCGCATAAGCGTCTGTCCAGCGGCGAGTTGGGCCGTCAAAGCGTACGGAGAATTTGGAAAGCGTTCCGCGATCTGCTGATAGACCGACGATGATTCATCGAACTTACCGGACTTCGCAAGAGCGTATGCCAGTCGGGACATCGCGTAATCCGGCAACGCTAGGTTTGGCTGCTTAACAACTTGCCGCAACATCTCGACCGCCTCTTGGGGCTTGTTCTCCGCAAGAAGAAATTCCGCTTTTCTCAGTCGAACTTCGCTGACCAGTCGGTGTTCAGGAAATTTCGCTAAGAACTCATCGTATGCTTCTTTGGCGAGACTATCTTGTTTCAGCTCCTCGTAATTAACCCCCATGGCGTATAGCACGTCCGGTCGGAACGGGGATTTGGCGAAGTTCTTCTGTGAAAGAAACTGCCGATACAACTTTCCCGCCTCCTCCTTCTTGCCCAACAAGTATTCGCATTCGGCAGCGTAGAAAAGAGCACGATCGACATAAACGCCGTCGGCGTAATCGGACAAATACTGCTTCAGAACTTGTCGAGCCTTTGCCAGACTCTCTGATTTCTTTTGATCAGTTGAGGAGCTTCCGACCGAAAACAGTGCCCAACCTAAATTGACCAAGGACTCTTCGCGCACTTCGAGATTCGGCTCGCGAAGTGCGCATTGAAGCGACTCAATCGCTTTTTCGTAGTTTGGTTCACCAATCTGCAGGTAACAAACTCCCAAGTAGTGATAAGCTTTGGGGATCAAGGGATCGCTTGGAAAACGCTCGATCAGCTTTGTCCACTCTTCGATCGCCAAATCGAAAGCGGAATTGTTTTGAAAATTGGCGGCGTCCGCATAGATGGCAATCGCCTCTTTCGGCGATTTCAGCGAGTTCGGTGCTGCTTTCGCATTGGCGTTGGATTGTGCGTTTGAGGTTCCGGTGGCAAGAACCAACACAGCAAATCCAAGAAGTGCGCGAGCCAATCGACTCAAAGAATCCGGAAAACAGTTCAAACTCTTCACAGTCAAATTCCCTTGTTTAGTCCTGTACCTTTGGTAAAGGCAACTCATCCAGAAAAGTTTACCGGCGAACCGACAAAGACAATAGGTTTTTCTTCCGATTTCAAAGTCGCAGGTATAGCTTTCAATTGTCGCTTCAGGTCCATCGACGACGTGAAAATCGAGCCACTTTGCAAAAATTTCGGCTCCAAATCGGATGTTACTGCCTCTGCTGATCTCGGTTTAAGGCTTATCGACCGCCAACGCGGTGCTGCTCTACCGTCGAAGAAATCAGCGGCATATCCAACGCAACGAAATCGATTCTGCTCCAATTTACTGCTACAATTCTTCGTCTCTGTAGACTTTATCTTTTCGTAACTCCTTGGCATATCTCGAAAAGTCCATCACGTTCCATTGCAAAAACATCATGAAGATTCTCGTGACCGGCGGTTCGGGCTTTATCGGTTCTCATTTGACGGAACGGCTCCTCGAAGAGGGAAATGAAGTCATTGTGATCGACGACCTGAGCACCGGACGCGACTCGAATCTAAAGCAGGCACGGCGAAACGCACGACTGACCATTCTCCAGCAAGACTTAGCGAATTCAGCCCTTGTGAACGAGGTTGTTGAGCGAGTCGATGCCGTTTACCATCTAGCGGCAGCGGTTGGCGTGTCCCTCATTGCGAAGAACCCGATTGAAACGATTCATCGGAACATCTATCCGACACAATTGATTCTGGACGCACTTTGCTCACAGCGAAAATTGGGGCGACATGTACCCATGTTCTTGGCCTCAACCAGTGAAGTCTACGGGAAAAATCCAAAATCGACTTGGAATGAGGAGGACGACTTGGTGTTCGGATCCACGTCGAAACCTCGATGGAGCTACGGTGCAAGTAAAGCTATCGACGAATTCCTTGCGCTCGCTTGTGCGCGTCAATTCAGCACTCCCATTGTCATCGGACGATTCTTTAACGTAGTCGGACCGAGACAAAGCGGTGCGTACGGCATGGTCCTCCCGCGCTTCGTCGAATCCGCTATTCGTGGGGGACCAATCATCGTTCATGACGATGGTCTTCAGGAACGGTGTTTCGCTCATGTCCAAGATGTCATTTCGGCAGTCATCCAATTAATGGCCATGCCTACCTCGTTCGGTAAGGTCTTCAACATTGGCTCCGATGTTTCCATTTCGGTCCTCGGCTTGGCCGAGCGCGTTCGTTCGATCGTCAATCCTTCGGCCACCATCGAATTTCAATCCTATGCGGATGCTTACGACCCTGATTTCGAAGACGTTCGACGCCGTGTACCCGACCTATCCCGACTCAAAGAGCAAGTCGGATTCTGCCCTCAAACGGACTTGGATACGATCATCCGTGACGTCTGGCAGTTTTTGCTTCGTGAACAGGTTTCAAACTCAACGCCATCAGCTTAAGAACGGACGACCCGTGTGAATCTTTCACGGGAAGTCCGAAAATCTTGGTACCTCGTATGGTAATTTTCGATGATGGTGGAATAGAATAGGGAAACCGGTGCTCCCACACCACACGGTCAATTTTCCATCTTTTCCTGCGTATCGATCGCGAAAACTTCCGTGTGCCGTGTTCTGTGAGGATTTGAACTTATGAAACTTGTCTCGAAGCGATCTTCTCGCACTCGCCAAAAAGCATTCACCTTGGTGGAGGTCATGATTGGGACGACCGTCACATTATTGATGATGGCCGCGCTGGCAGTGGGATTCAAGCGACTGGGCGATAGCATTACCGAAGGACGATCAAAACTGAACCTAAACGAGAAGCTTCGCTCGGCAAGCACCATCATCCGCCGCGATATTGAAGGGATGACCATTCGCCCCAATCCGCTTGGAAATTCGCAAATGGTCGGTTATCTCAAGTATTACGACGGCCCCATGACGGATTATTCCGCGACGCTTGCAACCATGAATACGTCGCAGACGGTTCCTTCATTGATGCTTCCAGATAGCCGATACGGTGACACCGATGACGTTCTCATGTTCACGTGTCGTGCTGGCGTCGAATGGTTTCGCGGCAAAGTGCCTCGAGCGATTTTGAAGGCGGTTCAGAATAACGCCGCTGGCCGTGCATTAGATACGGATATCACGTTGATCGATTGGGCGACCCCAGTCATGATCTCTTCTGAATATGCAGAGATCGTCTATCACCTCCAACCACGAGTCGAAATCGATGACGTTGGAGGCCTCGGTGATCCTTTTGGATCTGCAGTCCCCGTCCCTACTTTCAATGATGCCAATGGGAACGGGATTCCTGACGAGTTTGTTCTTCACCGACGAGTCCTGCTGATTCGGCCCGACCTGAATATTGCTGGTCAGTTGTTCTGGGTCGATCCGACTGCAGCAGGTAATCCAACGTACTACGAGCAAATTCTCGCCCAAGAGGCGAACACCGAATTGGGGAACATGCTCGGCATGAGATTTGCGCACACCAATTGTGATTTATCGATTCGTCGCATTCCCAATAGCGGTGACGCCAACTTCGATGTTGTCGCTGCAAACTCACTCGACGACTTACAGCATCCTGAAAACCGATTCGGGCACTTTCAGTATCCGGTCTTGAACGCATCAACAACGATGCCCATCCTTGCCCTGACGAAATCATTGCCTTACGCAAAATTTACGGTGGGTTGCGTCGGAAATGATGAGGTTAGTCCAATGGAGTTCGGGTGCCGTGCAGGTTTCTTGCATCCATTCCTGGGATTAGGAGGGTACGTTGGCCCGAACATCGGTGTCGTGAACCGAATCGGTCAGGATATCCTGACCACCAACGTTCTCGCTTTTGATGTGCGTGGGTTTGATCCGCTAGTTAACCTCTATGTCGATCCGGGAGTCGATGGCACTCAAAATTTCGGTGCCTATTCGACGGATGACGTGGTGTTATCACCTAATGATCCGTCCTATGGCTTTGCAATCAATAATTACTGGCCTATGGGATCTAGCGTACCGGTGATTGCTGGAAAAGGTGCGTTCGTCGATCTGAATTGGGGTGCCAAAGCAATGCAACGAGCGGCATACTTCAATGACCCCGCCAATCCCGCTTGGAGAACCCCGAGCGCTGCCGAGATTAACGATTCGAGATGGTTTACCGCGTTGAGCGGCTTCTCGCTGAACAATTTCTTGGCGAGCGGTAGTACTACCTTCTTGTTTACGACCGATCTCTACAAGTCGGGACTGATCGTCCACAGTCAAACTCCGCCGCCGAGTGCTGGGTCCATGCCGATCAACATCAGTCAATTTCATGTCTATCAACCTTCCTTTGATTCCTGGTCGCCGCACTATGAAGTCGACGGGAAGGCTCAGAAGAAAGTCGCGGGAAGTTTTGGTAACATCTGGATCAATCGTCAACGCGATTTTGGTTCTTCGAACGACGACACGTCATCCATTGACGTCAACAATGCCATTCAGCGGAGCTTCGCGCAAGTCGATTCTGGGACCGATGGTCTTGATAATGATCTCTTGAATGGAGCGGATGACGTTTTAGAAAAGGAGACGAGTCCGCCATTTGCCCTCAACATGCCTGCGATCCAAATCGTATTGCGGATTGAAGATGGCGGTACACGAATGGTCGAACAGCAATCGATTGTCTATGACTTCGTTTCTCAGTAAATCGAGGGCATGAAAGCGAGACGCTCCAAACAGCCGAAAGAGCACCCTTCTCCGGCGAGGCCTGCTTTTCCTCGCTGGATCGTGACCACTGGCGTTGCTGTTGGAATCGCCTTTCTCATTCTTGCGATTGTTCGCTTCGTTCCATTGCCCGAGGAGCAACGACAACAAGTTGAAGCTCCGCCGACGCCGGTCCGGCTCGATTTCGATGCTTCTTCTCCGCCCGCCACCATCGCTTCGGATAACTATGTCGGATCCAACCAGTGTCGCGATTGCCATACACACGAACACGACACATGGTACGGGTCGTATCATCGCACCATGACCCAGGTTGCCTCGCCTCAATCGATTCTCGGCGATTTTCGCGACGTAACATTGAAGCGCGGTGAACAGACGTATCGCTTGAAGAACGACGGCGAGCATTTTTGGGCGGAAATCGACAATCCCCATCCAAATTCGGCAGAAGCTTTTCGAAGTAGGTCCAAACATCCGGTTGTGCTGTGTACCGGTTCTCATCACATGCAAGTTTATTGGGTACTCAGTGGCCACGGACGGGAACTGATTGACCTTCCGTTTGTTTGGCTGACCAAAGAAAAGCGCTGGATTCCGCGCGAGTCTTCCTTCCTGGTTCCTCCCCTTCCACCAGACGTCGAACCTTCGAGCATCTGGAATAGCTCGTGCATGACTTGCCACACCACCCATCCCGACAAAGCATTGAATCCGCCGGACTCTCCGAATCGTCCACAGACAACCGTGGCTGAGTTCGGCATCAGTTGTGAAGCGTGCCATGGCCCAGGCCAAGCTCACATCGAATCGCACCGACTTCACGAAAAAAATCCAAATGTGGAAGTCGTAAGTTTGGTCGATCCATCCAAGTTGCCTCATGATCGCGTCAGCCAAGTATGCGGCCAATGCCACATGGCTTGGCACCGAGAAACTCCCGGTTCCGACCTGGCACTGCGTCCCGGCGATGACTTGGGAAGAGTTCGGCAATCCGTTATGAACCCCTCGCAATTCTGGCCGGATGGAATGGTCCGAATCGTCGGACGAGAATGGAACGGATTGAAGGCATCTCCTTGCTTTCTCAAGGGGGAACTTACCTGCCTAAGTTGTCATGAAATGCACCCCGCGAATGAATCACAAGCGATTTCCGATTGGAATGAAGATCAATTGAAACCGGGCTTTCGCGGAGATATTGCTTGTACGCAGTGCCACACCAAGTACGAAGACGAGTCCATCTTGATTAGCCATACACATCACGCCGCCAACTCTCCAGGGAGTCGCTGCTACAACTGCCACGCTCCCAATACCACCTATGGACTGCTGAAAGCGACGATTAGCCATCAGATCACCAGCCCCACGGCGGCCGAAACTGTTCGGACGGGCAGGCCCAACGCTTGCAATCTTTGCCATCTCGATAGATCGCTGCAGTGGACCGACAAGAACTTAGCGCAGTGGTATCGCAGACCACTTACTGTTCCTTATGAGTTCAAGTCAGACTTGGCGATGTCTGTTACGATGGCGCTCCAGGGCGATGCCGCTCAGCGAGCTCTCATCGCTTGGCATTTCGGATGGGAACCCGCTCGACAAGCATCAAAGGACGATTGGATGGTTCCTTACCTCGCGATACTGATGACGGATCCCTACCCAGCAGTTCGATTCATCGCTCAACAATCGCTTTTGTCCATCGGCGGATACCAAGACATCGAATACGACACGGAGATGGACCGGAACGCTTTGATGAAAGCCGCAGCAACCATCACCAGTCGGTGGAAATCACGCTTCATCCCATACACTCGGCCAGAGCTCCTGCTCGTACCTGATCGCATCTGGGACTGGGAGACGGTGGACTCGCTTTTGAAGCAGCGCGATCAAACCCCTGTGTTCCTTCACGAATAGCTAGCTTCGACGTTTCTTCATTGTTCAGGCCGGACGTTTTTCGGTAGAATCTCAGCATTCCGGGTGCGCGGGTTTTGAAGACAGCCCAATCCAAAGTATAGGGGCGACCCATCAGCCCGAAACGTAGATAGTGGAAGAGGCGAAGATTCTTCGCCCACGAATCGGCTTGCGATCGGTCACCTTGTCCGTCCTTCTCGCCGTTTCGGGAGCCCCCTTAAGGAGATGTGCCGATGAGCGTGAAAGAGCGACGCCCTCAAGGTCCAAAATCGATACCAGCGGATTCGTCTAAGCGAGAGCACCCCAAACCTCTCTCGTCGTCAGAGGTTCGATTACTCGATGCGTACTGGCGAGCGTCGAATTATCTATCGGTTGGGCAGATCTACTTGATGGATAATCCGCTGCTCCGCGAGCCTCTCCAAAGAAGCCACATCAAACCTCGGCTGCTTGGCCATTGGGGAACCTCGCCGGGGCTGAACATCGTGTATACCCATCTCAATCGGGTCATTAAACGCGATGATCTCAATATGATTTACGTTATTGGTCCTGGGCACGGCGGACCGTCTCTCGTCGCGCACGCATACTTGGAAGGGACGTACAGCGAAGTCTATTCTCAGATCTCAGAGGATCTCGATGGACTGCGAAGGCTTTTCAAGCAGTTTAGCTTCCCGGGCGGTATCCCAAGTCATGTCGCACCGGAGACGCCAGGCAGCATTCATGAAGGGGGCGAATTGGGATACGCTTTGAGCCACGCCTTTGGTGCGGCGTTCGACAATCCCGATCTGATCGTCGCTTGCATCGTCGGCGATGGAGAAGCGGAGACCGGACCTCTTGCAACAGGATGGCATGGCAACAAGTTACTCAACCCACAAAGAGACGGTTGTGTCTTGCCGATCCTCCATCTCAACGGATACAAAATTGCAAATCCCTGTTTCCTCGCCCGAATTCCTGAATCCGAACTGAGAAAATACTTCGAGGGAATGGGATGGCGGCCGCTGTTCGTTTCAGGGGATGATCCCGAAGATGTTCATCAGCAGTTGGCGGGGGCGATGGACCAAGCGATCGCGACGATTCGTTCCATTTGGAAAAACGCACGATCCGAGTCAAGCGAGGAGAGTTCTCCAGAAGTTAGAGAGAAAGACACCGATGGCGCCAGTCCCACTGAGCGATTCCAGAACGCTGCTGTGGATTACGTCCTCGATCGACCGATATGGCCAATGATCGTTCTGCGCACACCAAAGGGCTGGACATGCCCAGAATCCATCGACGGAAAAAAATGCGAAGACTACTGGCGGAGCCATCAGGTCCCCATGGGTGACATGGACCAACCTAGCCACATTCGCATACTCGAAGAGTGGATGAAGAGTTACCATCCGGAGGAATTGTTTGATCACGCTGGCCGATTGAAGCAGGAGCTGCGGCAATTGGCTCCGAAAGGCAACCGCCGCATGAGTGCCAATCCGCACGCCAACGGAGGATTACTCCTTCGCGATCTGAAGCTCCCAAATTTTCGGGACTACGCGGTGGAGGTGCCGCAGCCGGGACAAGTGTTTCGAGAATCGACACGTGTCATGGGTTCGTACCTTCGCGATGTCATGAAATTCAATCTCGAAAGCCAGAACTTCCGTGTCTTCAGCCCTGACGAAAATAACAGCAATCGCTGGCAGGATATTCTCGAAGTAACGAATCGCTGTTTCATGGGTGAGATTCTCCCGGAAGATGACCGACTGTCTCCCGATGGCCGAGTGATGGAGGTCCTAAGCGAGCATCAATGCCAAGGTTGGCTTGAAGGTTACCTGTTGACCGGTCGACATGGATTCTTTTCATGCTATGAAGCGTTTATTCACATCGTTGATTCCATGTTTAATCAACACGCCAAATGGCTCAAGGTTTGCAACCACATACCTTGGCGGCGTCCGATTGCATCCTTCAATTATCTGCTCAGTTCTCATGTTTGGCGGCAAGACCACAACGGGTTCAGCCACCAGGACCCTGGATTCATTGATCACGTTGTGAATAAGAAGGCCGAAGTCATTCGCGTCTACTTGCCGCCAGATGCGAACTGTTTGCTGTCCGTAACCGATCATTGTTTGAGAAGTCGCAACTACATCAATGTCATTGTCGCTGGGAAGCAATCCGCGCCTCAGTGGTTGACGATGGATCAAGCCGTGAGACATTGCACGATGGGTTTGGGCATTTGGGAGTGGGCCAGCAATGATGCGGGGGGAGAGCCGGATTTGGTCATGGCCTGCTGTGGAGATGTTCCCACCTTGGAGACTTTGGCCGCAGTCGAGATGTTGCGGAAGAACTTGCCAGAACTAAAGATTCGCGTGGTGAACGTCGTGAACCTCATGAAGCTGCAGCCACCGAACGAGCATCCGCATGGTTTACCAGATCGCGACTTCGACGCAATCTTTACGAAGGACAAGCCGATCATTTTTGCCTTTCATGGATATCCTTGGTTGATCCATCGACTGACCTATCGTCGGACGAATCACAAAAATCTTCACGTGCGAGGCTACAAAGAAGAGGGCACGACTACGACGCCGTTCGATATGGTGGTCTTGAACGATTTGGACCGATTCCATCTTTGTGAAGACGCAATTGCTCGCTTGCCGCAGCTGGGGGCTCGCGCCGATTATTTCAAGCATCAACTAGACGAAAAACTCATCGATCACCGACATTACATTCGCCAATATGGTGATGATATGCCTGAGATCGCCGACTGGCGGTGGGGTGGGCAAAGTCAATTCCAGGGCAGCGGGGCCAATGCAACACTCGGAGCAAGAACATCGACGGAAGGCGACCATGCCTGATTGTTTGGGAAATACGACGACGATCGTCCGTCTTCCTCTCGCAAAGCCTCCTTCACGAAAACCATCCCACTCGCGTTGACTCTACCCGCTGCGTCGTTCATCGAGCATAAGTCACCATGGATCGATCGCTTCTCGCACTAAACTCAGGCTCATCGAGCTTGAAATTTACGCTGTTCACGATCGGAAACGGTATTGACGATGTACTGAATTCCGAACAGGAGGCGAAGCCAGAGGTTATTGCTCGTGGTCAAATCGACGGCATCTACACGAAACCTCACTTTCGAATCGAGTTCGCGTTCAGCGCTCGCATTGCGAAGACGTATTCCAAATTCCTTGGGAACAAAACGGCGGAATCGAAGATCGACCGTGAACTCGCATCTTCCGTTGTAAATGACCACGACTCGGCCATGACATTCCTTTTGGAAGAGCTGTTTGAACAGTTCATCACGGCGGAATCGATGTTGGCTATTGGTCACCGAGTCGTCCATGGTGGCGAGCAATTCACCGCTGCAACTTTGATCAATCAGGAAGTCCTTGACGACTTGGAGCCACTCGTTCCATTAGCTCCTCTTCACCAGCCCCACCACTTGGCTGCAATGCGCGCGATTTCGAAACGATTACCGTTGCTGCCTCAAGTGGCTTGCTTCGATACGGCATTCCATCGAACACTACCCTGGAGAGCGCGCATTTATGCACTGCCCAAGGAATTGTCCCAGCATGGCGTTCGACGTTTCGGCTTTCATGGCCTTTCGTTTGAATCGATTGCCGGTCGCTTATCGGTCCTCGATCCTGAAGCTTACTCAGGTCGCACAGTTGTCGCCCATCTGGGGAACGGCTCAAGTGTCTGTGGCATGTTCGGGGGTCAAAGCCAGGTCACCTCGATGGGGATGACTCCGTTGGACGGGCTGCCCATGGGGACGCGCTGCGGCAGCCTCGATCCAGGCCTTCTGCTGTATCTTCAAGAGACGACCGGCATCACTCCCCTAGAACTGCGCAACTTGCTCTACAACCGCTCGGGCTTGCTCGGCCTTTCTGGAATATCAAGCGACATGCGGGAATTGCTCGAAAGTCAGGCCCCCTCCGCCCGAACGGCAGTTGACTTCTTGGTCTATCGTGCCAGTTGTGAGATTGCATCGAGCGCTACTGCTCTACGAGGTATGGACGCACTCGTGTTTACCGGAGGGATCGGTGAGAATTCGCATTTTGTTCGCAAAAGCATCTGCGAGCAGCTTGAATGGCTCGGCGTCCGATTGGGCAATGTCCCCGAAATCGCGAGTGACCAATGCATCAGCGATCCTGAAAGCCGATGCCGAGTATGGGTCATTGCAACCGACGAAGAATCGATCATTGCTCGTCAAACTCTGCAGGTGCTGCAGAAAGTTCAAGCAGGTTCGATCAGGCCTAAGTCAATCTAAACGACACATCAGATCGCCTGAGCAATCGCGATTGTTAAGTGGCTCAGGGACGCGGCTTGGGGGCGAAGAATTTGATTGCATGTTGGACCAGTAGGTCGATGTCCGAAGTGAAGAACTTTTGAAAGTCTGCCTTGCGTGATTCCGCCGAATACTCCATCCCCGGCGGATTCGACGCTATTTTTTTCATGAATCGCACGTAGGCTTCGGAATGTCGTTCGCTCAAGTAGAAAGTTAGTGCCCACGCGACGGCATACGATTGATCGGGTTGGCTTTCGAAGGCATCATCGGAGATGATGAGATTCCGCACCCGCTCCGTTACTTTCGACGGCTCGAGCGATAACACTTGCCAAGTTGCGAATCGGACCGGATTCCATCGATTGATGTTGGAGGCATCATTGGAAAGCTCTAGCATGGCTGGGGATTCGAACACGGATGCTAAACCTTCGACCGCCCAGAGAGGATAGTCAGAAAGTCGCTGATGGATACCACGATTGAAGGCTATCTGGTGCGTCGCTTCATGAAGAATTGTGTGAAGCGTTTCATGGCGATCGTTGGTAGCGGTCTCGAAAAGAAGCATCCGGTTCGACATCGGCGAGTACATGCCCAACGTCAAAGCGTTTGCTCCCAACTGGTGCTTTCGAGAGTATTCCAAAAAGCTCTCTTGGTTCGGAAAGACGATCGCGATCAGCGGAAACTCAGGAACGCGAAGTGGAAATCCTCGGGTCGAAAAATAGCGAACAACCGCAGTATCGAGTTGCGTAAACGTTGCCAGCCACCGGTCGGCCTTGCCATTTTGGGCCACCACAACGTAACTATCCTTGATCGCAATCTGCATTTTCTTCCCGAACTCATCGTGAAGATTCGAGCGGCATTCCACTGGTGAAATTGCGCGGAACTCTTCGTTGGTCTTGCGATATTTGATAATATCATCGCGGAGAAAACTCTCGACCGCGCCGTCAGCTTTCAAAAGAAGTGATCGGTCAGATCCCCAATAGATAGGCACACCACGCTCTAAATGGTGCCGCGTCTGCAGTTCCAAAATGGGCGGCCCCGCCCAGACAGCCTGAATCCATGACAGACCAATCGTCAGCAGAATACTGGCGGTGGAGGTTAAGATACGAGGCAGAAAGTACGTCTTCACGGAAGCTGCTGTCACAAACGTCGAGTATTCCTTTGAAGGTTCGTATGCGAACGATCTACCTAGAACGTAGCTCAGGAATTCGCTTGCTTCGACCAATAAATCGCTCGATCCGATGCAATTGCTACAAATGATCATCTTCCGAGTAACGATGCTCGCAAGGGATCATCTGCAGGAAGAGCCGGTTTTCGAACCGAATCGGCTCTTCGAGTGCGGATTCGCAGGCTTCCCCACGTGAATTGCGAGATGTAGAGCGATTCTGAAGACAAAACGGATTCACGGGGATGGACGAATGACTCGAATTCGTCAACATAATTCGTTACCACCTCATGTCCTACACAAGGGCTTTGAGGCTCAAAACCCTCCCGACATGCGAAGTTCTTGATTCGAACAAAATCATGAACACCATCATGCCATGCCAAACTTCGCTATGAAGCGAGTTGGCAGGAGTTTCACCCTCGACCGTTTCCTCTCATTCGGCGAAACCATGCTGAACATAGCAGTTCTCGGTACTTTAGATACGAAGGGGTTGGAGCACCAGTATTTGGCGGATTGCATAAGAGAGCGCGGTCATCGGGCCTTGCTGATCGACGTCGGTTCGGGTCTCCCTCCGACCGTGCGACCCGATATCGACCGAGACACCGTAAGGCGGTGTTCACTTTCGGCTTCAGAAGATCTGTCCGCTCCAATCATGTCGCGTTCGAGCGCATTGCCCTCCGCGAGTGATGCTACTATTTCACCGTTACCCTCCGACCGCGGCGCCGCAATTGCCGTCATGTCTGCGGCTGCGCAGGCAACGCTGCTGAGACTGTTCGAGCAACATGCGATTCACGGCGTCGTCTCGCTCGGCGGAAGCGGCGGCACATCATTGGCGACGTCGGCAATGCGAACGCTTCCGCTTGGCTTTCCAAAAGTGATGGTATCGACGATGGCGAGTGGCAACGTCGCGCCCTACGTTGACGTAAGCGATATCATCATGATTCCCAGCATCGTCGATGTCAGCGGGCTGAATCGTGTATCTCGAAGCGTGATCGAGCGAGCTGCGGCTGTGGTCATTGCTCTCGCGGAAACAAACCAACTCCAGAACGACGCCGAAAGCTGCAAACCCATCGTAGCCGCATCCATGTTCGGCAATACAACCCGCTGTGTCGAACATGCCAAATCGATTCTTGAAGACGCTGGCTACGAAGTGCTTGTATTTCATGCAACAGGAACTGGTGGACGTTCCATGGAATCACTGATTCGCTCGGGGATGATTGCAGGAGTTCTCGATCTCACCACAACGGAATGGGCCGACGAACTGGTCGGTGGTGTCCTTCGAGCTGGCCCAGAACGGTTGGAGGCAGCCGCGCGGTTTGGTGTTCCCGCAGTGATCGCACCCGGCTGTTTAGACATGGTGAATTTTGGCGAGCCAACGAGCGTCCCTGAGCACTTTCAGGGTAGAACGTTCTACCAACACAACCCTCAAGTGACGCTGATGCGAACGACTCCCGAAGAGTGCGCACAACTCGGTTCGATTATCGCGTCCAAGCTGAATCTGTCTGTTGGCAAGGTTGAGGTTCACTTCCCGCTGCAAGCAATCAGCGTCATTTCTGCGCCTGGACAACCCTTTCATGATCCCATCGCCGACCAAGCCTTGCTCAACAGCCTGCGGGCGTCGTTGCGCAGCGATATACCTCTACGAGTTTATGACGGCCAGATCAACGATCCCGCCTTTGCCGAGAGCTGCGCTAAAGCGCTGATCTACATGATGCAATCGACCAGTACGGTCAAGCATCCGCAAATAGATTGAACCGCGACTCGCCGGAATCGACTACTTATGCCTTTGACACTTGAAGTCGAGTGACAGGCGGTCTGCGTGAAGCGTTTGCCGATGTGTTTTACCCTTGAATGGTCGTTTTGTGGAAATTCGTCGCAATTTTCTTCATTGCATTGGCACGGGCCATTTGCTACAGAGTCGTCTTCTGTGGAGGTTTCGATGCGTTTGTGGTTGTACGTGATCGCACTGACCGTGCTTTTGAACAGCGGTTGCAGATCGAGCAACCGACTGCACTTCACTCCCGACAATCCATATGTAGACTCCCGAACTGGAGCGGCGCGCAGCGAACCGACTCATTGGGGACTGTCTTGGCTGGCGGATTTGCTTCCGACTGACGGCACCGAGCGTGTAGGTTCACCATTGAAGCATGATCGATTTAGCGGTAGCGACGATGCGGCGAGATCATGGGACCGCTAGCGCGTTGCCAGTAGTTACGGAGTTGTCGCCCCGTGATGCGTTAGTCACACTTCCTATTCGAAGTTGCCACAAACAGTGAGCTAGAACTTCTGTCGGCCGACGAGTGCGTCCGCCAGGATTTCTCGATTGGTGTTTTCGAGAAAGCTGCCCGACGTCACTCCCCGAGCCAGCCGTGTGATGGTGAGTGGTAGGTCGTTTATCAGGTTCGAGATGAATAATGCCGTGCCATCCCCTTCGACGTTCGGATTCGTTGCCATGATGACTTCGCTGAAATTCCCGTGGCGAATGCGTTGGACGAGAGCGTCGATCGTCAATTGCTCCGGTCCGATGCCGTCCAGCGGAGCGAGTCGCCCTAGGAGAACGTGATACATTCCTCGGTAGACACCGGCCTGTTCGAGAGAGACGAGATCACGGGGTTGCTCGACAATGCACAGCCTCGAGCGATCGCGCTGAGGATCGGAACAGATGGAGCAGAGTTCACCTTCGGCTAGGTTAAAACAGTCCTTGCAGTAGTGCACGTTGTCCCGCACTCGTCGAATCGCATCGGAGAGCGCCAAGGCTTCCGAAGCATGGACTCGCAATAAATGAAACGTGATCCGTTCGGCGCTTTTTCGACCGATTCCCGGCAGCTTTGTTAGCTGCTCCACGAGTTCGCTAACCGACTGGGTTATCTCCTGCATAGTGGCGCACGATTCGAGTGGTCAATTCGTATCGATGTGGACGCTGCGACGACGTCGTTCCTTGCGGCGGACATTGTCGATTAATTGAGCGATCTTTTCGACTTGATCGATTCCGACGAGATTCAACACCGGGTGGGTTCGATCGCTGCCAGTGAGAGTAATCGTGCCAACTCCCAGGACGCGCTCGATCAACCCCTGCTTGAATGTAACATCGTCGATATCAATCACATCGATGCGATCGGTCACTCGCGTCAGGATGCCTCGACGATGGATAAACCTCTGAGTCCGCAGTTCATAGCGGACTGAGAGTCGTTCATAGACAAAGTAGGCGATGGCCAACAACCACCATGCACCGACAACGGCGGCGGCAATCCATTCCGAGTGCTGCGGCAAATTATCTTTGGGCACGAGAATGATCGCCACAATAATGCCAATGGTCACGATAAGAGATAGCAGCCAAGTACCAAACATGGCCTTTGCCGAGTATCCACCGGTCCAAAGCGTGGTATCGGGTTCAGAAGTATCAACTTTATCGCGCTGCGAAAGTGCTTCATGAAAAGCGCTCTTGGCAGGGTCCATGGTATCACCAGAAGTCATCAGTTTTCCCCTTTTCAAGTCCGAATCGCTTGCAAACCGCCCAATGTCAAAGTTTCGCCGGATCCACTGAATGCCACAAGAACGCAGAGTATACCGAATTCTCACCATCGTGGTTACCCAAGACGAGTCAAACACGATATGCTTAGTGGTTGGATCTAGGTTCGATTTAGGCGCAGGATTCTTGGCGAAGGACGCGTTTCTTCGATGCGATGCCCATTTTGTCAGATGGACAATGATTCCGTTCGCGACTCTCGTGTTGTCGATGACGGCAAGTCCATTCGACGCCGCCGGTATTGTAACCACTGTAAACGTCGATTTACCACCTACGAGCGAGTCGAAGCCTCGTTGCTGGTTGTCAAAAAGGATGGCGGTCGTGAAGCTTTTCGGCGAGAGAAGATTATTCGCGGGTTAGAGAGAGCTTGCTGGAAACGCGCGGTTAGTGCTGAAGTAATTCGTCAGCTGGCAGAAAATATCGAAGCTCAGATCCAAGATGAATTCGAGCACGAAGTTCCCAGCCGGGTGATTGGTGAAATGTTGATGGAACATCTCGCCACCATCGATCAGGTTGCTTTTGTGCGATTCGCCAGTGTTTACCGAGAGTTCAAAGACGCGACCGACTTCGTCGCTGAGTTGCGACCGATTCTTAAACAGCATTCGATCACTGTCAGCTCTCTTCTTGACGACGTTGAGTAACTCACGCCATCACCATGTTGTTTCATTGGATTCGAGACTGGCGACGAAAACGCATTCGGGCCCGACGGCCGAGCGACAGTTTTCGCCAAGACATATTGGACGGAGCATGGCAGTGGAAGCACGTTCCTCGCGAAGTACAAAATCGAGCTGTCGAGTGGTCGCAGGTCTTTGTTTTAGAGAAATATTGGGAAGGGTGCGACGGATTCCAAGTCAATGAGCGGATCAAACGCATTGTCGGCAGTCAAGCGGCCCTGCTGACCGTCGCATTTCCGGACTGGTTCTTCGATCCCTCTAAGACGATTCTGATTTACCCGAATGCCTACATCGCTCAGGGGCCCATGAATGAACTTGGGAACGGATTGGCAATCCATGGTGAATCGATTCGGGGAGGCCAAACCTCTTATCGCGGACCAATCATCCTGAACTGGAGTGACATCGATCTAGCCTCCTTCGATCCGAACGATGGGCACCATCTCGTCGTCCATGAATTGGCTCATCAATTCGATATGATCAACGATCGTTCAGCTGATGGCGTACCACCGTTACCTCCTGGAACGGAACGACGGGAGTGGCAGGAAAGCTGGCGAACCGAATTTGAATCTCTGCGGCAGTGCGATTTGTCTCTCTATGACGTGCTGATCGATGATTATGGCCTCATGTCGCCTGCTGAATTCTTCGCTGTTTCGAGCGAGCTGTATTTTCAGTTGCCCCACGAACTTTCAGAACTGCATCCGAACGTCTATGAATTGTTGAACCGATTCTATCGGACAGACTGGCGAGAATGGCTTCCTAGATGGAGTACATGAACGAACTGATTTCGGTATCTCGTTTGCCGTTTGGAATCCATCAGGCCCCTATCGAGCAACCTTGGTCTGATTCGGAAGCTTTTCCTCGAGAATGGATGCAACGGATAGTCTTGGGATGCTAACTTACAGTCCGCTCTGAATGGTTTTCACCTTGTAGGCCCGCGATTGGATGCAAGGAATTCGACGAGGAAGGGTGATGATTCGATTGGACGATTTGCGTTACAATAGCAGTATTCGTCCGAAGAAGGGAGTCGTTAACATGCCGGCCGAAGCCGGACGCGATTGAGATTGTAGGACAATCGTCTGCGCGTACGCCTTCGGGTCACGGTTTATCGACGGCGAATGTAAAGAATCGAGCGGACACCGGCACGAGAGCAGTCACCACGATGGCCAGATGTATTGCTGATGGAGATCCTCAAGTTGTAGGTACGCGTCGAAGTTGTGATCGCGTAACAATGCAATTGGCGTTCAACCGATCGTATCCTTCGCAATGGAATTGAGCGGGATCGAGGAGATCTCGTAGATAACTGTGCTTGCAACTGCTGTGCAGCTTAGTGAAATAGGGGCAGTATGAGTTCGAACGAGCTACTCGATTCAGAAACAAGGCGACTGCGTGAGAGAGTCGTAAAGATTGCTTCTCGAGCGCGACGGCTCGCAATTGTGATTGGTCTTAGCAAGACATTCCTCGCAGTCCTTTTCTTCATCATCGTTCTTGGCTGGTTCGATTATCAAAGTCGCTGGTCCGCACCTGCCATTCGGTGGATAGCCACTGGAACACTTGTGTCGATCGTGCTTCTCTCGATCTACAGGTTCCTGCTTCCCGCTTTGCGATGGCGATTTTCGACGCTGGACACCGCGAGGCTCGTCGAAGGCAGGCTGGGACTACCTCGCGGCTGGCTAAGCAGCATCATCGAGTTCATTGAGCGCCCCGAACGACGATATGGTGATTCGGTCGAACTTTATCGTGATGCTGTACGCGATGGCGTTTCCAGTCTTCGAACGGTCCCGATGGAGAATATCGTAAGTCCGAGAGGAGCTTATCAAGCAGCTTTGCTCGCCTTGACTGCTTCTGGTTTCGCATTAGCGATTTTCGCGGCATTTCCGCAAGTCACAAAAACGGCAATGAGACGGCTGCTGGCCCCCTGGAGTGAAACAGCTTGGCCACGCAATTGCCAATTGGAGTTCTTGGGGTTACCGTCCGTCGCGCCTAGGCTTTCGCATCTAGAATTCGTGGTCGTGAACCGACTTGGACGAATTCCGAGCGACGTTCAAATCGAATGGCAATACGAAGGCGAGACATCACCTGAGAAGTCCGCCGTTCACATCATCGATGACCGTGCTTACGGTCGAATTAGCTCTGTGAGTAAGACGGTATTGGCAAGAGCAACTTCCAAACAAGATACGTCGATGCCCTGGCAACGGATCGTCGTTGCTGGACTGCCTCAGCTTGTTCAATTCGAATTTGATTTAACGCCTCCCTCGTACACTGGACTCGAACCTCTCAAGGTCATGGGCAGGTCGATTCGCGTCTTGGAACAAACAAGGTATCGAATGAGAGGACGTTTTGATCTTCCGGTTCGGTCGATTGCGGTCGAGGGTATTGAGTCGGCATCTCCCATCGGTGGCACTGATTTTCAGAATCAAGCTCTTCCGGATTACGCCAAGGAAGTCTCAAGCAATTGGACAACAGAGGACCTAGACAGCCGGCAGAATCCAACGCCCCCCACGCCGTTGGACTCCGATTGGAAGTTCCACTTGTCAGACGATGGTAAGGTATGGGTCCTGGAACATCGCGATGGTTCTCCTCTGGTCGCCGAGCGGGGGCTGCGTTTCGGACTTCGGTGGGAATCCATGGAGGGCCTGGTTGAACGAGCAGCGGATCGCTTCGATATCGAGGTCACGCCGGATTTGCCCCCGAATGCCGAGTGGTCGACCGGCCAGCAGTGGAATTCGACCTTGGCGGGAGGCGCAATCGCTATTCATGGTCGAGCTGTGGACGACTTGCAGATCACTGCAACCGATCTTCATTACGAACTGGCCGACTTGCAAGGAAATGTGATCAAGCGTGGGCAACTGGATTGCGGTCAGCTACTTCCTCTGGAGAGCGAATCCCACAATGCGCCAGTAACGCAGAGTCGCTTATCGGAAATGCAAGTTCATGGTGATTTTCGAATGGAACAGCTCGAATCAGGACAGACCTTAGCGCTTTGGCTATCGACCATCGACTCCGCCGGCCAACGTGGCGAGAGCGAGCGGAGGATGATCGCCATCAAAACAGAAAAGGAAATATTGGCAGAAATCGGATCGAACCAAAACGAAGTCGTGAAGTCTCTCTCGCAGGCACAAGCGAAGCTCCGCCAAACGCAATCGACTCTGAATCGAGCGTTGGGAGAATTGGAAGCCAGTACCGAAATCGATGAATCGCTTCGGAGAACGATCTCGAACGCTGCGATGCAGCAGGAGGCGGCCCAACAAAAATTAGAGACGAGCTTAGATTCTGCGACAGTTCGATTGCGAGAGTCAAAACAGAGGTTGGCTGCGAACGGACTGATCGATTCCGACTTGGGTAGACAAATCGAGGAAACGGCGCAACAGATTGCTCAAGTTGCGGAGTTAACTCGCCCTTTGCACGATCGACTTCACGATTCCGCCGAGCAGGCCAGAAATTCGAATGGTGATGTTGCCACCGTACGTTCCGAACTAGCGGAGGTCGCGGAACTTCAGAATCGCGCCGATGAGATGATTTCTTCAGAGTTGGCGAGACTCGGCTTTCAAGAGAGCTTTCGAGACCTTCAGCGGCAGCTATTGGATATTGCGAATCAGCAGAGCTTGCTCCGCGAACAGACCGCTGGGCTGGAGTCCCCCGCATCTGCTCGTGCGAATCGGGCGGAGATGGAGAAAGAACGAAACCGATTGGCTTCAGTTCAACGAGAGCTAGCCCGACAATTGGATCAATTTTCAGCAACTCTGGCCCGCACTGTGGAAAATTCTAGGGATCTGGAGGCCGCTGCCGCCGAAAGTGAAGCAATGGGACGCCTTGAACAAACGTTGTCCGAGAACGGAGTCGCAACACAAATGCGCGAGGCCGCAGAATTACTCTCCCGACAGCAGATCGAACAAAGCCGAACGCTTCAGCAGAAAATTTCAGAGACGCTGAAATCGATCGTCGATCCTGAAGGGCCTGCTACGGAAACGGTTGGTGACGAACTTGATCATTTGCTGGCGACGACCTACCGATTGCTCCCTCGGCAGAACGCGTTGGTTGCCGCCATTGAGGAAGTCCGACGAACTTCCACGCCGCCGGACTCCTTCGACGTTCAGCAGTGGGTTCGTGAGCAGTCCGCAATACGCAAGGATTTGGAAAGCGTCTCGCCCAACTCCAATGTGAATGAAGCCTTTCGATTTGTGACGAAGCGTGCAGCGGAAGCGATGAATCGAGCGGCAATGTCTCTGGAACGCTCGAATGATCTTCGCATTGCCGCCTACCATTCAAAGATTGCGGTTGAACGTCTACAAGCCATTCTAAACGCCCTCGAAAGCAATCGTTTGCTTCCGACCGAGGACGACACCAACCGTAGTTCGAATGCTGCGAACAGCGATGACGCGATGGGTGATGAAAATGAGGCACAAGAGAACACTCCAATCCTTCAGAGCTTGGAACTCTTGCGTTCCATCCAGATTGCGATTCGCGACCAACTGCAAGCCCTGCAAGAGGAGGTTGGGGATGAGAAGCCATCTGCGACGGTATGGCTCGAATGGTCCGACCTCGCCACTGAACAAGAATCGATCTCGGAACAATGGATGAGACTCCTACAAAAGGCAAGCGAAACGGGTGAAGGCAATGAGTGAGTCACGAAATGGGATCCAAAGCGACCTTCGTTCACCAAAACAGGTTCTGTTCATTGCGATCCTTCTATCGATCGCTTTGCGAGCAGATGTCGGTGCTCAATCGACTCCGCCAAATGTGAAGTCCAACAGTCCTGCCCTCAATCCGGCCGATTCAGACGATGACGAGTTGACGAAAGGAATTCTTGATGAATTGCTTCCGGTCCAGCCAGAACAAGGGACTGAGATGGTCCCGCCGTCTCCAGCTCTCGAAGAGGAACTGTCTGAGATACTGTCGTCCGTTCAACGGGACCTATCCTTAGCTGCGCAGATGATGCGCCGAAGCGAACCGGCACCAAGAGTTCTGCAACTGCAAGATTCCATCGTTATTCGGATGGAGGAACTGATCAAGAAATTGAAAGACGAGATAGAACAGCAGCAGAAAAACAATCAGAGCTCGATGAAAGAGCAGTCGGCTTCTCAACGGCAGAATTCGATGCAGCAACAGAAGCAGTCGTCGTCGCGCATCCTGCCCGAGTCGATTCCGAATGAAGTCATGAGTCCATCCGAATCGCAAGGTAACGATTCCTCGCTCGAGCCGAGTGACCCACAAAGTGGCAGTACCGAGCTGGGCTTAATGGACCGGATTCGAATGGGCGAAGGCGTCTGGGGCCATCTTCCCGAGCGCACTCGTCGCGAATCGATCTCTTCGGGCTCGATTCGATTCGTGCCAAAGTATGAGAAGATGTTGCAACAGTACTATCGCAAGCTATCTTCGGACCCACCTCAGCAATCGCAACCCCCGAAGTAGGACAACCCCCGAAGTATTTTGAACCCGTCGAAATGAAAGTTCACATGGTGTCCAAGCCGTTGGTCGAAAAGCCGATGCTGGCAATCAAACGCAGACGTTTCCTGCAAGCGGCCTCTACTTTTTCGGCGGCTGTCGCCTTATCGCGAAGCGTTTCCGCTCAGCCTCGAACCGACTTCGACTCCTTGTACACGAAAGAAGTAGATATTGCCATCGAACGCGGGATGCGGTACTTGCTCGAAAGACAAGTGGCCGATGGAAGTTTCACGACCACCAAGTGGGGGCAAAGTACTGCCGTTTGTGGTTTAATCGGAATTTCTATGCTGAGCAGGGGGATTCGGCCAGGATTAGGTCGCGAGGGAAAGGCTCTAGAAGCCATTGCCCAGTTCATTCTCAGTCGAGCACAGGATTCTGGATTCCTGTGCAATGACCAAGCAAAGAGTCATGGCGACATGTACGAACACGGTTTCGCCACTCTCTTCCTTGCGGAGTATTACGGAACTGGGGTTCAGAACGCAGCCGGACGGCATTTGCGTCAAGCTACGGACTTGATCGTTCGATGCCAGAATTCGCAGGGTGGCTGGCGGTATAGGCCGGTTCCTGTCGATGCCGATATTTCGGTCACTGTTTGTCAAGCGATGGCGCTTCGCGCGGCGAGAAACGCGGGCATTGCGGTTCCGGTCGAAACCATCGATCGGCTGGTTGGCTATCTGAGACGCAGTCAGAACGCCGACGGTGGTTTCATGTACCAGCTTTCGGGCGGGGAGAGTCGATTTCCCTTGTCGTCAGGCGCAGCGGTTGCGCTTTACAATGCGGGGATTTCCGGTGGCCCCATCATTGATGAGGTCATGCAGTATCTCAGGAAGAATTTCGCTTCATGCCGTTCGCCGGAAGCAAATTACTTCTACTATGCACACTACTATTCCGTGCAAGCGTTTCGACACTTTGCGAGAGATGAATGGCCTACTTGGTACTCGACCCTACGCGACATCATACTCAGCAGGCAGCGTGGAGATGGTGCCTGGTTTGATCACTCCAGTAACGAATACGGTACGGCCATGGCTTGCATGATTCTGAACATGCCGAGAACTGAGTTACCCATTTTCCAAAGCTGATGCCCCCGATGCGTTTCAATCGATCCACGATCCAATTCGTTTGGATGAGTTGCTACAGTGCTTTGATTGTCCTTACCGCCAACGTCGGGATGGGTGGTGAAATCGATCGCGCGCATCTGAAGGACTTAATAATCGTAGGAACGGGGCCAGTTCGTTTCGATGCACATGAGTCTTTGATCATGAAGACTGCCGTCGGAGAGCAATCGATCCCGGCGCGTGATGTTTGCCGCATAGGACATTACACAATTCCGCAGCGTGGTTCCGTGCTCCGATTGACGGATGGTTCCGAGTTGGTGGGAACCTTGATCGACTTTGGACACGAAGGAGTGAGATGGGATTCGACCGCGTTTGGCATCGCGGACATTCCGTGGATCTACATTCGATCATTGACATTGCAATCCACGATCGATCCACAGGCTTGGTTCGAGCGACAAGAAGTCAAAGCGAGAGCACTTTCAAGCGAGGACCTCATACTTCGATCCGATAGTAATTGGGCGCGTGGGTTGAGTCGGATCGAGAGAAGTCAAAGTGAAGACTTTTCCGGTTTCCAGAACGGTTTGGCGATTGAATGGAAGGGACAAGAGGACTGGCGTCCCTTAAATCTGTCGGAACTGGCCGAGATCGTGTTCTCTGAAGCTGTCGCCCCATCGATTGCTGTGACAGACGCTTTGGAGATTGGATTCCGAGACGGTACACGGTTCAACGTTACGAACTGGTCCATTGGGCCAGAGAAAGATCTGGATTTACAATCGGCTATTCCCATCGAATTCCCCAAAATTGCAGCCCATCGATCCAGCTTTACCAAGTTTGAGTACGCAAAGGCGTCGCCGCGAGCATGTCGGTTTCTTTCCGATGAAGATCCCGTCCGATATCGGCACCTTCCGCAATGGACGGTTCACCGAGATTTGAGACGCAACGCCGGTCTCGACGGAAAGCTAATGTACAGCCACGGGAAGATCTTACTTCGAGGCGTTGCGATGCCGGGAAATTCCCAAGCTACTTGGCGTCTTGATCCCAAGAAAGACAAGCGTTTCTTGGCGGAGGTAATTGTACCCATTAGCCAAACGTCCGATAAGCAGTTTGGCAGCATCATCGCGAAAGTCCTCATCAGTCGGAATCGGTCGTTGATCACTGCATGGGAATCACCGATCCTACGTGCGGGCGATGCTCCCGAAGTGGCCAATGTTGATGTCAGCGGCGCCGAATTGATCGTCCTTATCGTGGACGCCGCCGACTTTGGAGATACTTCCGACGAGGCGTATTGGATCGATCCACGAATCTATTCACCGTGACGGAATCAGCTCGAGAGCAACGACATGATTGGGACCGCGAAGCATCAGCAGTCCTCGCGATAAGGCAGGTGGGGACCAACACGGATGTTCCAGCAGCGGACGATTGGTCATCGGCTCACGTTGCTTTTCGAGGTCTATTTCTGCGAGCTGCTCATAGCTGGACGCGATGGGACTCAATAATCGCAGCTGTCCGTACTCACCAAGCGCGATGATGTGATCATCAACCAATAGGCAAGTTGCGCGTTCGCGGTTACGCTTTGTCCACCGAACGGTGCCCGAATCAAAATCGATACAGCGAAAATCCGAGTCCGGCTCATTGCGACCACTGGAACCGAAAAGCCAATTCCCGACTCGCACTGGCGTTCCCCAGTGCGCTCGGAAAAATTGATCTTTCTTCGAGGGGGAATCTCGCCACACTTCCCTGAAAGCTCCTTCCTTCAATTCAAGCACGATGGAACCGATGCTGTAGCACTCGGAAATGAGGATGCGATTCCCGAAGACTACCGGGGAGGCCGCGTTCACACTTTCAAATGTCTCGGATCGCCATGGGTAAAAGATGGGCTGAGAACCATCGACCGCGTGAAACGCTAATAAACCTTCCCGCATCAACGCGAGGCACCAATCGACGCCATCGATTCTCGCGATGATCGGTGCCGAGTAGCTGGCTAGATAGTTACCAACGCGATAGACCTCGCGGCCGGAATCGGAATCAAAGGCGACCATCGCCGTTCCATGCGGCTTGGCAAGATCCAATCGCCCCAGCGGTATCCGCGAACTCGATTCAGGGGAACCTCCAACCATGGTGAGCACCAGTGAACCATAAGCGACCGGTGCAGATCCAACTCCAAAGAAATTCGGGACGACCCCGTATTCTTCATTCAGTTGCCTCATCCATTTTAAGCTGCCCGTGCGGACATCCAAACATGCGAGCAATCCCGCCACTCCATAGACGTACACCAAACCATTCGATACGACTGGGCTGCACCTTGGACCATCGTTGTAACCGTACATATCGCGGTACGTGACCTCATGCTCCCATCGCCACAATTCTGCGCCGTTCTCAAGCCCAAAGCAGGTTAATCGTTCAACATTCCCGAATCGATCAAATTGAAACCAGCGACCATCAGCCGCCACTCCGTTCCCATAACCGACTCCTGTCCGCTGAATCCATCGAATGGGCAAATTTTGACGATTCCAGTCGGTCCGAATCCCTTTGGCAGGAGAAGTGCTGTCGCCGTTTGGGCCCAACATTCGAGGCCAATCGTCTTGGCTGGGATGCTCCGATGCTGTTGGTTCGTCGATGGACAAACCATGAGCTGTGTGTGTTGCTGAAATTACGATCAGCAACGACAATAAGCTAAACTGATACCTTGGAGATAGAAACATGACGACGAAACTTGACATACACGAGCAACCCGCAAATCAATGGATGACTTAGTAGTATCGCACAAACTGACGATACCTGGGAGGGAACTTGAAGTATCGTTTGCTCGCAGTAGTGGCCCAGGCGGACAGAACGTCAATAAAGTGAATTCGAAAGTGTTCGTTCGCTGGAAGTTCATGTCAAGCCCGTCGATCGATGACGTTACGCGCGAACGCATAAGAATACTTGGAGGTTCCCGCGTCGTTGGAGATGGGGTCCTGCAGCTTTCCTGCCAAACGCATCGCGATCAGGCGAAAAATGTTCAGCTTTGTTTGGTTCGACTGAAGAACCTGATTGCAACGGCGACTCATCCTGTCATTCCTCGCAAGCCAACTCGTCCTACACCGGCATCGAAAAAACGTCGTCTCCAAGAAAAGAAATCCAATTCTTTACGAAAATCTTCAAGATCACGTTCTTCATGGGACAATTAGTGCCTTGTGTGCCACCGCCATGGACATGCCCGAAAGGGTAGCGAGTCGACAGCTTTACCATTAGTTGATCGATGGTATCCTGATCGACGAAACACCGTGAATTCGCACAAGTTGTGATCTCTTGCCTGTTCGCGGTCCGTGAGGACTAGCTTTTTCGATCGCCAATGCGAACGATTAGTTTGTCGGTCATGAGCCAGGGCCAGTCTCATTTGGCCACATACCGACACGAGCTTGTAGCGTTATCCGGTGGGTTGATCGATTCAAAATTCAAACTCACTCGCTTGCGCTTCAAGCGTTTCATTCCCAACACTTGCTCGCTTCATACCGAATCCTAGTTCTTCTGTTTCAGCGAGTCATTTTCGATGGTATACTTAACCAAGGGGAGCGTGATGGAACTGCCAGTGAACAGTTTAGGACTTCCGGAAATTCGCAACATGAAATCGGATCGGAATTTGGATCAAATGCTTCGTGACTGGAGCTTTGACCCGCAGAATCTTTCGGTGCGTTTGGTCAAGGGTGAAGATGGTCGAGACGTCATCCAAATGCGAATTGACCTCGGAATTTTGCAAATGGAAACGAAGGGACGGCCTGACGGTCTGAGGCCGAACGGTGCTGAGAGCATTCTTGCCCATTTGTTGGACCGAGAGATTGATGACCCGCAATTTGTCTTGTCTGAGCAGGACTGCATGGAGACCGATCGGGAATTCGTTCAGTTTTATCAGAGGCGCATTTCATGGTTGCGACTTCAGCACTATCATCGCGCTGTCGCCGATGCTGATCATACGTTGGCATTGATGGACGTATGTCGCGAACATTCTCCCGACAATGATTGGACGTTGAGTCACGAGCAGTATCGGCCGTTTGTTCTCTTTCATCGGACTCAGGCGGCGGCTTTGGCTGCTCTGGAAGATTCTGGTCCGGAACAGGCGGTCGCCAAAATCACTGCGGGACTTGAAACCATGCGAGAAGTCTTCCGCGAGCACGAAGCCGAAGAGGAGTTCGAGCAAGATGAAATGGTTATGCGGCTAATCGGACTGCGCGAATCGCTGCGGGAGGAATACTCAGTCGGAAGGACTCTTGAGGAGCGACTTGCCGACGCCGTTGCTTCGGAACAATACGAACTAGCCGCCCAACTGCGGGATGAATTGGCGAAACGCCAAGAAGCTTGATCGAGACGCACGATAGGGATCCTGAGTGGAAGAGACGACCGCTTCGGCAGAGTTTGAAAACAGAAGCGGAACAATATCGGCCTAACGTCGGCCCAGAGTGATCTCGCATTGCCAAACCCTATTGCTCGCGCGACGAAACGCCGGAGTGATGGCGCACTTTCGTTTGCGTTTAAGGCGGAGGAGTGCGATCTGCCGGTAAATTCCAACTTGCCGCCAGCAGTCACCGATCGCGTCTCTCGATTTCCCTTCGCTAGCCATCTTTTCGAACGACAAAAATCTGTCACAATGCCGCAGGTTAGAAGCTATCATGTTGTTCGTTGGAACGGAGCGTTGGAATGGCCTCGCGGCGGCTCGATGATGGATTAATTAAAAAGGACAATGTTGCGGCAGCGCTGCGCAACGCACTCGAAGAAGGTGACGGGGTACTTCGTCTAACTCCCGCCTGGGTACCGAGGAGCTTCTTGCATCCCGGCCGCAGAATTAAAATTGCTCCCGAAGACTTGTACGCGTTCGGCGCGAATCGAGGCGGAATCGACGAGCGCTGGTTCGCCAGCACGACCGAGGCGGCCAACGAAGGACGTGAGTGGCACGAAGGTTTGAGTTTCTGCCTACACCAACAGCAAAAGTTTTTGCTCCGAGATGCTGTCGCCGAACTTGGAAGTGTCCTCATTGGCGAGGCTCTCTTCGGAAAGTACAAGCGTTGGCCTGTCTACTCGAAGTTTTTCGACAACATGGGGCCGATTCCGCACCACATGCACCAGTCCCAGGCTGATGCGGCACTCGTCGGCCGAGAAGGTAAACCTGAAAGCTATTACTTCCCGCCACAGTACAACAACGTTGACAACAACTTCGCCTACACCTTTATGGGGCTGGAACCCGGAACGTCAAAGGAAGACATCCGCCGATGTCTCGAACGATGGAATGAAGGAGACAACGGCATTCTCGATCACTCGCGAGCCTATCGATTAAAACGGGGAACTGGTTGGCTCATTCCTCCCGGCGTTCTCCATGCTCCCGGATCGCTTTGCACCTACGAACCACAGTGGGGCAGTGATGTGTTTGGTATGTTTCAGTCGATTGTCGAAGGCCGCTATGTTCCTTGGTCGCTCCTGGTCAAAGACATGCCCGAAGACAAACATCGTGACCTTGATTTCATTATCGGCCAACTCGATTGGGAGAAGAACGTCGATACCCATTTCAAACAGAGCAACTATCTGGAGCCGATTATCGATCCGAACTGCAGCGGTGACGGTTTCACAGACCGATGGATCGTCTATGGGACCATCGAAGGAGCTCAGCTCTTTTCCGCTAAGGAGTTGACCATCCGGCCCGGATGTAAATGTACGCTTCGCGACCCTGGTGCCAGTGGCTGGATCACCGTCCAGGGTAAGGGCCGAATTGGGAAGCTGAACCTGCAAACTCCGGCAATGATTCGCTTCGGGGAGGATACGGAAGATGAAGTGTTCATCACGTACCAAGCCGCTCGACAAGGAATTGAGATTGAGAATACCGGCAGCGAAGACTTAGTCGGCCTGCGATATTTTGGTCCCGATGTTCACGACAACTTACCCACGAACGGAGCTTGGATGACAAGCTAGAACGATAACTTCTTGATCTGCATTTCATCCGGCCGCGTGCTCCACTTGTAACCCACTTCCTACCTCAGAAATGCGAGTCCATCAACGATGAGTGATCATTCGTTTCCGAAACTTCACAACGCCATGTGGCCTGGTTTAGTTGGCAAAGGAACGGATCCTGGACAGGAGCCACCAATCAGTCTTGAGCGAATGCTCGATTTGACTGCGACAGCCAACGTCAACGGTGAGAGGTTTTATGGTATCGATTACTTTCTGTTTCATCCGCACACCGATCCCAATGCAAGTGACGAGGAACTGCGGCGCATCGCTGACTTGATCGCCTCCAAGGGGTTCGTTGTCGGGTCCTTGGTGGCACCTGTTTGGCCTGGAACGGTCGGCGATTCGGCGATGGGCGACGAGGTCGCTCGCGAAAAATTCCTGAATGCTGTTCGTGTCGCTTGCCGCATCGCCAAAGTTTTCAACGAACATGGTGTTCGAAAGTATGGCGTCATCCGCATCGATTCTGCAGAGTTTGGTGTTGAGAAATGGCGATCCGACGCAAAAGCCAACACAGCTAAAATTGCCAAGACATTCAAGGAAGCGGCTCTGATCGCAAGAGATCACGGCGAGCGACTCGCTGCCGAGGGGGAGATTTGCTGGGCTGGAATGCACAGTTGGAAAGATATGCTCGACGTCCTTGAAGCTGTTGGAATGCCGGAGACCTTAGGGTTTCAAGCGGACCTCGCACATACTTATCTCTATCTGCTGGGTTACAATGCACCGGAATATGCTTTGCTGAAGGAGCCATACGAAGAAGCCGCATTTTATGCGGCTTACGAGACGATGACCAACAAGCTTCGACCTTGGACCATCGATTTCCACGTCGCCCAGAATGATGGTCAAGTTCATGGTGCCGGTTCTCACGACAAGACCGGTAAGCATTGTCAGGCGGATGATCCTAATGGAAAACTCGACATCGTGCGATGCGCGGGTTACTGGCTCAAAGACGCTGCTGCACGAGGAATGCAACATATCTGTTGGGACGGTTGTATGTTCCCAAACGCGGTTCTGGAAAATGCAACGACTTGGAATACGATTCTCAAAACCATGATCGCAGTTCGAAATGCACACGGCTGGTCCTGATTGGTTCACTTCGAGAGCGGAGAACTCCTTCTTGAGCTGCAATGTCACGATCGAATCCCACGGAGCAGTTCCCCGTCGAACAGAATCCATCCTAATAACTTTTCACATCCACTTTTATTTCAGGGTTGATTACGCATGTCAAGAATTCCACTACGTATCGGCATGATCGGTTATGGATTCATGGGAAGGGCCCATTCGAACGCCTATGCCAAAGTTGGTCATTTCTTCGACCTCAAGTGTGAGCCGATACTGCAAGCTGTTTGTGCTAGGAATCCAGAGAAAGCACACGCTTTTGCCAGCCAATGGGGCTATCAATCCGTCGAGACGGACTGGCGAGAATTGATCAAGCGCAAAGACATCGATGCCGTCGATATTTGCACTCCGAACAATCTCCATAAGGAAATCGCCATTGAAGCGGCGAAGCATGGAAAAATGATCTTATGCGAAAAACCCTTGGCAATGAATGTTGCGGAAGGTGAAGAAATGGTGGATGCGGTTGAGCGCGCAGGCGTTGCCAATACGGTGTGGTACAACTATCGTCGCATACCCGCTGTGACCATGGCAAAGAATCTGATTGAGGAAGGCAAACTAGGACGCATTTTCCACTATCGCGCCGTCTTCTTGCAGGATTGGACCATCTCAGAAGAAGTTCCGCAGGGAGGGGCAGGCACATGGCGACTCGATGCGGAGGCTGCGGGAAGCGGCGTCACCGGCGACTTGTTGGCGCATTGTATCGACACTGCCATTTGGCTGAACGGCAGCGTTCGGTCGGTTACGGCCATGACCGAGACGTTTGTCAAAGAGCGCGTTCACGCCGTATCCGGAAAGAAGCAGGCGGTTCACATCGACGATGCCTCGGCATTCCTCGCGCGATTTGCGAACGGATCGTTGGCCACGTTCGAATCGACTCGATATGCTCGAGGGCACAAAGCACTTTACACCTTCGAGATCAACGGCGCTCATGCCTCGATCAAATGGGATCTTCACGACCTGCATCGCTTGAGCTTTTTTGACCATCGCGACGAAGGGCGACTTCGAGGTTGGCGAAGCATTCATGTTTCCGATGGAGATCATCCGTACATGAAGAACTGGTGGGTTCCCGGACTGCAGATTGGTTACGAGCACAGTTTCGTTCACCATGTCGCTGATTTCCTCCAATCACTCGAACTCGGCAAACCATGTCCACCAACGTTCCGCGATGCATTGGAAACGCAAAGAGTGTGCGATGCAGTCCTTACAAGTGCAGAATCGGGACAATGGATAGAAGTCTAATTTCGACTAGCCGCTGGGCCTCAAAGAGTCGACATCGCTTGAAGACGCAAATGGAAATTGATTGCTTGGACTGTCTTCATTGAGCATGCACGACCATTGCTAGCGGAACGGGCGCACTCACGATGAATGAAGTGCGCCGTTCCGTGAAATAGCACGCTGCCAATGTCAGAAACTCACCTAACGGTCTAGGTAGACCTGAGTGCTCTCTTCTTTCGCGACAGGGGTCGGTCGAAGTTGGCTCTTCACGTACGCTTTTGCCACTTGCGTACCTTCTCCAGAGAATTGCACCGTGACTTGGTAAACTAGCTGATCTTTGGCACGCATCTCGGGAATTGGATCGAATATGACTCGACTTCCCGACTGTTGATTGCTGACGGGAGAGCGAATGTTGAGAATACGTGCTGACGCAGGTAGCTCCAATGACACTTGCACATTCTGATCGACACGAGTACCAACGTTGCTGACTCGCACCGTATAGGTCGTTTGACCATCGACTTCAATGGGATCGCTGCTGTCTTCGATGGAGAACGTCAATTCACTTCGTCCTTCGATGCGAACTTGCTTTTCGAGCGGATCGGATTGAATTCCCTCTGCTCGACATTGCAGCCGCAACACAAAGTCTCCTTCTTCGATCGGCATGACGGCCAGTTCGGTGCTGGCGGTTGCTCCTGGTGCCAATTCCTCTAAGCTCCACGCCACCGCGTGCCGGTCTGAAAGATATTCTCCTTGATTCGCTGCACTGTTGAACTGCATCCCTCGAGGCAGAAACGCGAGCAGGTCGACGTTTCTCGCAATGGCTGTGCCATGGTTCGTGACCTCGATCTGATAAGTTGCTTGTCGCTCAAGATATCGAAGCCGCGGGCCGTTCACGGAGAGCTGCAACTTTGGCGCTACGACATGAAGATCAACTGTCGATTGGACAGGCTGAGCGTTGCTCGCCTTGACTCGCACTTGGTTGCGAATCTTGCTAGGCTCGACTGCAAGAAGTTCAAGATCAATGGCTCTCGACTGCCCTGGAGCTAGATCGAACGGATCAAGTCCCAACGCCGGTCCCAATGGATGACGCAGGCCGGCAGGAACGTCTTCCTCGATTGTGACGTTGCGGGCGGTTCCGGTCCCTTGATTCGTGACTTGAATGCGTACTAGCCACTGATCGCCGAGCAGAACCGTGGGGTCGGCAAACTGACTAATTTCCAATCGAGGCGATGTACTAACCGTTCTGACCGAAGCCAATGCTTGGAACGTGGCGCTCGCAACGCTACCGATTTCTCCTTCGATTTCCGGCATCAGTTCGATGCTAATCGTCTGTTCCGCACCGACTGGCATCGAACCGAGTGACCACATCAGTGAACCATCATAGTTCTGCTGTGCTTGCGGATTCGTCCGCCGGAGCAAAGTGCCTCGAGGAACCCTGTCATACACTCGGACATCGTGAACATCAAAATTGCCAACATTGCGAACGATAATCGAAAATACGGCAGGCATCCCGACTTGAACTTCTTCGGGAGCCTTTTTGAGAATCTGTAAATTCGGATTCTGCACGCCGTCCAGAGTTCGGTTCCCAGGAGTGTCGCGCACCATCGTTGCATTCTCAACACCTCGGTTGGAATTTCCGAAACCCGATTGGATCGAAGCAGATGAGCCAGTTTGATTGGAAGGACCAAATCCATTCTGAGCAGGATCCAGATTTGGTGGTACTTCGCGAATGGGATAGTTCGAGTCATTCGTTGGCGCCGGGCGGAAAGCATCGGCTGAGTTGGAGATGACTGCCTTGATTCGGTCTTCTCCCGAAGACGGAGTATCGGAAAATCGAGAACCACCGTTAACTGTAGGCTGTGGGTAGGCCCCTGGACCATTGTTCGCGCCCGTTGAAATCGAAGCTGCGCCACCAAAGCTCGGCGGGTCGGAAAGCGATCGGCTTGGAGTCGTGGTCGTTGAATCGTATCCGCCGAGATTCGAGCCAATGCGAGGAGGAGGCGATATCGCTTGTGGCTGCGTTGGAAAGGGATTGGCCATCGTTGGAGATGAGCCGTCCTGGAAGGCTGCCGCCACCACCTCTTCTTGACTGCTTGTCACGGATGCGGTCGGAGTGCTGGGGGCTTCAATGCTCGAACGCACGAATGGACTTGGAATTTCTTGCATTGGCACGAACGGCATTTCACTATCGGTCTCTTCATCTTCATCGCTTGAAGTGCGATCAGAGCTTGGAATTGATTCGGAATCCGAAGTATCCGAGTTATCGGCGACAACAAGCGAGCGGTACGGACTTGCGAATGGACTACGTACAGGCTCGTTTGTTGACCGAGATGCCTGAGAATCATTGGCTCGAAAGATCGTGCGTTCCGTTGGAGGAGGCGGCCAGCTCGCAGTTTCCCTCGATTCATTCTCAATCGAAGCAGGTGGCCAAGTTATCGGTACCGGGGATTGCTGAGAATAACTCGGCGGGTCAGTGGCAACAACGGACCTACTCCTCGCGTCTTTTTGCGCTACAGCGATCGCCAATAAACCGATGGTCATCGCGGCGATTACTATCAGCGAAGCGAGTGTGACTTGTTTCATTTGCCAGACATCCCTGTCTGCGACGCAAATCGAGAACTATCGAAACGAATAAACTATCGATGGGTTCATAGCAAATCTGAATGAGATTGTGAAAGGTCAAATCGCTTGCCTTTGCTCCAAAATTGGATGATAAAACGCCAAATGTTTAGCAAGCTAATGCCATGCGAGCGATTGCCGGTTTTCATTCGTATCCGCGTGGCTCCTTGAAAACCTTCCAAGTTGAGGGCCAATCGATGACCAGATGAGAAATGGGAATTGCAGTTCACTACTTGGTTAATACCAATTAGTACGAACACCGTCTTTCAGTCTATCGTCGCGCAGGCTTGAAACACTTGCGGAACGAAACAGCTAGATGCCACAACTCGGCGGGTACGATGAGCTACTTGGAAGAAGGGGGTTCGATGTCCAAATGGAAATCCCCTTGCATGTCCCGCCAAATGCAGTGGATATGATTGGCGGGATTTCCGGCAGCGTCTGGCTGAGTGTTCACAAACTCGATGATAAACGTGGGGCCTTGGATGCAGTAATAATGACCGATGCCGGGCTTATCGGGTCCCGCCCACGCAAAATGGATTTCATCGAAACCGCGATCCTCAATTTGCGACCATCGGGCCTTGGCAACCTCTTCGCGCATGGCACCGGTGTATGTAGCAATGAGCTGCCGTAAAAGGGTCTTCTGATCTTCGTTCAATTGAGAGGCTTTGATGCCGCGAGGTTCTTCCACCTTGGGCTGGGGCTCTCCGGCCCAGCGAACTTCTGGAAGTGCCGTATCCGCGATGATGGCCAGATTCTTTTGCTGCTCGCTTAATGAGTGTAGCAAAGCGAATCCGAGCTCCTCTTCCGCGCGAAGAATTCGCAGTCCTTTTGGGAATGCATTGCCGAACTCTCGCGGCAGTTCCGCTGGATTCGCGGCGAAAACCTGCGGCGTCGAGTCAACGATCTGTCCATCTTGGACGACGAAGTTCAATGACAAATGATGCCCCTCAAAGCTCGCTCCCCAGAGGCCTTGTGACGACGGTTGGCCGTAAACCGCAAAATAATACTTTTCCGAGTTCCTTCGCTCATGCGACGCGGGGCCCTCCAGCTCTCTCAAGATGTTCTCAAATGACATGATCGTGCGAGACTTGTCATAACCCATTTGACTCAAGAACGTCTTCAGCAGCTGCAGTGCTTTTGATTTCTGGTCATCGCTCATGTCCTTGAGCGGAAGCCCTTTTCGCGTCTCCATCGGAATAAAATGCCATTGAACGCGTCTTTCCGAATCATAGTCGAGCTGAGCTAATCCTCGTTGCTCAGGACTCAGAGCGGCGAGGAATTCCGTCGCCGCCATCGCTAACGTAGGCGAAACGCTGGGATCAGCAGGACGATACCTGGTGAGCGTTCCCAAAACAAGCAAGACGGCCGCGGTGGCAAAAATCCATAATCTCATTGGTGGGTCCTGTGCAAGTGAGCAACCTCGAAGTCTAACAGTCTCGAAGGAGCTCTCTAGATGCCGTTAGCGAAAACTTCCCAAATTTTAATCTAGTTGCCGCGCATTGCCTATTAGATCACAAACCCAGCATCCAGACATTCTTCCTGCGGCTCACCCGGATCGGCGGTCGCCAAAGCTAAGCCGCCAGCGATAGAAAAAGCGGGTTGCAATCGAAGCCGTCTAGCGATCTCCGCGGCCTTCCCGCTCCGCTTGCCGCTACGGCAAATGAAGATCAGGTCACCGCCGCGCGTCTCGAGATATTGCTTGAGTTCGGGGAGCTTGCCAACCAACTGCGTTAACGGAATGTTGATCGGAGGTGTTTCAAATCCGGCCGAGTGCCAATCCAAGCTAAATACAAACTCGTGAGGCTCACGAACATCGATTAGAATCGCGTTTCGGTGCTCAGAAAAAAAGGACTTCAGCTCATGGGGACGCAATTCCGAAAATCCGATCGCCGCAGAGCTGGTTACGATCTTGCCGCTGAGCCGCTCTCCGGTGGATGGCTCGGCAATGGTGGCATCTAATTCCGCCTTTAGCAATAAAAATTCCTCTAAGGAAATCGGATTCTGTAAGTCGACAACCCTCGCTAAAAGTGGATTCCATTCCTTTTCCGCTCCCATCGTCGTCACGAAGTCGTTGTTGTCATCGTGCGTCGGGCAAATCAAGCTTGCATCCGAAACCAAGGTCGATAGGCGACGCAACGAGTGATAGAGGCTGACAGGATCGCCATCCATCAAATCGGTCCTTCCAAGTCCACCAATCAAGATCGTATCCCCCGTAAAGGCAAACAGCACGTTCTTGCGTTCAAGCGTTCCCTGATGTTCTAGTCGACCAATCAGGTACCCGCGACTACCTCGTGTGTGGCCAGGTAGTTCGACTCTTGCAAGCACTATATCTCTGGCCAGAGCTAGAAATGGAGCCTCAGTGCCGTCCGAAAGCGTGGTCACTCCTTCACTGCATGTAGGCCAACCCAGTGGATCGTCCGTCTTTGCTGAAGGTAGTGCTGATTCTCCCAATTCGGCCAGCAGAGAGTTTC
>JBBIUE010000041.1:24048-46011 GCA_037440405.1 Pirellula sp. | reverse complement strand
ATTCGGCATCCACCACGCATAGCCAACAGCCAACGCAAGCGTCTCCGGCTATCTTTATGCGACTGAAGCTACAACCCGCCAAAGATATCCTTGAGGGGATTGCCCTCGGAAATTTCGATACCATTCGAAAGAACTCGGAGGAGATTCGCAAACTGACGCTCGACGAATCCTGGATGGTTATGCAAACGGAAGACTATCGCCGCATGAGCCGCGAATTTGAGCGCTCCATGGTTCTCCTCAGTCGTGCGGCGGAAGAGAAGAATCTTGACGGAGCGACTCTGGCCTACATGCAGATGACTCTCCAGTGTGTTCAGTGTCATCGCACCATTCGCGACCCGCAAAAAGCTGGGCGATAGGGAAAGATAGAGGGACGGCGCCGCAGCGGCGGCGTCCCATTCGTGGGTTCGTTGCCGCTTCGAGAGCTGGAACGTTTCTCGTCATGGCTGGCAAGTCTCTCGTTTTCAGCCCCCAGAACGTACACACAGTCGCATGAAGCGATCCCTCTCTTGCCTTGTGTATCACGAAATCGGACCGCTTGGATTCAAATCCTTCGGGGAAAATTGCAGGCTCGTTGGGCAACGGCTCGAAAAGTGCAACTACTTACCAAGTCGTTGCACGATGTTTTTCGTGATTTGTTCGACGACCGGATCGCGTCCTCGAAGTCCGTGGGCCCAGTCCGTCGAGCCGACGGTGACTACCGTTCCGTTGTTCGTGTAGGTTCCGAGAACGGCTGCTCCGATACGACCTTTTTCAAAGCGATCATAAAAATGAGCGTCGTCGGGATGCCACTTGGCGGGGCAGGTCGCAATGATCTCGAACCCCTCGGGGGTTCCGTCGCGATGGGTAGGGAAGGGCAGGTCCGCTCGCCACTCGATCTCGCAGCCATCACATTCATATCCAACGATCGTGTCTTTGGCTCCAAACTCATCCCCTTGCCGAAGGTGAGTTCCTTCCAACAACCAATGGTTCGGTCGATGAACCGTATACGCTCCCTTTCCATCCATGAATTGACCGTGCGAAAGATGGTAGCCGCCGAACAGGAACCCGACGCCAGTCAATTGATTCTCCGGTCGTCCTACGAGATGATGACTCCACAACGTAGTCAGCAATTTGTGATTGTCGGATGGGAATACCGGGTCCATGACCCAGTTCTGTTTCCAGGAAACCAACGCGGTTCCGTGGTCTTCGGATCGCACCTGCCAACAGCAGGTATTGCCCGACAGAAAAGCGACATTGCCACCTTCAGCTATGAACGCTTCAAGATGATCGCGCATCAAGCTTGACCAGTACTCGTCATGACCGACGCTAAGCACGAGCCGATAGTGATTTAAGAGTTCGGGCCGCATCTCCAGATCGAGATTCGCGCAGTATTCGAGCGGGATGTTATTCCGTTCGAACCAATCGACTAAGGGATGCTCCCAGTTTCCAAATTGGCTTGCTGGAGGCCGACGAAAAGATACGCGATGACCTTGAACGTTGGCGTGTCCGTTGAAGGCATAGAGGGAGTAGCCGCCCCAATTGTTGTAGGCGTTGTAGGTATTCGTGCTGAGCTCGATGAGGATCTTTGAGGTGGATCCGGGTTGCGAGGAGCGGAGTACGAAGAAGCAGGAGCTTTCAGCAGTCCTACGACCTCGGCGCACGAATGGACCACCTTGATCCGAAGCTCGAAACACGACATGGTAGTAACCCGAAGGCCAGTCTTCCAGAATCTTCATCGACCATAGAACGGGCCAGTCACAACCGTGGCTCGAAGCCCGTTCGGGAATCGCGGAAGCGACGCCTCGAATGTTCTCCTCCCTCCATTTTGTTTCCGCGTTCATTCCCAAGCGGCTGATCTCGATCGAGAAGGTTGAAGCGGTCGTCGAGACGTGAAGCTCGAGGGTTTCGCCGGGCTGATAGCTGACTTGGCCAGAGTAGCCCTCAATAAACAGTCCAACGGGACCGACCAGTTCATCAGCCATGCCCCAGGAGAACCAATGGCCGCTGATGAGTAGGCTGGCGAATAGGATGCTTCGAAATTGGCAGGGTAGGGCGCGTTGCATCAGGCAGGGATCAAGTTGAGGAAGGGACTTGGTTCAAATTTCGCGCCGAGAATCTCATCGCCCTCGACGCCGAACCAATGTTCGATGAAAGTCGCGTAAATCTGCCGGAAGTCGAATTGGAACTTCAGGTCTCCATCATCGAGATCATCGAGGCTTGGGTGCGAACCCAGAAAACCATTGCGAGCTGAACCGCCAGCGATGAAGACGGGAGCTGCCGCCCCGTGATCTGTTCCATCACTTGCGTTTTCAGCGACGCGACGGCCAAATTCGCTGAAGGTGAAAACCAAGACGTCGTCCGTCCTTCCCTGAACGTCTAGGTACTTCATGAAACTGGCGAGCGCCTCGGACCATTGCCGCAACAGGGAGGCGTGCGCTGCGGGCTGGAGAGCATGCGTATCGAATCCGTCCAAGGTCACATAGTAAATTCGCGTATTCAGGCTCGCCGTAATCAATCTCGCCACGACTGACAGCTTCTCGCCCAACTGCGTTGCAGGAAAAGGAGGGAGTTCCTGATTGGATTGCAAGACTTGCTGAATTCGCTTGCCGGCATTCCAGGCCGCAGACGAACCTGCTTGGACGAAGGCCACCAGATCGTTCTGATCTTCGCGATTTTCTGCTTCCTGAACGGGCTGCATTGCTTCCGAGATCGAAGTTTCATCGGCGATTCGAAGGCGGAACTGTTCGATCGCCGCGATCGAAGGAACCTGAAGATTCTTGGAGGCCAAGGCTAGCGGTTGGTCTTCGCGGCCGAAATGAAGCCCCATCGCATCGTCATCGGCCAGGTTGCGATGTTGCGCCATGAATCGTCCCAACCATCCTTCGCGTACGCGAGCATCTTTGCGATAGCAGGTATGCCAGATATCCATCGACTCGAAGTGCGAACGATTCGGGAAAGGGTAGCCGACGCCATGCACCACGGCGAGCTGACCGGCTTCCATCAGATCCGCCAGCCCTCTGCAAGATGGATGGAAGCCGAGTTCATCATCAACCTTCAGCACATCCGCTTCCGGAATGCCGAGCTTCGGACGGGCTTTTCGATACAACTCATTTCGGTACGGAATGACCGTATTCAGGCCATCGTTTCCGCCCGTCAACTGGATCACGATCAAAATTCGGTTCGATGTCGATTTCGATGCCGTGGAAGCTAGCCACGAACCATGGAGAGAGCTCGCTGCTCCCAACGCCGTCAGGCCGCAACTACCCTGAATGAACGTGCGACGATCGATTGCGAAGCGGGATAAACGCCTAAAGTTTTCTTCATTCATCATGGAACCGGTCCTCAAATCGAATGTTGCTGTAATCCATTGGACGCGGCATTTTCGCGCCTTTTTCAGGAGCCCACTCTCACCCCAACTGCATCTCGGGTAATGCTGCCAGGACGCCAATGATTTTTGTCCATGCTGCGTTTCCGCGCCAATCTTTCGCTTGCCGCAAGATGTTTTCCAGACCGGCGTTTGGAGGCGCAACGGCCATGCACTGGCTGACGACCACGTCGATAAAGGATGCCACATCGGAAGCTCCTTGCTTCCGAGCCCAATCTTCAAGGGAACCGCCCGCAAATCGAGTGGCTTCGTTTTGCATCAAAGCGTACACCAGATTGGCACGACCGACCATCGTTGAAGAGTTGATCCAGGCTCGACCGCCATCCCAACCTTTCACGCTGGGTGGATAAAAAACATTTTGTCCGAGCAACTGGATGGAATCTGCCAAGAATCGGAAATTGGTCGTTGCTTCCAAAGCCTTTAATGTCCCAATCGCCAACTCAATTGGCGAACGAATTTTTCGACCGATGATCCGCGGATCGAACATCAAACGACTCATAATGATTTGCTCAACGACTCCCTTGACGTTCAGCCGATCATCGATGAGTCGCTTGGTGAGGGGTTCAAGCAACTCGGGAGGAGGAGCGGGCTCGTCGGCAACAAAGAACTTAAACAATTTTGCGACCAGAAAGCGGGGAACTGCCGGCTGTTGCAGCACCAGATCGATCGCCTCTTCTCCGCTTCGAATAGCGTTCGAGCCGAAGATCGATTTCAGCCCGTCATCGTGCTGATAGGGATTGAATCGGAATCGGTTGCGGCGAATCTCCCAACCGGTAAAACAGCGGGCAAGCTCTTGAACATCCTTTTCCGTGTAGTTCCCCTCTCCCATGCAGAACAGTTCCACCAGCTCGCGAGCAAAATTCTCGTTCGGGTGCGCTTTGCGATTGTAAGCGCTATCGAGATAAAGGAGCATGGCCGGGTCCTTGGCGATACCGTGCGCTAGTTTTGCAAAATCCCCCAAGGCATGATTGCGCAGCAGTTGATTTTGTTGGTACATCAATTCGCAATCGGGAACTTTATCCGCGCTGGTTGCGAAGTGGCCATGCCAAAAAAGAGTCATCTTTTCGATCAGCGGTCGAGGCGCAAATCGCATCCAGCGGAGCCACCAACTGGCGAGCTGCTTCGGATCGCGGGCCGCAACGATGGTCCGAGCCAACTGTTCCGACTCACGCATCAACGGATCGTTCTCTGGAGGTGCAGCAAAGAACTGCTCGATCGTCGCTTCGAAGCCCTTCGCAACGCTATTGTCTAAGTCGGCCTTGGAGGCTCCAAAGCCAGCTCGGCGATGCAAGTGCGCTGCTCGTTGGCGGTTCCACGGATCGTCCCCGCTCGGCGACCATTGCGACCACGCCCATTGCGGATCGATTTCATCGAACAGATTCTTTTGTGGTGGTCGTTCGTTGTCGTACGATCCCATGTGCGGGTTTCCTCAGAATCTAGTCCTGAACTTCGACGGTTAGTTGAAGGGCCACTTCTGATCCGACGTTCAGAACAATTGCGACCTTTTTCAAGAGATCGGCGATCAACAACAAGCTTTGAAATTCTTGGTCCGCCTGCTCTTCGGTCTGGCCTTTGGAGATCATATTGCCTGCAATGATCTGCTGTCGATTTTCGAGCAAGACAGCTTTGAGGGCGGCCGAATGCACCTCCAGGATCGTGTTCTTTTTTGCCTGGTCAGCAACAACTCCTGAAGATTGTGCACTTGCATGCTGCTGATGGTCGAGCGCCGACAGATCGGCAGCAGCTAATTCTTTAGCCAGTCCCACGGTGCTGGAAAGAATGACCATGTCATCCTTGAATCCAAGGCATGGAGAGAAATTGAACTGAATGGGAAGAGGATCGGTATAGCTTGCATCGGCATCAACGGCATAAGTCGCCATGGTGTAGGTGACTCCACTCTCCTTTTCTGAGTCGAGATCAAGTGGAGGCTGTCCATTCATGGCACCGACGACGTTCAGGAAACCGATTAAGCTTTGAAAAATTCGCCGCAGTTCCTTCTGCATGGTTTTCGGATCGCGAAGTTGAGCGACGATCGCGAATTGAGGCAAGCGAACGGCAGGGTGAGGGCCGCTGTCGTCGAAATCCTGCTTGCCGACGACCAGTCGCAACTCAGGCCCGATCGCACCCAAAATGTCTTCTCCGAAGTCTCGTCCCGAAAAAAGCGTTGTCAGACCGCTTTCGGCTTGAGAAATCTGATCATTCACTTCCTGATTGAATAAGTCCCCAGCTCGGAGCCACATCTCCGAAATGTTGCGGTAGATGCTGGCGGAGAGAATCGGTTGGGATGTGGTGAACAAAGGCTTGGCTTCGCCTTCGCCGTTAGGTCCGAAGAAAAACTCGCGTTCCGCCCCCGCCCAACTGGGATCATGAGGGGAGAGCCACGACAGAGAAAAACTTCGCTCCGACATCGTCCATTCCGAGCTCAAGAACGGCGTCTGCTTGAGGATGGCTAGAAGTCCGCCAAATAGGAGCTCGGCTGCGGGGTTGTCGGCTTTGCCGGTGAATGCTTGGGGCGCAACTCCCAATCGCCGAACAGTCTCGATATCAATGAATGCCCATGCAAGATGTTTCGGTCCTTGGTGCGTTCGACTCGCCGACGCATTCTGAACGAGAGCGTTGGCCTCCGTAAAGCGAGGGTTTCCCTGCAGATTCGCTTCTCTTCCGTCCAAATAAGCATCGACGATCTTCTTGGCAAGTTCAGCTTTGTTCGAGAGGAGTAGCCAATCGCGCATGACGGCCGCGACGCCTTGATCGGATTGTACGTATTTCCAAGAGCGGTACTCGCCTTCCTTGAGCGCCGGACCGCTGCCATTATTGGCTTGCTGTCGAGCCAGATTCATGACGCGCGTGACGACATCATTTAAGGTCGCTTCATCCTGGGCGTGCATCAACATCACCACACCTTGTGTTTCGGCATCCACGGCAAGGTAACTGCCGCGCTCACTGGCTTTGGCCAATAGTGATGTAACCTTGTCTCCGAGCGCAAATTCAGCGAGCGTCAGACCTCCGCGAGCCTTCACTACCTCCGGATTCCTCAGCAACGTCTTATATGGTTTCGAAGACATCACGTGTTTCACCAATGGATGATCCATCACTTGGGATAACGGAGCCATCTCAACATAGGCAATGGTCGTGTCCGGAAGCAACTCTGCCGCTTTCGAGTCCATTCCAGGAACTTGTCCCATGGCGCGACCGAAGCAAGTCACAAAGGTTAGAAGCCAGATGCCAGAACAAACGAACACGCTTGAAGTTCTGATTCTCATAAATGCTCCATGAACACGATTAGCACAGTGAGGGCGGGAGATAGTTCGTTTGAACCATCTGAGCGAGATGGAGTGGACTCGATCATTGTAGACTCTTTGAATGCGCAAGTGCAACTATTTCGGAATCTGCTATGATGGGGCGGAAGTGAGGCCTGGTGAAGTTGCCCTTTTTGTGGTTTGCTGGGAAAGCTCGAAGCAAGAATCGTAAGCAAGGGCAAAAGCAAGAGCCGTTTTTCCTCGCTAGAGCTTCGAGTTGCAAAAAACGCGACTTCATTTCGGAAAGTATTTTCTCATTTCGTTGGGGCGATCAATTTCTTGGGAGTTAAAGGTTAAACGATGGAAAGTCGCGGAGCTTTGAAGACCGGTTTGGAAATGGCGGACTTAGTTTGCATGTCCTATTTGAACGATCTCAGCGACTCGGACCTGATGCAACGTCCCCATCAACATTGCAACCACATCAATTGGCAAATCGGGCACCTGATTGCGTCCGAGCATCAGATGATGTCGAACTTGAGCAATTATCCGAAGGTCAACTTACCGGACGGCTTTGCAGCCAAGTACAGCAAAGAAGCAGCAGCTAGCGACAACATGGGGGACTTTTGTTCCAAGTCCGAACTCATGTCCGCCTATAAATTGCAACGAGAAGCGACATTCAAGTATCTCGATGCCTGTTCGGATGAAGACTTGGACAAAGCCACCGGCATCGATTACGCCCCGACGATCGGAGTGATGATCGCTCTCCAGGGTTCCCACTGGCTGATGCACTGCGGTCAATGGGTCATCGTTCGACGCAATCTCGGCAAACCCGTGGTGATTTGATCGAGAGCCCCTGCTGCTGGAGATGATTTTTGCTTCAGGCCGCGTTTCCATCCGACAGTTAGGGCGAGCGGCCATTCGAAGCACATCAGAGGTTTGCGCTACATCGCCATCAATGTTGGCGGCAGTGTGCAAGCACTTCTGTTCATCGATCGTTTTTTTGGCTGCCGCTTGCTTTGCAATTGCATTTGCTAGCGATTTCCTCCTGGGTCGCAGCACCTATGAAATTTCCACGGCCATCTGCGGAAGTCGAAACAAATCATTTGCAGGCCAAACTTAGCTTCAGGATTGGGGTTGAACTCTTGGCAAGGTTTCGCGATTAATTCGTTTTGAAATTGTCTGCTTCCTCCATGCTCAAGGATGAGGTGATGGAGATCTCCGCTAAAACCGATCCTGACTTGAAGTCTACTTTGCCGGTAGGCGCGACTGCGCACGAATTGCTTCGATCTGCCGAACGCGCCATAGAGCAACTCGAACTTTCACTCAACCGTGAAACCGTCGAGGAGGTGGGCATTCGGCCATTTGATTGGCCGGTGTTCCCTGATGGCGAATGCGGCTCGATCTTGGAGGATTCATCACCATCCACTCGGTCTCCCGATTCGGAAGTCGCGATTCATATTGAAATCGGCAGCACGGTCCTTTCGGTGGAGCAACTGCAAGAACTACCGCCGGGAACACTCATTCCGCTAGATAACGCACTCGAAGAACCGGTCGTGATCTATGCCGATGACATTCCGATTGCGCTCGGTGAGCTGATGATCTGGAACGAGTGTTATGGAGTCCGCATCACCGAACTGCTCGACGGTGCCGCCTCGTTTCAAGAGCGGAAGTGAGAAACAACATGGCTCGACATCGAAAACTGTCGGTGGTAGTTGTCGTTGCTCTTCTGCTCGCAAGTGCTGGAGGGCCTGAATCCTGGGGGCAAGACCTGCCAACGGCAGATGTTCGGCTGCGGGTCGATCTTGCCCCAATCTCGCTTCACGCTCCCTCTGGCGAAACGCAGGATATGCAAGTTCCTTTCTCGAGTTCCCCAGGCGACTCCACGGTATCGCAGGCAGTGTGGGTTCAGCATGAACGGGACAAAGTTCGCGACCTGTCCGTCCAACCTGCGAATGCTATTTCTCATCATTCCAACAAGCCATCCGGCGAGCAACTCGAAACGGCAAGCTACGCTGTTTCGAACTCGCGAAGCTCGATTCGTTCTTCGCTCGACGAGATTCCTTTGGAGCCACCCAAAACTGACGTTTCTATGACGCACACGAAAGGCACCTCTGGTTCAGGTATTCTTTCGATGGTCGCCAGCTTGATGATCGTGATCGGTGGCTTCTTGGGTTTCGCTTGGTTTACGAAGAAACTGAGTGTTCGCGCGCGGCCCGGCCTTGCCCCAGAGGCTGTCGGCATCCTGGGACAGTTGAGCGTCTCACCTGGTCAAAACCTGCTGGTCATTCGATTTGGGAAGAAACTGCTATTAGTTCATCAGCAGGGCAGCGGCTGCCAGACGCTGAGCGAGATCGACAATGCAGCGGAAGTCGCTCGCCTCAGCGAGTTGTGCACTGCCCAGAAAACAGCAAGTCCAGCATTCGAGCCGCTGCCGTGGTCCAAGTTGGTTGCATGGATCAACGGCAAACGTGGCCATTCGGCAAATGCAGCGCGGATGCCGTACCGTTCGGTTGGAGGCCCAATCGAATGATGAAGTCGCACGATCGTTTCTTTCCTACCAGAGTTCGCCTTTGGAAAGCGGCGTGGTCGGTTCTCCTCGCAGTTGGAATCGCTGCCACTTGGCCAAACAGTTCACAAGCTGACGATGCCATCGTCCAAAGCGGATTCTTGCGAAAATCAGCAGCGGAAACGTCTACCAGATCTTCTTCAGAGACAGCGACGACCTCCGTGGAATCGCTTGGGAGTGGATGGATTGGAAATCCGAAGAATCTCGTGGGGAGTTTTCAGGCGGTTGCGGTTCTGTCGGTTCTCAGCCTGGCTCCGGCAATTGTGCTGATGACTACAAGCTATGTTCGGATCATCGTTGTGCTGGGGCTCTTGAAGTCCGCCCTGGGCACGCCGCAACTTCCACCACAGCAGGTTGTTACCTCGATTGCATTGTTCATGACGATGTTCATCATGGCACCGGTCTGGAATCGCGTGTATGAGGAAGCGATCGTTCCTTACACCGAACCAAATTCGACGATGACATGGGAAGAAGCTTGGGAGATTGGAATTGAACCGATTCGCGAGTTCATGGCGAAGCAGATTCACATTGCCGGCAACTACGAGGATGTGCATCTTTTCCGCCGCTACAGCCATCGCGATGCGGCCCCCCCTAGCACGTTTAGCGATGTGCCAATCCGCGTTCTGCTGCCGGCCTACATGCTTAGCGAACTGAAGACGGCGTTCATTATGGGATTTCAGATCTTCTTACCGTTTTTGATTCTTGATATCGTCGTGGCTGCGGTGACCGTTTCCATGGGGATGGTCATGTTACCTCCTGCCACGATATCCCTGCCATTCAAGCTCCTTTTGTTCGTTTTGCTCGACGGATGGCGCATGGTAGTTCAGATGCTCTTGGAAAGTTTTGGAGTTCTAACATGACAACTTCCAATGCGACCGATTTAGTCCAACAGGCTGTACTGACGGCGTTGATTGTGGCGGCTCCCATCCTGGTGGTTGGCGTCCTCGTGGGAATCTTGGTAAGCATCGCTCAAACGTTATTTCAAATCCAAGATGGAACGGTTTCCACAGTGTTCAAGTTGGCTGCCACAGGCCTAGTGCTGTTGATGCTGCTGCCTTGGATGACGGATTATCTCGTCGCCTTCTCCCGCGAGACGATTCTGAACATTCCCGCTCAGATGGTATCGAACGATTGAGTGTGCGATGACGATCGAACCCCTTCGAGACTGGATTCCAGCGAGCGCCCTGCCGCACGTTTGGACGATTGCTTGTCTCTGCTGTCGCTTTGCTCCGTGGTGTCTCTTCGTTCCCATCGGAGCCTCAGATTGGATTCCGTGGCGGACGCGATTGGCGCTCTGTGCGATCGTTGTTCTGGGGCTTGTACCGATGGCAGAAGATTACGCGATTCCGGGAGAGGCTTATTCGCATACGATCACTCCGCTTTTCATGGAGTGCCTGTTGGGGCTGGCGACGATGATCACTTCACTCGTGTTGCTGCGAGGTCTGAGCATGATTGCCTCGGTTGTGGCTGCCCAAACATCTCTAGGAGCTGCTGGACAAGCGGAGAGTTCCGCGGATGGTACGACTGGCTCGTTCGCAACCCTGTTGCATTGGCTGACGCTGATGCTATTTTTTCTCGTCGGTGGCCATCGTCAGATCGCAGTGATCTGTCTGGATAGCCTGGAGCGCGTACCCATCGGCTCGTTTGTGTTGGATCGTTTATGGATGCAACAGGTGATGGACCTCATGCAATCGGCCTTGGTTCTGGGGACCAAGGCTTGTTTGCCCCTCGGGTTGTTGCTCGTCCTATCCAATCTTGTTGGCGGCGTGGCGAGTCGGGTGTTACCTGCTATCGGCAGCATGGCTTTCGGTCCAGGCACAAATTCGTTGTTAGCATTGTCCGTCTTTGCAATGTCGATCGGCAGCATGGGTTGGTTATTCCAAGACCAACTCGGCCCCTGGCTCGAACAGCTTTACAGAATAACTTCACGATAGCGACCACCGATATTGATGTCCGATAACGATCAAGAACGCACGCATCAGCCAACGTCCGCCAGGCGCACTCGGGCGGCCGAAGAAGGGCGCGTCCCACAGAGCCAGGAGCTGACGTCAGCGTCGGCATTCCTGATCGTGGTCGCCTTGCTGTGGAGCGCCTCGGACCGTGTTGTCGGATTTCTCAGTCAAATGTTTGTTGCACAAGTTATGTACGCTCGACGGAGTTCATTGCAGCCGGAACTCATGATCGAAAACCTTCGCGAAATTCTTTTTCAACTCGTTACCCTGCTCGCGCCGGCCATGGCTGTCGTGATCGGTTGCATTTGGTTGATTCAACTAGCGCATCGACAGTTCTCCGTTCGTCTGTCGATTCTGCGACCTGACCTGGGCCGGTTGTCGTTAGCCAGTCGATTCCAGCAGGTTTTCTCGTGGCGGACGGTCTCTCTGCAAATCGAAAAGCTGATCAAGTTCAGCACCCTTGCTTTGACGTTATCGGCGGTCGTTTACTCTCAGCGAGCTCAGATAGGGAGTTTGATGCATCTCGATCTTGCATTGGCGGTTGGCGCGGCATGGCGCATCATTACCAATACCCTGATGGTCGCAGCAGGGATCATGTTTGCAATCGCGATTCTCGACTACGGTTTGCAGCGGTGGCGATTCGAAATCTCTTTGCGCATGACGGACGATGAGCTGCGGGAAGAAACTCGGGCTGCTCGGCGTGGCAAATGAACGATCGTCCAATGAACCTCCGAGGTGAATGATTCGACAATCGATCCGTTCAGCCGTTCGGATACTGGCGACAGTACTCGTAGATGGCCATGGTTGTGGCGGTCGCGACGTTGTAGCTGAAGGGCTGGCCATATACGGGAATCTCCACGACCGCATCGAGAAGATTCAGAGTGTCTTGCGTCAGACCTTGTCGTTCGTTTCCGATAACGAGCGCGCAGTGCCTTGGAAAAGCAAATGAGAACAAACACTGCGAATTCGTCGTTTGCTCGAGACCGATTCGCGGAATGGATTGTCGCCCAATCTGTTCGAGGACGGATTCGACTGAGTTTCTTCGCAGGATGTTGACCGTCTCCTTGGCATCGCGAGCGATCTCCGGATCGACTTTTCCAGGACCGCATTGGTAAATGGTTGGAATGGCAGCACAACCTGCGACACGAACAATTCGACTTAAATTGACGTTCGATCGAAGTGGAGACAAAACGAGAATAAGGGGACGCGGCTCGCTTAGAACGGTGGGTGGACGATGCCTGATATGTTCGAATTTTGCCACAAGACTACGCCTTAAACTTGACGTGACCGCCACATTTTATCGCCATGCATATTTTTAGAGTCTTTTGGTGTGGTGAATAAGAGGAACGCTCGTTATATTCACGCATCTTGCTGAGATTCCAAGTGTATCGAATCCACCGGAACGTGAAGTGCTATGACCGTGCCTGAGGAGTTCTCCTTCGAAGACTTGCAAATTGGTGATCGTTGGGAAAGCGATTGGCGAACCATCACCGAAGCGGATTTGCAGGAATTTGCTCGCTTGACGGGGGACAACGATCCGCTTCGCACCGACCCCGAGTTTGCCGCGAAGACTCCCTTTGGTCAGCTGATCGCTCATGGACTCTTAGGTTTGTCCTTCATGGCTGGGTTGAGTTCCCATTATCCTCGCGTGAAGACCATCGCTTTCGTTGGCATCCAAAGTTGGCAGTTCTTGAAACCGATCTTCGTTGGCGATCGAATTTGTGTCATCAATCAAGTTCAGGAACTTATCGAGCACGGACGACGGCACGGAAAGGTTGTCTGGCAACGACAAATTGTGAACCAGAAGGATTCGATTGTTCAGGAAGGCACTCTCGTAACGATGGTCTCGCGACGCGAGCCGCTGCGAACACGCATTGATCGCTCATCCGATTTTGCAGCGCCTCATCAGGTTGAGCTGAAGTCCACGAACGTCGGTGTCACTCAGTAGCCACGCACGACTCGTCCCCCAGCGTGATGGGCATTAGATGAGCGCGTCGAGTTCGCGAAGGCCGATGGGCTCGCGGCTGGCGAAGGGTTCACCGTACTGCGTGCCAATTAACCGCCCCCAGTTCCCAGCTTCATCACGCAACCGATCGATGAACGATGGCTGCTGGCGATCGCGCCCGATGGTAAACTGGCTTGCGTAACAAGCGATTGCCTGCTCCTTCCGATCCCAGTGATCACTGATATCGACAATGAACGCCGGTCGGATCGCGAGCTTCAAATGGACGCAGTAGTAATAAAGAATCCGAGAAGGATGGTGCGGCTCCCCTTCCAAATCGCTTTTGGTCAGCTTGCTCCAGAATCGGGCTGCTTCAATCAGCTGAGTCGCCGCGACATGATCGGGGTGAGCATCTTCCCAGTAAGGCGCGAACAACCATCGCGGCTTCGTCAGACGAAAAACGCTAGCGAGCTGGTGCCGGCACTCGAGAGTTGGTTCGAGGAATCGATTTCGCCACCCCAAATTGAACCGCCAAGGAAGCCGGAGGATTCGCGTTGCCTGTTCGGTTTCGTTGGCGCGAATTTCGGGAGAACCGTGCGGAGTTGGCTCACCGTTCGTCAAATCTAAAATGCCAACGTTCCAGCCTTGATCGATAAGTTTGGAAATGGTTCCGCCAACTCCCAGTTCCGCGTCATCCGGATGAGGAGCAACGACCAAAACATCGAGGGGTAGCTTCTGTTGTGGAAGTTGCTCTGCAATCGTCGAGATGGTTCCCATGGTTCGATTTCCGGCTTTTGTACGAATCGTTTGCGTAGAGCCTATTCCAAAGACCTCATCCCGAAGCCCCAAAGTGTCAGCGGGAAGCCGGTTTTGGGACAAGCACTCACACCCAAAATCGGGGTTTCGTGAGAATACCCCTTTTTTGAGAGTTCGGAAAGGTTCTGCTGCGAACTATTCGCAGTTGCTAGTAAGATAGCAAGTTGCTATGGTGTCTAAGATAGGATGGGGAACTCGAAGTCATCCCGCCGTTGGTTCGCGGGACTTAGTTCTTAGTTTTTTTGAGGAGAACATTCATGAAAGCATTATCGAGTTTGTTCGCTGTGGGACTTGTTGTTTGTGCTGTTGCATTTTCCGTTGCAAAGGATGATTCGAAGAAGTCACCGCTGGAAGGCGTCAAGTGCTTGATCGCCGGTGACAATGACGCGAAGGAAAGCAAGTTCGTCGAATACAAGGAAGGGAAGGTCTATTTTTGCTGCGATAACTGTGTAAAGAAGTTCTCGGATGACAACAGCAAGTACGAAGCCAAGGCCAATCACCAACTGGTCAAGACGGGTCAATACGAGCAGGGAGCTTGCCCATTCAGCGGCGGCGGACTGAACAAAGACGCTTCGATTGAGGTCGGTGGAGTCAAGGTCAGCTTCTGCTGCAACAATTGCAAAGGCAAGGCCGAGAAGATGGAAGGCGACAAGCAGATTGCCGAACTTTTTGGTAAGAACGCCTTCGAGAAAGGCAAGTTCGCCAAGGTCGAAAAGAAGGACGACAAGTAATCGTTATCCATTTCGATACGAATGGTTTCTCGATAAGAGCCTACGCGATTTGATTTGAAGTTGCCGTAGCCCTTTTCTGCGGCCAATGATTGAACCGACGACCCAAACAGCAACCATTTCCAGAAGCCTGTTCATTGAACGCAGCTTCTGATGATTGGAGTTGCTGATTTGTCTCGTCGGTTTTTTCTTGAATGCGACAGTTCTTTGAATCAAACTAGGAGCATGAGACGATTTTGGAATCATACTCCCCACCTTCAGCAACATACGAATGTTGCGCCCGATCTATCCGTCATCGGCTGGCGCGAATGGTTGTCGTTTCCGGACCTTGGAATCCCTTGTATTAAAGCCAAGATCGATACGGGAGCGCGCAGCAGCAGCCTCCACGCTTTTGATATCGAGGAATTTCGACGAGGCAAGACGACTTGGTTACGCTTTTTGGTCCTGCCCTTGCAACGCAGCAAAGACTCCAGAGTCCTCGTCGAGGCTCCGCTCGTCGAGTACCGAATCGTTCGAAGCTCATCAGGACACCAGACGTGCCGACCAGTGATCCGAACGCTCATTCACTGCGGTGACCGCTGTTGGGAGACTGAAATAACTCTTTCCAGTCGCGATGAGATGGGATTTCGGATGCTGTTGGGCCGTCAGGCAATCGCACAACGCTTCATTGTGGACAGCTCCCGATCTTTCGTTGCCGGTAAGCCGAAATCGTATCGTTAGATATGCTTTCGGCGCGCTCTCGTCTTATTGTGCGGCAAGAGTTTTGGTAGCCGCTTTCATCCGAGCTGACTCATCTCAAAACTTGGTTCCCGTGGAATAGGGAGCACGCATAGCCAACTTTTGGAAAATCCATCCTAAACGATCTTTTCTCAGAGCTGGAACGGTGCTAGCTGGTCTGTTGTTCGCAGTAGCGGAACGCCCTTCTTGGCGAATCGTGCCTGCTAAAGGGTCGATCGTTCTGTTACACTCATGCAAGTGTTCCGTTCTTCGTGAAAGCAGCCAACGCCATGAAACCCAATCGACGATCTCCAAAACCTTCGCCAACCGGAGCTTCTCTGCAACGCATCAACCGTGTTCTCGCTTCGTCGGGTCTGGGGAGTCGGCGGCACTGTGAAGAACTCATTACTGCTGGGCGAGTGGAGATCGATGGCGAGATCTGCACGAACCTTGCGACGAAGGTCGATCCTTCAACTTCAAAGATTTTTGTGGATGGAGAACCACTCCGTCGCTCTCGTCCGACCTATATCGCGGTGAACAAGCCTGCAGGGGTTCTTTGTACCAATCGCGATCCTCAGGGAAGGACGCGCGTGGTTGACTTGGTGCCAGGAACACATCGATTGTTTCCCGTCGGAAGATTAGACCGTTCGAGCACGGGCTTAATTTTGTTGACGAACGATGGAGAGCTTGCCCAACAACTGACCCATCCCCGGTACGGTGTTCCAAAGACGTACTTCGTCGTCGTGCAAGGCCAAGTCGGAAAGGAGCAGCTCGATCGGATGAGGCGCGGCGTCCGTTTGGCAGAAGGTGTTGCGCGTGTCGAGGATGTTCGAGTCCGTCGTACTCGGCAGGGCTGTACTGAAATGGAGATGACGCTGACCGAAGGCAAAAACCGCGAAATCCGCCGCGTGCTGGCGAGACTCGGCCACAAAGTCATGATTTTGAGACGCCTTGCCGTTGGGCCGCTTCGATTGGCGAACCTACAAGAAGGCGAATTTCGAACGCTAGCGGCTGCAGAAGTCGACGCGCTGTACCGGGCAGTTGAACAATCGCGACGACAACAAAAGCAGAAACGGATCGAGAAAAAGGGCAAAGCCAAACCGCCGGCCAGCCCATCCACACTGAAAGCCGCACCAGAACCAACCGAAGAGGATTTCGATGCGGAAGCTGGGGCTTTGCTTGGGGATGTCGAGAGGATTGAAGTCAGTCCATTTGGTGACGATGACGAGGTCTTTCATTACGAAGCGGATGGCGAGGTCTTGGAATACGAAGAGAATCGAGAATGGAAACACCCGAAGCAATCGGTATCCGATTCAGGTTCCAAGAAGCCCCGTCGCCAGGTTCCTCCACGGAAAGGAACAAGTGGCCAGCAGGATCGAAGCGGCAAACCAAAAGGCAAGAACTTTGTCGGCCGCTCGACATCGAGAAATGCGTCATCGAAGAAATCGGGAGGCTCTGGCAAAACACGCGAGGCCAAGCCCCACTCGCAAGGCAGGCTGACCAAGCCCTCCGCTCCAAAACATCGAGGGAGAGTTAGCGGAAAACCGCGTGGCCGTCGCTAGAAAGTATTTCCGTAAATGTGTTCACCTTCTGCCGTTTACCATCTTCGAGTTCCCGTGCTCGAAAATCTGCAAATTGCAGCATCGACGATGCGAATACGGGTTGAGGACGGTTCGTTGGCGCGGAGTGTTTTGCCCGGACAGTTTTTTATGTTGCGATTGCCCGATCGGAACGACCCATTGATCGGCAGAGCTTTCGCCGTTTACGATTGCTCGCCTGATCGAGCAGGTTCGGATGCTGCTTGGCTTGACTTCGTCTATCTCGTCAAAGGCCGTATGACATCCGCTCTGATGCACGTGCTACCGGGAGCCGAAATCGAACTCGTCGGGCCGCTGGGAAACTCCTTCTCGGTCCAGCCAGTCGATCATTTGATCCTGGTTGCCGGTGGAGTCGGCTTTACTCCGATGTGGCTGGTAGCGCAAGAGGCGCTTGGTTTGAAATCCTTTGGGACTCCAGCTAGGCCTTCGGGCTACGCTCGGCGCGTTTCCCTTTGCTACGGCGTCCGAACCGTCGCATCCATGATTGAAACAACGGCGTTTCGCGAAAAGGGAATCGAGTGCTATTTGACGACCGATGACGGATCGTTCGGGCCTCCCTGTTACGTTACCGATCGTTTGCGAGAGATTCTAACTGCAACCGATCCAGGTACTTCAACGCGGATCGTCTGTTGCGGCCCGGAACCCATGATGGAAGCGGTCTCCATGATGGCACAACAGCACCAGGTCCCGTGCGAGGTGTCCCTCGAAACGCCCATGGCGTGTGGCTTGGGAATCTGCTTTACCTGCGTCGCAAAAATCGGCTCGGCAGACCAGTGGGACTATCGAAGAACTTGTGTGGAAGGGCCGATTTTCGATGGTGCTTCCGTGGTGTGGTGCTGAACTAAGGTTCGAGCTCAATGTTTCGTACTGCCGGTTCCCAGTCGTTCGCCTCGATAGCGGTCAGCGACGATTACCTGCATGAGTTCTTGATGCTCTAAGTACCATTGCACCGTGGATCGCAATCCTGATGCGAATGGGCGCTTGGGGCTCCAACCAAGATCCTCTTTGATGCGATCGATGCACATGGCGTATCGCCGATCGTGTCCTGGGCGATCCTCAACGAACGTGATCAGCCGACGATAACTTCCTTCCTCGCACGGCACGAGTTCATCCATGATCCGGCAGATCCGATGAACGACTTCGATGTTTTCGAGAGGACTTTCCCCACCAATCAAATACGTATCTGTCAACTTTCCGCGGCGCAACACAGTCCACAACGCTTCGACATGGTCCTCCACATGAAGCCAATCGCGGACCTGCTTTCCATCGCCGTAGACCGGAATAGGTTGGCGAGATTGACATTTGGCGATGGTCAACGGAATAAGTTTCTCCGGGAACTGAAAGGGGCCGTAGTTATTGGAACAGTTCGTGATCACGGCGGGAAAGCCATAGGTGCGGCACCAGGCTCGAACTAAATGGTCGGCGGCAGCTTTGGATGCCGAGTACGGACTGCTCGGATCATAGTCAGAATCTACGTCGAATCGTTCGCCTGGTGGAAGGCTGCCAAACACTTCGTCCGTGGAAACATGAAGAAAGCGAAAGTTGGGATTCGGCCGCAGTTTAAGATGCCGACGAGATTCCTCCAGCAATACAAATGTTCCGACGATATTGGTCTGAATGAAATCCGACGGAGCGTCGATCGAGCGATCGACGTGGGATTCCGCAGCTAAATGGATCACCGCATCAGGTTGAAATGTTTCGAATATATTGCGTACGAGCGACCGATCTGCGATATCCCCTTGCTGAAAGACATAGCCGGAACGGTTCTCATAGTCCACGAGCCGGAGGGGACTGCCTGCATAGGTCAATCGATCGAGATTCAGCACTTCTGCGAGACGTCCGTCGAGCAAGAAGCGGACGAGTGCCGATCCAATAAATCCACATCCACCCGTGACGAAAACTTTCATCTGAAATCCGTCCGACAAGGACGTTTCCACACAATCTTGCTTGCAATGAGGACTCCGATGATGAAGAATCATAGAGGTTCTCATCGTATCGACAACCCGTTTCGAATCCGTGCGCGGTCGATGCGGGAAATGTCGTGAACTTCTTATCGGATTTCGCAGCTACTCTTTACGATAAACCACTATGGGTCTTGAGCCTCATGAATTGTCTGAGAGTCTTCTCGAAGCCTTGGAAGAATTCCGCGAACGGCTCCAGCATGGTCAGCATCCGCGGATTGAAGAGTTTCAATTACGTGTCCATGCCGAACAACGCATGGAGTTTTTGGTTCAAGCGATTGAAGCCGAAATCGACTTTCTGCTCCATCCAACCGTCGTGCAGGATGCCTCAAGCTCCACCGATGATGACCAACGCGTGGAACCTCGGCTTGAACTCTACTTTCATCGATTCCCTGAACTTCGCATTTGCAAGCGGTCTAGCCTGGAGCTTGTCATCTTTGATTATGCGATTCGTAGAAAGTGCGGGTTGGAATGCGGCGAAGATGTTTATCGCGAGATGCTTCCAGAGTATAGCGAAGACATTGCTAGGCTGATCAAACGCTCCAAGAACATCATCTTCAAAAGTGCCGAAGTCACCCTCGCGAAACCGCCGTCCAAGAACCAAACCACGGTCGTTGAAGTCGCCGACGCCAAAGTTTCGTCCTGGAAGTTGCCAACGGAATTGGGTCACTTCCTCTTGCTGAGCCATGTTGATTCAGGAGGCATGGGGGCGGTCTTCCGCGCGCTCGACCTCCGGACGGGTGCCATCGTCGCGATTAAAGTGACGCGACGAAGCGACTCGTGGAGTGTGTACCGCTTCAACGAGGAGATTCGAGCGCTGACTTCCCTTTGCCACCCCCATTTGGTCAAAGTTTACGAGGTTCTTAGCGATGCCTCGCACCGATATTTCTCAATGGAGCTCGTCGAAGGCCAGACGCTCTCAGCCTGGTGGCACAAGCAGCACCGAGAGCCCCGATGGGCGACGCTGCGGCAATACCTTTCCGATGTCGCTGACGCCATCGATTACCTGCATTGCCGAGGCATTGTCCACGCTGATATCAAGGGGAACAACATCTTAGTCAGCCGAGGCCGAGTTGTGCTGCTCGATTTGGGCCTGGCCCATTTTCTCGGAGTCGGTCTCGATGCGGAATCGCGGTTGTACGAGGACCGATTGGCGGGAACGCTCGCTTACCTTGCTCCGGAGATTCGATCGCGCAATCGCCCAAGTGCCGCAAGCGATTGGTTTAGTTTCGGAGTGTTGTTATTCGAGCTAGCCACAGGACAACTTCCCTTTTCATCTACAATTTGCTCTGAGGAACACGGTTTGGATGAGCATGATCTCGACTTGCTCGACAACTCGAAATGCGATCCTCAATGGAAAGAACTATGTCGGCGATTGTTGGTTTATGCTCCTGAAAACCGCTGTGGCGCGCGCGAGGTCTTGTCCACACTGAATCGAACACGGTCCACTCTTTTGAGCGCCCCATCGTTTCAGGGCAAGATTCCTATCTACGGACGATCCGAAGTCCAATCCCTTCTCAAGGGAATGATCGATCGTCCTCGGAGCGGTTCCTCGTTCATCCTACTCCGAGGAACGAATGGTGTCGGCAAAACACGAGTGTTGTCGGATTGGTGTCATGCCTTGAAGATCTCTCAACGCTGGGTCATTCAAACGACCGCGTCGCGATACAATGCCAACCGCTTTGGATTCATCCACTCCCTAGTTCAAAGCTTGGTCTCGACTTCGCAGTACCAGGTGAATCTACTGGAATTGCTTTCGAGCGACCAACAAGATGTACTGCGAACGGCCTACCCCCAGCTAAATTCCGCGGATCTGGTCGCATCCTTGGGATTCGACGGCAACTCGAAAACATTGCGAAAAGACATTTCAGAACATGCTGCGCAATGCTTTCTCCAATGGCTTTCGCTCATGAGTCGCCAATGCCCAATCTTTTTAGCTTGGGACGATTTTCATTTAGCTGATGCCGCCAGCCGGCACCTAGTAACCGAACTATTTCGCAACCAACCTTCGTCGCAAATCCTTGCGGTAGCCACCATCACAGAGGATGCCGATTCCAACAGCGGTGGTCATTGCCTATGCATGGATGGGTTGTTCGGCACAATTGCAGATTCGGACCGCGCGTTCTATCAGCTGGTCGATCTGCCACCCTTGACCACTCCGCAGATGTCGTTACTGGCAACGCATATTTTTTCCTGTTGCGGAATCGAACGCTCTTCCGTAAAACCTTATCTTGCAAGGATTGTGAATGCCAGTCGAGGCAGACCCTCTTCTTTATTCGAGATCATACAGATTCTGTTGGATACCGGGCTTGCTCCCGATGCGTGGAGTGCGAAGGTCGATCTCCTTGCCCAACAAGATCCCATTGACTTTCGGTTTCAACGATTGTCTCGGCCACAGCAGCAAATTCTTCAGTTCATGGCTGTCGCGAACAAGCCCGTCGCGTTTTCGCAACTGCAGGTTGCCAGCCGAGTCGGGCCGGATCAGCTGCTCGACGATCTAGGTGAGCTCGCAACTCGGCGATGGATCATTTACTGCGATCCTTGGCCAGACTTTACAGTCGATATTTTCAACGAGTTCCTTCGCGACCGCATTCTCAACGTGACTCCGCCTGATCGGATTGCCCGACGTCACAATCGCTGGGTCCATGTCCTGATGCACGAGCCTTCCCCTCCCTGGGAACAAATCGGTATGCACTTGGCAGCGGCCGGCAGCAAACGCCGCGCCCAAAGCGCATATCTCGAAGCTGCTCGATGCTGCCTTCAACAAGGAAATCTGGATGCTGCAAGGGATTTGCTCCAACGCATCCATCAGCTCGGTACGCCCGACGATTCCGTGAGCAAGGCGTTGCAGCAGCTCGAGGCTCAGCTCGAAATCAAGCCAGAGCAGCCTCGATGCCCATGAATTCCTTGGCAAAAAAAGAGCGAACAAAAGTGTTGACATTTGTGTACGCGTTTGCTAACACGAGTTTCAGTTAGTTCGTCGGCCCAGATCGGCGACCATACCAATTCAAACAACGTCGTGATCGTCGTTCACCTAGTACGACTTTCTTTTCATTCTTTTCAGGAGTTTCACGAATGAG
>JBBIUE010000041.1:13607-23981 GCA_037440405.1 Pirellula sp. | reverse complement strand
CGGTTTCCCCCCCCCCCCCCGTAAGTCACAGTGGCTGAGATTCTTCGCTGCACGCTTTGGGCTATTCCTTGGCATCAGCCTGGCAATCTTTTCCGCGCAGCAAGCGTTCGGACAGGAGCCCGAACCGGGAACGCCGGACGGCAATCAATCGTCCGGGCAATTGCCCGACTCGACCGTGCAGAACAGCACTCAGTTATCGGCCTTGACCCAAGGACCGGTGTTGGAAAACGATTTCAAGGTGACAATTGGTCACCTCTTCATCGATGGTCTAGTTAACGGAGGCAACCCTAACGCTCCGCCACCGAATCCGATCACTTACCGCTGGAAATTTCGCACGGATGCCAAGATTCAAGGAATCTCGCTCTGCGGGAGAGCATTGATTGATGATCCGAGTGTGCTGACCCTCATCCGCGTCTACGATTCCGACAAGAACATCATCTGGTGTAGCCAGCTTGTGAATTCTGGCAATGGAGCCGTGAGAAGCCGAATGGTCCCTTTCCAAAACTATCTTCCAGTCGGACGAATGACCCCTGGCGATATTCCATTTCCGCTAACGGCGGACATTGTAATTTTCTTTAACGAGACCCTCGGGGTTGGTGATCCGGATCCAACCATTCCACCACCTGACGGTTGCAAGGTGCTCACCTTGTTTTCTTACCCCTTGCAGGACCCGAGGAACGCCCATTTCATTCGAGCAGATGGCGAGGCCAAAGGAAATCCAGTAAACGGAGAAGTTAAGAGCTTCGGAAAGATCGAGTTCCAAGTCGGTCATACGCAGTTTCCTTACCAAAACCTTACCTATCATTCGACAGCAGACGATGACAAAGTGAACTTGTTCATCGGAAAAAACGTGAATTTATTAAATGACCTGTGCGTGGGATTCTTTACTTTCAACGCGAAAATCCCAACGGCCGCTTTTAGTAACTGGGGCAATAATCAAGCGCAAATCATAGCCCCAACTAAAAGTTGGGTAACGATGCCAAATGGCGCATTCTTTGTCAACCACATGCAAGGTCAAATTATTTACCAACAAAACCCTTGATGTTGATCGGATGATTTTCAACATGCGAATCGAACCATGGATTTTTTGGAGGACAAGCGAATGACTAGATCACAGTTTGCGATCGGCTTAATGCTGTTCGCCACCGTATTGAGCACTCCCGCCCTTGCGCAGGTTTCCGAGAAGGATGAAGAAGAATTTTCAGAGGAACAATTGGCGGAAGTTGCAAAGGAAAGAGAAAAGTTGTTGCTTTGGTACCTAACGCAGATTCCGGAAGATAAGCGTTCGGAGTACGAGGCGAATGAGAGAAAACGAAACGCGGACAAAGAGTACTTGAAGTCCTTGTTGCGGTTCAGATTGGAAGATGCGAGGAGAAAGAAAAGGTTGCAGGAACTCTACGAAGATCCCGAAGGATTCAAAATTCGAAGGGAGTTATCGGAGATCCTGGACCGAGACTACACATGTTTTAATCCTGACGATTGGTCGATAATGTTGCCGAGGGACGGCTTGACTCTGGAGCAACGGGGAAAGAAATTCAAGTTCGGTGTCAAGAACCTAAAGACCTTTAAGCAGAAGAGGTTTTTTTTTCTGTCGGTGGATGAAGTTCTTACTGAGCGGCCCCCTAGTGCACGTATTAGGGAACTCTACGAGGCCGCACCCTTTCGCGACCAGGAAATGTGGGATAATATGTGGAACGCGGTTGACATACAACACGTGCGCGGCCTCGTTTTTTCTGTTGACGAAGCGCACCGCTATTTGGCTGGTATCGCCAAGTACCTTCTCGATATTCCCGACGAAGTGTATGAAGGGGATTTTCGTCTGGAATTGGACCAGGTCGAATGGCACGAGGTAGACGACGGTGAACTTCCTAGCGGAGAAAGCGATATTAAAGACGGTTTTATCCTGGATTTTCGCCTGGTCAACATCGATCGGTCTGCGGCCAAGGATGAGGATCGCGCCACAGAAGACAGTCCTGAAAAGGTTTCCCAGAAACCAACTCCAGGAGATCAGACCCAAGGAGTCAGCAGGCCGAAATAACAGGATAGACAAAAGTCCATCTGCCGTTCGCAAGGGATCCCAGGCTTTACAAGAAACGGACGTCCTGGCCTGGACTGATCCCTTGCTGACCGGCGTGTTGATTTAATCAGCCGAAACGCGCTAGCGTCCGATTGTTGCTTCAAAACTTCTGAAAATTTAACCGAGAGCTAGCGCTCTACGGCTGATAAAGCGACTAAATCAACATGCCGTAACGCGGCGGGTTACTCTTGTCGCTTGTATTGGAATGGTTTTACCCAAGGCTGCGGACGCAGGGTCGTTGGCGACGATGGATGTAGCTTCGAAACTCAAACTCCAGCTTCGCTAGAACGATGAGTTGAAGAACCGTTCCTGTTTTGGCGATGCGGCTCGAACTGTCCGGCATAATCAAAGCCGGACGGTTCACGCCTTTTTGATCCCGCCACGCGAAACGTCCATGGTGGCGGGAACTTTAAGATCCCAACTGACGCACATACTATTAGTACGGTTAGGCAGATTGCCGTTTATCGACGGCCTTGCTGTTTTGCTCGAGCTTTGTCTTCCTTTTGCTTGGCCATTTCTGCGGCAAGTTTATTTTCGGGACCAGCGGGGAAGTACTGGACGTCGTCGTATAAGTAATAAGCGCTCGGGTGCGTTTGGCCGGCAACTGTCGTCTGACAACCAGTGAAGCTCGAAAGACCCATGCCAGAGACGATCGATACCAAAACCCAGCTCATCCAGGACTTCGATTGCTTGTTCGCCATGTCAGGATCGCTCCCCATTTCAGTTCCTTCGAATTGCCGACCGCAATCGGACGACTAGTTTCAACGGTTTTATCGACCGCTCCGAGCGAATCGCTTAGCTAATTCGTATCGAAAATGCGGGTATCAGCGAGTTTTACGAAAAGCATGTGTGCTAGCGGCTCAATCTGCGTAAGATAAAGGGAAATGGTTAGGTGTGCAGCAGCTGGGCCTTTGCCGACTTTTCACGCTAGAGGGACTCAGCGTCGACTTTTTTACCCTCGCCGCGGGACGCGAATGACGAAATGGAACTTTCCGCTCAGCTGCCAGAACTGGGTGGACTTTTTGCCAACATACTGTTCGTTGGGTGGTCGCAACATCATCGCGACAAGTTTGGCTATTCAGAAGGTTGAACGATGACCATGCACAATAAAAATCGAAGGCCATGGCTGACAATGGAAGGATCGATCAATATGCCAGCCATTCGCCAACCCGGGGTGTTCGCAAGCATATTTGTCATGTTGTTTATTGGCTCGTTGATGATTGATGGTGAGCGGGCGAATGGACAGCCGATTCCGCCCACCACGATTGGCTTTCCGGTATTTCCGAGAGCCGAGTACTATCTCGGACGCGAACTGCTTCGAGATGGTAACACCGCCGACGCAATTCCGGGCTTTGCCACGACTATTCGACTGAGCAGCCAGGTTGCCAATCGTCGTAGCATCGATTCTGTGCCTTCGTTGGTGATGATGGGGGAATGCTACTATTTGCAAGGAAATCTGGCCGCCGCTTTGGAGCAATTTGACGCGGCTCTCAAGCTATCGATGGCCTCGTCGGCTTGGCTGGCAGGAGTTCAACCGACGACTTATGGGGGAGAACTTTCACCGCCTCCCTCCAAAGGGATCACTTGGTACACCAGCACTCGATCGAGTCGTCTACCGGCGTATATGAATCGCTGGCCCATTGTTCTCACGGTTCCTGGGTTGTTCTTGGCGATGCCTTCGGGGATTGTGCTGCCGGCTGGTGAGATCTATACGATCGATGCGTTGGAGGTTCTTCGAACGCAAGCGTTGGCACTTCGTCGCCGTTGGATGATCCTCGGACCACTTGCACCGAAGATACCACTCACACAGCAGCTGGCGAAATTTTACTCGAATTGGCCAGCGGACCTTCCGATTCCGTTGCAAGGCGGATTGGGAGTTTGCAAGGCATACGCGTTGTTGGCTGCCGGAGACGTCGCTCAAGCAGAGGCGTTGTTTCAAGCGAATGTTACCATAGCGGAAGGTCTCGATCACGATACAACACCATTGGCATTGATGGGTATGGCGGACCTAGTCGCTCAGCGGGGAGAATTGCAAGCGGCTGCCAAAATCTTGCTCGAATCAACCATCGTTTCCGCCCGCCTCACACACTACGAACATATTGCGGAAGCGGTCCAGACGTTGGCAGCGATAGCCGCAAGTCAACGCGACCCGACTTTTATCCCCATCGCTCGTCAGATCGCCGTTTGGGCGAGGAAGCGCAGTTCGCTATTGATTGCCTCCAGCTTGGAAGCCATCGTCGAAGCTAGTCTTGGAATGGGAGACCTTGTTACTGCCAAAGCCGCTTTGAATGATGCGACGGCGATTCGTTCCGCTCGCGATGTGATGCTTCCACGGATTGAAGCGAAGTTTCTCCACGCCACTGCGCTGATGGCGGCGGTCGAGGGGAACGCAGAACTTGCAGAGAAATGGACACGGCAAGCGCTGGCCACGATGGTCGGCGCGAATCCGATGAGCACCGGCTTCCCCCGCGTTTATCAAATGCGAGCGTGGGCATTAATGCTTTCAAACAACACACTCGATCGTCAAACCGCACTGTCTCTTGCTCCTTCCCTGCTGGCGGAGCCCACCGAGGTCGATTGGCAGCTCGATCCGCTGCAGTGCCTGGCATGGCTATCGACGGATAAGTCATCATTCCTTCAGCAGTGGTTACAGTTGTCACTTGCGAAGAGCGATGCCACCTCGATTGCGGCGTTGGTCGACGCTGCTCAGCGGGAACAGTTCCTGAAGAATTGTGTCTTGGGTGGACGTGTCCAAGCCGCGAGAACGTTCTTTCATGGCGATGCCGGCTTGCTAAACGGATTAGGCTCGAAGGAAGCGTTGCGACTGTCGACCGCCTATCCGGACATCGTTGCGGCTGCCGAGCAAATGGCGCAGCTCGTCGAGTGGATTCGCCAAGGTGGACTTCGCTTTGATATGACGCGATTTTCTCGTGACGAACAGCAGCGATGGAGGACCCTGGCGAACATGGTCAACGCCCAAGAGGCGCGGATGTGGGCCATGGCTTTGTCGAGGGACCCTTACCCGATTGCTTTTCCACCGGCCTTTGAACTGGAAGCGATCCAAAAGAGTCTCGGTGACAAAGATGTGGTGGTGTGCCTGTTTCCGACGGACGATTTCATTCGAGGCATACGCATCAGCAAAACCGATATCGCCAGCTGGCAGGGCATGGCCACCAGGGACTTTGCCAACAATTCGAAAAAGCTCATGGATCAAATCGCCGCCTTCGACGGAGATCCGCAAAACAATCCAGAGTGGGGCAAAAGAAACTGGGAAGCAACCACGGATGTGCTCGCTTTGGGGTTGTTTCCGGGAGAAGTTAAGCGAGGGCTGGCCGGAGCTAATCGGCTCCTTTTGGTACCCACGGGAAGCCTTTGGTATTTTCCGTTTGAACTGCTCCCGATCGATGCGGGGAAACCGGATCGTTGGATAGCCAAAAGGCAGATCGCTTATGCGCCGACATTGGGATCCGTTCTCGCCTTGTTGCGTCCAACTCAGGTCAAGAATTCGACCATTCTCGTCAGCACAGAGAAGGGGTTCTTTTCGACGCTGGATGACCAGGAGCATCGTCGCTCCGTGGATAGCATTTTGGCGACGAGTCCTGCGACGATGGAGATCGCTGTTGAGAAGGTGACCGCTCAGACTCTGAATAGTCTTCGCGGACGCATTCTCCCCGACCGCGCTGTTGTCGCCGTCAAACAAAGTTTTGGATCACCCCAGACTTTGGCTCCGCTTGGTTATGATATTGGTCCGAATCGCAATAGCCTATCGCAGTGGCTGAATCTTCCATTGGCCGTTCCTCAAGAAGTTGCTAACATCGGCATGGCTCCTGCCATGTCAGAAATGAATGGAGACGATCTATTTCAAGCGGCTTGCGTATTCCTGGCAAGTGGGACGAAGAGTGTCCTGTTGACGCGATGGCCAGTGCGAGGGAATAGCTCAAGCATCATGCTGCAACGCTATTTGATGGAACTCGATTTCATTTCGGCCAGCCAGGCATTGCAGCGTGCTCTGTTCGAGTTGTGGGCCGCGAAACTACCTGTGACGAACGAACCTAGGCTACCTGCTCGGCCGGGAGGGGCGGGGGGGGTGGTCGAGGGAAACTTGCCTTTCTTCTGGGCAACGTATATGCAGATCGGCGATACCGCGCCCGGAAAGTGACTTGCAGTCAATGTTGCAACGGACGCCCAGGATTACGGTTGTTCATGGCAAAGGATGAACGACGCGCCTTCGTTAGTATTCCGCACAGGGACCGTTTCGCGCGAATTGGTCGATTGCGAGCACGACAGAATCATGTTCGTTCAACGGGCTTGCTGTGAGCCTTCGCGTGTCGTTACTTGAAGATGAAGGCGCATTTTGGCTTCTTCGGCCCAAGGACCTTCCGGAGCGATTTCCAGAAAGCGTCGCCAGTGTACCACTGCTTCGTCTTCACGATCGAGGTCATCGAGGAGGCGTGCCAAATGGTAGTGGGCATCGGCATATTCTTCAAAGCGAGCCAGAGCACCCTGGAACGCTCCAATGGCTAGTTCCGGCTGGGCCATTTCCGCCAGCACGCAACCGAGGTTGATGCGAGCTTCGATCAGTTCGGGCTCGACCTCCACAGCGACGTAGTAACGCTCCCTCGCCGCTGCGATATCCCCAACACGGTAAAGGAGCTCGGCAAGCTGAAAATTGACCCAACCGTCGGGGCCAAACTGATTCAGCAAGATGCGGTACCAGTCGATGGCCTCATCCAATCGGCCCATGTCTTCAAGCGTCTCCGCTCGCGCTTTCATTTGCTCGCTTGTCATGGCAAATTCATCGACCGCTCCATCCAATTGGAACGCGCTGGGGCGAAGAATGGTCGATGATTCCTCACACGTCGGCATGGCATCAGGTTCGAAAGCGTCGAAATCGAAGCGAAACTGTCCACGAGTTTCGACCAGTCGATCATCCTTCCGAAGAAGCAAATCATCGCCTTCGACAACGAAGTTGAGATCCGTCAGCGGACGCTGAACGGAAGTCATGCGCTGAGACAATTCGTCGAGTCGCTTCACAATCGTCGCCAAGCTTACGCCGCGACGCTGCCAGTCGTTCAATTGCTTGGCGGCCTGAACTTCCTGATAGTCAAAGTACGCAAGCCGATGAATGATACGTACGGCCCGAAGCAACCCTCGCTGGTGCCATCGACGGATATGGCGAATGGGTATCTTGAGCAAGTCTGCCATCATTGCTGGAGTATAGAGCTGCCGGATATGCGCATGGTTTTCCAGCAAGCCGATCCTCTGCCAGAAATCTGCCTCGCTCATCAACTCGATCGTCCCCGCTGAGATTCCAGCTTGAACCTCAGAACCGATATTCCTCAACAACGTCTCTTGCTGTTCTCGATCTCCACCTAAAATAATCAACTCGACTTCGGGAGAGATTTTGTCGTGAGGAACCCCACCATGATCTCGAACGATGCTCATAATCTCGCGACGAGTTAAACCCGATAGCTTACCGAGAACGGCAACTCGACAGTTGTTGAGAGCTTTGTTCACGGCTAGGATCGATTTCGAAGGGGATTCAAAAAACACTGCTTGGAGTCGTGGAAGTTGGAAGCGAATCGAGACGAGCCATCTGTCGTCGCCGCAAACTCACGTAGTCCACAAGCTCGTATAGGTCATGTGCAACCGCAGTTCGCAACCCGAAATGCTATTCTCTGTCGGACGGAGGTCGCTTGGAATCGCTCGGCCCGACGGCGATCTGCATCAATCGTTCGGGTGACTACGTTTTACTCGATGGCTCGCGATTCAAGAAGACACGTTCCAAAAGGACAGGGATTTGTCTGTCTTGAAGTCGCGGTCGCCCTGTTCCTCCCTGACCCATGAGGGCCGTTAGCTCACAGTGTGAACGAGCAAAGAACCAAACTTGAGCTATTCGTTGCTGGCGCGGCAGGGAGCGGAACGCTCCATACCTGTCTGTGGATGACTTCGTTGACAAACTACCATTACCCCGAAGAGCCATGTTTCTATTGGATAGCTACTGAAACAGCTCCATCAGCCAAGGGGCCAGCGAGTCCCATGCGTCGGCAGCTTTCTCGAAGTCTACCTCCATCCAACGAATGTTTTGGATGGCTCCGAATGCGCGGCTCGGACCGGAATTGTTCGGCCAGACGGGAAAATGAGCATTGCTGGCCATGGTCAATCGTTCCTCGGTCTTTTCGCTGCAAAGATAGTCTGCCAGGCTGCCCGCTGCGATCGGGTTCGGACCTCCTTTCACGACTGCAACCGACGACGGCAGAAACAAAGTTCCTGGTTGCCCTTCGGCCTGATCGGGAAAAACGATTTCGACCGGCATGCCGTTTTCGATTTCGACAACAGCGTCATCCGTATCAGTTAAGCCCCAAGCCAACTGGCCTGCAGCCACGGCGATGGCGACTTGTTTGTTGCCTGCGAGAATCACAGCGTTGTCGCGAACCGCTCGCATCCAGTCCCGCGAAGCTTCCCCTTGCGCAGAGGCCAGAACCGCAAAGTGGGTGGAAGTTGTCCCAAAAAGTGGCTTGGCGAGTCCACACTGTTTCAACCATTTTGGGTTGGAAAGGTCCGATACACTCTGAGGATAGTCCTTGGAGTCGCTGATACGATCCTTGTTGACCAAGAGAACTCTTGCTCGACTGGCAAAGGCTACCCACGAACCGTCGGAAGCCGCGTAACCGCTCCGCCAATTGGATGGGATGTTCCAACGCCTCGGCTCCAGGAGACCTCGTCGGCTCAAGCGAATGGTGTGAAGAATTTCGCCGTTCCAAAAGACATCACATCGTGGCTTTTTCTCTTCCTGAATCAGTCGGTTCACCAAACCGAGAGTCTTATTGGACTCGACATCGAATTGTCGAGCGATCGTAATGTCTGGATGCTGCCGCTCAAACGCATCCAAGAGGGGCGCTGCGTACTCGCGATCAACCGAAGCATACACCACAACCTCGCCACTCGGTCGATTGACACAACCGACCGAATGAAACAGCAGCGAGCTAAAGAATAGTGCGAGAATGGTACGCATGCCGACTCGCAACCTCAGGGGTTCCAATGCCGCGACGAAAGCGATTGCTCAGTTGCAGCATTTTGCAACAAACGTGTTCGATTCTAGATCAACTAGAATCCCTGGAACGGATGCTTGGCAGTGTCTTTCGCGGCGATCATTTCGGCGGCGGTTGGTTTTCCGGACATCGCGTTGGCAATCGCCATTTTCGTTGCTTCGTAGTTGTACTCGTAAATCTTCTTGTCATCTTCGGCAGCTGGGTGAATGAACACTCCGCAAACGATCACCAAGTTCTCAGCTTGATCCGAAGGAATGACACCCGCTGCAACGCTATCCGCTACGGCCTTTGCGACGGCTGCCTGTGCAGGGCCAAACATCTGAACGGCTTGTTTCATACCCTTGATCGTCACCTTCGTGATCATGACGGTTGAAGGTTTTACAGCGATATTCGGCGTCAAAACGGCCAAAAGGTTGGTATGACCTGCGCTTTGGGTGGATAATGCGTTTGCAAAGGCTGTACCGACAGGACCATCTTTGCTGCCAATGAGCAGGTCGATGTGAGCAATCTCATTACCGTCCCCGACAAGGGCTTCACCGATATACATGGACATTGCTTGAACCTCACCTTCATTCCAAGGATAATAGAAAAGTGCCTGCAGAAACGGCTGAGAAGTTACCAGTTCCTAAGCAAATTTCAACCCGCTTAGTCAGATCGCATCGATTGATTTTGATCGAATTGGAAAATTTCTGAGTCGTCTGGTACACTATATGCAGTATCCGAGACTGCGGTCCGACGTTCGCGAAGAATGAAATCCCGGTTTCACCATTCCCGTCCCTCGAACGTCGGTCCCGCGTTTTTCTAGTATCTCGAAGTTGAATCCGTAAGTTGGCGTATCTCAATAATCGTTAAACACTTGACTTCGTCCGTCACGAAGCAAGCTTCCTCTTCCTTGCAGGATCGAATGCCATGTCTCGAATGTATCAATTCCTTACCGTTTGCCTTTACAGCTTCGCGTTGATTGCATTGCCATTGACCACGGCTAAGGCCGATGACAAGCCAACGAAGAAATCTTCCAAGGTCGAAGTGCAACCCATTGAGGAAGTGGAATTCTTTGAAGCCATCGATTCGAAGCTGATCTCGGTGGACTTCTATCCCAAGGATGCAACGCAAGCGACAGTCGTTTTTCACAATGACACCAAGAAGCCATTGAAGATCAAGTTGCCTGAAACTTTCGGAGCTGTTCATGTGTTGAATCAGCTTGGCGGTGGCATGGGAGGAATGGGTGGTATGGGAGGCATGGGC
>JBBIUE010000041.1:0-13480 GCA_037440405.1 Pirellula sp. | reverse complement strand
GGTGGCATGGGTGGCATGGGTGGTATGGGAGGAGGAATGTTCCTAGTCTCCCCAGATCAGCCGCGCAAGCTCAAGGTCCAAACCGTTTGTCTCGAGCATGGGAAGAAGGACCCGAATGGTCGTATGAAGTACAAGATCGTTCGACTCGAAGAAGTCAACGGCGGAAAGGAAGTCGAACAAGTTTGTCGACTCTTGGGTTACGGTCAGCTCAATCAAAACGTCGCGCAGGCAATCGCATGGCACTATACCGACAATCTTTCTTGGATGGAACTCTCCGAGAAACCACGAGTGATTTCACGCTACACAGGCATCGAACTTTTCTTTTCCAGCTTTGAGATTCAGCAGGCGATGCGAGTTGCAAATCAGATAGAGCAGCACTTGGCTTCCGACAAGTCTTCGACGAGCTCCTCGAGTTACATTGGAACCAGTGGCGGACGTGGTGAATAACCTTAATTGGCGGAGTTCATGCCTATCGTGACTCCGGACACGCAAATTCTCTAAGCTTCCGGTATTCGAACTGGGAGCTTTTTTTGTTGTAGATCAGTTGAAGTTGAATATCGACCCGTTGTGTTCTGTCTCGCCACTCCCAATCAGCAAGCATTCTTGCAAATTGGCACGCAATTTTTGGCAATGATCTGTTGTCGTGAGAGTTCGCTGAGACTGAGGGACGGCGATTATTTGGGTGGATGGCCACCATTCGCTATTTCTCGCTGCGAAAGTGCAAATTCGCTAACGGACCCGAAGAAGTGCTTCTCGAAACTGGCTCCAACGCTGTTCGAGACTGCCGGTCAAGCCGATACTCATGCGAATCAGTCCAGGTGAAATACCTGCCTTTTTTTGTTCCTCCGCAGTCAGTTCACTGGATGTAGAACTTCCGGAACAGCTCATCAAAGTTTCGAAGTAGCCCAAGCTCACCGCCATGAATCCGAATGAGAATTCATTTTGAAGCATCTCCATCAATCGATTGGCCTTGCCGACGGTTTCCATGTCGACGGTAAGTAGTCCGCCATAGCCGAAACGCTCATCGTTTAACATCGAAGTAAGGAGTTGATGTTGAGGGTGATCGTCCAGTCCCGGATAGGTAACGTCGACTCCCAAGTCGCGCAGCCGCAGCGCAAATGTGAGAGCTCGACGGCTGTGTTCCTGGATTCGCAAGCCAAGGTGAGGCAGCCGGAGCGTCAGCTCATGAGCGATCTTTGGGTCCATGGTCGGTCCCAAGAGCATCAACGATCCGGTATGCAAGTCCATCAATGAGTAGACGAAGGACTCCGATGCACAGATCGCCCCAGCGATCACATCGGAAGCTCCGCTGATAAATTTGGTGACGCTGTGAATCACAACATCTGCTCCGAGTTGAGCGGGAGAGACCATCATGGGAGTGAACGTGTTGTCGACCACCAATTTGACTCCAAACTTCTTGGCAAGTTTTGCCAGGGATGGGATATCTGCAACTTCAAGAGTAGGATTGGCCATGGTCTCGACATAGAGGACTTTTGCTTTCGTTTGCTCCAGAGCCTCTGCAACGGACTGCAGATCGGAGATCGATACAAATCGAGTTTGAACGTTTGTCTTGCGTGGAAAATATTCTTTCAGCAAAGCAAACGTTCCTCCATAAATCGTTCGAGACGCAACGATAGAATCGCCTGAATCACAAAACTGCATCAGCACAGCCGCAATCGCTCCAAGACCTGATGACGTTGCGTACCCGGCTTCGGTTCCTTCCATGGCCGCCAGCATGCGTCCGAACGTATAAACGGTTGGATTGAAATTGCGACCGTAGAGGTAGCAGCCGCCTGTTGCCGTTCCTGCCTGCATGGAGAAGGGGCCGCGTTCGCCCCGAAAAATCTTGGGCATTTCGTCGGCAGCCAGCACCGTAAACGTCGTGCTCGCTTCGATGGAGAGATTGACTCCCCCATGCTCTCCAAATTCATGGCGTGATTGCGCCATCGACTCTAAGGGATCAAAAGTAGGTCTGTGCATCGCATGCCCTCTCTCGAAATTCAGAAGAACCACTACACGATCATCATGGGACGAGCGATAAATGGAGTAGATGGAATTGATTCAATCAGATATGGACTTACAGGACGAGACGCCAGTCCTTGCGTCGTGCGATGAACCAGGACTGGGCCAAGTGAATCTGCGGCTTGCTCCAAGGCACGGTGCGGATCGATCGGAGGAAAGTGCAAGCTTAGAAGTCACCACGTCAAGTGATATCGCAATCTCAGCTAGTTTTCAATCCGGTTTACCGTTGCTTCAGTGAGCCAAAATTGCTAAACTGTTGGGTTTTCCAAGGCTTGAAAATCCGGCGTTTCGGTTTCGTCGGCGAGTCTGGAATTGGTCATTTCTCGTTTCGTTGCTGGGCACTGTCGATTTTCTTTCTCTCCATACGAGTTTCATACTCGTGAAAGGAGGCTGAAGATAGAGTCCTGTCGTGATCGGTTGTTTCAGGAAATTTTATGGTAAATCGGAATCTCATTCGTGCGCTTGAGGATGATTCGCTATCGCTGACACTGGATGAATGGTTACCCGAGGAGACTCGCGACGAGTTGCTCCTAGCATCATTGGATGACACTTCGCGGCAGTTTGATGTCAACAAGATCGTCGAAGGCAAAATCGTCAACATCAATGATGAATTTGTGATTGTCGACGTTGGATTCAAGAGCGAAGGTGCTGTCCACCGCAACGAATGGGGAGAAGGCGAGCCACCGCCGAAAGTTGGCGAGACCATCAAGGTTCTCATTGAAGACGTCGAAGATCAGACCGGTCCAGCAGAAGATACCCTTGGCATGATCAGTCTCAGCAAACGCAAGGCTGAGAAGATCATCCAATGGGAAGACATGATGTCCAATATCAAGGAAGGACAGATTGTCACCGGAACGGTTACCCGAAAGATCAAGGGTGGTTTGTTGGTCGATATCGGAGTCCATGTCTTCCTACCTGCCAGTCAAGTAGACATTCGTCGTCCAAACGACATCGGCGATTACATTGGCCGAGTCGTTCAATGTGAGGTATTGAAGATCGACGAATCCCGCAGAAACATTGTGGTATCTCGCCGTTCGCTGATTGAAAAGCAACGAGAGGAAGACCGCGAGCATTTGCTCGGCGAAATGGAAGTCGGCCAAATTCGCAAAGGCGTCGTCAAGAATATCGCTGACTTTGGTGCCTTCGTCGATCTCGGAGGCATTGACGGACTCCTGCATATCACAGACATGAGTTGGGAACGCATCAGCCACCCGACGGAGATGGTTTCGATCGATCAGGAAATCGAAGTCAAAATCCTCCAAATCGATCGGGAGAAACAGAAAATCGCCTTGGGACTCAAGCAGAAGCAGGCCAATCCTTGGGAAGATATCGAGCAGAAATTCCCTGTGGGATCTGTCGTGCGAGGCGAAGTCGTCAACGTGATGAGCTATGGTGCCTTCGTCAAGCTCGAACCGGGTATCGAAGGATTGGTACACATCAGCGAAATGTCATGGACTCGGCGTATCAATCACCCGACGGACGTCGTTCAGATTGGTGACCAAGTCGACGTGAAGGTGCTCGGAATCGATCCCCAAGGTCAGCAGCTATCCTTGGGTATGAAGCAAGTTCACGCGAATCCTTGGGAAATTGTCATCGAAAAGTATCCCGAAAACGCTGTCGTGACGGGACGAGTCCGAAACCTCACCAATTACGGTGCATTCATCGAACTGGAAGAGGGAATTGACGGTTTGCTGCACGTATCCGATATGTCTTGGACTCGAAAGGTCAGCCACCCGAATGAGGTCCTAGAGAAAGGTCAGGAAGTTCGCTGCCGTGTATTAAGCGTCGACCAAGGAAGGCGTCGCATCGCGCTGGGACTTAAGCAGCTTGATGATGATCCATGGACATCCACCATTCCGCAAAAGTATCAGCCGGGCCAGATTGTGCATGGCACGGTCACCAAGATCACGAACTTCGGCGTTTTTGTTGGTTTGGAAGATGGCCTGGAAGGATTGCTACACATTTCCGAACTTTCTGAACAGAAGGTTGAAAATCCCGAGGATGTTGTCAAGGTAGGCGATCCGATCGAGGTCAAAGTGCTGCGAGTCGATACCGACGAACGAAAGATTGGACTTTCGAGGAAGCGCGTCGAATGGGCTGAGGAGCGAGAAGCCGCCGAAGCATCGCGAGAAGCTCGCGAAGCGAAGGAGAAGGAACAACGAACGCAGGACCTCAAGGGCGGACTTGGTGCAGAAGGTCCTCTGATCGCTCCAGCGTCGGAGTGAATCGAAAGTCACAAAGATTGCGGCGATCTCAATCCAGAATGAATGAGACGCACGCCATTCGAGAGATCGATGGCGTGCGTTTTTTGTTGGCATGGTGACGAGAAATTCATCAATGTTTATGCTTGTTTATGAATTTCGAGTTCTTATCGTCGGCTCGTCATCACCATGGTTTCCATCAATAGTAATTCGATTCGCGAAGGCGCCAATGCTTGGTTTCGTGAACGACAAAAATCTTGGAAGGAGTCCCTAAGCTCTCTGTCGATTCTTTGGATGGCCACAGCTTTTGGTGTCGGAATCCTTTTGCAGCATTATCTTCAATGGCAACAATTGTTTTGGGTGACATCCGCGTCACTGTTCGGCACAGGAGTATTCGGGAGTCGACTTGCTCGTAAAACATCATTCCAACTCATGGAGACGATCCTTTGGCTGGGATTGATTGCTTCCCTAGGCGGCTGGCACCACGCAGGCTGGGAGCGATTGAAGAAATCAGACCCACTGATCGATATGGCGACGGATCGCTGGACCCCGATCGTCTTTGAGGGGATGGTCGATCGGGTTCCCAAATGGCGACCGCAGCTCTTGACGTTCCGATCGTCGCAGTCGCAAAGCGATGGCGAGGAATTTGGCAACTGGCAGACGATTCTTGGTCTTCAAATGCTGCAAGTACGAGATGGACGGACTTGGAAGCCTGCCTCAGGAGTCGTTACCTGCACCGCCAACGGATACTTTCGAGACCTGCACCCCGGTGATCGCATCCGAGTCTATGGCAAGTGGCAGCGAATTCCCCACGCAGCCAATCCCGGACAATTCGATTTGGCCGATCACTATGGCCTGCGCGGACAGTCAGTACGAGTTCGTACGGACCATGTGGAGCAGATTGAGAGAATCGGGACGGAACGGTGGCTTCGGTTGGATCGTTGGTTGAGTTTATTGATGGAGCGAGGGGACAAGGCCATTCACCGTCATGTTGGTTTGCAAGGGGCACGAATTGTATCTGCGCTAACGCTTGGTCAGCGTGAACAAGTCGACTGGGAGATGCAGGAATCCTTGCTGGCCACCGGAACCATGCATCTGCTCGCCATATCCGGGCTGCACGTCGAGATGTTGGCAGCAGGAATTGTTGCGCTCGCTTTGTTTCTGCATTTGCCTCGCCGAGTCATGTTGCTCGGTGTTGCGATTTTTGTTTTCGGATATGCGATTATGTGTGGATCACAACCTCCTGTCGCGCGGGCCGCGATCCTGGTTAGCGTTTCGTGCCTTGGTCGCTGGTTCGGCGTTCGTCCGAACACGCTCAATACGCTGGGGTTGGCCGCACTCCTCCTTATGGTGAATCGGTCGACGGTTCTGTTTGATCCAGGTGCTCATCTTTCGTTTCTGGCAGTCGCGACGCTCATTGTCGCGGGGCGAATCGACAACAGGAAGGAGATGGATCCGATCGAAAAGCTGATCCGAGAATCCTTGCCAGCATGGCGACAGCTGTTGTATCGCACTTGGTGGAAGGTGTTATGGGCCATGCGAACCAGTGCCTGGGTCTGGCTGCTAACCGCACCGCTCATCGTGACCAAGTTTCATGTGATATCACCCATCACGATTGTCCTCAATGTGCTTCTCGCTCCCGCGATCTTTGGCATTCTCATGTGCGGAATGGGAATGATGATGCTAGGTACTTGGATGCCAGGCATCGGTCCAGTGCTGGGCGCGATCGCATCGATTTGCCAAGTCTATTGTTCCTTTCTGATCCGCACTGGCGAAGCATTGCCCTTTGGTCATTGGTGGCTGCCGAGTCCCGGAATGGGATGGTTGGTAGGTTTTTATCTTGTTGCATTGTTCATGAGCCTGATCGGTTGGGCAACGCAACGATTCCGCTGGCGATTTGCGGTCGTGCTCTGCTCCTGGCTTGCGGCGGGAGTGTTGCCGATCTTGATTGGTCCTCAAGGACCATGGTCGAAAGGGACCTCCACGGCGAAACATGGGCTTCGCGTGACTTTTTTGGATGTGGGACACGGCACTTGCGTCATGATCCAAACGCCATCGAATCAAACTTGGCTCTACGATGCTGGACGACTCGGAGACAATGAGCGAAGTTACACAAACGTCGTGGGCTCGCTTTGGTACGAAGGTCTCACTCGCGTCGATCGTGTCTTTCTGTCCCACGCCGATTCCGACCATTTCAATGCGCTTTTTGGAATTGCGGATCGCTTTCGCATTCGTGAGTTCATCTCGACCCGAGACGTCTTTGAACACGAATCTCCGCTCATTCGAAACATGCTTGACAAGCTTCGTCGCCAGCGTGTTCGGATGGAAACTTGGCATCAAGGATCAGAGATTTTCGAGGACGGCATTCGAGTACGAGCGATCCATCCTCCACGGGAGCGCGTTCCCGGAAATGATAATGCCAATAGCCTATGCTTGATTATTGAATACGCCGGTAGGGTGATTTTCTTGCCGGGAGACCTTGAAGGAAAAGGTACCGATCGCGTTCTCCTTCAACCCCGCATTCATGCGGACGTCTTCATGGCCCCCCACCACGGCAGTCTGGCCTCCAATCCAGCCAAATTAACAGAATGGGCCAAGCCGGACATTGTTGTCATCAGCGGCGGTGACCGAGCGCAACAAGGAAGCATCTTGGAGACATATACCTCGGATCAATTTCGAACTTGGATCACAGCTCGCGATCATGCGATTCGAGTTGCAATCGAGTCGGATGGACGGTTGACTGTGTACAATTGGCATACAAATGCATGGAGAAAGGACATTTCCGTCGAATAACCGCCCCCATCATCGACGCCTGAATGGATGATATTCGTGACTTCGCAACGCAATTCTTGGCTGACGCTTGTCGTTTTCGTATTGGTGGTGCGAGTAGCGAGTAGCGTTGCGTTATTTCATGGATTGCAAGATGATCCAGATGCTTATCGCTCGCTGGCTGAGAATTGGGCTCGCCATGGAACGTTTGGATTGGCGTCCGCCGAAGGCATTGTCTCTCCGACGGCCTATCGCCCACCACTCTATCCGTGGCTGCTCAGTTGGTTCGTTGATGGTGAACATCAACTACGATCGCCAATGGTCGTCGTGCTACATGTCATTTTGGGTAGTCTTACCTGCTTGATAGCAGCCGACATTTATCGGCGCCTTCGCCCCAACGATCCTTGTTGGCTAATGGCCGGCCTCTTCATTGCTGTGGATCCCATCTTATTGCGTCAAGCTAGTCTCGTCATGACCGAAACACTTGCAACGTTTCTCGGAATCGTTGTGTGGTGGATGTGGCTGGCCAGTCCTTCTCATCCTAACACTCAACACGTCGGCGATCGCCGTTCCGCCGAGAAACCGCAAGTTCGATATTCACTTACAAGGGCGGTTGTCATCGCTCTTATGTTGGCCCTCAACATCTACTGCCGACCAACAGGCTTGGTATGGGTTGGAGGGTTACTGCTAGGTTCGCTCGTAGTCGATCGATCGGTTGCGCTGATTGTTCGAGCCCGTTGGTTGATGGCAATCGCTGCCGTCGTTCTGATCGCGCTGACACCTTGGGCCATTCGAAACCAACGTGTATTCGGACAGAAGGTCTGGCTGACCACTCACGGCGGCTACACTCTGCTACTTGCCAATAATCCTTTGATTTTTGAGCATCTGAAGTCTTCCCGGGGGGATAGAAATTGGGATGCTTCGTTGTTTCACCAGCGATGGCAGGAACGTCGCGGTGACGAAGTGAAGACAAACGAGTATTGGACCAATCCGAGTCGCCCGAGGGTTGCCAGCACGCTTCCAACGAGCCAACCCATGGGAGAATGGCGCTCCGACCGCTTGGCCAATGAGGCCGCCATTCAAACGATTCGCGAACATCCGTCGGAATTCGTATGGTCGTCATTGGTTCGCATCGCATGGTTGTGGGCCTTATGGCCGGCAGATGGAAACGGATCGACCGGAATTCGGATCGTCGTCGGCTTGTGGTATGGTCTGATATTCCTACTCGCTGGGTTTGGAGTGACGGCGACTGTTCGCAATCGGAACCTATCGATCGACTTGATGAGCTGGCTTCCTGGGCTGATGCTGGTTCTTAGCATAACGATGGTCCATGCCATCTACTGGAGCAACATGCGAATGCGAGCTCCTTGCATGCCGACCGTCTACATTTTTGCCACCATTGGTATCTCAAGTTGGATCATGAGAACGATCAAACTTGCCGAAGTTGATGAGAACTCGAAACCTTCAATGGACGGTTTATACGTGGTACTTCAGGAAGGCCATTCGTATGGAACGTGAATCAGATCTTCCGATGGATGCCATGCAACTGGCCGAGATGGAACGGATGCAAATGAGTTGCGAGCTTCACGACGGAGTGTTGCAGTATCTGGTCTCCGCGAAGCTGATGGTCGAAGCCATCGAACATTCGTCGTCGGCTGACGACCCTCGACTGAAGACGCTCCTCGATATGCTTGAACAAGGCATCTGCGAAGGACGAGAATGGATCGGGCGTCTTCGAGGTGATGAGTTGACATCGCAATCTTCTCTCTCCCAATCTCTCCGTGCCCTGTGTGAGCGGTTTGCTGAAAGTTTACAGGACTCAGCAATTCAGTTTCAGTTCATGATCGATGACAAGCTGAAGACGGACGATTTAGACGAACGAGTTCGCGTAGCGATTTTTCGAATTGCTCAAGAATCGTTGCGGAATGCCAAATTGCATTCGAGGTGTTCAAAGGTCACATTGAACTTGGAGTACTCATCTGACTTGGTGAAATTAACCGTGATCGACAATGGCCGAGGTTTTGACGTCGAGCGTCTACCCAAAGGTCACTATGGAATTTTGGGAATGAAGGTGCGATCGCACACGACAGGCGGTCACCTCAATATTCGCTCTTCACCCGAAGTCGGCACGACCATCGAGGCGGCTTGGACAGTTGGCTAAGTGCGACTAAACTCAGTGGTTTTCCTGGCTCGCAGCAGCGAGCTGCTCCTACTCGTAGCAAGCACAGAACTCATGGATTCCAGCGACGCGTATTATCGAAATCCGCTGATCGACCGATACGCATCCCACGACATGGCGTCACTTTTTGGCACGGAGAATCGCATTCGGCAATGGCGGCGATTGTGGGTTGCATTAGCGGAAGCACAGAAAGAACTTGGGCTTCCCATTACAGAGGCACAAGTTGCCGAACTTCGAGCAGCCCAAGATTCGCTGAACTTGGAAGTCGCCGCCCGTTATGAACGGCAAATGCGGCATGACGTCATGGCACAGCTTCATGCCTACGGCGATCAATGTCCGACGGCGCGCGGCATTCTGCATTTGGGAGCGACCAGCTGCTACGTGACGGACAATGCCGATTTGATGTTGATGAGAGAAGCATTGAACATCACGATGTACCGCGTGGTTTCCGTGCTCCGTTTGATCGCGGCATTTGCGCAGAAGTATGCGGCGACTCCCTGCTTGGCGTTCACGCATTTACAACCGGCGCAACCAACGACCGTTGGTAAGCGGGCAATGTTGTGGGCGTACGATCTCGTCCTTGATCTCGAAGAGTTACAGCATCGGACGACGCAACTCAAACTGCGAGGTGTGAAGGGAACAACCGGCACGCAAGCCAGCTTTCTGCAGTTGTTCCATGGCGATCACGACAAGGTCCGACGTCTTGAACAATTGGTCATCGAAAAACTAGGCTTTGAAGAGAGTTATCCGCTCACGGGACAAACCTATCCTCGGAAGGTCGACTCCCAGATCTTGGACGTACTGTCCGGGATCGCGCAGTCGGCGCACAAATTGGGAACCGATATTCGCATACTGGCTCATCGCAAGGAGATCGAGGAACCCTTCGAACCGGATCAGATTGGTTCATCGGCCATGGCTTACAAACGGAATCCAATGAGGTCAGAAAGGATCTGTTCGCTGGCTCGATTCGTGATGAGCCTTCAGTCGAGTCCTGCCATGACTGCCGCGACCCAGTGGTTTGAACGTACCTTGGATGACAGTGCCAATCGTCGTCTCGTCATCCCGCAAGCCTTTCTCGCCATCGATGCGGTTCTCGTTCTGCTCCACAATGTCGTCGATGGCTTGGCCGTCTACGAGAAAACGATTGAACGAAATCTGAGAGAAGAATTGCCCTTCATGGCCACGGAGTCCATTCTGATGGCAGGCGTTGAAGCGGGTGGCGATCGCCAATTCTTGCACGAAAGAATTCGACAGCATAGCCAGGCTGCTGCTGTTGTCGTCAAGTGCGAAGGGTTGCCCAATGACTTGATGGAGCGGCTGGCTCAGGACCCTGCGTTTCAGAAGATCGATCTGAAACAAATCGCCGATCCGAAATCATTTACAGGACGGGCGGAGCAGCAAGTGCTCGAGTATCTCAGCGAGACCCTTTTGCCATTACTCGCTCAATGGCCGAACCGACCTGAGTTGACGGCGGAAGTCAACGTGTAAAGACGTACGACCCCGATGGATCAATCCCACAAACACGTTGAATTGGTGCGGGCAGTCATTGCACCACTGCATTTGTTCCCGGTAACGGTTGATGACCCTTGATTTGCATCCGCTTCGGGTCGCCACTAAAAAGCCAACTCCTTGACATTGGAAGTCTTCAGTGTTACTTTTCTAAACTCGAAGAAGTGTTATGACCGACGCGGATGAAAGTCATCAGCACCTTGGACCGAAGGTGGGCAAATGATGATTGGGATCCGCTCCATTCTTGCTTCAGAGTGGAACATCAGGCACTGAAAGGTTATCACGGGGTCGTAGCTCAGTTGGGAGAGCGCTTGAATGGCATTCAAGAGGTCAGGGGTTCAAGTCCCCTCGGCTCCATTTCTGACTTATTTCTCGCTAGCATTCTTTAGTCGCTAGCATTGGGTTCGAGTTTACATTCTGAAATTCGGATTTTCCCGTTTTCCTCGCTCCGTCTTTTTGCTTTACTTCCCAGGGGCTTTTGGCATGTTCTGTGTCAAAGCAACGCTGGACCCTGCAACGAACCACTTGGAACGGTATGGCGAAAAGACATTCGTTTCGAAAATTCCCTGAACGAACCGAGCGAATGTTGCTGCGAGGACTTTTTATAGGAGTCGCATTCGGGCCGACGTTCCTTTTGGGGATTTGGATCGCTGTCGCATCGACCCCTTGGTATCAGCAGTATTTGGCAAGTTCATGGAGCAGAGAGCTCTCTCGAAGCTTAGGCATGAGCATCACCGTCGATCGCGTGCGGACGCCAAGCTCATCAAGGGTTGAATTGCACGGAGTCCGAGTTCAACATCCGGAGTCGGGGAGTGACGTTGCGAAGATTCGCGTTGTCGAAGCAACGCGCTTTGGAAATGGTTGGACGGCTCGACTCGCTCAACCGGAATTGCAGGGGCCTGAGTTAGGCAATTGCTACCGATTGATTCACGATTGGTTTTTATGCCGACCGAAGCTGGTCGAAAATACGATTCATATCCAGATGGATGATCTGACCGTCCACGGTTCGGCGGGCAAAGGCACCTTTGTCGATGTACATATCGAGCTGGGACATCGCGAGGATCAAGCGTTGGCAAGTGTTCGGTGTGGGCTGGCCGATGTTCAGCTCGGTGATGCCATTAAAGTCGACTTCGCGCGCTCGCACACGCTGAAACAGTCACAATGGCTGTTTCAAACCAGTTCAACCTCCGTTCCCGTGGCTGTTATGGCCGATTACCTGCCACCGCTCCGAGCGCTAGGAACGAACGCAAGTTTTACAGGATCGATCTGGATTCGGCACGATATGGCCAATCGATCCGAATGGCGGCTCCAAGGCCGGCTCGATCAATTGCAGTTGGAAGAGTTGAGTCAGAGTCTTCCATTTCGATTGTCAGGTACGGCTCAAGTGCATATCGAAAACGCGCACGTATCATCTGGTCGATTGCAATATTTCCGGGGGAACATGGTCAGCGATCATGCTGGTCGAATCGATCCGCGTTGGATCGAACTGGGCTCGCGATATCTCGGTTTGACGACGGGGTGGAAGCCTTCGGCCGATACCATGCCGAGAAGTCTCGAGTACGATTCGCTCGCTGCCGACATCGAGATTTCTCATCAGGGAATTAGCCTGCGTGGCCTCCGCAATGATGAGGTGATTGTCCAAGGGCTCGAGTCACCGCTGTTGGTTGAGTCGGATCAGATTGCACCCATGCCACTGGACAACTTGGTTAGTTTCTTGACTGGCGAATATCGAAGCGATCGAAATCCAAATGGCACGGCGGCGGCTCTTCGCGCTCGGATCGCACAGCATTTACCTTGGCCGATCAATGCCAACGCTACAACCATCTCCGTCGTCCCCACAGTGGGCATTCAGCGATAATTCCAAAGCGTTCCAGGCGAACTTACGACATTCAAAATCCTGAACGAACAGAAGCACTCGCTGGTGAAGTCTGGGCTTGGGTTGAAAGCAGGCGGCAGGACGATTCCGCCCATCAGGACTCGCGTCGAGTGATCAACGTTTCGTCTCTCACTTACGTTTTGCGATGGCAAGTTCGCGCGAACGTTCGCTTCATTACGGGGCCGGAAATCTGAGTTCGCGGCAATTTGTTTTTTTGCTCTGCGCCCGATTTGTTGAACCGAGCTTGTTTGAAGCCGCTTCATCCCAAGCTGTTGCGAGCTCGATTCAACCACGTTTGACTTCTCGGTTCGAACAGGCGCTGATCTCGTTCCATTGACCTGAAACCGAGAAATGAAGTTCCAATCTTCAACGAGACAATACTCACCCTGTTTCTTCCATGACAACCTTTGTCGTGGCGGTACTTTAGATCGCAGTCCGCATTGATCGTTGTGATTCTTGCTCCAGTTACGGTGGGATCACAAGGCTTCATGAACCGTTCGAATGGAGTCAAGAAGACGAATTTGCTTCCTTAAGCATGCAGAAATGCAACAAAAATCGTACGTGATCTTAACCTTGCGATGCGGCACGGTCCAAGGACGAAATCTCGTTGGTGATGATCTGGTGAAGGATCGATTGGTATTGCATTCTGTGGCGTGTCCCAGGTGCGAGACTTGCACACTGCGGCTAAGACTCTTACTTTAGTTGACACCAATCGAATCTATGCGGACCGTTCACACGATTTGTGTGATGCGAGCCTTTACATCGTGCTCTCGGAGCGATTACCGTGAATGATGGTGAATCTCTACAACGATTGCGAACGGAAAAAATCGGCGCGGCAATCGCTGAATATTTGCAAGCCGTCGATTCAGGGTAATTGATTACCGCGAAAAATTGATCTTGTGTCGAAGTGTTGGTTTTGGCGAA
>JBBIUE010000040.1:0-46641 GCA_037440405.1 Pirellula sp. | reverse complement strand
GAATCCTCTCGCGCCCATGCGGCCCGTTGGTGCGTTTGAGATGAACATCCGCCTTTTGAAAACCGAATTCCAGCGAGTGAAGGAAAACGCTTCAGAGAGAAGTTTGATGGCCCTTCGATTGTGATAACTGGTAAAGCATCCAATGCAGACGAGTGCCTACGTCGTATCAAAGAGATCGTCGAACTAATCGCGGAAGAATCCTCGAACGGTACAGGGCCGAATGATGACGAGTGGACAGCCCGTTTGCCTTCTTGGTTTACCGCCCCGTTCCAAGGAAGAACGATTGAGCAAGTTCTGGAAGATAAAACCCTGTGGAATTATGGTTCGTGGCTTGACGCAATGCGTCACCGTGGTTGGCAATGGTGGAGTTCTTCCTGTGCAGGTGATTCGTGGTCGGCAACCTTGCTTCGCGAAGATGACGTCTACAGCATCGAACCATTAATCTACCTTGCGCGACAAAGTGGCGCGTCTTCAGTCGATGTCATCGAAATCTAAACCCACCGCACGCGTAGCGACGTTGACGAAGGAAAACGGTACCCGGCGGCGGCAGGAAGCCGCCGGAATCTTGGCAGGATGCACCGTCGGGCGAATGGATGTTGCCGAAGAAGAAGAAGAAGAAGAGTCTCCACGCCCGGCGGAACCTGCGTTGACGTTCCAACGGGATGGAGTGCGGTTGGCCGTGGAGAGAATGTCTGGATTGGCAACACGGAAAGAACCAGAGGCCGAAGGCAGCCCGATCATGGACGATCGGGCGATTGACGGCCGCGGCGCCGCTCGTGGTATCCGAAGGCTCGGGGTAGAGTATGAATTGCGAAGTTGGCCAGCCAGCAGGAATCTGGTAAGCTGGATGGCGAGGTGACGTATGATAGAGTTTGCGATTACAGGCGAAGAGCTTTGGAATCGGATGGAGCGAGCGGTGGAAAAAGTCAATGAGCGGCTCAGAAAAACCGTTGGCATTCTGGAGGCGGCAAAGGTTCCCTATGCAGTTATTGGCGGTCATGCTGTGCGAGCCTGGGTTGCACAAGTTGACGAAGCCGCGCAGCGTACGACGCGCGATGTCAATATTCTTGTTCGCCCAACTGATCTGCCAGCCCTGATCAGCGCGATGACAGCCGCCGGTTTCCATCACCGCAACACCTCTGGACTGGACATGTTTGTCGAGCACCCTGAGGCATCGGCCCGCGATGCAGTTCATGTGTTGCTGGTTGGCAACATTGAGCGAGGCGGAGAGCCCAACCCGGATATCGAGCCTGCGGCCACGGCCAACGATTTCCAGACAGTTACCTTGGAAACGCTCGTACGTATGAAACTGAATGCGTTTCGCGATAAAGACCGCGTGCACTTAAGAGACATGATTTCATTGGGCATGATCGACACGTCCTGGCTCGACAAATACCCACAACACCTAAAACTACGATTGGAGGAACTGTTGAACGATCCAGATGGTTGATGGTCAACATTTGACTATAACGAGTACCCAGCCTCCCAGAGCGGTTGCTGATAACTTGCCCCAATCAGAGGAGCGGGCTTCTTTGATGATCTCGCGACGTCGGCGACACGCAATGCGGACAGTACAAAACTGGTTCTTGGAAAGTGGAGTACGACTGGACAGAGTTACCAAAAAGTTGCTGCTCACTACAACGCAACATACTTCAAGCTGGAAAACTGGCGTGACTTGTCGAAGACGCTGTCTGATGCCGAACTTTGGAAGATAATCGAATCGTTTCTTCGGCAGCAAATTAAACAAGCGGATAGGGAGAATGCATAGTGCCAGCCATATTCCATTGACAGGCCTGGGACACGGGCGACAAAAGGAAGGGGAGTTGGCTGAAAATAATTGCTGTCATTGGAGCGAATCGGACAGTCGTCCGTCTAAGAAAGCAACTGTTCGCTCTCTATGTCTTATTGGCGGTGGCATGATGGCTAAGCGATTAGTAGACCCGCGTTCGAACGATGTATCCTCGCAATATAACCAGGTGCTCCCACAGGTTGCTATCAATCGGCTGCGAGGATCGTGGCAGCAACTGTTTCGTACTGCTATTCTGGAACTGATGCCTGCCGAGGAACTGGGCCAGCACTTTCACCCTGACATTGGGCGGCCTACCAAAGAACTCTACTCGGTGGCTGGGTTGATCTTGATCAAGGAGTTCATGGACTGGACCGATGAAACGGCCGCCGACCGCTACTCGTTTGACGTCTCGATCCAATACGCACTGAATCTACCACCGCTGCAGCAGGCGATGTGCGAGCGAACTCTGGAGCGTTATCTGAAGCTCTTCTGTCAAGACTAGTTGGCATCGCAAGTGATGCAGCCGCGCTGCCTGAAGTGCTCAAGGATCTGCACCAGAATGAACGATTACCAGAAACTCTCGTGGCCGACACCGCCTATGGCAGCGACGATAATGACTGCACCAGTGCGCACTATGGAGTCGAACTGATTTCTCCTGTACCTGGTAAACCTTCAGAAGAAAAGGCATCAGGCCAGGTCTTCAGCGAAAATGATTTCCCCGTCGAGCACCGCGAAGTTGTCGATGGTTACGGCCAGACTCATATCAACCCATTGATCACGGCCTGTCCGACAGGCAACATACCGCATCGATCTCATTATGATCACGTTCATGACAAAATGGAGATACTGAATTTTCCAGAGACTGCCAAGCCTGCCCGGCGCTGGCCAAATGTCCCGTGCGATTTGCCTGCGGATGGATGATCGTGACGATTCACGCTAAGCCGCAAAGGACCAGCCGACGTCGAGCACAGCAGCAGACGGATCGATTCCGAGATCACTATCGGGTTCGATCTGGAATCGAGGCCACCAATAGCATCTTGAAACGAGTAACTGGTCTGGGACGATTGCGCGTTCGGGGAAAACTGGCGGTGTTTCACTCATTGTTGTTGAAGGTTGCTGGTTAGAACATCCTGCGAGCGGCTGGATCGAAGAAGCTGATAGCCTGGTTGGTGAAGCTGCTGGCGACTCTGTACAGCCTATTGCGTCGCCAAATGTCTTGGAGTCGGGCTTGCCATTGCTAGCCATAACTTGCTAGCAAACATCGCTCACAATAGCTTGCTTTTCACGGTAGGTTACGTAGACAGCGATGCTTCGCTTATGCTTGCATTACGCGACTTTTGTCGCTCGTGTCTTCATAAACTCATCCAGACACTTCAATCATTTGCGACGTTCAAGAAAATTGGATCAATACGTTCCCAACTCGGTTTTGAATCCGACGGATTTGGTAGAGGTCTACTCGAAATCGACGGAGAAGCACGATCGATGGCAAAAGTCAGCTCACTATCGTCAGATTCCCTCGCTCATGCAACTGATTCTAATCTCGAAGGAAGAGTCGTTTGTCGAATGCCTTTCGCGACATCCGTCGGGAAGTTGGTTACTGACCGATGATCGTGGATTGGCGTCAACATTCGTTATAGACTCGGTTGGCAATTCGATCCCGTTATCGGAAATCTACCGCAACGTGCAACTTGAGCCGGTCGAGGTGCTTCCCGAAGCAAATGCATAAGCAACACATCGGGGAACAAGTAGGTTCGCACGAATGCTGGAGGCATGGACGATCATTCGATATCGCGGAAAAAAATTTTGGCGATCTGTCGCGACTAGATGTAACCGTTTACGCAGAGATCGTGTGGCGTGGTTGAAGTCGTTGTCCCGACTTTTTCGCTTTAGCCACGATTCAGCATGAGATAGCCGTGTTTCGACCCGTTCCGATCGTTCTAGGTAGCGTTGAGCCGTGACGATGAAAGTACTCTGCCAGGTATCTCGAATACGCGTGTCGTTGGTTGGATTCAGAATGGAGAAACGGAGGCCTCTCTTGTTTACCGACCAAGCGGAGGAGAGAATCAATCATCACCCTTTGATTCAAGGTGGTACGAGTCTGTACCTGCTTAACCGATGTCCCAAGTCTCATGTCTGAAGTCACCCGCATCTTGGCACAAATCGATTCAGGCGATCCACGCGCTGCCGAAGAACTGTTGCCACTGGTTTACGAGGAGCTGCGTAGGCTGGCGACAGCCAAACTTGCGGATGAAAAGGCAGGTCAAACGCTGCAGGCAACGGCGCTGGTCCATGATGCGTATCTCCGGTTGGTCGGCTCAGCAGATGGCCAGAGCTGGAACAATCGTGGTCACTTTTTTGGAGCGGCGGCGGAGGCCATGCGACGCATTCTCGTCGAGAATGCACGCCGCAAAGGGCGTGAGAAACACGGGGGCGATTTACGGCGAGTCGAATTGCAGGATGTTGCAAAGGGCGGTCAGGACGACCGGCTGATTGCCCTGGATGCAGCTTTATCCCGTTTGGCAGACGAAGACCCGCTGGCGGCCAAGGTCGTCGAACTCAAGTACTTTGCTGGCTTGGGGCGCGAGGAGATTGCGGCCACTCTCGGTCTCACGGTCCACCAGGTCCGCCAGAAATGGGCCTATGCGCGTGCCTGGTTGCGGATTGCACTCGATTAGCTGAAATATTTTCGAAGCCGTCCCCGAGCAGGGCGGCAGCCATCATTTAACCGCTGGGCCAGAGCAGATTTAGCGATGGACCAACCGGCGTATAAGCTACGATTCCATCCGCCAAATTTGCGGCGGCCTGCGTTTGGTGCGTGAACACTTATATTTTTCTCAAAATCGCGCGCCAGAAGGCACAGCCGCGTCGCACTGGTAGATAGAACTTGAAGGGTGAAAGGTGCAACAACATGGCCAGTGATCCGAAACGTGCTCAAGCTTTGTTCCTCGCGGCTTTGGAATTGTCCGACTTGGCGGCCCGCAAGGAACTGCTCGAACGGGAATGCGCGGGCGACGATGCGTTGCGACAACGTGTGGAGGCCTTATTAAGTGCCAGTGATGCTACAGGAGGTTTCGGAGACGAGCCGTCGGGAAGCCCCCTCTTAACAACGATGGACACTGGATCGAGAGAGACCGCCGGCCAAACTATCGGGCGATATGTGCTATTGGAAAGGATCGGCGAAGGGGGAATGGGCTCCGTATGGGTCGCGCAACAAACGGAACCGGTCAAACGTAAAGTCGCGATAAAACTCATTAAGCCCGGGATGGACTCCCGTCAGGTAGTTGTCCGCTTCGAGGCGGAACGTCAAGCGCTGGCTCTGATGGATCACCCGAATATTGCCAAGGTTCTAGATGGGGGTCTGCACGACCATCGGCCGTTCTTTGTCATGGAGCTGGTCAAGGGCGTGCCGATCACGGAATACTGTGACACCAACAAGTTGCCACCGAAGGAACGCCTAAAACTGTTTGTGCAAGCATGTCAGGCAATTCAGCATGCTCACCAAAAAGGGATTATCCATCGGGATATTAAGCCATCCAACGTACTGGAAGCGCTTTTTGACGACAAGCCGGTAGTGAAAGTGATCGATTTTGGCGTTGCCAAGGCGACTGGCGGTGCATTGACTGAAGCAACGATCGACACGGGGTTTGGCGGTATCGTGGGCACGCCTCAATACATGAGTCCGGAGCAGGCGACCTTCAACAATCTTGACATCGATACGCGGAGCGACGTGTATGCGCTGGGGGTGTTGCTTTACGAATTACTTACCGGCAGTCCGCCATTTTCTGCTGAGGAATTGAGGAAGAAGGGCTTCCTGGAAATCCTGCGTGTGGTGCGCGAAGAAGATCCCCCGAAACCGAGCACGAAGCTGAGCACCGCTGAGGCCAAGCCATCGATCAGCGCCAACCGGTCGACTGAACCAAAGAAACTGGCAGGGCTACTTCGCAACGAACTCGATTGGATTGTGATGAAAGCGATGGAGAAGGACCGCACGCGCCGGTACGAGACTGCCAACGGCTTCGCGGCGGATGTGATGCGATTCTTGGCTGGCGAGCCTGTCCTGGCTCACCCTCCGAGTGCGGCCTACCGATTAAAGAAGCTTGTCCGTCGCAACCGGCCACAGGTCATCGCGGCAAGTTTTGTTATTCTGTCGCTTGTCGTGGGTGTTTTGGTAGCAGCGCTGGGGTTCTTGGAGGCCCGTCGGCAGGAAGGAATAGCTCGTAACGAGGCGTCCGCGAAGGAAACGGCCCGTCAGGAAGAAGCCAAGCAACGTGCTATCGCCGAGACCAATGAGAAGAGAGCGGTGGTTGCCGCCGAGCAAGAACGATTAGCGAAAGCCCACGTCGAATCGCAACTCAAGCAAATTGAGCGGATCAACGACACGGTGTTCGACATTTTTGGAGGGTTCGATATTCGCGAGGTCCGGGCCGAAGGCGAACCGGTTGAGGCGGTACTTGCGAACAAGCTTATCGAAACCGGCAGAACGCTCGACGAAAAAGCCATCTCCGATCCGCTCGTGCTCGCAAAATTGCGAAATCGCTTGGCACTCACCTTACTCAGTCTCGGTTATCACGACGAAGCGATCCTGTTGTTGCAGGAAGCAGTGGCGGCGCGTTCCGAGCATCTTGGCAGCGATCACGCCGATACGCTAACCAGCAAGAACAATTTGGCGGGGGCCTACCAGGTAGCGAAAAAACTGGATTTGGCTTTGCCGCTCTTCGAAGAGACTCTAAAAATCACGAAGGCCCAGTACGGGCCCGACCACATCGACGTACTTGCCCGAATGAACAATCTGGCGGCTGCCTACCAAGAGGTAGGGAAGCTGGAAATGGCTCTACCACTCTTCGAGGAAGTCCTTCAGACTCTCAAGAAGACACAAGGAATGGAGCACCCCTACACTATTGGCAGCATGAACAATCTTGCTGGTATCTATTCGGATGCTGTGAAGCTGGAACAGGCTGCACCGCTCTACGAGGAATCCCTGAAGTTTGCCAAATAAAACTTGGTGACGGCCACCCCAACACGATCATTGGGATGGTCAATCTCTCAGGTGTCTATCGGCGTATCGGTAAGCTGGATCAGGCCCTTCAGCTGGGAGAGGATGCCTTCAGATTAACCAAAGCCAGACTCGGCCGAGAACATCCGTTCGTTCTCAGGTGCATGGGTCTGTTGGCTGAAACCTATCCGCTGACTGGCAAGTGTTCAGAAGCGCAGGAACTCGCACTGCAAATGATCTCCCTCAGCCGTATCATTCATCCCGCAGAAAGTCCTGAACTTGCGAACTCCTTGGCAGAAGCAAGTATGCTCTTGTTGCATTGCAAAGAGTTCGCCGCGGCTGAGCCACTGCTGCGCGAGGTGCTCGCTATTCGAGAGCGTTCCATACCCGACGATTGGCGGACCTTTAATACGCGGTCACAACTCGGCGGTGCACTGATGGGACAGGGTGAATTCTCGGACGCCGAGCCACTGCTTGTCACTGGCTATGAGGGAATGAAGGTGAGGGAACAGTACATTTCACGCGGATCAGTCCATCGTATTTCCGAAGCTCTGGACCGGCTGATCGATTTTTACACTGCTACGAATCAGACCGACTTAGCAAGAAAGTACCAAGAGCTGCGGACAAATCGCATGGAGAACGATCGGGGACCATGACGTCTTCAAGAGGCGGGGCAATTCACTCGTTCATGAAGTTTTGGAGGATAGTGAGATGACAGAAGAAAGGCTTTTGGATGAGGTTCGTGGCATTCCGGTCAGCGAGCGAGCTGTTTTCCTCGACAGGGCTTGTGCAGGACAGCCAGAGCTTCGTGCGCGCATCGAAGCCATGCTGGCCGCCGACATGGCCACTTGCGCTTCACGCGATCATGCAGCCGCATTGTGGGAGCCGACTGACGTTTCCGCTATTGAACCCGACAAATACGCACAAACCTCGCCTCCACAGAAGGTCCCGGAACCTTACTCCGACCATCAGGCGGGAACAGTCATTGCCGATAAATACACGCTGGTGGATGTGATCGGCGAAGGGGGCATGGGAAGCGTGTGGCGCGCTCGACAGACGGAACCCGTCAAGCGTTTCGTGGCTATCAAGCTCATCAAGGCCGGCATGGACTCTAAGCAGGTTCTAGCTCGCTTTGAAGCTGAACGTCAGGCGCTTTCCCTGATGGACCACCCCAACATCGCGAAGGTCCTGGATGCTGGACTGCACGAACATCGCCCGTTTTTCGTCATGGAATTAGTCAAAGGCTTGCCGATCACGGAGTTTTGTGATGCTCGCAAGTTGACGCCAAAGGAACGATTGGAACTGTTCGTGCAGGCTTGCCAAGCCATTCAGCATGCTCACCAGAAAGGAATTATCCATCGGGACATCAAACCATCGAACGTACTGGTTGCTTTGTATGACGACCGACCGGTAGTGAAAGTAATCGATTTTGGTGTGGCCAAGGCAACCGGCGGATCACTTACCGAGGCGACCATCGACACGGCTTTTGGCGGTGTTGTGGGCACACCGCAATACATGAGTCCCGAACAGGCGACTTTCAACAACTTGGACGTCGATACGCGCAGTGACGTGTACGCGCTGGGAGTGTTGCTGTACGAATTGCTCACTGGCAGTCCGCCATTCTCCGGTGAAGAGTTAAAGAAGAAAGGGTATCTGGAAATCTTGCGCGTGGTGCGAGAAGATGACCCGCCGAGACCGAGCACGAAACTGAGTACTGCCGCTGCCCTTCCATCGCTTAGCGCGAATCGGGCTACTGAGCCAAAGAAGCTGACAGGGCTGCTTCGGAACGAACTCGACTGGATCGTGATGAAAGCGCTCGAAAAGGATCGTACTCGGAGGTACGAGACGGCCAACGGATTTGCTGCGGATGTGATGCGATTTTTGGCTGGTGAGCCGATACTGGCCCACCCTCCGAGTGTGACCTATCAATTTCGGAAATTCGCGCGACAAAACCGGCCGCAAGTGATCGCTGGGACCTTGGTGCTGCTTGCTCTGATAGCCGGCGTGATCGGTATGACAGCGGGATTGCTGGAGGCGCGCAAGCAAGCAGGTATCGCGCGTCAGGAGGCAGCCGAGAAGGAAGCATCGCGAGCGGAGGAAGCACGGCATCGACTTCTTGCCCAACGGAACGAAGAAAAGGCGATCATCGCTGCCGAGCAGGAGCAACATGCCCGAACTCAGATCGCCTCTCAACTTAAACAGATTGAACTGATTAACGAAACCGTTTTCGACATCTTCGGCGGCTTCGATGTCCGAGAAATCAGAGAAGGCAGCGAGCCGATCGAAGCGGTGCTGGCGAAACGACTGATCGATACAGGCAAGACGCTCGACGACAAAACGATCTCCGACCCGCTCGTACTGGCGAAGCTGCGCAACCGTTTGGGGCTGACGCTGATCAGCTTGGGTTACCCTAACGAAGCCATTGAACTGTTCCAGGCAGCAAGAGCAACGTGGTCCGAGCAACTCGGCACAGATGACGAGAATACGCTCAATAGCCTTGGCAACCTCGCGATTGCGTATAGTGACGCAGGCAAAGTTGATTTGGCCTTGCAGTTGTACGAAGAGTCACTGCAACGGCGGAAGGTGAGTCTTGGCCCCGACCACCCCGACACGCTGGTCAGCATGGGCAGTCTGGCTACGGGCTACAAGCATACAGGACGTCTCGACCAGGCCCTGCCTCTGTTCGAGGAGACCCTGCAGTTGATGAAAGAGAAGCTCGGCCCCGACGACCCAAACACCCTGACCGTGATGAGTAATTTGGCGGTAACCTATCTGGACGCGCAATTGCTTGAAAAGGCACTTCCCCTTTTGAAAGAAACGGTCGATCAGTACCGCAAGGTCTTTGGTCCGGAGTATCCAGGCACCCTCACCAGCATGGGAAATCTCGCCAACGGATACTCGGCTGCCAATCAATTCGATCTCGCGGCTCCCCTTTTAGAAGAAACGCTGCGGCTGGAGCGAGCTAGGTTGGGCTCCGACCATCCAAGTACCATTATCGCCATCAATAATCTCGCAGGAATCTACGGAGTGCTTCAGCAGTACGACAAATCGGTCCCTTTGTTTGAGGAAATGCTCCGATTGCAGGAGCAACGTCTTGGGCGTCAACACCCCGCCACGCAGACGTTTATTGCGAATCTAGCAACCAATTACTTGGAAGTGGGACGAAAAGCCGAAGCGATCCCGCTGCTCGAAGAGGCCTACCAGTCGTCGAAACAGCAACACAACCTCTGCGGAATCGGGACATTCCTGGTAACCGCCTACATTGATATCGGACGGAATGCTGAGGCGTTGGCGATCATCGAAGAATTAGTTCCGGAATTCCGACAATGGTTCCCAGCGAACAGTCCGCAACTTGCCGTTTACCTCGCGCAGACCGGAACTGCTCTGTTGAGGCTGCAGCAGTTTGCAGCAGCCGAACCGATCCTTCGCGAGGCTCTCGCCATCCGTGAACAAGCTGAGCCGAATGACTGGCGAACGTTCAACACGCAATCCCTTCTTGGCGGTGCATTGTTAGGGCAAGAGAAGTACGCCGAGGCGCAAACGCTTTTGCATTTGGGTTACGAAGGGATGAAGGAGCGCGAAGCCGCGATCCCACCTCAAGGCTTGAACCGTCTCACCGAGGCCCTCGAGCGCCTGGTCAAGCTTTATGAGGATTGGAATACCGCTGAACCTGATCAAGGTTTCGACGCTAAGTTGAAGGAATGGCAACAGAAACTTGACGAACTCAAGATCACTTCGGAAGAAGGCAACCCATAGAGCAGTGACCAAAAGTAATCCGCGGTGGCCGCGGTGGGTGCCAGCCGCGGTGGGTGCCAGCCATTCCCCGTTATCCACTCTCTTGTTTCGTAACTGTTCAAGACCGGAGGCGCGCGATTTCAGAATCACTTCGAATTGGTGCGTTTCGAGAGTCTACCGCGTCGAAATTCAGTCGTTACTCTCGCTCAAATCACAAACACACCAATATCGTGAATCTTTGAATCCGACTTGCACCACGACATTCGACGCGTAACCGATTCAACATTCTTTGCAGGAGTAGGAGCGACTCGCACCGAGTTGCTTGATGTCTTGAAATCCGATGCGAAGGTGGTTTAGCAAAACTGTTGACTCAAAGCCTTGACGAAAGCCAACATTGTGATATCATTTTGGTATGCATGTGATTTCAGATGGCTAAGGTTTCGTTTGGGAGGCTGTTATGTACGATGAGCGAACGATGCGGCCGGTGTCTGGTTGGGGGCCACTGGTGATTTTATTGGGAATGATGATTTTTGGAGTGTTGATGATCATCATAGCGGCGAACGCAGCCCCCTCGGTGGGGACTGGGCTGGCGGCGATGACGATCATCGCATCCGTCATTATTTTTCTGTCGGGTTTTGTTGGGTTGGCTGGATTGTTGGCAATTGCACCGAATGAAGCTCGGGTTCTGCTGCTTTTCGGAGAGTACAAGGGGTCCGTCCGCGAGTCCGGCTTCTTTTGGGTCAATCCGTTCTACTCGAAGAAAAAGATTTCGCTTCGCGTTCGAAATTTTGAAACTGGATCGACCTCGACGCCTCAGCAGAAGGATGCGGCTGGCAATGTTCTGGTCCAACGAACGCGAACACGCGGAACTCCATCGAAGGTCAATGACTTGGATGGGAACCCGATCGATATTTCCGCAGTGGTTGTGTGGAAAGTCGTGAATACTGCAGAGGCGTTGTTTGAGGTTGATGACTACGAAGACTATGTCGAGGTGCAAAGTGAAGCGGCTCTTCGAATACTAGCGAGTCGGTATCCTTACGACAGTCACGACCACGAGATTTCGCTTCGTGGTTCGCCGGTGGAAGTTTGCGAAGAGCTGAAGAAGGACATTCAAGAGCGACTTGGGAAGGCTGGCGTCGAAGTGATTGAAGCTCGTATCAGTCATCTCGCTTATTCGCCGGAGATTGCTGCTGCCATGTTGCAGCGACAGCAGGCGCAGGCGATTGTCGCGGCCAGGACGAAGATCGTGGAAGGGGCGGTTGGGATGGTCCACATGGCACTCGAGCATCTCAGCCAGGACAAGATCGTCGAGTTGGACGAGGAGCGAAAAGCCGCCATGGTTTCCAACTTGCTCGTCGTCCTCTGCAGCGATCGTCATGCGCAGCCCGTCGTCAACGCGGGCTCGCTTTACACATGATGGTCGCCAATCGGAAATGAAGATGAACGCTGCTTGAAGGCTTCGTGGAGCCTATGAATCCCGAGCCTCGCAGCGGGAGTCGAGTGGAGTTGAACATGGGACGAGATTCTTTTCTATTGCGAATCGATCCGGCGATTCTTGCCTCAGTTCGTCAGTGGGCTGAAGACGATATGCGCAGCGTGAATGCTCAAATCGAGTTCCTGCTGCGGCAAGCCCTCAGGCAAGCGGGGAGACTGCCGAAGAATTCCGAAGCAGATCGGAAGTCCCGGAATATCCAGCAGTCAGACCGAACGGATACGGAATCGTGATCCTACGTCCTGCCGCAGACTTAGTACCTGCGATGGTTCGTTCGTGTTCATCGCTCCCTCAAACTAGGTTCTATCGTCTACGATGTTTAATGCGTCGAGTACACCTTGTATTGCGCTGACCGGCAATCCGGATTCAAGAGCTGAGAGTGCGGAGCATGGGAAAAGAGAGAAGCTTGATGAATTTCAAAATCTTGAATCGCAAGATCCATCGCTGGGGTTCAGTCGTTATTGCAGCACCGTTTCTATTGGTGTTGCTGACGGGAATCCTATTGCAATTGAAGAAAGAAATAGCGTGGATTCAGCCGAAAACGATGCAGGGTACGAAGGGCCCTCCATCCATCGCATTTGATGACATGCTCAGGGCAGCCGCTTCGATCGAACAAGCGAAAGTCGCAAACTGGGACGATATCGAACGATTGGATGTTCAACCAAAGAAGGGCGTCGTTAAGGTTCAAACCAAGAGTCGCTGGGAGGTGCAATTGGATTTAACGACTGCTGAAGTCCTTCAAATCGCCTACCGCCGATCGGATCTTATCGAATCGTTGCATGATGGTTCATGGTTTCACGATGCGGCGAAGGTCTATGTGTTCTTGCCTGTTGCAGTAATCGTTTTGATCCTGTGGGTCACAGGTCTCTATCTTTTTGTACTACCGTGGTCCGTTCGTTGGAATCGACAGAAAAAGCAGAATCCGCGATCGGGAGGCTACAGTTGGGATCACAACCCCTTCCAAGTTTGGCAATTCTCGCCAAGAAAGCTTTCGCGTGACTGTACTTCGGGAGCCTTGGCGAATCGATCGGGGTGTGCCAAGAAATAGGCGAACGCTTTTAGCTCACCGACCTGGGTAATCACTTGAACTGTTTTTCGAACATAAAGACTGAACGCAGCGGGCTTGCAAGGGTAGAATTCTTCCGCCTCATCGAGCGATTTGAGAACCGCAGCCATTTCTTCGAGATCAAATCTCCAAAGTTCGCCCAGCACGAACCCGGTGCCTTCGATCGCTCCGGGATAGGGTCCGAGGTTCAGTAGATTGGCAGCAATTCTTCCAAGAACGATACTCTTCGGTCTGTTGGGCCAGACATGCGAGAGTCCGTAACCTGACTTGAGCGTTCCATAAACGAATATGGAGGAAACGTCATCTGTTTCGGGATGGCAGGTTGACATCGTGATTACTGCAAACTTCCTTCTTGAACGATTGTAGCGACGAAACGTACATTTGAGGGCATGTTGCCGGGTAGGAAATCGAAAGCTATTCTTTAGGGCTTAAAGAAACATTGAGATCGATTGAGTTGGGGAAAGCTGATGAAAGTCGGGGTTGTCCGCGAGGACTTTGCGGGGGAACGACGTGTTGCCTTGGTTCCTTCCTGTATTCCGAGTCTGGCCAAAGCTGGCCTGCAGGTGATCGTTGAATCGGATGCTGGGCGTTCGGCTGGCTACCTTGACGAAGAATACACAGCGAAAGGGGCAACCATTGTTGCTTCGCGGCAAGATGTTTTTGCTGCAGATATCGTCCTTCAAGTTAGGGCTGCCGGAGCGAATGGCGAAGGGACATCACGCGATCGAAACTTCATTCGGCAGGGGCACGTAGTCATCGGAGCGTGCGATCCTTTGGGGCAACCGGAAGCGGTTGCGGATTTTGCATCAACCGGTGGAATGCTCTTTGCATTGGAGATGATTCCTCGAATCACGCGGGCCCAAAGCATGGACATTCTCTCATCGCAAGCGACGGTGGCAGGTTATCGAGCCGTATTGCTTGCTGCCATGGAGCTTCCCAAAATGTTGCCGATGATGATGACGGCAGCCGGAACCCTGACGGCTGCGAAGGTCTTCGTGATCGGTGCGGGAGTCGCGGGTCTCCAAGCCATTGCAACATCGAAGAAACTCGGGGCGGTTGTGTCAGCCTACGATGTTCGTCCAGCCTGTCGCGAGCAAGTTGAAAGTCTGGGTGGCAAGTTTGTCGAGATGGAACTGGACAGTGCCAACGCCGAGGATAAAGGTGGTTACGCCAAAGCCCTTGGGGAAGATTTTTATCGAAAGCAACGAGAATTGCTGGCAGGCGTCGTTTCTCAAAGCGATATCGTCATCACGACCGCAGCGATACCTGGAGCGAAATCGCCGCTGCTTGTCACTGCCGACGCGGTTAATCGTATGCGAGCAGGTTCGGTCATTGTCGATTTGGCAGCCGAGCGAGGTGGAAACTGCGAACTGACCGTGGCAGATCAGAAGGTCGTTCGGGAGGAGGTAACCATACTAGGCCCAACGAACTTGCCTTCCGATGTTCCGTATCACGCCAGCCAGATGTTTGGCAATAATGTCACCAAGTTTCTGCTCAACATGATCAAAAATGGACAGTTGCAGCTAAGTTCTCCAGACGAAATCGTCCGCGACACCTTAATAACTCGTGGTGGCCAAGTCGTTCATCCTCGGTTGCGAGAGAAATTAGGATTGGGTGAACTGCAACTACCTGAGACTGCGGTAACTGGCGCTACCACGTGAGTTGAGTATAGTCACACAAGAGATCGGATACTTATCCATGAACATGAGCCGTAGAACGTCCACTTCCTTCGTTGTCTTTTTCAGTGATTTTTGGGGATCGACAAACCTCCGTCTTGTTCCAAATCGGAGAATGCGTTGCTCAGTGATTACCGCCCTGAGCCTAGTCGGATGTTTGCTTTTGGTGCCAGCCAATGGTTGGGCTCAGCCGCCAAAGCCCACAGATGTTGATGCTGTTTCTGAATCCCAGGAATTGGCTCTGAGTATTGACCCAAACCGTCCGTCACAAATGCTCGAGCTGAAAACAACTCCTGTACATCAATCGAATCGACTGAGCGTTTTGGTATTTAGCTTGACCATCTTTGTGCTTGCCGTGTTCGTTGGATTTGAGGTCATCGCCAAAGTTCCTCCCACTCTGCATACACCTTTGATGAGCGGATCGAATGCCATCAGCGGAATTACAGTGGTTGGCGCCTTGATCGCAGCAGGGAACAACGTCGGTGGGATCCTACCCTCGGTGATCGGAATGGCTGCCGTCATCTTTGCGATGATCAATGTTTGCGGTGGTTTCTTGGTAACCAATCGCATGTTGCGGATGTTCAAGAAGCGATGAGCTTCAAAAAAGCTGGAATTGAGACTGAGCTAGAACTGATAAGAAAGAAGACGATTGCCCTATGGATTTCGCTCCACTCATTGTTTTCATTTACTTGATTGCGGCTAGCTGCTTCATTATCGGTTTGAAGCTGATGTCGCATCCAAAAACTGCCGCGCGGGGGAATGTCATCAGCGCATTCGGGATGGTCCTTGCGATTGTCGTCACTTTGCTGGATCCGCACATCCAAGGCTTTGTACTCATCGCGGTGGGACTGATCGTCGGTGGCGTGATCGGGGCCTACCTGGCATTGCGAGTTCAAATGACGGCGATGCCGCAGCTGGTCGGGTTCTTGAACGGCCTCGGCGGGGGCGCATCCGCATTGGTTGCGTTTGCCGATCTGCTGCAAAATCCCAATCATGCCATGGATGGATTGATCGCTGTTGGAGTGTCCGGACTCATTGGGACCGTTACCTTTTGGGGAAGCTTGGTAGCGTATGCCAAACTGGAAGAGTGGGAGCAGTTCAAGAAGCCATTTATCTTTCCCTTGCAGCAAGCGTTCAACGCCATATTGCTAGGTACAGCACTGCTGCTTGTGTTTCCCATGGTGACTTCGGATAGTACATTTGTGAGAGTCACTTGCTTTCTGCTGATTGGGTTACTCGGCTCTTCCCTCGGAATCCTGTTGGTCAGTCCCATCGGTGGAGCGGACATGCCGGTTGTTATCTCTTTGATGAATTCCTATTCAGGCTTGGCATGTGCAGCAACCGGGTTTGTGATCGACAACAACGCACTGATTATTTCGGGGTCGCTGGTTGGGGCATCCGGAGTTATTTTGACGCAGATCATGTGCAAGGCTATGAATCGCTCCTTGTTCAATGTCTTGTTCGGTATCGGGGCTAGCTCGGGAAGTGGTCCATCGGATGAGATTTATGCCAACGTTCGAAGTACCTCCGCCGATGAGGTCGCCATGATGCTTGACGGGGCTCAGCGAGTGGTGGTGGTCCCCGGCTATGGAATGGCGGTCGCTCAAGCTCAGCACGCCGTTCGCGATTTGAGCAAAATTCTCGAAGGCCGCGGCGTGACCGTCGAGTACGCCATTCACCCGGTGGCTGGTCGTATGCCCGGTCACATGAATGTCCTCCTCGCTGAGGCAGATATTCCCTACGAACAGCTCAAGGAAATGGACGAAATCAATCCCACGCTGGAAACGGTCGATATGGCGATCGTGATCGGAGCCAACGACGTCGTCAATCCGCTCGCGAGGACCGATCCTCAAAGTCCAATCGCCGGCATGCCGATCATCGATGTCGATAAGTGTCGAACGGTGGTGGTCATCAAGCGCAGCCTCAGCCCTGGCTTTGCTGGAATTCCAAACCCACTTTTCGCTTTGCCAAACACGCTGATGCTGTACGCCGATGGCCAGCAAGCCGTTTTGGATATTGTGAAGTCCGTCAAGTCGTTGTGACGTGAGCCGAGTTCGTGAGCGGATTCACTGACGAAAAGACATTGATCCTATTGAATCCGCAAGCAGGCCGACAGCGAGCTGCGATACGCTTTCGAGAACACGTTCGACAACTGCCTTGCGATGTTCCAATTATCGAAACCGCGAGCGCGGCGGATGCGAGAAGCCGAGCGCGGGAAGCGGCTTCGAAGGGTTATGCCATCGTCGCTGCAGCGGGCGGCGACGGCACCGTTCACGAAGTTGCCTGCGGTATTCTTGAGTCGGGCGAGGAAGCGATACTCGGAGTCATTCCAATCGGTTCGGCGAACGATTTCGCTTGGTCTCTTCAACATCATCTAGGGAATCCCGCGTCCTCACATTCGTCGACCGACTACCCGTGCTCAGAATTATGGTCGTTCGGGAGAGTCGACGTCGGAAAGGTTGAAATCGGAGAGGAGAAGGCCGAGTACTTTGTTGAGAGTTTGGGAACTGCCTTAAGTGGCCGAGTCACTGTCGAATCGAGAAAAGTTCAGGGATGGCAAGGTCTGCCGCTTTATTCGCTGGCGACCCTGCGAGCCCTTACTTCGTTTCGCGCGAAGGAAATGATGTTGACGATGGACGGAGTAACGATCGAATCGACGACGCTTCTGTTGAGTGTGTTGAATGGTATGCGTGAAGGAAACTTTCAATTGGCTCCAAGCGCCAACATGGCAGATGGCCAATTGAATCTCGTTCATGGCAAGCGTATTAGTACATGGCAAGTCCTATTGCTTTTGCCTCGTGTTGCGTTGTTCGGCCTTCCTCGTCATCATCGTGAAATTGATTGCCGTTTGTGCTCGGACATCGAGATTCAAACCGACTGGGAGTTGACAATCCACACCGACGGAGAGATCGTGGCTATGCCTGGGGATGGCGTTCATCATGCTCGCATTCGGATTCTGCCCCAACGCTTGAGAGTCGCCCTGTGGAATACCACCTTGAAAGGTCGATCGCGATGAATCCGCACCCTCCCGACACTGAGTCGGCCCAACCTCCCAAAATCGAATGCTCGAATGTCACGGTATCGTTCAGCGATCACCAAAGCGTTCTTCGCGATTTGAGCTTTGTGGTGGAACCAGGCAGAATCGTATCCCTTTTGGGGCCAAGTGGCTGTGGCAAAAGTACCCTGCTGCGATGCTTAGCAGGTCTGCAATCGCTTCAAAACGGGAGCATCTTCATCGGAGGACAATCACCGACAATGGCTCGGCCCAAGATGTCCTACGTGTTTCAGGATGCAGGCCTCTTGCCTTGGCGAAACATTTTGGACAACGTGGGCCTGCCACTGGAACTGGAGGGGACCCCCACTTCGATTCGAAGAGAACGAAGCGAGAGCTCACTTCATTCCGTGGGTCTTGCTCACGAACATTTTCGCAAGTACCCATCGCAACTCTCCGGAGGAATGAAGATGCGAGCCTCCATCGCGCGGGCCTTGGTGAAGGATCCGCTATTGATGCTCATGGACGAGCCGTTCGCCGCGCTCGATGACATGTTGAGAAGTCGCCTGAACGAATTGCTTCTGGGATTGCATCGTCGCCGTACCCGCACCATCGTATTCGTCACGCACAACATCGCGGAAGCCGTATTCTTGTCACACCACGTCGCGATGCTCATCAACGGAAAGATTGTTAGGGAAGTCGATGTACCGTTTGCTCAACCCCGTACCTCCGAACTCCGTTCCGACCCAGCATTTGTGCAACTCTGCGGAGAGATCGCTCGCTCATTTGCTGAGCTTGCCGAAACAACTGATCAAATGGAGGTCGTGTGATAAGAAGATTCTGGAGAAACGCTTGGTTGCCTGCATCGGTCTTACTCATTGTCATCGCTGCTTGGCAAGCGATCGTTACCTTCACTAAAATTCCGCCGGTCGTACTGCCTTCCCCATGGTCGGTCGTTACGGAAGGCTGGGAACGGCGTGAGGTCCTTTTGCGAGGTACTTGGATTACGGCGCAAGAAGCGTTTTGTGGATTTGCTGGCAGTCTCGTATTGGGATTCCTGATCGCTGTTGTGTTCAGTCAATCCCGCAGAGCGCGTTTGGCATTGTATCCTTATGTCATCTTTCTACAGACCGTTCCCATTGTGGCCATTGCTCCGCTGCTGATTATCTGGTCGGGCTACAACTTTCGGACGATTGTCTTGGTGACGATGATCGTCAGCATCTTTCCAGTCATCGCCAACGTGACCGCTGGTTTGATCTCCGTGGACCGTCAGCTTAGCGATCTGTTTGACCTGCTTGGAGCCAGTCGTTGGCAAGTGCTAACGAAGCTGCGCATGCCATCCTGCATTCCTAGCCTCGTCTTGGGAATGCGCATTTCGTGTGGACTAGCCGTCGTGGGATCCATCATCGGCGAATTGTTTGTGGGAAATGGATCAAGTTACGAAGGACTTGGAACGCTGATGGTGAAATGGCAGGGGCGGAACTGGACGGCAGCCCTAATCGCCGCCATCTTCGCGAGTACGGTGTTGGGAATCATTTTCTTCGGAGGAGTCAATCTCATCGCCCAAACCATTCTCCGTCGTTGGATCGTAGCGGCTCAGTTCGAATCCGACAATCGCACTCGCTCGTGAGCGGCCAGCAGCATATCGTTGCGAGACACCTCCTCGGCTCATGGAGTTCGATCGGTGCGTTGTGACCGTATCGGACATGCCATCAACCGCACATGCGGTCGGCTGGCGTTACCATCTTCCTGACTCTTTGCCAGATCGGTAGAGCTGCTCTGCTTCCGGGCTTAGTCCATACGGAATAGCAGGCTGATTGATTTCCAAGAAGACGACGAAACGCGAATTCGGCTTCGTCGCGTCTAGGACCGGTGCGGGTGCGATGTGCATCAGGCTCGAAACTTGATTGTTCCAGCGAGTTGTATAAAGATGTCCGCCGAGCGAGGGCTCCGGACGCAAATGATAAAACTGGATCATCGTAGCGACCAACGGATTGGGATCCCCCGTCATTGCTTGCAGGTGAATCCGTCGCAATCGCTGTTCGGCGTCAAAGAAATACGTCAGGGTTCCCGCTAAATCCTGCGGCTGAGTACCGGTGACAATCGGTGTTCGCAAGGCATCAAAGTTGCGCTCAGCCAAGATGGTGGACACTCGGGAGAACCGATGGATGACCCAGCCCGGAGTAATATCGAAACGCAGTATTTCTCGAATGTCATAGATCGGACCGCCATTCATGGGGATCGGATTCGCAAAGGATTGCGCATGCTGGGCCACAGAATTTCCGTTTGCGTTGTTCCACAGTGGATTCTGCAGATCCTGAGCGTACGGTGGAACGGAGTTCGCATGTGCAACGAAATGGCCCGGCGGAACACCTTGCGGATCAACCTGCGAAGAACCTTCCTCGCCTGGATTACCGAACCATGACGACCATAAAGACTGAGCGGGTCTTGGTTCGTCACCAAGCAACAATGAATTTGGCTGTGCTTCCGCAGATGGTCCAGCCAGCATCTGGTTTACGTGCTGCCTCAACGACGCGACAGAGTCGGACTCGAAGTACAGATAGGGACCGCCGGTGGCAAGTGCCAGTAATGCAACAGCCCGAATAGGCTTGGGTAACAAATTGAGCATGGAGTGCAGCCCCGAACACGTCACAGGTTCTTGGAACTTCTCCGATGTCGGCATCCAAGGTCCAAAAGATTGGAGATTTGATCATGTCTCTACGATTCGACCGATCCACGGGAGTGAAACGATCGATCGTATCGAGTAATCAGGATGTAGCTGCAATCGCTGCGAGCCTTCTTCCGCCGTACTGATGTAGGATGGACGTTGTCCGAAGAAATCCGATTTCGAACAGATGGATCGCCAAGCATGTTCGGGGCACGATATTACCCGTGCCGGCATCAGCTCAGTCCCCTTTGGCATCTGAAACCGCATCGGCGGCGGGAGAGCGGAGCTTGCTCATTTCGACAGAGTTCCCACACGCATTGTAGTGAACTTCCGTCATCAGCTCGCGCATCAACATGACTCCTCGACCGCGAGGACACTCAAGGTGATCTTCATCGGTTGGATCGGGGAGTTTTGTGCAATCGAAGCCTTGCCCTTGATCCGAGACTCTCATCCAGAATCGCTCGGCGGAAAATTCAGCAACGACATCGACCGTTTTATCCAAACTGCGTTTGTTACCATGTTCAATGGCATTGACAATCGCCTCTTCCACAGCCATCTGAACATGGAAGAGGTCCCGTCCGTCCCAACCTTCGCTTTCGAGCGACGCAATGAGCTCGTCAATTAGAACATGAGCTTGATCGGTATCGCTTGCGAGCGTTCGTTGGATAGTTCGTGAGGCTTGTTGGTGGCCCATGATCAGCGTTCGGCCCCAGATCGCGGTTGGTGATGATTCCATTGAAACTCCGAAGATATGTTTAGAGCTTGAAAGCCTCCATGCCGTCTGCCTCCGTCTTACGAATATCGAACACACGATCCAGCTTGGTGATCGTGAACACTTCTTTGATTTCTGCGCGAAGATTGCAAAGCCGCATTTTGCCACCCTGGTCCTTGGCCTTCTTGTGAAGCGAGAGCAACTTGTTCAAGGCCGCGCTAGAAAGAAACTCAACTCCATCGAAATTCAACAGCAAATTCGTTCGATGCTCTTGGGTCACCAATGCTATCAATTCCTCGCCAAGTTGTTCGATGCACGCGGAATCAACGATCTTCTTATCCAAGAACCGAACGGTGGATACTCCACCGCTCTCAGCAACGATAATGCGACGTTTCGTACTCATAGCTAACAACACTCTTGATTAAACATTCACAATTGGGGCGAAATTCACGTGTTTGTGCGGCACCTTTAGGTTAACCGAAGCTTGATTGATTGCAACTGAGCGCACGTTATTTCGTAACTGTTCCAGGGGGAACGTTTGGGGCTTGCCGCGAGCCTTAGCTGGCTGATGGATTACGTTGGTAGATACGCTCGAATGAACGGTTCCTCGCATTCGGCATTTCTTGGACTGGAGCAACGCACCTGACACCTGGACGTAAATGCAGTCTCTCTACCCACGTGCTCGATCTTGGTGTGAACGGTTAAGATATTTCTGACTGCTTGACGTTTGTGCCCCTAACCGTATAAACTGAGGAGGCGTTTGGCGATCGCGAGTCGCATCGACCGAGAGAGCTCGAACGTCCCTCTGAGCCTTTCCTTTTTGAATGGCATCGATGTTGTCGCTTGGAGGGTTGAAACCGCAGGTTGCCCTAACACGGACGACCGAATCCAAGGAGTCTGGCCAAACGGATTTGTATGCCTTTTTTTGCAGCACGGAGCCTGACGCAACCTCTTTTCGCATCGCCAAGGAGGCAGCCATGAACACCCGCCCGAAAGCAACGGTCGCGGTTCTGGACCTTTCCGCACAATCAACGGCCAGCCAATCGACTTCCATTCTTGATTCCGCTCTTCGAAAGTTCGACGGATTAACCGTGTTAGAATGGAGTGTTCGAAGGATTGCAGAAAGTACGATGCTAGACCGAATCGTCGTGACTGGAAATGCTGAAGCTGCGGAACATGTTCGAAAACTTTGTCTGTGTTCCGCGAGCTGGATGGTTGGGAATTCGGAATCGTCCTGCGATCGGGCCCAAGCGATTGCCGAAGCGACCCATGCACAGTGGTTGGTCTTTGTGGAACCGACTTGCCCGTTTGTCGATCCGGTTCTCCTCGATCGACTGATTTCATCAGCTTGGGGAAATCCCGATTGCGATTACCTCGGATTCTTTGCTTCGAAAAATCCTGGATTCTCACTTTCGCGATTGGGGTTAGTTGGCGAGATTTGCCATCGCCGCGCCATTGATCGGCTGGCTGAAACGAAAGAAGCCGCCTCAAGCAATTGCAGCGTTCCATCTCAGATACGTCGAGAACCTGATCGGTATCCCCAGCGATTGATTCCATTACCGACGATGTTGGAAGCAGAGCACATGCAATTCAGTATTCACTCTGCTGAAGATTGCCTCGATGCTTCACTTCTACTCGAAGTCGCCGGTGACGACCTATCGTACCAACGATTGGCGAGAATCTCTGAATCGAATCGCCATCTGCATCGCAGGGCTTCCTTTGCATCTTAATCGTTGAACGGTTGCCACTACCGAGACGATTGCAAGAATGTAACCAGATCGCTGAGTTCTTGTTCGGACAGGACTTTTTCGAGTCCGGAGGGCATGACGGAAGTAGAACTGGGGCGCATCGTCTCGATGTCGGTAAGGAGAATGCGGACGCGTTTATCTGCGGAGAGGATGAGTTCGACGGCATCATGCGTTTCATGCGCAATCAACCCGACGTAGACCTCTCCATCGCGGGTCAGAATCTGATTCGATTGATAGCTCTGAGCTAACCGGAAGCTGGGGAAGAGAATCGCTTCCAGCAGATCGCGTCTCGATCGAGAGGATCCGATCCTGGTCAGTTCGGGACCAATATTTCCTCCAACGTATCCGACCGTGTGGCAGGCACTGCAAGCAGCGCGACCAGAACGAAAGACTTGCATCCCTCGTTGCGAGTCGCCCTCCGTCAATCGATGTTCCCATTCGTCTAAGGCTCGTTCGATATCTTCGGGCGGCTTCGTCCGTTCCGCGTGCCGCGCTTCGACGAGGCTGGCAAACTCTGAGTCTCGATTCTTGAAGCACCGTTGCAATTGATCTTTAGAGATTGTTGCGAAGGCGGGTAGCTGATTCAGCTTGTGAATCAACGCTTGCTGAACGTCCAGCGAGTTGGTTTTGGCAACCGCCGTTAAGGCGTCGGTGAACCAACGAGCATCAATCCGTTCGAGTTTTTCGATCAATCGAACCAGTTGAGCGTCGCTCAATTGCACACGCGACAGAACCTTGGCCGAAGCTCGCCGCTCCGTCTCGTCGTCGGATTCGGTAAGGGAATCGATGACTTTGGCTGCTAATCGATCCGATAGCTCAAAGCCTTCTTCTAAAGCAGCAAGAAATCCAAGCTGATGACGTACCCTCGACTGATCCGCATTGGCCAATTCCAACCACAGCTTGGACATCTCTCGGAGAACGGGTGCTTCCTGCCGTTCGTTCTGTAGCCATTCTGCAAAACGGAGTTGTTCATCGGCAGAGACAACTCGCAATCGTTGAACCAAAGCATCCGTCCATGATTGCGGAATCGAAACGGTAGGCATGCACGTCAACGATTCGAGCACCAAAGATCCAAATGGCTGATGTTCGCTGTCCGAACTGGTGAGCAGCGATGCCTCCAGATTCTTGACTAGCTCTGGTCGCATTCCCCACTCGCCGCACAGATTCAGAAATGTTTTACGACCAATGGGATCGTGCGGTGCACGATTCCATAGGTCCGCCAGTTCACGGTCAAGCTGTCCTGACCATTCGCGATGTTCTTTTAGTACGGCCAAAGCAATCGTGCGCAAATCCTCGGACTTGGATTGCGACAGTCGAAACACGTCCTTGGGACTCATACCCTCGGAATCCGTTTGCGAAAGCACCTTCAGAGCAGCGATCTTGCGACTCGAATCCATGTCCTCAGCGAGCACCCCTTTCAGAAACCCGATGGGACGCTGTTCGATGAGCGCGTAAAGCAACGAATGTTCGTAGGCCCGATCGTCATGTGCTTTGGACAGCTCCCCCAAAAGCACTTCCGCGACAACTTGGTCACTGCCTTCGTTCGGCAATTGCCCCAGCGCCTCGGCTGCGGCTCGCCGGACGGTTGACGGATCGGAACCTTGCAGAATTCCAACGAGCCGATCTCGCGTTCCTCGTCGGTGTAACGACAGAGCATTCAACGAAGCATGGAGAATTCGCGGATCGCGCATTTCCAGAAGTCGATCGATTGCAGATAGTGCCGAATCGGTTCCGATGCGGCAAAGGCTCCAGAGTGCATCAAGGCGAACGGCATGAGGATGCGATTCGCTGCGAACGATTGCGTCGAGAGCTGCGATAGATCGATCGCCATCTGCAATCAACTGTTCGAATGCCGTTTGCCGAACCCACCAACGCTCATCAAGGGCTAGGTCCAGTCGTTTGTCCCGGCGCGATGCGCCTTCGCTGTACTCGTTACTGCAATTTAGATCGTCGATCCCCCTCGCAATTCGAATATCGGACAGATGCGGAGAGGAGAGTCGATAGATACCTCCAGTCGCCTTTCGTTGATCGACACCGGAACTCGGGCAACACAAGTCGTACCAACCGCCCGTGTCGATCACCAGAATACTGCCGTTGGCGTCCTCGATGACGTCGGTCGGATGAAAATCGATTCGGTCCCCAACGAGCAAATCGCAATTCTCAGTGGAGTAGCTGGCACCTTGAGGAACGAGCCGATGCAAAGAGACTTTTTGAAGGTTAAATTGAGCGGCGACTAGAAACGTGTCCATGTCGCTTGCTTGGGTTTGTTCGGAGACCAATTGGTGATTCTTTAATCTCAACAGACCACTGGGGGCTGCCGGACCGAGATGTGTCATAATCGGCATGAGAGAGCCTGTCCGAGGATGGCCATTGATGACCGCATGATCTTTGCCGAACACCGAGCCGTAGATGGCATGACCGATTCCGTCTCTGTGTCCGTTTGCCGGATGCTGCAAGAAGGTGCTTGTGAAAAATCGTTCGCCAACCTGAGAGAACGCCACTTCGACGGGATTATCCATGCCTCCCGTCATGACAGGCTCAATCGGCCCTCCCTCCAAGTGCCGGCGAAAGATGTGAGCGGCCTTTGATTTCATGCGTCCGCCCCCCAACAAAGCATGTTCCTGTTCCGCAAAAGCCCCTTTGCACCAATAAATCCATCCGTCCAGTCCCAGGTAGGGACCGTGCAAATCGTTGGCGCAATAGGTCAGTGTTGTCCCATCGAACCAAACATCTCGCTGTTCGCAAACTCCGTCGCCGTCGTTATCCGTGAAACACCAGATTTCGGGTGGAGCCGCAACCAAAACGCGATTGCCGATGCAAAGAACACCTTCGGGAAAACTCAAGTCGGTCGCCGCCACGATTCTTCGATCAAATCGTCCGTCGCCGTCGTCGTCGATGAGACGCACCAAACGATTGGGTCGCGTCACTCGTTGCACTTCGACACTTTGCTTGACACCGGCAGCTTCAACCAAAACCAATCTCCCTTCAGGGTCCCAATCGCAAACAATGGGGTTGATCACCAGAGGGTCTGCCGCCACTTTCTCGATCGTGATCCCAGCAGGAAGCTGGAAATTGATACCTTCCAACGATACGGAAGATTGGCTGTCAAGCGAGGACCGGGGAGAGTCATCGTGCGCAAAGATGCAAGTCCGTGCCACGGATGCACCCAGTAGCAGCACTAATTTCACCATCCAAAAAGATCGTTGGGAAAGCATGGCATCTAGGTGGGATGCACCTACCTCAAAGCGAGGAAACGGGGTTACACTTCATCGGCTCGTGAAAAGTAGATCATACTCGCATCTTTGCGGACGAGTACACGGTCCGGTAGAGTGACGGAGCTTTCTGAGCCGGAAGTTTGTGTTTCGAGCAGTCGCCGGACGGCGAGCCAATGTTGACGGTTCATATCGCGAAGTCCCCAGCAGCATGCGATCCAGCACATTCGAAGAATCGAGAATAGAACTGGCCAAGGAAGAACATGGGTCCTGTCCAACTCCAGTTGGAATCCTTCTGGGCTCGTTCGAATAGGATGCGAGTCGATCCAAGCCTTTGCTTCCTCGTCGATCCAGTCACGAATTTCGGAAAGAGACTCTCTCGACTGCAACAGCCTCTGTTTGACCTTTGCGCCATACATGCTTTGGATGAAGGGGAGCAGATCGTGGCGAATCCAATTTCGATTGAGTTGGGTATCCACATTGCTCCGATCGACACAATACTCCTGGTTCAATGCGGTCAAGTAATCGAGGACATCTTGTCTCGAAAGATGAAGCATGGGCCGAGCCAAGACGACTTCATTGCCGTCAGCAATCGGCCGAAAGGCTTTCATCCCCGCGAGACCTGAGATTCCAGCGCCTCGAAACAGATTATGCAGAAGCGTTTCGACCTGGTCATCAGCCGTGTGAGCGAGCGCGACGTAGCGAACTCCAGTGGTCTCTGCGGCGGAACGAAAGAATGCGTACCGTTCTTGCCGCCACAAAGCTTCGCCGCTGCGAGCGGAAGCCAACCCGACCGGCCAGTTTCGAAGTGGAAGGTTCGACGAGCCATCCGATCGAGCAACCAGGAACTGGCAGCCCATCTTCTCACACAGTTGCTTTACGAACCATTCATCCCGATCGCTTTCCATGCCGCGCAACTGGTGGTTGTAATGGAAGGCGTGGAGCAACGAATTGGGAGGGGAACACCGAGCCGTCGCAACGAAGAGGGCGACGCTGTCGGGCCCTCCGCTACATGCCACGGAAACTCTCAGCCCCCCCCAGTCCGACATTCGCCAATGTTGAGCAATTTGAGCTTCAAAATCTTCGATGCTTCTCAACGTCATTTCGCGGGGACCCGATTTTCAGAAAGCCCCAGCTATGTTACCATAGTGCAAACGAGGGGGGAAAGAGATCGACTCCGATCGACGGAACCCCTGTTTCGAATGACTTTTCCATTTGACACCATTTCCCAGCACAACATCGAAGACCTCCATCTGGCGCATGTTCGTCAAGGGAATGTCCCTCGATCGGCTTTACCAGCCGAGACACTGATTCATGAACGTTTCGCAAGTCGTCCATCGGTTGATCCTCGCCGTTTGGCTTCGAGTCTTCGAGAATTGGATGAAATTCTCGCAGCAAAGAGAGTTCGCTCGACCGCAATTTTCACGGGGCGAGATCGCCCAAGGTGCTGCGGTTTCCTCCGAAGCTTGGCCAAAAGCTCTTGCCGCATCCCAAAGGAGTCGGCACGTTCTTCAATCGAATGCAGAGATCGGTCGAGTCGTTTTGCAGACGGATCGCGATTTCCGCCAACGGACGCTCGCATTTCTTCAGCGTTTGCGAAATCGTTGGCATCTCGGTGAACCGTGGAACCGGGCATTCTTGTTCACGACGTTTCGAACAGAAGAAGGCATCTCGGTGGGTTGGCTTGGCCAAGGAAACCCGCTATGCCACAATACGGCTTTTCGGTTAGCGATTCACCATTCTGGCTGGATTGCCTAACTTTTCCCCTCGCTCAATCAGACGCCACTCAAGGAAGCGCGAGCAGCTTCATTGTACCTGTGCTCGCAGCGATCGCAGGTGGGGGAGCTGTCTTCCTCGTTCAGTACCTGCGAGTCAAGGACGCCAAGCGGCAAGGAGCCCAGGTTCTACAACAAGCAAGGCAAGAAGCCAGCAATGTCGTCAAAAAAGCCGAATTGGATGCTCAAGAGAAGGCGCTGGCGCAGCAAAAGCGGTTGGACTCCGAGTTTCAGAAATTGCGAGAAGACTTACGGAAGCGCGAAGCCGCTCTCGACAAGCGGGAGGAGTCCTTACAACAACTCTCTGAAGACGTTCGCAAGCAGGAGAAGTTGGTCGAGGCGACCCAACGCAAACTCAGCGAGCGCATCGAGGACGTGAACCGAAAATCGGAGGCACTCTCAAAGAATTTGCAGCAGCAGCAAAGCGAGTTACAACGATTGAGCGGCATGTCAAAAGAGCAAGCCAGCAAACAACTGCTAACCGTGCTTGAACAAGAGCTCCAATCGGAGATGGGCACAGTGATCTTGAACCATCAGCGCCGCTCCAACGAAGTTGCGGAACAGAAGTCGAGAGAGATTTTGTTAACGGCCATGCAGCGCTATGCCTCAGCCCACACGGCGGATAGTACGACCAGCACGGTCGATATCCCCAATGACGACATGAAAGGTCGGATTATCGGTCGCGAAGGCCGCAACATTCGGGCTTTCGAGAAGGCTACCGGCGTGGATGTCATCATCGACGATACGCCCGGTGTGGTAATTGTCAGCAGCTTTGATCCAGTTCGACGCGAAATTGCCCGACAGTCACTCGATAAGCTCATCGCGGATGGTCGCATCCATCCCAGCCGGATCGAAGAGCTCATGAATGAAACTGCCAAGGAAATGGAACAGTTCGTCAAGAAGAAAGGGGAAGAAGCCGCTGATGAGGTCAACATTGGAGGTCTTCACGAACGCATCATCGACATGTTGGGGCGACTTCACTTTCGAACCAGTTACTCGCAGAATGTGCTTCGCCACAGTATTGAAGTCAGCTTCCTTTCGGGCCTCATTGCGGAGATGATCGGGCTCGATCCGAAGCTGGCTCGTCGTTGCGGTTTGCTACATGATATTGGCAAGGCTGCAGATCACGAGCTCGAAGGGGGACATCCCAAGATCGGTGCGGACTTGCTCAAGCGGCACGGTGAACGCCCCGAAGTCGTCCACGCAGCACTCGGACATCACGATCAACTGACGACCGAGTATCCCTATACGTTGTTGGTGGCGACTGCGGATGCTTGCAGCGCTTCTCGTCCAGGTGCTCGCAGAGAATCGCTCGAACGGTACATCAAACGGATGGAAGAACTGGAGTCGATCGCGCTGGGCTTCCAAGGTGTCGAGCAGGCATGCGCGATCCAAGCGGGACGCGAACTACGCGTGCTCGTCAATGCCAGCCAGGTCGACGATCCATCCGCTGCCAAGATCTGCCGGGACATCGCAAAGGCCTTTGAACAACAGTTAACCTATCCCGGTGAAATTAAAGTCACAGTCCTCAGAGAATCTCGCTTCACAGAAGTAGCACGCTGATGGATTCCAAAGCTTTGCCGCCCGTACCCGACGCCGATTGCATTCGAATCGTGCTCATCGGTGATATCGTCGGCAAGCCTGGTCTTCGGATCGTCTGTGAATCAATCCCTTGGTTGCGACAACGACTGCATGCCAAGATCGTCATCGCCAACGCGGAGAATGCCGCCGACGGCACCGGGCTACGTGTCAAGGAATTCCACCGTCTTCGGCAAGCTGGCGTGGATGCCATCACCCTTGGCGATCACATCTATCGAAAGAAGGAGATTGAAGAAGTTCTTTCCGCCGATGAACCGATCGTGAAACCAGCGAACTTCCCTAAAAATGCCGTTGGAAAAACGTGGTGCGTGGTTTCGGGTGATTCGGGGTATCGTGTTGCTGTTATCAGCTTGTTGGGAAGAGTCTTCATGCGGCCCGTCGATTGTCCATTTGCGGCTGCCGATCGAGTGCTTGACGAAATTCCTGCCGACGTGGTCATTCGCGTCGTCGATTTTCATGCCGAGGCTACCAGCGATAAGCAGGCGATGGGCCATTACTTGAATGGCCGAGTCTCGGCGGTTCTGGGAACGCACACACATGTTACGACGGCTGATGAACAAATTCTCTCAAAAGGGACCGGCTTTCAGTGTGACGTCGGGATGACAGGGCCTTATGCCAGCATTTTGGGACGAGAGGTCGCGCCCGTTCTGGCAGCGACGATCAACTTTGAACCCGCCCCCTTTGACGTCGCATGCGACGATGTTCGTCAAGCAATGACGTGGTTCGATGTCGACCCAGCGACGGGAACATGCAAAGCCATCGGACGATTTCAATTGACCATTTCCCAACTGCAAGCATGGCAACGAGAACAGCAAGATCTTCGTCGGAATCTTTGACTGCATTTCTCTAAAAGCGACCTGGACCTGATTGGGCAGTCTGCGCTAGAATCCCAAACGGAATGAAGTCGCTCAGAGCATCGGAGCGATTAGGGATTGTCCCGAAATTACCTTCCGTTTTCATCAGTGCGGCGAGAGCCGTCCGGTAAAGTCACAGGCTCGCGCCCATCCGCTCCCGACGAACCACGGAACCTATTTCGCGACAGATCCTTAGTCGGCCGATCCGCCGACGACAGCAATTCGCCAAGCCCGATTTTCGTTGTGCCTTCGAACGGACGATTTCCTTCAACCGTCGTTGTGCACCCGACGATGGTCGTTACGCAAGCTCGAAAGCCTTCGATAATCAAGCGGCTTGATGATCCCTGAGTGGTCGTTGGTTCGAAACGTCAAGGAATGATGTGCCATGCCAAAGCGTCGTGTTTCAGATCTGGACGACGGTTATCGAAAACTATCGCCGCCAAAGAAGAAGCGGTCCCGAATGCGCTATTGGTTCGTCGGGTTCTTGTTGATGCTCGCGGCTGCGGCCCTCTGGGGAGTCCCTGCCGCGGTTCAGAATCGGACGATCTTCCTGTGGAGCGTCAACACCTTCGCGGGAATCGATCCATTGCGAGTCGATGTTTCCACCATCGAGGCCGGCTGGTTTCGGCCTGTTCAATTACAAGGGCTGAGCGTCATCGACGGGAATGGCTCAAAGATCGTCTCCATTCAGCGCGTCGAAACCGAAAATGGCTTGTGGGACTGGATTCGCGACTACTCGAATTTGAAGACGATTACGCTGCGCGATGTCGAAACCGCTATGGATGTTCAACCGGGAACGACCACCCTTGAAGAAGCGCTCCGACCACTCTTAGAAAAACCGTCGTCGGGAGGTTCGCCCGAAGTTCAAGGACGAATACGAATCGTCAATGCGCTGATTCGAGCAAGAGACAGCATCGATTTGTCAACATGGGAGTTGCGCGTCCGTGAAGCCGACCTTCCCCTGCCGAGCGTCCAACAGCCGATCCCCGCCATCAACTTGAGCGGCGAAATTCATTCCACGTCACTCGTTGGAGCTGCGGGCACCTTTGGAGTCAAGGTCGAACCGGTCACCGCGACGGTTTCTTCCGGAGCTATGCAGCCACTTCGATTCGTAATGGCTACGCATAACCTGCCATTGTCCGTTGGCAATCTTGTCAAGAGACGAGTGCCGGAACTGCCGTATGAGCAAGTTCATGGAACCGCTTCGTTGAATGCACAAGTCCTAGTGGTCAGCCTCAGTGAGTGGGAGGTTGCCATCACAGAAGCCAACTTATCCCAAGTCAGACTCATTGCCCCAGCAATCGTCGGTGAGCAGCCGGCTGTGCTCGACCAAGCTCGTTTGGCTGGTATCTTTCAAATGCGGGGCGATAAGTTCATCGCGCGCGGAGCAGAAATCGAGAGCGACATTGCCAGCCTTCATGCCCAAGGGAGCTTTCCTTTCGATTTCAAGATACCCACTGCAGCGCGGCCTTGGATCGATCAAGCGGAGTTCGAGGTGTCTGGACGCGTCGATATCGCCAAACTGTTGGCCGTCGCTCCAAGTCTCGTTCCTCTTCAGGATCAAGCCCAAATTACGAAAGGGCTGATCCGAGTCACCGGCAGCCAAAAGGGGCCGACCGACGCGATGCCGACCGTGCAAATGCGAGTCGAGTTAGATGAATTGATCGGAAGTGTAGCAGGAACCGCAGTCCGATGGGACCAACCACTGCTAGCGGAGCTTCGCGTTCAGCCTAGCTCCGAAGGTAGTCCCTTGCTCGGTGCCACTTGCCGAGCCGAATTTTGCCAAGTGGACGCTCAAGGAGAACTGAAACAAGGCCAACTGAAAGCGAATCTTGATTTGAACAAACTGCAACAGCGAGTCAGCCAGTTCGTTCAGTTTCCAGTCGAGCAACTCTCTGGGTCGGCTGAATTAAACGCCAATTGGAAACAAGATATGTCCAATCGTATTTCAGCAAATGGAAAACTGACCACATCACCGCTGAAGATTTTATTACCGACGGGCCTGATGAATGAACCCGCATGGAGCGGCAACTTTGATTTGGCAGCCAGAATGGACGGCGGGGCCATCACTCAGATCGATCGCTGCCGAGTCGAACTGACCAGCCCATCCGAATCGCTGTTCGTTGAAATCCAGGAACCGATCTCTTTGGAGCCAGCCGCAGTGGGCGTTGAGCCTCTGCCGCCCGCAACGACTATCTTTCGAGTCACCGGCGATCTTGGAAATTGGCTTCGGCGGGGAGAAATTGCGTCAGGAATGTCAACTGGCATCAAGCTAGCAGGAAATGTGAAACTCGATGCCACCGGAGCCACTTCATCTTCGCGGATCGTTCTATCTCAGGCTCGATTCGAAGCAGACTCCTTCAGCATGGATGGACATGGATTTGTCTATCAGGAACCTAGACTGGTTGCACAGTTCCAGGGCAGCTTTCGAAGCGACGATATGATGCAATGCACAGTTCAAAATTTAACAGTCCAATCCGAGTCGTTTGCCATCACCGCCATGGATGCACCTGCGAGTTCAGGAAGTGGTCGACAAGGACAAGGTGCCTTTCGTGCGGACCTGCGACGGCTGAGCCAAGTCCTCTTGCCACCTTCACCGACCGATACGTCAGCGATGGCGATTAGCGGCGAGATCACCGGTCGAGCGGCTTGGACGATTGATGAACACTCGCTGGCTTGGCAGATTCAAGCTGACACGGGCAAGGTCGACGTTCTCGACGTCCCCGTTCCCGCACGCACAACGTTGATCAGCACGAAAGCTGCAACGCCAACTCCGACGACCTTGTGGAGCGAACCATGGGTCAAGGCCCAAGTCGTTGGTCGATACGATCGCGTCACGGAATCGATCACCATGCCGGAAACAACCTTGCATTCCGACTGGTTCCAGTATGGTGGGATGGCCTCCTTCGATGTGGTGAACGAGAGTCGCGTTCTCGATGCTCGCGGTCAACTCGCTTACGACGCCGCCGTAGTCTCGGAAAAATTCAGACCCTGGACCGGTCCCTATATTCAGATCTCGGGAAGAAAGGTCGAACCAGTACGACTCACTTGGAAGAATCCCGGCGATGAACCATGGACCAAGGCACTCCAAGCCGCCACCCAGATTGGATGGGATTCTGCCAATGTCATCGGCATCGATGTCGGGAAGTCCGAGGTACCACTGGCCATTGAAAATGGTCAGTTTCTCAGTGCAACCGAGATTCCGGTCAGCCAAGGCGCGTTGAGGTGGAATCTGACCTCGGACCTATCTAGCTCCCCTCTCGCCATCCATCAGACCAAACAGAAAGTCATCGAAAACGTGGCGATCACTCCAATGATGTGCCAAGGTTGGCTAAAGTACGTGGCACCCATTTTGGCTGAGGTAACGCGCGTCGAAGGCCGACTTAGTGTCCAAGTCGATCACGCGAAGTTCGTTCCTGCATCGCTTCGGCAGCAGAGCGTCGCAGGACAACTTGAAATGCATGGAGCTACCGTCGGGCCGGGACCACTGGCAGATCAACTCCTGTTGATTGTCCAACAAGTCCGAGCTGTTCGCAAAGGAAATCTGTTGCCGCAGACGGTCTCGTCCCAGGGTACTTGGTTGCAAATTCCCGAACAAAAGATTGACTTCTCCGTCGATCAAGGTCGAGTTGCCCACCGCAACCTACAGGTCGTGGCAGGAGATATTGTGCTAGCTACATCCGGTAGCGTCGATATCGACGGTGGATTGGACATGATCGCTTCCGTTCCCATCCGATCCGAATGGGTCGAAGGAACACCTGCTCTCGCATCCCTAGCTGGGCAATCGCTCCAGGTTCCGATTCGTGGAACGATCCAAAAGCCTCAAGTCGACTTGCGGGTAGTAACCCAGTTGGCAACACAAGTGGCCGAAGCTGCTGTGCAAGGTGCCGTCCAGAAACAGATTGACAAGGGCCTAAACAAAATTATGGCACCCGTCCAAAAACAACTGGACCAACTTCCCTCGATCCCACTTCCGAACCTGCCAACTATTCCCGGGCTCGGCTCTGGATTACTTCCCAAATCCAATCCAAGCCCGCCAAACAGCCCGCGTTAGCTTTCATCATTCTAAGTGCCTATCTTAAAAGTGATCTCGACGCAGCTTCGCTATAGGGCGTTGATTCAAGCATTCCTTTCACCCAACTTCCAGGAGTGCCAGCATGGACGCCTGCTCGCGAAAGCCCTACGCCACTGATCTCACAGACGCTTAATGGGAGCTCATTGCCCCAATACCGCCCCCGGCAAAACATAGTGGCCGACCGCGAAAGGTCGATCTGCGAGAGGTGGTCAATACCGTGTTGTACATCAATCGCACCGGTTGTCAGTGGGAGATGCTGCCTCACGATCTTGTGCCCAAGAGTACGGCTTACGAATACTTCTCGCAGTAACGAGACGATGGCACGTTGACGAAGATCATAGACGTCCTGCGCTCGCAAGTGCGGAAAGCGGAGGGACGTGAAAAGACTCCCAGTGCCATCTGCATTGACAACCAAACGGTCAAGACCACCGACGTCGGCGGCGCGCAACGAGGCTGCGACGTCGGCAAGACCTCGCTCCCACGCCACGGGCGCCATTCCGCTATCGCAAGGAAACTATCGCCGCGTGAACCCAGGAAAACATGGATTTACTTTTCGGATTGGCACTCAGTTTCTTAAGTGGGCATTAAAGACTTGGAGGAAAATCGTGTCACTTCCCCGCAACTCTCCATGCTACTGAGCCGACGGCACCCGCAGCCGGAACGGAAATATCACGTGATCAAGCCAGAATACAGGATGCTGAACAATCTCCCATGCCATCCCGCTAGCAGAAGTTCGCGATGTTCATGTTGGACGATCGTTTCGTTTGTTTGGCGAATCGACGCGAGCCATCCGGTCACCAATCGAAAGTTAAATCCCGCGCGCATACTGCTACCGATGTGGTCTATTCATCAACTGATTCGCAGCGATGATTTGCTAGCATCGAAGCCAAGTCATCTGAGATCAGTTCCTCTCCGATATCCAGTTCGATGAGAGCTGAAAGTGCAAATGGCAGTTGCTCGGTTGCAGGTTGCGACAAATCCAGGATTAATTGATAGTTCTTCCCCAAGCGGCACAGTCCGCTCCGGGTGTCCCCGAGAAGCTCATTGCGAACGCGAACTCCCTGTTTTTCCAGTACTTCAATCGCTTCATCGAGTAGTTCGATTGTATTTTTCCGCATGCGGATTTCCTAACTTGGGATGACCTTGCGATTGTAATGGGATGTACTCCAGAGAGCCACTGCAATTCGTCGATGCTCAAGCTGTGGTAGGAAGAGTCCGACGACCCGAACATGGCTGCTAGGCAGTGCAGTGACGTACGAATCAGAAGGAATGAGTTTAGCCTGCTAAGCTCAAGCAGAAACGACAAGTGCGTCGTTGTTCTATCACTAGCTGGCTAGGCGATTGGTTGATGTTCAAACAGAGCTGCGAGCGAAGAACCTCATGTCCTCGCTAGCATTTCGGTTGATGGTGGCCACTGCTAAATGGACTAACTCAATTTAATTTTCGAGCGGTTACTCTTCGGGTAAAGATGTTGTAACCGTTTACGAGAAACCGACCGAAACGTACTAGCGTGGTTCTTTCCAGCCGGAATCAAGGAACCGGACGATAGCGCGTTTCAACTGATGTCGTTTTTTTTCTCGATTCGATCAACTCGTGCGCGGTAACAAATCGCTTGAAAATTAGATTGAGCCTAGGGATCAAACCAGTCAACCGAGACGATTCGGGTTATGGTTTGGTCGGGGCACTCAGAATGGAATAACCGAAGGTTGCGACTACCATCTTACCGAAACAGGTTGACATGGACTGACGGCATCATAGGCTCATCCAGAACTATCACATGCAAGCCCGAATTGCGAGTGAGCCGACGTTTTGGGTAGAGGCCCAAGCGCCGTCTTCGATTGATTGAACAGACCATTTGACCCAAAAACTTTGCATAGAACTCAGCTCGTATGACCCTTCACAACGCTTTACCATCCCAGGAAGAAACCAACGAGGTCGAGCTATTGCGCTCTCAACTGGAGAGCATGCATCGATTGGCAACATTGGGGGAGTTGACGAGCACGACGACGCATGAATTCAACAACTTGCTGATGACGATCCTCAATTACGCAAAGCTGGGATTGAGACACTCGGATGACGCGACGCGGGAGAAGGCCCTCCAGAGAATCCTTGACGCGGCTTGTCGGGCAGCGAGGCTATCTCGCACCGTCTTAGGAATGGCACGCGGTCAGAATCGCGAACTGGAACCCACCGAACTGGCAACGATCATCGATGATGTCCTGCTATTGATGGAGCGAGAACTTTCGAAATATCGAATTGCAGTTGATAAGCAAATCGATGCATGTCCGCCGGTGCTAGCAAACGGCAATGACATTCAGAGAGTCTTGATCAATTTGCTGACCAATGCACGTCAGGCCATTGGTGAACGTGGGGAGGTTCGCATTCGATTGCAGGGCGATGTGGAGTCAGGTTATGCGGTGCTGACCATTCGAGATACGGGTGCCGGCATTCCTGCCGAAGTCTTACCGCACATCTTCGATCCCTACTTCACAACGAAGGATCGCCCCGACGAAACTGGCAAAGGGGGCACCGGCATTGGGTTAGCCATTTGTAAGAAGATCATCGATCGACATCGTGGAAAGATTCGCGTTGAAAGCTCTCCTGGAAAAGGCACAGCCTTCGTGATACGCATCCCTCTGGCAACGACTACAAAAGCGAAACCGTCGGCGTCCGAAACTCTGGGTATGCGATGTTGAAGTTTTGGGCCTTTCGTCTATCGACGGTATCGCGAGACATCACCCGAGGCCGAAAAAGCTGGTCTGCAAGAAGTAGACAGCAATACCAGCGACATAACCAAGCAACGCCCATGGACCAATCTTGCGAAGATACCAGATGAAGCTGATGTTCTCCAAGCCCATGGCGGCGACACCGGCTGCGGAACCAATGATCAAACAGCTTCCGCCCGTTCCGGCACAGTAGGCCAACAACAACCAGAACGGATCGTTCATCGGCATCTCATACATCTCGATGCCAGCCGCAACGAGTGGAACATTGTCGACGATCGCCGAAACTAAACCAATGATGATCGCGACGATCGAGCGATTGCCAACGGTGGCGTCGAGATATGCAGCAAAATCCGCCAGGATCCCAATCGATGCAAGCGATCCGACAGCCAACAAGATTCCCAAGAAAAATAAGATGCTGGACATGTCGATCCGTTTCAGCACCCATAGCACGCCGGTGCTTGAACGTGTCGCTTCGTCCATCGTTTTGCTGGTGATTTCTGAAACAAACCACAGCACGCTGAGGCTCAGCATCATTCCCATGAACGGCGGAAGGTGAGTGATGGTTTTGAAAATCGGAACAAACAACAAGCCTAGCAGACCTAGGGCCAGGAACAGTTTCTGGTGCCAAGCAGCGATGTTTTTGTCAATGCTGTGATGAGAAGTAGGTCGCTCTCCCAGACTGCCTCGGATTACGTATGACATCCCGATCAGCGGCACCAACAAGCAAACAACGCTCGGCAGAAAGATCACCTTCATCACTTCGATGGTGCCGACCTTATTTTTGATCCAAAGCATGGTGGTGGTCACGTCACCGATGACCGTCCATGCCCCACCTGCATTGGCAGCGACGACGATAGCCCCGATGAGGAGGCGGCGAAGTTCTTTCTCTGATACGAGCTTCCGCATCAGTGAGACCATCACGATCGTGGTCGTGAGATTGTCCAAAACGGCAGAAAAGAAGAACGAAAGCCAGGTGGTAATCCAAAGTAGCTTCCGAACGCTCTTGGTTTGGATGCGATCGGTGATGAGAGCGAAACCTTCATGAGCATCCACGAGCTCAACGATGGTCATGGCTCCCATCAAGAAGAACAGAATCTGGGCAATCTCTGCGGTCACATGGAGAAGCTGGCCATCGACAAGATAGTGGAGCTTGGTCGGGTCAATTCGTTGTGCCTGACAGAATTCGACAAACCATGCTGGTGGCGTCGGTGCAAGTAACGTTACATTCAAGGCGTACAGCGACCAACAAATGGTTCCGGTCAATAAGGCCGCAGCAGCTTTGTTGATGTGTAGCTGGTACTCAAAGGCGATCGCCAAGTAGCCGATCACGAAGACAGTGATGATCGCCGTTACCATTCACAACTCCTGAAGCCGCAAATCAAACCATCGGGAAGTTGGAAGTTTAATCGATTTGCCGATTTCTGCTACCCGCAACGGCGATCCGTCGCACCAACGAACACTCGGCCGATGACATCCCCGATTGGAATTGCCTCGGTTATACTTTGTACTTTCAGAGTCGTTTGAGATTTCTTGTTTTCGTTTCAGAGGATCATGAGATAACGTGTTTGCGAAGATCGTATTGTTGCCCGGAGACGGAATTGGACCCGAAGTTGTTGAGCAGGGACACCGAGTTCTTTCGCATGTCGCTTCCCAATTCTCGCACCAGTTCGAGTTTGAGACGCACCTGGTCGGTGGTTGTGCGATCGATATGCACGGAGACCCGTTACCGGAACCGACGCTGAATGCTTGCCGGAACTGCGACGCGATTCTTCTGGGCGCCGTCGGTGGACCGAAATGGGACGATCCCAACGCGAGAACGCGTCCCGAGGCGGGTCTATTGAGATTGAGAAAGGAACTCGAGCTCTTCGCCAACGTGCGACCCATCGTTGCATTTCCGGAATTACTCGATGCTTCGCCACTCAAGCGAGAAGTCGTCGAAGGAACCGACATCGTCTTCTTCCGTGAGTTAACCGGAGGGATCTATTTTGGTCCTTCGGGCCTAGAGTCTTTGCCGGATGGTTCCGAACGAGCGTTTAGCACGGAAGTTTATTCGACCTTCGAGGTGGAACGCATCTTTCGTATGGCGGCGGAGGCGGCTCGCCATCGTCGAAAAAAACTGACGATGGTCGATAAAGCCAATGTGCTCGAAGCCAGTCGATTATGGCGGCGCGTTTGCGCCCGGCTTCATCGAGAGGAATTCGCTGATCTTCAGTATGAGGTTGTTCTGGTCGATTCGATGGCGATGCATTTGATCAGTCGTCCTCGCAGTTTCGACGTGGTCGTCACGAGCAACATGTTTGGCGATATCCTCACGGATGAAGCTTCCATGTTACCCGGTTCGCTGGGAATGCTGCCCAGTGCGTCGCTCGGTTCTTCCGGCCCTGGACTGTATGAGCCGATCCATGGTTCTGCTCCGGATATCGCCGGCAAGGGCATCGCCAATCCGCTCGCGACTATTCTGGCTGCAGCCATGCTCCTTCGACATTCACTGAAATTGGAGCGAGAAGCTTCCGTCGTCGAACAAGCGGTTCGCGACATCTTATCCCAAGGCTATCGAACGGCTGACCTAAGCCGCGTCAACGCCATCGGTACTCAGGCAATCACTGATCATGTCTTGAAAGCGATGGATGCCATTTCGCCCATGACGGCGACCATCCGATGAACCCACCCCTATGATTTGCCCATTTTGTTCCTTGCTTTGCGATTTCGATGAAACTCCATCCTGTGAGCTTCACGAAGTCGGATTGCAACGACAAAGCCAAATGCGCGACCATCACCTGAGGTCCGGCAAGAACCGCAACGAAGTTGTCCCAACCACGTCGGCCTACGTCCGTGGCACCAGGACAAGCTTGGACGACGCGATTCATCGAGCCGCTGAACTTCTCTGCGGACCTCCACCTTCAAGATTGTCCGGTTATTTTGCGTGCGTTGATAGCATGAACGCTGCTCTGAACCTCGCGCGACAATGCGATGCATTCATCGATACCACGGACTCTGCGGCACCACTCGATTATTATCGCGCGATCCAACATCAAGGCTTGGTGGGCACAAGCCTTTCAGAAGCTCGCGCGCGAAGCGATTTGTTCCTCTTGATTGGTGACGATCGCTTATTTGAAGCGAATCCTCTGTTGCTGGATCGGTTGCTAACGGGGCCAAAGCGCGTCACGGATCAACCGCGCCGAATTCTCTTGCTGGGCAATTTTTCGCCCAAAATCATCGAGGAAATTCGGAAGCGAGATGTGACATGGTCAGCTATTCTCAGCGACATAGAGCAACTTCCTGAAAGTCTCTTCGGTCTGTTGGATGAACGTTGGCAGCGGGAACTGGATCCGAACGACGGCCCAGTTCGTTGGATGGCTCAAGCAGAGTTCATCGTAGTCGTTTGGAACCCAGCCCTGATCGAAGTCCAGCATCGTCAGGATTGGCATGAATACTTGCTGCAGTGGATTCAGCGCAGGAATCGAGGAGCAACATGCGCAGCATTGCCCATCCACTCGTTGAATGGGATTTTTACCACAGTATCTTTGTGGGCGACGGGCATGCCAAGACGCATACGGTTTCAGAACGGGCAAGCCAGTGCGGATCGATCTCGCGAACTTGATTCGACGACATCGCGCGGCGGCACGGATCTGTGGATCGATGAGCGATGGAAATCCGTCGAGCAACCACCATCGGCTCGCATCGTATTATCACCAAAGCGCGATGGATCGCACTTTCCACCAAGCGAAGTCTTGATCCCCATCGGAATTCCGGGTGTCCACTACGATGCCGTCATGATTCACGCTGATGGTACGCAATTGCTTCGTTGCCGAGCTATCGAAGAGGATAAGTCCCTTCCCACGGTCGCTTCGGTACTTGCCAGCATTGAAGAACAAGTGCGACGGATGCGATGCGAAACCCTAGAGCCGAGAAGTCGTGCTCTCGGAGAGGTTTCCCGTAGCTTGGTATCACCGGAGAACGATTCATGAAGTTCATTCTTCGCGGAGGAACGATCTGCGATCCGACTGCTGCCGATTCCATGGCGCAGAAAGATTTGTGGATTGACGACGGCCGCATCGCAGCACCGACCGAGTTTCGATCGAGCGATCGGATTTACGATATCACGGGATGCGTCGTCATGTCCGGGGCGATCGATGTTCACACGCACATCGGAGGTGGGAAGGTCAATCTGGCTCGACTACTGCTGCCGAGAGGACGGGGATCGAAAGCATGTGGTGCGTGGAAAAGGGACTTAATGCTCTCCTCACCGGTCCCGCCCACTTGGGAAGTAGGGAAGCGGTACATCGAAATGGGATACACCTTGGCGGTCGAACCCGCGATCGTTCCATGTAATGCTCGGCACGCGCACTTGGAAATGGGCGCGACCCCGTACCTCGATACAGCCGGACTCGTCGTGCTGGGCAATGAAGATATGTTGCTTGAAGCCATACAGCAGGGCATGGGAAGCACTTGGGTCCGCGACTACGTTCAGGCGATGGTGCAAGGTCATGCAAGTTTAGGCGTAAAGGTTGTCAACCCAGGTGGAGTGAATGCCTTTCGGTTCGGGACCCACCGTCACGGACTCGATGTCCCTCACCCCAAGTATCGAGTTACCGGTCGAGAAATACTTCGCAGTTTGGCTCGCGCCGTCGATGAGATACCGCTGCCCCATCCGCTGCATGTCCATTGCAATGATCTCGGGAAGCCCGGTAATATCGCAACCACGCTGGCAACGCTGGAGGCGGTGGAAGACCATCGAATTCACCTGGCGCATGCTCAATTTCATGCTTATGGGGCGGATGGCCCGCACGGATTTTCATCCGCAGCCGCAGCTCTCGCGGATGCGGTCAATCGTAATCCCCGAATCAGCATGGATGTGGGCATGGTCCTTTTCGGACAGACAGCAACGCTTTCCGCGGACATCGATCATCAGTACCGGAACCGATCGCGAGCCCATCCTCGCAAGACAATTTTCCAAACCATCGAATGCCAAGCGGCATGTGGCATTGTCCCCTTCCGCTATCGGGAAAACCAATACGTGCACTCCTTGCAATGGACGATCGGCCTGGAGCTCCTGCTGCGGATTGAGGAGCCTTCGCGAGTGTTTTTGACCACGGATCATCCGAATGGCGGTCCCTTCACTGCATATCCGCACCTACTCGATCTGCTTTGCAGCTACGATCGGCGCATGCAATGTTTTGAGCGACTGCATCCGGAAGCCCAAGCTGTATCTCCATTGCCAACTCTGCGACGCGAATACCGTTTGGAAGAGATTGCGGCCATGACTCGCAGCGGGCCAGCGAAGGCCTTGGGCCTGACAGATGCCGGTTGCCTCAAGGTGGGCTCAATCGCGGACGTTGTTGTCTACGATCCAACTGCTCGCATCGATGAGATGTTCCAGCGGCCTCGAATGGTATTCCGTCGCGGCGAGTTGGTCGTGCGCGACGGTCAAATCGTCGAGACTGCTGCGCCGATGCTCTGCGATCGCTCTTTGAAGAATACGCGAGTTGCATTCGATTCCTCCGAGCCACGGCCGTCTCGAGAAATGCAGCAAGCGTGGAAAGCATGGTATCACCGCAGTTGGCAAAACTCCGCCATTCATTCGGACGAGTTTCCTGAACTTCTCGGAAGCGAACTGCTCGCGGCCGCCGGTCCCAGACAGTCGCAGTCGAACGGAACGTCAACATGAAGCTTCACGGAGTGCTCATTGAGAATACGTTCGCGGAAGCGTTCGACATGGTGGCGACGCGGCTGATCGTTACAGCTGCGTCGCATGCTTGGGCGGAACACGCTGTCCAAGCGATGACGGGTTTCGCCACCAGTGTCATCGGTTGCGGAGTGGAAGCCGGCAAGGAGTCGCATTTATCACCTTCGGAAACACCGGACGGACGACCGGGGATCTCTGCGTTGTTTTTTGCCGTTTCCAAAAAAGAGCTAGAAAAGCAAGTTTCGCGTCGTATTGGTCAATGTGTGCTGACGTGTCCCAGCACGAGCGTTTTCGCCGGCATGGAAGGTGTGGATCGCATCGGCCTAGGCAAGATCATTCGCTATTTCGGCGATGGATTTCAGATTTCGAAGGTCATCGGCGAAGAACGTTATTGGCGGATCCCAGTGATGGATGGCGAGTTCGTTTGCCAAGATACCGTTCCAGTTGTTCGTGCTATCGGCGGCGGCAATCTGCTCCTCTTTGTGCAAGATCAGATGCAGGCCCTCGAGCTTTGCGACCTGGCGGTTGCTGAAATTCGAACCGTGCCCGGAGTGATTGCTCCTTTTCCGGGAGGCGTGACTCGAAGTGGCTCGAAAGTTGGATCGAAATACAAGATGCTGCGGGCTTCAACCAATGAAGCCTACTGTCCAACCCTCGTCGATCTAGTTGCGACGCGCATCATGGAGGGAGCCCGCGTCACGTTAGAAATCGTTATCGACGGGTTAACATCGGAGGTTATTGTGGAGGCTAAAAAGCGAGCGATGGCCGTCTTGATTCGGGAAGGGAAACGACTCGGGCTGCTCGGAATTTCGGCGGGCAATTATGGAGGCAATCTAGGAAAGCACCATTTCCATCTGCGCGATATCCTTGCCGATTCGGTCTCGGAGATGGACCCATGACAAATGCAGCAGTCCTTACTTTAACGACCAAATCCGGCGCGCAAAGTCGAATCGATTGGTCACAAGTAGCTGACGCATTGCATGCGGCGGAAACGTTGGAAGAAATTGAACGGCTGCGAGTTCGAACGCAAGACGGATGGACGTGCCTTGGGGAGCGATTTCAGGTCCGGGGGACTCCGTCTCATCATCTCGTTCTTGAAGGTGACTGCTCGTTGATTGATGGCCTTGGTTATGCGATGCAGCAAGGGACAATCATCATTGAAAGTTCTTGTGGACATGGGGTCGGCGAGAACATGCGAGGTGGCTCGATCCACGTCAAAGGAAATGCAATGGATGATGTGGGAGCTTGCATGCGTGGCGGATCGATTCGAATCGATGGTCGAGTCGGAGCGAATGCCGGGGGGCGCTCTATCGGGGCCACCCACGGTATGTCGGGAGGCTTGCTGTGGGTAGCGGGAGATTGCGGCGATCGGACCGCCGAGCGCCTGCGACGCGGAACCATCGTGATCGGTGGTGCTGCTGGGAATTTCGGTGGATGGTCCATGACCGCCGGAACCGTCATCGTTTTTGGCAAAATCGGCGATGGCTGGTGCGAACGCATGATGCGCGGCACCGTCATTTCCTCGAAGCTACCAAGGCCTTCGCCGCGATTCTCGCCGCCTCAGCGTTGCAATCTCACCTATCTCAAACTTTTATGGCGATTTTTGACCGAGCTTCATATCGCGACCATGGTCGACTTCGATTGCTCACAGATCCATCGATGCGTCGGCGACCGCACGCGCAACGGCCTTGGCGAATGGCTCCAACTATCGAATACTCAACCTTAGAATTTTGGGATCATCGACTACATCGTCATGTGATTACAGATTCAATGCGTAATCGTGACTACATCGTTGCGGAAGTCATCTTAACTACATCGGCATAGAAGACATCGTGACTACATCGTCGATGAAGACATCGTGACTACATCGTCGATGAAGTCATCGTGACTACATTTGCATCGGGTTCACGGGCAGGGCCGCTGTCATCGTTTAACCGCCGGGCCAAAGCAAATTTGGCGATTGACCATCTGGAGAATAAGCAACGATTCTGTTCGCCAAATTTGCGGCGGCCCGCGCTTGGAGCTTGGTCGGTTACCCAAAGACTAACGTCGCCGCTGGATCACGTTGAGCAACTGACAGGCGATATCGACGTCTAAAGCTGCGGCGGTACCTTTCCAGCCTGGAACCGCGTTGACTTCGAGGAGGATGTTTCGACCATCGCGAGTAGGAAGAATGTCGACGCCAATGAATACACCTTGAATCGCATCGACAATTCGTCTTGCCATATCCGATTGTTGGCTTGTCAAATCATGAGGGATGGCCTTTCCACCTTGGGACACATTGGTTCGCCAGTCGGTCGGATTGCAACGACGGACGGCGAACAGATCATCCTTCAGTACAAGCACGCGGAGATCGTAACCATAGTGGGGCAGAAACTCTTGAAGGTAGAGAATGGCCTGGAGACGTTCCAAGGTTCCGAAGACGCGCCAGGCGAGGTCTTCCGAATCCACACGAATGATCCCTCGGCCTTCGCCTCCAAAGATCGGCTTGACAACGCAATCACCGCCGAGCGATTGAAAAGCTTCAAGCGCGTCGCGTCGCGTCTGACAACAAAATGTTCGCGGCACTTCGAGCCCAACACGACGTGCAATTTCCAGAGTTAACCACTTATCGATCGCGATTTCTAAACATCGAGCTGTATTGATGACCGCCACGCCGGATGCAGCGAGCGAGTGCAAAGCATTCATGCGAAAAATGACTTGCTCCAATGAGCCAAGCGGCATCGTGCGCACGAGTACAGCATCGTACTGCGCCGCCTTGCCAGCAATCCGGATCGGGTGGTCATTCGCTTGCTCACAGCTTCGCGATTCAATGGCAAGGTCGCTGGCTTGGATGGAACCGCGAAGGTCAGCAAAGTTTAAGAAATCAAGCCGATGGTCTCCCGCTGCTCGCTTCAGATCCTTGCCGTACCAACTATCGGAGTTACCCAAGACCGCGATTCGGGTACGGCTCATACCAACGAATCCATCCCGAACGAGTTAGCCAAGACGTCAGGGCGAAGCGTTCCGGCCTTCCAACTCTTGCCAGTGGATAAATTGCAAATTTGGACGACTGCTGGTGCGAAGAGGCGAGGGTCGACTTGATAGAAATCGCCTCCGTACTGTTGGAATATTTCTGCGAATGGTCTGCCCCAATCCTTGGATGCTTGGCTGGGAAGACTTGGCAAGATGCTGGCAATGGCTTCATCGGACGCTTGGACCCACAAACGGACCATGCCACCGTACAAGATGGCGTCGTTGGTTCGTCCGATCCCTTGCACAAAATCGACCGCAGGAGGAGGCAATGGGGCTGTGCCGGTGGCCGAGATGATCTGCCTGAGATCGAATCCCAATTCGAATAGTTGATGCAAACACGTCTCGACGCTCCGCGCGACGACTTGGATCGAACCGGCGATCGATCTCGTCGGTGCCACACACAAAATCAGACGATCGGGGGGAACACGGCACTCTTCCGCGATCATGTTGCAAACAGCGGAGTCCGGAAAGCAATCGCATTCGAGCACTCCCACCGCTTGATCGGATTCGTCTTGCCAGCCGAAGCGCGTCAACACCGGTTCGCGACCTCGTTTCAGTCGCATTGGCCCCGACCCCATGGCGAAAAACTTCCCACATTGGACTGGCCAACCAGCATATTGTGCCGCCATGCACGCCATCACCGGATCGTCGGTCATGACTTGAACGTAGCTAGAGCCGTCCGATGTGGCTGCATTGACCTGAATCTCCGCGCATCCTCCCATACATATTTCCGCCAACAACACTCCCGCTTGGATGCCGCCGATCGCGTTGATGCCGAAATCGATGATGGTAGCTCCACTCTCATCTCTGTACGAAGCGATGCGATAG
>JBBIUE010000039.1:27116-47302 GCA_037440405.1 Pirellula sp. | reverse complement strand
TTCTCTCTGCGACGCAACTGTCCAGCGGTCGGTAAAGTCAGTATCATGATCCACGAGTCGTCCTTTCCCTTGAATTGTTGGGTTAGACAAACAACAGTTTCAGGTAAGGCTCCCTCTTTTTCCAATATCAATTCACAGCGAACTCAACGATAGCATTGCCATTCCCAGTCCCCAATTCCCCTTACTTCGAGCGCACCAGAGAGACTACACCCCCGCCAAAATAACTCTCAAACAAGTCTCCCAGATATTCGAAGCGAGCACCTGAAAAGCGAGTATCCCAATTATTGATCTCGCAATTACTGACCGACTTCGCAACTGCTACTGCCGATGCAATATCGAGAATGACTGCCAGCCGTGTTGCCGCAAGCTGAATTTGGTGATCTGAATTCGCGGGATTCTGCAGTTTACTCAACAACTCGACGACATCACGATGGAGTACCGGATTGACCCCAATGCAGGCTTGCAGGGCGCGGTCGGAGAGTCGAGCGACTCGGAGTGCAGTGGCCGAGTCGGAAAGTGCCGTCTCCAATACGCCAAGCTTCAACCTGGGGTCGGACAAAGCCGCCCAATCGATGAAGCTCTGAAGTTCGGCGTCATCGAGGTTTCCAGTATCAAAACCAATTGGACGGAGAATTCCGTAGATCAGGTTTTGTTCAGCGGTGTTCCGCTGTTGCTCGGCCAAAGCCTGCTGCTTTTGAGCCAGAGCCCGTTGCTCTTCGGCCAAGGCTCTTTGAGCCGCTTCGGATTCCAGAGCTTGCGCTTTGGCATCCCGGTCGCGATTCGCCTGGTCGCGGGAAGCAATCGCTTTGCGCTCTGAATCGAGCGCGGCTGATTCAGCCCGCGTCGCTCGCCAAGCCTGCCAGGATGTGGCGGCGATTCCGGCCAGCAGAGTGAGGAGTACGATGCCCGCAGCGATGAACTGGCCGCGATGTTTGCGAATCAGCCGCTTCAAGCGATAACTGCGGCTCGGCGGGCAGGCTTCCACCGCTTCGTCGTTCAAGAAACGTTCGATGTCCCGCGAGAGGCCTACTGCGGTTTCATAACGACGGCTGCGCTCTTTCTCCAGAGCCTTCATCACGATCCAGTCCAGATCGCCCGACAAGGATTTACGCAGTTGATTCGGTTCAATCGAACGCTGAGCCGCAATGTTGGGTAGTGCGGTGCTGCCGGACAGCCGGGTGCTGGGACGCGGGGGATCGACTTCCTTGATCAACCGGAGTACTTCATTCCAGGCAGCTTCCTTGATCGTCGCTCTCTCCAGCGGGGTCGAACCGACCAGCAGTTCATACAAAATCACCCCCAGCGAATAAATGTCCGTCCGCGTGTCGATATCGAGGTTGTTGTGCTCGGCTTGCTCCGGACTCATGTACAACGGTGTGCCGACCATCATCCCATGGGCAGTGTAGATTGAATGGTCGGTCAATGATTGATGCAGCGCCTTGGCCAGCCCGAAATCGATCACTTTAGGCACCGGCTTGCCGTCGTACAGACAGATCAGGATGTTCGATGGCTTCAGGTCGCGATGCACGATCCCTTTTTGATGCGCGTGTTGAACGGCGGAACAAACGGGGACGAATAGTTGCAGCCGCTCTTTTAGCGAGACCCGCGCCTGATCGCAGTATTCGGTGAAAGGAATCCCTTTGACCTATTCCATGACGAAATACGGACGCCCTTGATCGGTGACTCCGCCGTCGAAGACTTTGGCGATGTTGGGATGATCCATCAAGGCCAACGCCTGCCGTTCGGCTTCGAAACGGGCCAGCACCTGTTTGGAGTCCATTCCCGCTTTGATCATCTTGATCGCAACGCGGCGTTTGACAGGAGCAGCCTGTTCGGCGACCCAAACCGATCCCATCCCACCTTCGCCGATGTTTTCCAGCAGTTTGTATTTGCCGCCAATGACCGTTCCGGGTTTATCAGTGTTGGGAGCGGGCGAAGTGAAAGGCATGGCTGGAGGTCTCAGGATAAAGTCTTCAGCGGAATCGCGTTTGGATTCCAGGATGCCGGTTGCATCGTCATGCGCCGCGATCAGGGCATTGACCTGGTCTCGCAGTTCAATATTTTCCCTACACTCTGCGTCGATGAATTCTAGACGTTGACGGAGGTCGGCAATCTCGATTGCCCGCTGAAAAATCTGCCGCGCACGGTTGGGGTTGTCATTCACGGATTGATCTCCAGAGTTGCATTTCACCCTTAGGGTGCATGAAACGCACCATCGTCGACGGTGTGTTTTGCTTTAGGTTTCGGTTTGAAAAAATGGTTGCAATCGCAAGTTTAATACCGTTGGTATCTGAAACACACGATTAACGCACCACACACCCTGCTCGTTTGTTCGACGTTTGCGGTGATGGTGCGTTTCACGCACCCTACTCCATACGCCAACCGCTCGCCTGACATGCCACGCATCAAGAGTTTTTTTCGGCCCTCATGAGTTGCCATAGTCTGGCTTTGGCGTATTGCCAGTTCCGATTCGCAGTTCGGAGGCCAAGCCCGAGGCTATCGGCGGCTTCCTGGGTGGTCTGACCTGCGAAAAACTTGAGATCGACCAGTTTGACCAACTCTGAATCTTCTTCGCCCAGTGTTTTCAGGGCTTCATCCAAGTCGATCAATTCGTCATTGGTTGCATTCTTCAGATTGGGAAGCAAATCGATCTCAATGTCGACTCCAAGCCGGTTCCCACCTCGTTTGAGCCGACGCTTAGCTCGTGCATGGTCAATCAGGACTTGACGCATCGCTCGGGCTGCCGCTCCGAAGAAGTGTGCTCGACCGCTCCACTGGCAAGGATTGTCGTTACCAAACAGTTTAAGATAGGCCTCGTTAACTAGTGCCGTTGAGGAGAGAGAATGTCCAGCCTTTCCTCGCAGGCGAGCCGCTGCGATCGCCTTGAGTTCGCCGTGAACCAAATCGAGCAAGCGGCCTTCGGCACCCGGGGAACCGGCATTGACGGCATCGAGGATTCGGGCGACCTGATCTCGGTCGACTGGAAAGTTGTTTTCCATGGTTCACCATTGTAAGGGATTTTCCTGTTGCAAGCCACATACGACAAGCAGTTCAATGATGTGCCAGAACAAATGTGGAGAGCCAACATTAGCAGACTTGGGTGTTTTGCGGTCGGATTTGGGGGCACAAATTGTGGTAAGTTGATTCGGTCGCTATCCCGCAATGTACTTCGCAATAGCCTCGTTAAGAGATTCGTCGTCCTTCCGAGGTTTGACGGCCAGGTTTTCAAATTGCAATGGACTGGATTGATGGAAGAAGCACCGAGAACAGACCGGTCCGACCTTTCCCCATTTCCATTTCCTTTTCCTCCCATTTCCATTTCCATTTCCAACGCCGTTATCTGACGACGCCGGCGGAGTAGAGGGTTGAATTGCCGATGGAATTTCGTCCTCCGCATGTTCCGCTGGCTTTGGCGTCGGTTGGTTCGATGGACTCGGTGGACTCAATGGACTGCCGGATTGAGTTTGCATTGGAGCTTCGGCAGGTGCGACTTCGACCGGTTGTTCTGCCGTTTCTGGCATACCTGCGCGCCAGATGTTGTTGCTGGGGCGTCCTTCGTTGAGTCTGTTCGAACTCGGCTAAGTTCCGCTGCGGTTCCTATGCATGTTCTTTGTTCATACGAGTGAATGCAATCTGTTTTAGGATGGAGTTTGTAAAAAGTGGCTTCGAAGGTCGATTGGATCGAAGTACTTTTCGATGGTTCTTTGGGTTGATCAATGTCATCTGAGGATTCGTAACAGACGACTAACCCATCGCTGCGAAGGTCTTGGGTAAGTCGTCACTGGGTTCGTTTCGAATTTCGCACGAGTCAGGGCGGCGGTCGCGAAAATTCGTCAGCGATGGGTTCGAAGTCACGGCTTGCCGCCCCTTGGCCGTTGGCTGCGAAAACGTCGACAAGCTCCAACACAGGTTAGTTGTCGAAACGGTTTTCGCCCGCACACAGAGTAGTCTATTGGCCTTCGTTCCGAGCTCGTTACCGGGTCCCACTCGGCCAACCGATCTTCGTGTGCGTTTACTATAAGTCGCCGTAAGAGTCGGTTTCGAGTTCAAATTTTTTTCGACGGAGACTGGGTGATCGCGGTCGTTCGTGACGGTAAGATATCGATAGGATTGCTAAACAACAGAGGTACTGCCATGTCAATTGACTTGCCCTTGGACAACATGACGCTCGCTGACAAATCGGAGGCGATGGAGGTGCTGTGGGCAGACATTACGCGGAGACCAACCGATTTACCGTCACCTGATTGGCACAAGGACATTTTGGACGAACGGCGGCGGCTTGTCGCTGATGGGAAACTGAAATTCCTCGACTGGGATAACGCCATTGCCGACCTACGAAAGGAATTGCGTGGAGATTCGGCTACTTAAAACAGCGAAAGAAGATTTGCGGGAGGGCTGGAAATTCTACGAACAGAATGCCGCCGGACTGGGAGATTATTTTCTTGACTGCATGCAGGCAGATGTACGATCCCTGAAGGTGTTTACTGGCTTCCACGAGATGTCTGAGGGCTTTCATCGAATGCTGGCCAACGATTTCCTTTCGCTGTGTACTACGTGATTGAGAATGAGACGATCGATGTTTATGCGATCTTGGACTGTCGACGCGATTCCGAATGGATTGTCAAACGCCTGGACTCGTCGCGAACAAAGCGATGAACCGAAGTGCTCGGACGGCCCCGTCCTGATGGCAAAGTCTTTCGCTCGCACTCGGTTATCGATGCATGTTCGCCGACTTGAAAGGAAACCTCATGAACCACATAAATTTTGCCTCTCTCGGAATGTTGATGATCGGGCTGGTGGCGACAGGAACTATCTCTTGGATCACTCTGCAGCGGATCTCAGAAACTGCTGAACGACTCAACGCATACAGATGGTCGGCGACATTCGGTTTTTCAATTTGTAGCCTCATGAGCATCATGCCCCTGCTCGGCCAGAATCAACTCTGGATTCTATTGCTGCCGTTCGCCGGGACGTGGCTGTCTCTTGATTCACTTCATCGGATTGGCGAGGGCAAAATGGATCGAGCGGCCAAACCGATTTCCGGTGAGACCAAGATCGCTTAGACTGCCGCACTTGATTGGGAGATGCAAGCCCACAATAGAATCAAGTTGACCGGCAAGGTAAACGTTCCACCTCCGCACAATGGTCGACGAATCGGGTAAGGACGGCTCTTGCGAGTCGCCCTCCCCACACCACCGGACATGCGGGTCCGCATACGGCGGTTCAACGAAGATGGGCCAGCGAGGCCCAAAGAGTCTTGGGGCTCAGTAACCCCTGTTCCGCTAACTTGGCGTTCGTTTTGCGGTCGCAGCAGGAAATGGTCTAGGCTATTGGCCACGGCCTACTGCGACTTCGCAGCGGCATGATCGATGCCAGCCACTTTCTAGCCCTTTCTAACCATTGATTCGTTTACACTTCGGACTTCGATGCGATGGTTCCGGGATAGGCTCCAAGTGCTTCCTCTCAGAATTTCAGGCTTCCTCGCCACTCTGGATCGCTCCAGCGCAGTCGCCCTCGTCGCGTACTCTGACTTTGAATATCCGAACGGTTATGCTAATCCGTTCTGGGTTCTATTCTCGTACATCGAACTTCCACCGCAAACCATCGCTGCCGAGTCGGCTGTACACAAGGCGATGAACCGATGTACTCAAAAAGCGGTCTCCTGGTGGTAGAGTCTCTTGCTAGCACTCGGTTATCGCCATCGATGTCGTGAGCGATCCATCCCACCAAACGTCTGGATTCAAATTTCGCGATAGAGTTCCGTCGAGTACAGGAGTGAGAGGTTCGTTAAAACCCGCGTGACCGGAAAATTTTCTCAGGTTTACTTAATTCCCCTCTGCGGCAAAGCCGATTCTATCCGCACAGTCGTACTCTGTCGCAGCAGTGCGTACTATTTGAGTCCATGGCTAGAGGTTAGGAAGATGAAGCTAGCGAAGACCGGGCTACTGCAAACGATCGTATTTCCATTGATTCGAGTCTTTGGAGCGGCACTCCTGTCTTTTGTGCTTTGTGCATCGCCACTGCAGGCCCAAATGCGAACCGACAGGGGAACGAGAAGTATCAACGCTGGTACTCCATCGACCGCAAATCGTTCCGAAACCGGAATCTCAACGGCATCATATTCATCCGATCGTGAGAAGGGAGTGTCGCGGGCTGCGCATGTGGTCGCGAAACAATCATCGCACGTGCATACTGCTTCCTGCGATTCCTGTGGAGAAGTGGAATCGGACTATCAGGAACCGATACGATTTCGCGCAGCGAGGTCGGTTGGCAGCTGCGATTCCTGTGGCAGTTTCGATGCATGCGCATGCGACGATAGCTGCGTTCCATCGGCGTTGACGGGCATGTACGGATGCGATCCTTATCGAGGGAGTTTGTTTCGAGACTTGATGAGGAATTTCCGCTTCCGAGCTGAAGGAGTTTCTTTCTTTCACAATGCATCGACGCCTCCGCCATTGGTAACTTCTGGATTGCAATCGTCGGGGCAAGTCAATGCTGGGGAAATTGGTCGAAATGACACGACCTTCCTGTTTGGGAATACTCCAGTGAATCGACAGCACGAAACGGGGTTTCGATTCAACATCGGCAGCTCCTTTGGTCCGGACTGTTGCCGAGGAATTTTGTTCCGGGCATTCGACACAGGCAAATGGGGAACCAATTTCTTTGCCGATCAAGATAGCAATGCCGTCATCGCCCGCCCCTTCTTTGACGTTACGGCAAACGAACAGTCAACCGTGCTGATTGCTTTCCCCGGAGTTGCTCGAGGAAACGTTCGCGCCTTTGCCATGTCGAGAGCTTATGGTGGAGACATCCTGGTGCGAAAGCTGATCGCAGGAGGCCAAGGAAACCGATGGGATTTTTTGATCGGGTATCAGAGAGCTCAGTTGAATGAGGAGGTACGTGTTGACTCGACGACGACCTCCATTGCGAACGGAACCGTTTTGGATTTGACCGATCGATTCCACACGCAAAACGTCTTTAATGGTGTTGCCCTTGGACTAAACACGATGGCGAGGTACGAGAATTGGAGTATTGATGGCATGTTCAAATTGGGCTTCGGAAACATGACCAACGAAGTGGATATATCTGGTTTCCGCCGAACATTCGTATCCGCAGGCAATATTTCGACCGAGAACCAGGGCCTATTGGCAAGGGCGACGAATTCTGGTATTCGGACGTTTGATACTTTTGCAGTTGTTCCCGAACTCAATCTCACGGTTGGATATCGATTTACGTACAACTTCGATCTCACCTTGGGTTACTCCTTCCTGGTGTTGCCGAAAGTTGCAAGAGCGGATGATCAGATCAACAACAACCTACAAGTGAATCTGAGCAATCCGCTGGTTGGCGACGTCGCTCCGGCGTTCACACTGGACCAAACTTCTTACGTACTGCACGGTATCAACTACGGTCTCCAATGGCGGTACTGATCGATCGGATCACGGTGCGAACTGGGCAAAACCAGCAGCTTGGTCGTTCGCTGACTAACCTGCTCGCGCGCGGTAATCTGATGAGAAATGCCACGACTTAGTAATCATTCGCGCCGCGATCGCTCGGGTGTGCGAAGTTGGCATGTTTTCCCATCGTGCATGGCGCAACTCCAGAATTTGGGAAATTCGAGCGTGAAAGATCTGCAGGATTACCCTCCGATAGTGCGCGTTACTCAGCGTAGTCTTGCTGCACACCCCCGCTCCTTGTCCGGTGAGCAGTAACCAACCGTTTTCTCGACGATCCCGTGCCTTCTGGACAGACGATCCTATCTAACGAAGCGGCGCTAGATTGCCGGAGTGTCTCATCATTTTCTTACTTTTGTTCGTTCTGAGACCGAACGTGTCCAGGTCATCGCCGAAGCTATTACTGGAGACGTGTGTGGTCGGCGACTTGTTAGCCTGACAAGAATTCGCTACTATCCAATTGTACACGTTCGAGGTTTTTGGACTTTTCTCAGAGGGATTCGAAATTATGAGCACGGCAGGAAAGAGTACAACGAAGAAACGATCAGAAAAGGTTCAAACGGACCAGCCGACAGGACTCGACGTTTTCTTGAAGCGTGATCCGAACTTGAAGAATGCACTTCAGCAAATCGAGAAACAGTTTGGTGAAGGTTCGATCATGCCGTTGGGCGGGGAGTCGCATCTGAAGATCGAAGGTATTCCAACAGGTTCCCTTTCGTTGGATTTGGCGCTCGGGGGGCTCGGAATTCCCCGCGGTCGCATTATTGAAATTTTCGGCCCAGAATCGAGCGGAAAGACAACCTTAGCACTCCACGTTTGCGCCCAAGCTCAGAAGGGCGAAGGTGTTGCAGCACTCATCGACGCAGAGCATGCGTTTGATCCAAGTTGGGGTAAAAAAATTGGCGTCGAACTGAGCACTCTCTTGGTCAGTCAACCAAGCAGTGGAGAAGAGGCCATGCAGATTACGGAGATGTTGGTCAAGAGTAATGCGGTCGATGTAATCGTGATCGATTCCGTGGCTGCATTGGTACCGAAACAGGAGCTGGAGGGGGATATTGGAGACACCCACGTTGGCTTGCAAGCTCGACTGATGAGCCAGTCGATGCGGAAGTTGACGGGAGCGATTGCGCGAAGCAAAACGGCGGTCATCTTCATTAACCAGATTCGCGAAAAAGTTGGTGTCATGTTCGGGAGCCCTGAAACGACTCCTGGTGGACGCGCATTGAAATTCTACGCCTCTTGCCGAATCGATGTTCGGCGCATTGGAGCTCTTAAGGATGGAGAAGATACGGTCGGTCAAAGAGTTCGCTGCAAGATCGTTAAGAACAAGGTTGCTCCTCCGTTTCGCGTCGCTGAATTTGATATGATGCATTCGAACGGCATTAGTTTTGAAGGCGACTTGCTCGACCTGGGTACCAGCCTGAAGATCATCTCCAGGAGCGGTGCTTGGTTCAAATACGGCGAAACCTATCTCGGTCAAGGCAAAGAGAAAGCTCGAAATTTCCTGATCGAGAATCCGACGGTCACCGAGCAGATTAAAAACGAAGTATTGACCAGCGGCGGCTATTCTGCGATCGAAGTCTCTTCCTCCAGTGAGACTCAAGAAAGCGAATCCGCTGCAGATAGTTGAGCGAGTCAACGTTGGGCAATGTTCTTCTTAGCTCGATTTGTCACGATTAGGAACTTTCGGATTTCCGTCCTTGGGGTCATTGCCATGACCGCTTGGATTGACTGCGGTTCGCTTGCTCAGGGGCAGGCGAACCCGGAGATCGATTCCAGTCGTTTTCTCAAGGAGATGGAGCAACTTGTTCGAAAGACTGCTGAAGACGGCTGCCGCTCTGTAGTTGCCATTTCTCGCGTGCCGAAGGGAAACGAAGCTCGCCAACAGGCCCTGCAGTTCCAGTTGGGATTTCCTTTGGGAGTTCCCAAAATCGCGTCGCCCCAGGATCCGGATTATCTACCCGTAGGCTTCGGTTCAGGGCTGGTGTGGGACGCTGATGGGACGATCGTCACAGCCTATCATGTACTGGATGATCCGCGAACGCACGACTACTTCGTGTGGTATATGGATCGGCCAATGTTGGCAAAGGTCGTTGCGGTGCCAGCGATCGTCCAAGCAGGCGATCCCTATTCCGATCTCGCAGTATTAAAAGTCGGTGCAATGGGCCTCCCTCCGATCAAACGCGATTCGAGCCTGCGGCCGACAAAAGGGGACTTCGTGATCGCAATTGGTAATCCTTATGCCATTGCTCGGGACGGGGAAGCCTCGGTTCGCTGGGGACTAATCTCCAACGTTCGCCGTCCTCAAAGTGCAGACACGCGCCCGAATCAGGAGCAAGGGTTGGACAAGGGATCACTGCACTATTATGGAACACTTCTTGAAACGGATAGTCGACTCGAATTGGGAAGCAGTGGAGGCGGACTTTTCAATCTGGATGGCAAGTGCATTGGTATGACGATGGCCTATGCCGCGCTCGAAGGTTACGAACGCGAAGGAGGATTTGCTTTACCGATCGATGAAACATTCGAACGGATTGTGCAGAGTCTTCGAGAGGGAAGACAACCCACGTTCGGTTTTCTGGGAATCCAGCCTGACAATCTTCCCGCTTCAGATCGTTCTCGTGGATTGCTTGGAGCACGCGTTAGTGCCGTCATACGAGGAATGCCAGGAGATCAAGCAGGACTGAGAGAGGGAGACATTATCACCGAAGTTGGGGGCGAGATGATCGAACATCGTGACGCTCTTTTCCGCGAATTGAGTCGACAGCACCCAGAGTCCGTAATCACCTTGACCGTGCTTCGACGAAATTTTAACGCCGATCGCTTGGAATCGCTGAAGCTGACGGCGAAGCTTAGCAAGAAATATGTTGCGCTTTCGCGACCGGCTTACTCGCTTCACCCCGAGCCGCTTTGGCGGGGAATGAAAGTCGAATACGCAACCGCATTGCCCGCAGAAATGTTGCGCTACTCCAATCGGGGCTTCCTCAATATTTCCAATAGCTCGCTGGCCGTTCTCGATGTTGAACCCAATTCGCCAAGCTGGAATGCTGGAATCCGCCCGGGCTTTTCGATCGTCGAAGTTGATGGACGTTCCTTTTCCTCCCCAGATAGCTTCCATGAGTACGTCCATTCCCGTCCAGTGCAATCGATACGAATGAAAATCATCGGATACGGTGACCGCAGTAGGGACGTCAATATTGCTCCTCCTCCGGCTCCTGAACCCGCTATCGAGTGACCCATCCTTGGATGTGAAGCGATCGTCGATTCAGACGCTTTTCTTCAAACGCTGAGTCTCGATTTCCTGAAAAGAATAGACCTTCCCTCGATTACAACCTGGACAAGCCGATGCGGCCTCTTTCCAGGTTTCCGGTGATTTCAGATTGGAATTCCAGAAAGGCCAAGTGCGGCATTGAATGGGTCGGGAGTCGTAAACGAGGCATCGACGCGTCTCACTGTCCAGGAAGATACAATCACCGTCAGGATACTCGATTAGGCTTTTCCTCATCCCAACCTTGCGAACATACTTTTGTTCGAAGCCCTCGATGTCGTCAGCCATACCCACCTGTCGAGCTAATGCGACAATTTCTTCTTTGTTAACCCAAACAAAGCCAGGTGCACCACTGCAGCAGTCGCCGCACTGTGTGCATCGAAACTTCAATCCTTCCGCGTACCAACTCTGATCGCTGCGAACTCCCAATCCTCGTCTCCTTGTTATCCAAAGTGAGTCCTCGTCTCTTCGAAGACAGATAGTCTATCACTTGGACTGACCAAGTGAATAGCAGCTCGACGGTTCGATCCTCACATCCGTCTATTTCCGGCTCGGAGGGACCGAGTCGAGAATTGGTCCGGATGAACTGCGAATATGGATGTCGCGCTGTGGGTATGCAATGACGATCCCAACCTCTCGGAATCGTCGATCGATCTCTCCCAGGAGCTCGTGCCGAGTTTGTAAACGCTGATCCAAACTGCCGATGAATGCACGCATCGTCAGCATCAGTGCGTTTTCGCTGATGCCATCAAGAAAGGCACTTGGAGGCGGATCGCGAAGAACGTTCGGATGATCCATGCAAATTTCACGAAGGATACTGCATGCCTGGTTCGTGTCCGTTCCAAACTTCACTCCCAAAACAATCTTCAGCCGGTTCGTTGCATCCGTCAGGGTCCAATTCAGGAGTCTGCCAGTTACTAAGTCCTTGTTTGGAATGATCAATTCTTGGCGATCCCAATTGACGATCGTCGTTGCTCGCATGCGGATCCTCGTCACCGAGCCAGTGACATCACCAAGAGTGATCACATCACCGACCCGAATGGGCTGCTCGAACAGCAGGATCAATCCGGAAACGAAATTGGCAAAGATCTCCTGTAATCCAAATCCCAAGCCGACGCCGAGGGCGGCAACTAACCATTGGATGCTGCTCCAGCGAATCCCAATGGTATTGAACATCACGAGAATGCCAAGGAAGAGAATCGCGTAGCGTGAGAGCGTTGCGATCGCGTAGCGAACAGCATATTCGAGCGGTAAATGTTGAAGCAACGCAATTTCGAGTAGCCCGGGTAAGTTTCTAGCTGCAATAAACACCATGACGAGAATTGGAATAGCGATAAGCAAATCCGCCAAGGTGATGGGAATCAGAGGCTTATCCGGAGCTTCCCCTTGCACGGTCCACAAAGTAATCGCGTTCAATGCACTCACAGCAGGCAGTACCCCGGACCAAATGAAGTAGACCGATGCGAGTGCGATCAGGAAAATGGCGCTGTTGACCAATCGTTTGGTCTGAGCATTGCTTTCCGTCAAATCGATCTGAGGTTGCTCGAAGGCCCCGATCGTAGAAGGAATCGCAGGGTCTCTTCGTTGGGCCTCTTCCAATCTCTGTCGGGCTTGAGCGACGATCAGCATTTTCCGATTCAACGTGAACCAGAGCATCACTAAATTGTGCAAAAGCAAGATGCCAATCATCGTGATGATCGTTGTGTGCGAGAGCATGGCCAGTCGCTGTGCCGTGTAAAAGTATCCCAATAAAGCCATTGCCAGAAAAAGTATGGGCGTTGCTGAAAGGATGGAATACCAAACATAACGGAGTCGATCCGCCCACCCCCCGCGATTCTGATCAAGGAGATTGCTGAAGATGCCACCCTTCGGTCGGAAATTTTTCGCGAGGAACACAAAACATAGCACCATCAGAATGCAAAAGCAGATGCGTCCCAGGGAACTATCCCACCTTTCTTCTGGTGCATGCCCCAAGATCGCAACAACGCCTACCAGGAGAGCACCCAGGTCTGCAAACCAGCGCAGATTGATTCGAAGCAAGCGACAGGTATTCTCGGCCCAACCAAAATGAGACTCCAACAGTCCACTCTTTCGGCTCGCTTGACGCAACACCTCCAGAGAATAGAAATATCGAGCTGCCGTGAGGAAACCCATGCTCACTGCATGTTCAAACGATGGCTTGTTCGAAGCAAGGTTGAGCCGCCAGCCGACGAACAGCAATAATGTCGATACGGGCGCTGCCAGCAAGAAAGTGGCAATCACCGTCTTGATCGTGGGAAGAAAACTCAATTGAGTTGGCCGAGCAACTTGTTCTGAACTCTCTCGGATTGTTTGTCGAAATTGCTTGAGATTGAAGATAAGGACAATCCACAAGGCTAGAAACATCAGTGCCCACCATGGTTGCTCACGGAAGTCCGCCAACAGAAGCCCGAAAACCTGTTTCCAATGGGAGAATTGGCAAAGCCACTGCAGCGCCGGCCACGCTTGCTTCATCTCACCTTTGTCCAGTCGATCTGAGGAACGTATCCAAAGCACATGTCGATCGACGAAGGCTTGATAGCTGCGGACAAGCTGCAGCATCTGTTGGGTCGCATCGGCTAAGCTAAATAGATTCTCAAAATAACTAACCGCGTCGACTCGAAAATTGGCGATCAACTCGGACTCGGTATCCCACAATTTGCGGTACTGTTCCCGCAGCGAACCGCTTTGCAATTGGTTTTGAGTGTCGCTGAGGATCGCATCCGGCAGCAGGACATCCTCGCGCAACGCTGCGATCTGGGCTCGCCAATCGTCGAGTTCCAGAATCAGCGTTTCTGTTTCCTGCATCTTCTCCTGATAGTCTCGGAGCTGATTGCGCAGCATGGTTGAGTCAGGTAGATCGCTTCGTTGACGCCTCAACATCAATCCAACCACGCTGTTGAATCCCCCCACCTCACTGCCACTTTGAGGTTGGAGCCGCTCCGACATGATCTTGAAACGCTCTGACCAAAGAGAGAGTCTTGATTTGGCGGATTCGATCTGCAATTGAATTTTCGAGTTCGCTTGCGCCAGATCCAGCCAATCATTGGCTCGCTTCACGAGGCGCTGGACATCTGTTTGCAATTCCACAGGGGTCGACGATGCCAGTTCCAATACCTTCGCTCGCTCATTCGTGATGAGAATCTCGCGGCGTTTGTTCAACTCATCACTGATGTCCTTGAAGTACCCCTGCAGGAATTTTTCGTCAGCCTGGAAGATGTCTCTTCGCAACGGAAGGAGTTCGGATTCCGCGTCGATGGTTCGCAACTCGGTTTCCCGTTTGCGTAACCGTTCCTGAATTGCATCACGCCGAGCTTGCAATAAGATATTCTGAGCTTCGCGTACCTGCGGATCGATATCGGCGGGCGGAGGCAACGCCAATTCTTCACCCAACTTGCGAAGTAGATCGCGATCCTCAGTGATCAGCCGAGGCAGTTCTTTGCGACGATTTTCGCGAGTTGAAATGGCGGTTTCGACACGCGATCGATTGTCGGACGCACTTTGAAGCAAAGTCTGTACGTCTTGGGAAAACTGTCGGAGCTCTTCGATCGTGAACGACTCGAGCTGTTTCTTGCTCGGTGCGTCGATCGGAGGCGCAGGATTCTCCTTTCGTCTCTTGGAATCGAGCAAAGCACTTGGTGCCGCATTGGCACTGGCAGCAAGCTCCATCGTCTGCCGTTCTTGATCAGCCTTCGCTCGCAGCTCGACAAGAATCGCTTCATAAATCCCGACAAGCTGCTGCTTCAATGCGGGGTCCATTTCCGCATTGGATTGAATCGATTGAAGCCGAGCTTGCACCATCTCGACGTTCAGTGCATCCGTTGGCGTGACGACCGGCGGCTGTGCACCCGTCGCAAATGTTGATCCAGTATTCGATGTTGGTAACGTTGTCTGTTGCGAAGGCACAGCAACCGGCGAAATCAAGCCGTTCGTCTGCGCAGCGAAAACTGAGCCAATAAGGACGATTCCAATGGCCCAAGTCGACGCCAAGAGTGGGCGTAACGCAACCACCAATGAAAGCAATGAATGGACTGGCATTCACTCGTTCCCCTCCCTAGGAAAAAGCCGAAATGAACGATTGAACTCAGCCGATTGGGGCTGGCACTGTTGGAAAAGGAGCATTCTACCCAGTTCGATTCCTTGACGCAATCAAAGAATAATGCAAAGTTATCGCTTCATTTTCGAACATCGTTCTCGTATCGCCAAGATTGGAAGTCATGGTCACGATCCAACGCAATCTCACCCGCTCTGTCCGAATTGGATCCATTTCCATCGGATCCGACCACCCAATCGCAGTTCAGAGCATGACCGCGACCAAGACTCGCGATGTCGATGCTACCGTCGCCTTGGTGAACCAGCTCCAACAAGCAGGAGCCGATGTCGTCCGCATAGCGATTGACAGCGATGCCGACGCTGAAGCCCTTCGCGAGATTCGAGCACAAACCAGTGCCAACCTATCCGTCGACCTGCAAGAGAATTATCGACTAGCAGCGAAGATCGCAGACTCGGTGGATAAGATTCGATACAACCCAGGTCATCTGTACCACCATGAGAAGCATAAACCATGGCAAGAGAAAGTGCGGTTTCTGGCTGACGTCGCTCGAGAAAATGACTGCGCGATTCGAATCGGTGTGAACTGCGGCAGCGTCGATCCTGAGAAAGCAAGCAAGTATTCGAAGGACGACTCCATTGCTCCCATGATTGAGTCCGCGATCGAACATTCTGAATTTCTCGAATCGATTGGCTTTGAGCGATTTGTGGTATCTCTGAAGGACAGCGATCCTGCAAAGGTCGTCGAGGTCAATCGCCGCTTTGCCGAACTTCGCCCGGACATCCCGCTTCACCTCGGAGTTACAGAGGCCGGCTTACCTCCTGATGGCATTATCAAAACCCGAATCGCATTCGAGCAGTTGATCGGTCGCGGAATTGGAGACACGATTCGCGTCTCTCTGACTGTTCCGAATTCGCAAAAATCAGAGGAGATTCGGGCCGGACGACAGATCATCGAAGACATTCAGCAGGGCCGCCTACGAAGTGTCGTTCAACTCGATCCAACGAAGTTGAACATCATTTCCTGTCCAAGTTGCTCGCGTGTCGAAAACGAAGCGTTCGTCGAACTAGCGCAACAAGTCAAATTGATGGCGGAATTCGCAAAGGACTTCGCGATTACGATTGCCGTCATGGGCTGCCGAGTCAACGGCCCAGGCGAGACCGACGACGCGGATTTGGGGTTATGGTGTGGACCGGCGAAAGTGAACCTCAAACGCAAAAGTGAAACGATTGGTGCCTTCACTTATGAGGAAATCCTTCCTCGATTGAAATGCGAGCTGGAGGAGCTGATCATCAGTCGGTCTCAAGCTCAAGCATCATCGAGCACGTCTACGGCTTGAAAACGCTCGCCTTCGAGCATGGACAGGCTGGCACCACCGCCTGTGCTGATATGCGTGACTCGATCAGCAAATCCGAGTTGTTCGATGGCTGCCGCACTGTCACCGCCGCCGATGATGCTGATCGCTTCACTGTCGGCAACTGCATTCGCAACGATTTTCGTGCCCTCGTCAAAGGGTGGCATCTCAAAGACGCCCATTGGACCATTCCACACAACCGTCTTGGCTCTGGCGACGATTTCCGCATACATCTTGGACGTTTGGGGACCGATATCGAGTCCCTCCCAACCATCGGGTATGTCACCTGCGGCGACGATCAACTTATTGCAATCGGAACGAAAGGCGTCGCCACAATGGGTATCGATCGGAAGTACGAGTTTGCTTCCGCCCTTTTCGAGGCAATCGCGAGCCAGTTCGACTCGATCGGGCTCAACAAGACTCTTGCCGACCTTACCTCCTTGAGCCAGCGAAAACGTATAAGCCATCGCTCCGCCGATCAACACCTGATCGCAAATCGAAAGTAGATTGTCGATGACCTTGATTTTATCGCTGACCTTTGCACCCCCTAAAATCGCAACGAAGGGACGTTTCGGTGACTTGAGTGTTTCGCTCAGGTAACGAATCTCTTTGTCCACGAGAAATCCCACCACTTTTGGCTTGGAGCCCATCGCGATGGGAACCGCGACCATGGAGGCATCCGTGCGGTGACAGGTCCCGAAAGCATCGTTGCAATAGATGTCGGCCCAACCCGCGAGCTTGCTTGCGAAGCCAGCGTCTCCTTCTTTTTCTCCAGGATGGAATCGCACATTTTCAAGTACGAGTACGTGTCCCTGTTGCAAGTGCTGAACCTTATCAGTCGCATCCGGTCCATCCACATCAGTTGCAAACTCGACGGGAAAAGATATCAACTCCCTCAAACGATCTGCTGCGGGCTTCAGCGAGAATTCCGGTTCGATCCCTTTTCCTTTGGGACGTCCAAGGTGACTCATCAGAATTAGCTTGCCATTTCGCTGAAGCACCGACTCGATCGACGGTAGCGCCATCCGGATTCGACGATCGTCGGTGACCGCCCCTGAATCATCCTGAGGTACATTAAAATCAACGCGCATCAGGACGGCTTTACCAACTACATCGACATCTGCGATCGTCTTCTTCGGCATGGTGGAACTTCTGCTCAGGTACGAGGTGGAGAACCAGGGCAATTTCGCTTCTCGCCCTGCTAGAGCGGACATTATGCGCAGTCTCATTAGGACTGTCGATAACCCTCCCAGTTTGAACTTCGTTCAGATTGACAACCAAGAAGCCGGACGTTTTCTTTGGACTCGCGGCGTTTGAATGTTTAGGTGAACATCTACCGGTCCGCAAAGTGAGTGAAGCAAGATACGATGATCCTTTGCAGATGCAGCGGGCTATGATGGATAGGTTTTTATCTTCCGCTCGCCTTGGCTTTCTCACGATCGAACTGTGAAGTATGAGCGTCTCAACCTTTGACAAGGTGATTGCAGCAACTTTGCAATCACTTCAAACTGGTTTGCTCCGCAAACTGTTCGCACCAATAGTGAAACGAGTAGACAAGGGCGTCACGAATGTTCTGCCCCAGTTTGCTAGACGACACTCTTCGTTTGCTGGCGGCATTGATCGGCACTTCTGCGGAGGATTCTCAGCCGAATTTCACCGAGCGACATTTTGGAAATAGCTGCGAAAATTTCCCTCGGTCAAGCTGACCAGCGTATTCACTGATTTCGTAAGCTTCGGTCAATCGCGGCATTGGCCCCCAAGCAGTGTTCCAAAATCGCTCGGTTCGCAGCGCGGTTACCTGCAAATACCATGAGCGGAGCCAGTTGCGGCGTTCTTCCAAGGCAGTCGGTACCTCCAAGCACTGATTGTATGGTATCCAATCATAGAACTGTGAAGCGTGGCACTCTAGCAACTCGATGATTGATTCGATCATCGAAGTCGCATTCAGTACCGCGTCTGGGCGAAGCTGGTTTGGTCGGGTGAAGAGGTCGGGCATATAGGCGACGACGGGATCGCGTCGCAATGCCGGCACTTCGGGAACGACTTTCGGACAGGTCATTAGATAGGACGCGTCTTGTACAGCTTGGCCGACTGCTCGGTGATCTGGGTGATAGTCACAGAGTCGGTGTGTGAGCACGAGATCGGGCTGGTACGTTCGCACTTCTTGAATAATGCGGTGTCGCAGGTTCAGGTCGGGCATCAAACTTCCGTCGGGAAAATCCCAAATCTCGTACTCGCATTGCAGTTTTGCTGCGACCAAGTTGGCTTCCTCGCGTCGCGTTCGAACGAGCATTGTTGAGTCCATGGTTTGATGGCCGCTTCTGCCATCCGTCACGCTGACGATCCGAATATGGTTGCCCAAGCGAGCATGTTCAAGGAGCAAGCCGCCGGCATGAAATTCTGCGTCATCGGGATGAGCTCCAAGGACAAGTAATCGCATTTGCAAATGGTGATCCATTTTTTAATTGCCTTCGCTGTTGAGTAGGACGAGCATGGAATCTAAGTCGGTGATGCCAGCATCGGCACCGTGCTGAGTAATCGCGTGTGCGGCGACAATCGTGCCGAGCCGAGCTGCTTCCACGGGATTTAGTTGTCTATTCAAACCCGTCAAGAACCCAGCCAGGAAACAATCGCCTGCCCCGGTTGTGTCGACGACATGCTTTGGAGGTGTATGAGCTGGAATGCGAACCGATCGAGAACCGTCGTGCAATGCGACTCCGTCGGCTCCCAGCTTGATACCAACCAAACCTGTGGCTCCGCATTTTCGGAACTGGTCCATTTGAACTTCGACGTCGGTTGAACCAGTCTGCTGCCGAGCTTCATGGAAGCTGGGGAAGTACACATCGACGTGTGGGAGGATTCTTCGCAGAAGCTCCATCGAACCTCCGGAACCAGCGGCGTCCAATACGACCTTGCATCCACACCTGCGAATTTCGCGGAAAACTTCCGGCAACGCAGGTTCTAATCGAGGAAACAAGGAGTAGTAGCCAAACAACGCGAAGGAACTTTGCCTGAAAACGTCGAGCCGATCGAAGAAAAACTGATCGGTCATTTCTTGGGGGGCACCTGCATGATGCAAGAAGCGGCGTTCCCCCAAATGATCGACCAACACGACTGTCGTGCTTGTACCGAGACCGTCTATGGTGACCACGTGCGTTGAGTCGATTCCTGCTCGATCCAGTCGATTTCGGACGATTCGCCCCCATTCGTCATCGCCGACGACTGTCAGTGCCGCAGCGCGCTGACCAAGTTTCGCGAGGGCTAGACCAGAGTTCGCCACGATCCCTCCAGTCGAGAGCACAACGGAACCGATCTCGCGTAGAATGTCTTGATCGAAAGCGCGATCCCAGGCCACGGGATGTACGATCAGGTCTGCGGTGACGAGGCCGCAGAGTACGACGTCGAAACGGGACTCATGTTGAATGGATCGAGGCGGCTGGATCATACCCGTCAATTACGACTAATGATGCAAAAAACACTAGACCAGAAACTAAAAAAAATCGTTGAAGATTCGAGCCGTCGGGATTTTATCCTAGCGGATGCGAAAGATCCGGACATGGGTTTCGGTATCTCCGCACCCGGTCCACGGTATTCTAGCTTCGGTGAGCTGATTGGCGTTCGATCCCTCCCCGAGTTTCGCCAGCAGATTCGACAAATCGTCGAGCAAGGCTTGATCGACATCATGCTGATGAGCCCATCGACGGCTGAAGCATTAGCACTTGAGGAGAAATTATTCGATGAGAGCTCGGTTACGCCAGCGGTGAGAGCCAACGATTCGACGGACATTTGGTGCGCAAACATCGGAGACTACAAGAACCAGCCCTCTCTGCCTTTTCGAAGCTCGTCAATTTTGCAATTGATGACTGCTAGGCAAGGCAAATCCAGGAAATCGCGGCGATCGCGAATTGATTTGGGGTTGTACTCAGTAACTTTCAATAACGATTCGCAGCTCGACCGAGAATCGTTGGAGCATTACAAGCAGTTTCGGCACGAAGCGGAGGAACTGGGTTTTCGGCACTTTTGGGAGGTTTTTGCGCCCAA
>JBBIUE010000039.1:19717-27106 GCA_037440405.1 Pirellula sp. | reverse complement strand
CGTCAACGACTGTATCGTGCGTACGCTAGCCGGTATACCCAAAGCCCAGCGACCTCTCTTTCTCAAGATGCCCTATTTCGGCCCCGTTTACATGGAGGAATTAGCCAATTACGATCCAACGCTCGTGATTGGGGTTCTCGGAGGTTCCTCGGGAACGACCCGAGATGCTTTTCAGTTACTTTGGGATGCCAAACGTTACGGAGCTCGCGCCGCGCTCTTCGGAAGGAAGATCAATCAAGCGGAGGATCAACTTGCAATGATTGAATGTTTGCGATTATTATCCGATGGCGAGATCGAACCGATGGAAGCCGTGCGCCGATATCACTCCATGCTTGAGACGATGGGGATTCGTCCTCTTCGTTCACTCGAGGAGGACATGCAGTTATCGGTAGGATAACAACCATTCTCTTTCGATGTTTCACGACAGCGGAAACCTCGATCGTCACGAATCGATCGAGTGCGATCGTTTGCCCCATCTCGCTATGGAAGTTTTGAAGATGACATTTTTTAGATTACTTTTACAAGAAGCTTCAGCTTCACTCGAATTGAGAAGCAGAATGGAAGGTCCTAGGAAATCGAGCGGTAAAGCATGACTTTTGAAATCGACATCGGCAATGTGTCGAAGAGCTTCGGCAAACGTCGCGTCCTCGACAACGTCCGATTGCGCATGCCGACCGGAGTGACTGGTTTATTGGGCCCAAACGGTTCGGGAAAGAGTACGCTCATCAAGATTTTGCTGGGGCTGCTGCGAGCGGACAGCGGCGAAGGAATTGTGTTGGGAAATCCATGGCCATCGAAGATTGTCGAGACGCGAGAACGTGTCGGTTATCTTCCTGAAGACGATTGCTTCGTCATTGGACTTCAGGGAGTCGAGTCGGTCCAGCTCATGGCGAAGCTGTCGGGACTCGCCGGAGCCGAGGCCCTAAGACGTGCTCATGAGGTGCTCGATTACTGCGACGTTGGCCAGGAACGATATCGTCCCGTCGAAACTTACTCGACAGGAATGCGACAAAAGCTCAAATTTGCTCAGGCTCTCGTCCATGATCCGGCCGTGGTGATCCTCGATGAGCCGACGAACGGGCTAGACCCATCACAGCGAGAAGAATTCCTCTTGCGGATGTCTACGTTAGCGAAGAAGCATGGTAAGTCGATCTTAGTTTCGACGCACATCCTTCACGACGTGCGACAGATATGCGATCACGTCATCATCCTTGTCCGGGGTAAAATCAAAGTAGAAGACACGCTGGAAAACTTGAGCCGACCGATTGAGGCAGGCTTTATTGTGACGTTTGTCGACTTAGCTGCCGACGCAGCGATACACTATTCGAGAGAGGGTGTTCAAGCCATTCAGCAAACGGCTCGATCGATTAAAGTCACAGGTTGCAGTTCCGAATATACTCGCGAACTTTGGGAAATCGCGAATGGAAGGGGATACATGATCGAGTCGGTCCAGCCCATTCGACGCTCATTGGAAGAAATTTTCGTCGAGGCAGTCGAGGAGGATCAGCGTGGCAATTCTTGACCTTGGCTATCGCGCCTGGGAAGGCGTAAAGACTCGTCGAGGAACACGTTGGATGGATGTTGCGAGATCGAGCATCTCGTTGGTCTGGCGTGCATTTTGGCTAAGGCGATTGGTCATTTTCGCAACTCTTCCTTCGATCTTGGTGCTGGTCCTCTTCTTTCTCTACGAGCAAGGTCACGATCGACCGGAAATGCAACGAGCGGTGGTCGGGTTCGTTCAGTGGTCATCCCGTCCGACCTTTGGACGGGAGATCGTCAGCGGAGAAAGTATGAACCAGTACTTTCAAAAGTTTCAAAATGCCATGTTGCAGGACCCAAAGAAATCACGCCTGCTCGTCTGGACTCAACTCATCTATTGGTTCAATCGCTCTCCGCAAGCGTTGATGTGTATCATCATTGTCGGCATGGTCGGACCGAGATTGATTTGCTACGACCTCCGAAGTCGCGCCTACTTGCTTTACCTTTCTCGCCCCATTTCCACTTGGGAATATATCTTAGGCAAAATCTCTGTCCTAGCCTTTCTGCTCGCGCTTGTGACTGCGATACCTTCGTTGCTCGTCTACTTTGCAGGATTGATGTTGTCACCGAGCTACGGTGTATTTTGGGACACGTGGGACCTACCCCTGAGGATCATTTTGTCCTTGTTTTTCGTTGCCATTCCGATGAGTTCGCTGTGCATCGCCTTTTCCGCTTTCACTTCGGAAACTCGGTTTGCAAATGCTGCTTGGTTCTCGACTTGGATCATCGGCCAAATATCCTATCTTATTCTCACTGGCGGCGAGGTGCTCCGAGTTCGCAATGAAGCCGAGCTTGAAGTCGCCATCAAGAAGTGGCAAATTGTTTCGCCGTATCAACTCTTGGACACAGGTCAGCGCTGGATATTCGGAATCAAAGAGTTGAACCTGGAAGTTGTCGAGTCATTGGTGATCGTGCTCGGCGTAGCAACGGTCTCGCTGGTTCTGACTTATCGACGATTCTCAAAATTGCTTCGGGGTTGATCGTGCATCAAACACATCCGAACAGAATGTTGCTTAACGTCCATCACGCTTCCCGGTTCTACGGTACAGTCATTGGGGTCAATGATCTAACCTTTGAGTTGCCGGTCGGCGCTTACGGACTGGTTGGTCCGAATGGAGCTGGGAAATCGACATTGATTGGAATGCTCACCGGAGCGTTATCGCCATCTTTGGGAACCGTACGAGTCTTCGGCTCCAACCCTCGAACCACACCTTCCAACCTCGCCCGAATCGGACTATGTCCTGCGTCGGATGATCTAAACCCGAATGTCATTGCTCGCGATTGGATTCGCCTGCAATTGCGGATGTTGGGTATGGATGCCGTGAACGCGAATCGGCGAACGGATGAAGTTCTCGAATGGGTCGGGCTTCAACATGCTGCCAAGCACTCGATCGGTAGCTTTTCTCTAGGCATGCGGCAACGATGCAAAATTGCGCAAGCCATCGCCCACCGTCCCGATCTCCTGATTCTTGACGAGCCATTCAATGGACTTGACCCGATTGGAAGATTAGAGATTGTTGAACTGCTCAAGAGCTGGGTGCATCAGGGACGGAGCGTCCTCTTGGCAAGTCATGTCCTCCATGAAGTCGAAGGAATCACCGATGCTTTCATTTTGATTTATGGTGGTCGTTTGCTTGCGATCGGCAGTTCGGGAGAGCTGCGCGGTATGATGGCGGAATTGCCGCGAGAAGTCGTCATCGAAAGCCCGCATGCACCGAACATCGCAGAACGCTTGGTGGCGCAGACTTGGGTCAACTGGGTGAGGATCATCGATGATCGCCAAGCCATTCGAGTCGCTGTACTGGAACCTCTGCGGCTCTACCAGACGTTGGCACATTGGGTTGTTCATGAAGAATTGAAGGTCGTTCGATTGCAAGGTGCCGACGGCGATCTGGCTAGTCTATTCCGACTCTTGGTATCGCGGCATCGAGGACAACTCTAATGAACTCCGACATCAATGCGGGAACGCCAGTTGCCATCGCTTCTCCCTGGCGGTGCTTGTTGCACGGAATACTGGGCGTGATGCAATTTGAATTTCGACGCTGGTTACTTCCGTCGCGTTTGATTTTTGGAACAGCCTTAACCGCCATTCCGATTGCGTTGCTTGTCATCAGCTACATGCAGTTGAAAACAGTCACGGACATTCCCGTTCAGCAAACGAATTTTGGTTCCACGATCGCAATGTTCGTCTTGGTACCTCAGATGATCAGCTTGCTGGGACTTTTGCTGTGGGCCACTCCGGTCATCAATTCTGAGTTGGAAGCACAGACCTGGATTTACTCCCTTTCGCGACCGATGGGAAAAGTATCCATGCTGCTTGGTAAGTACATTGTCGCCGTGGCCTGGACGACCGCCTGCTGCTTCATTGTGGCGTCCATCGGAGGGTACTTCACTTTCGTTTCCGATCGCATGTCGCTTTGGTGGACGATTGTACGACTGTCGATACTTGCGAATTTTGCTTACGCAGCTTTGTTCGTGTTTATTGGGACGATTCTGCAGCGTCGGTCGATGGTCGTCGCGTTCGTGTTCACCCTAATTTTTGAGATAGGTCTTTCGAACGTACCGGCCATCCTCAACCGCTTCACCGTGGGGTTCCGATTGCGGTCGCTCTTGTTTGTTTGGGAGGACTTGCATTTAGATAATTCCGAGCTCACAACGCAGTACTTTACCGACATTAGTGGCGTCTCCCATCACATCACGGCGTTGGCCATCTATGTACTGTTACTGCTATCTGCATCGGTGGTTCGAGTGTGGTGGGGCGAATATCCGCTACAACCCGAAACGGCATAGTTCGATTCGGAGAGATTCATTTCCAACCGGCCCGGCGTACATTCTGCCTTCATGCTAGCTTTTCAAGGACGGCCCGAGTCCGAATGCTCGTATGGAAATTGCTTCGTTTTGGCGATCTAGGCAATTTGTTTTGTCTTGGAAGTTGCGGTTGAAGCGATTGTCACGAAATCGCCGAAAACGAGGGAGACACGGATTGTTTTTGATATTCAGGGCGACCGAAGCATCGATGGACCTTGGTCCGGTTCAACACCACAATCCCGAAAGTCCATGATTGGTAGCAAGACATGCGAGTCAAATCCGTCATAAATTTAGGTGTCGCCCTTGGCTGCGGAGTCGTTGCGTCCGCAGGAATCAGCAAAGTCGTCGTCGACAAGCGAGCTGCTCCAACGGAAGAGATGGTTGAAATCTATGTTGCGAGCAAGGCGATGGAAGCTGGATTCAAGATGGCGGAAACCGTCCTGAAGAAGGAAGCTTGGCCGAAATCGAAGCTTCCCCCTGGAGCGATCACCAGTCTGAAAGACCTCGAAGGCAAATTCGCCAAACAACCGCTGTTCGAGGGAGAACCCCTGATCGACAAGAAGCTCATGAATTCCAACGAGAGCGCTGCGGTAGCGATTCCAGAGGGGTATCGCATTTTCGACATTCCAGTGGATGCCAACATGGGATATATCAAGCCTGGCGATCGAGTTGACATCTTTGGCTACTTCGACAAAAAGGCGGGCAAACTAGCTGATTCTGCAAGCATGCAAGTCATGCAAAACGTTGCCGTACAGATGGTTGACGGGATCGCCACTCGGAATCCCGACGAGCCGATGAAATCGGGAACGAAAACGATGCAATTGCTAATCCACGATTCTCAATACGAAGCGTTGAACTTGGCATCGCATTTGGCGGAAGGGAAGCTCAAACTTGCCCTACGTCCCTCGGACGGTACCGGTCAGAGTACAACTCCGGACACTGGAGAGGCATTTTTGGAGTGGATCAAGAAATCTCAGGCCGCGCGAGAAGAGCAAGATGCCAAACGCGGTGGCAACAGTGGTCTCGAAGCAACCGACGGTGCCTCAGGACCTGAACAATTCATGGTCATCCTGTCACCGAACGGACAATTGATCTACGCAGTTCCACCTGGCGGCGGCCTTCCACAACTCATCGCAGGGGATGAGAAGGCGGGATTCACTGGTGCATCGAAAGCGATGCCAGGTCTCGGCGGAGCCACTGGTGGCTCGCTCCAACCCGGCGGATTCGATCCCAACTACCCCAAAGATCAAAGCGACCCATTCGTTGAAAAGGATGAGAACGACGTTTCCAAAGGACAGATACTGCCTGAGATCGACGGGTAGGTGCCTGCTTCTCTTCAGAAGCATGGACGTGTCGTTGATCAAGTAACTCCTGAACAAGGACGGACAGAAGTGGCATCATCAATTACATCTCGCATTCCCCGCACCAGTTGCGGCAGGTCAAGGCGCTGCTTGGCGTTGTCCATGCTTGCGTTCTTGACAATGGCGGAACTGCGCGGCCAGGAGTTGATTCAACGGCCCAACTCGACCCCTATTAGCACGGGAACGATCCAGCTTCAAAGACCGTTTGAGAAGTTGGAGATGGTTGTAAACACGTCCAAGACTCTACAAGCCGAGCACGATATCTACCGCGCTCAAGTCCACAACGATGAAATCGTCAATGTTCGACCGACCAGTCGATCGCAAATGTTGATTCATGCTCGACGAGCTGGGATCACTCAAGTCGATTTCTATGGTCCGAATGACGAAGTCAAGTCGATTCAGTTAGTCGTTGTCGGAGATGCGAGGGAATTGGAAAGCGTACTTTCTTCGGAATTTCCCACCGCGAGTTTACGGATTCGGCCGATCCCGAACGCAGTCATCATTACAGGCTTCGTAACGAGTGGTGACGATGTCGAGCACATTGACCGCATCGCCTCACAATACTATCCCACAGTCATAAATCGCGTTGATGTGATCGGTGTCCACACGGTCATGTTGCATACCCAAGTGCTCGAAGTTTCAAGAACGAAACTTCGTGAACTTGGCATCGACTGGCAATTGGGGGTCGACGGCGGTTACCTTTCTCAAAGTGTCTCTGGATTGATCCGATCCGGAGCAACGGGGGGGGCGGCAGTGGCAGCCGTGGGAAATGACACGTTCTCGTTGGGTGTCATCAACGACAGCGGTAGCTTCTTCAGTCTGATCCGCGCACTCCGTCAGAATAACTTGGTCAAGGTGATGGCGGATCCCACGTTAGTCGCCGTCGACGGCCGACCCGCCAGCTTCAATTCCGGCGGCGAGTTTCCCATCATCGTACCGTCAGGCTTGGGCCAGGTGGGTATCCAGTTCCGCGAGTTTGGAACTCGATTGGACTTCGTCTCAAAGGTTCGCGGAGACGGCAGGATTTGGCTTGATGTCCGACCGACCATCAGCGAGATTGACTCATCTCGTGGCGTCACGATCGGCGGAACTTCGGTACCAGGGCTTCGATCGCGGTACGTCGACACATCGGTCGAGCTCCGCGCCGGTCAAACACTCGCACTAGCTGGTCTCCTGCAGAACCGAACAGAAACGCACTCGATTGGCATTCCAGGCCTCGCCGACATACCTTACCTCGGTGCCTTATTCCGCATCAACCGTGAGATACAAAACGAAGTGGAGTTGTTGATCACAGTGACACCGGACTTTGCAGCACCGATGGATCCTTGCGAAGTTCCCCCGGGCGGTCCTGGCCTCAATAGTGGCTGGCTCACCGACCACGAACTCTACTGGAAGGGTTACATGGAAGTACCTGTGACAAGTGCTGGAACTATTGCGAACCCGCACTGTCCACCTGCGGATCGACTTCCGATTTCCGCCTACCAATATATGAATAACACACCGATTCCGCCAAGCGGAACACCGATGATGCGAGCCGACGCACCGATGGCTCAACCGCTGCCGCCAGCAGGATTTGCACCACCGACCGCCATTCCACCAAGTGCGATCCCGACGCCGACATTCGATCCAAACGTATCTAATCCTCCCGTGGGATTTCCAGGATCACCGACGGGGCCGGTCA
>JBBIUE010000039.1:17051-19707 GCA_037440405.1 Pirellula sp. | reverse complement strand
TGAGGGGTGGCGAAGTCGTCCACCGGATGGTCGAGACCTCAACGCTCCGATTCGCACCGGTACGAGTGGTTTTAGTAGTCGATAGGTTCAAGAGCAAACTGACATGAGCAACGTCCTTCGTCTAGTTATCTGTGATCCTCGCGACGATAGTCGGGAGCAATTGAAAAACATTCTCCTTGGGATGGACATGGTTTGGCTCGACGCGGATTGCTCGCGTTACGAGTTCTTTCCGGATGTGGTGGCCCAGACCACGCCCGACGCGGCTCTGCTCAGCATTGACGCGAATCCGGAGAAGGGGCTCGCGATGCTCGAACGTATCCGCTCAGAGACTCCGGATGTGGCGGTCTTCGTCGCCTCGAAGCGGACCGAGGGACACATCATTCTTCGAGCGATGCGAGCCGGTGCGCGAGAGTTCCTCACCGAACCGATCTCCGTCGAAGAGATCAACCAAGCCTTAGTGCGACTTGCAGAACAATCGAACAAAGGCGGCGATTCGAAGGTTCGCAGTGGTAAGGTAATCGCTGTCGCAGGTGCAACTGGCGGTGTTGGGTGTACTTCCATTGCTGTCAATATCGGCTGCAACATTGCCTCTACCTCCCAGAACTCGGCCGTGCTGGTTGACCTCGATCTGACGCTGGGCGATGCCGACGTCTATCTGGACTCCTTACCAGACTACAGTCTGATGGATGTCATCCAAAATATCTCGCGGCTCGACTTGCAACTCTTGCGCAAGTCCTTGACCAAGCACTCGTCCGGTCTCTACCTTCTACCTCGACCGGTCCACCTGCAGGAAGTATCAAGCATCACTGCCAGCGGCCTCCAAAAGGTCTTTGCGCTCCTTCGCGCCTCGTTTTCGCACGTCGTCATCGACCTATCCAAATCGTTCAATGAAATCGACTTTGCTGCGTTGGAATTCGCCAACGAAATCTTACTGGTTATCCAACTCGATCTACCCTGCCTTCGCAATATGGTTCGTCTACTCATGAGCCTGGATGAAGTACCGAACATGAAGGATAAGATCAAAATCGTCGTCAACCGAGTCGGTCTCGAAAGTGGTCAAATCAGCTTGAAGAAAGCCAAAGACACGATTGGGCGCGAGGTCTTCTTCCAAATCCCTAATGACTACCGCACGATGTCCGAGATGCGAAATAACGGCGTGCCACTGATTCAATTGAACCCAAAAGCGAATATCACGCAGTCGCTGGTGCAACTCACCAACGCTCTGACCAACAACGCCGCAGTCAGCGACTCCGGATCGTCCCAGGCTCAGGAGGCCAGACCGAGTCTATCCTCTTCCTGGAAGAACTTTTGGCCTGGAAAAGGCCAAAAGGCCAAGTCCAAGGATTAGAGCGTAAGTCAACATGATCCTCAGTGGTGACCTCGCGCAGCGCCGCTGCGACTGAAAACGCTCGCTCGTCACGAGTCCGTTCGAAAAACGCATGCGATTCCGTTCTATGATCATGCTCAAGGACTACTGGAACAATGCATCGTGATTGGAAGTTTCGCTGAACGGAACTCATTGCGCAAACATCGCAACATCTTACGATGACACGCTTGCTGTATCTGACACGCAGCGAACGAACTGAACCGCTGCGAAAGCCGCGAAAAACAATTCTTGTTTCGATTCTCGCTTACGCAGCGCGCTGCGATTCTTTCAGCGAAACTACGAAAATCGCTATTCCAGTAGGCAAACGATCGGAGAGCAAGCGTCAGCCATAGAATTGTGTTTTCAGATCGTATTGGCCGGGGTTTTTAACAACGACGTCGGGAGCCGGTCCAGGCTCATACGAAGGCGGACGCAAGTCTTGTTTTGCTTCCATCGCTTTATCCCATTCTACCACGCTTCCGGAATAGCAGGCTTCTCGTCCCATGATCGCCATGAGCGTACTGTAGGACATATACTGGCCATTATTGATGACACGGCCGTCGCGGATAGCCTGGAACAATGCCTGATGCTCGAGGTCATACATGCTCGGGCTAGGCTTGCCGTCCGGCGTCTCAAACTTCCAAATGACATTTCGGTTCTGATCGTAGATGGTGTTGGCCAGTACCTTGGCACTTCCCTTGGTTCCGTAGACATAGTCTTCTGTTTCATTGAAACAGCCTCCCATCTGACGAGTCGCCGCAAAGCACTTGCTGCCGTCCGCCCATTCGTAGACCACAGAAAAATGATCGTAGGCGTCGCCGAACTGCGGCTCGGTGCGAACTTGCCGTCCCCCCTGTCCCCAACAACGCACAGGCGGAACATCCTGGTGCAACCACAATGCTTTGTCCAGCGAATGGATAAACTGCTCTACGATGTGGTCACCGCTAAGCCATTTGTAGTACAACCAGTTCGCAATCTGGTTATCGAGATCCGTCCAGCCTGGCTTTCGAGGGAGGCTCCACAGCAACCCTGTCAAATAATTCTCTTGAACCGTAATAATGTCGCCGATCGCACCGTCGAGAATCTGTTCCATGGTTGCTCGGACTCCGTGATCGTACCGCCAGCATAAACCAGACACGATGTTCAAAGACTTGCTGGCAGCGGCCTGAGACGCGGCCAGAACACGGCGGATGCCGGTCGGATCGACTGCGACAGGCTTTTCACAAAAAACGTGGACCCCCGCGTCGATGGCAGCTTCCAGATGGTCGGGGCGGAAATGGGGGGGGGAAG
>JBBIUE010000039.1:0-17041 GCA_037440405.1 Pirellula sp. | reverse complement strand
CGAGCAAGATCACGTCGATGCCAGATTCGAGAACGCGCTTGTAAGCGTCGATTCCAGTGAAACTCGTATCCTCGTTCGCAGTGAATCTCGTCCCCATTTCACGTCGAAGGACGTTGGAGCTGATGGAAATCCGCTCAGGGAACATATCGCCCAATGCAGTGATGTGAACGCCTTCGTCGGCGTTGTAAGCATTCACCGCAGCACCGCGACCTCGGCCACCGCAACCAATCAATCCCACTCGGAGCAAGTCGCTTCCTCCAGAGTAAGCAGTCCGTGCGAAAAACGTCGCGGTGGCCGCAAACGCCCCCGTTGTCGCCGACGTCTTTAGCATCTGCCGCCTTGAAGAACCGAGCTCCTGTTCGTCGGATTTCGTTTTCACATCGCTTAAACTTGCAGGCACGCTTGTCTTCCGCATGTCGTGGTTCCATTCGTTGCTAAGGAGTAGAGGACCGCTCAACCAGGAGCGGTGCATTGCTTTAGGTAGGACTCGCTATTCTACCACGAGCCCCACGACTGAGAAGCAACCCGTCCACCAATAGTCGCATCTTAGTGCTTTTCCCAAACGGACCTAGACGTCAAAACATTTGGGTCCGATCGACTCAGTTCTTTGCCTCTCCGCCATCAACGCAGGAAGTTGCAAAACGATGATGCATTCAAAACTTCGAACCAAATCCAGCCTTGTCGTCTTTAGGCTCGAACGACCACATGACTCTTCGGCGTTATTTCCGAATCGTCGCGCATAACGGGTTCAAAGAACGAACACAGGGCAATGGAAGCAATGATCTTCGTTAAGCCTCCGAGTATGAAGCATGACCTCTGGCGCGATTCATTCCATCTTGGGCATGATGCGTCCCCACACCCTCTGCGTTGCGCGAGTACTTTATCCTCAACCGTCTGCGGATGAATTGCTTGTTCTGGGCCTGCAGACGAAGAAATGGTGGCACTTGTTCAGGCTCATTTTCGCACTTCTCTATGATGACTTTCGGGATGGTGGCGGAGCACGTTCACGTGGCTATTGACCCAAAATAGTAGCCGCTCACGATCGAAGGTGCTGTCATCGATATTCCGCCGGGGCCAACGCAAATTTGGGGAGGGAATCCTTGGCGAATAAGCATGAATGCAGTCGCCAAGCTTCCGGCCGTCTGCATTTGGAGCTTGAGCAGATGCCCAAAATAGAAACCGGCTCGAATCCAAGTCCTGCCGTGCGAAAAATTCGCAAAAGCTCGCAATATAACGGGAAAATACATGGTTAAGCGACAATGGCACTGCGAAACAGCCGGTTTCCGGCGGTGTTTCACAGGAAGTCTCCGTAGTGTTTCGTATAATGACTGAGTCAGCAGGGCGTTGGGTCACCACTTCGCAATAGGTAGGTCGATGAAAATGCAGTGTTTTCGGATCATCATGCTTTGTTCTGCGGCGACGATCGGTTTAATCGGAATTTCAGCGCCGGTTGCGGGACAAGATGCGGAATCGAGTTCGATTTCCAATCGGGATCGCCAACGATTCGAATCGGATGTGCGGCCCATCCTCGTCAAGCACTGCTACGAATGCCACTCGCAGGAGTCAGGAAGAGCTGAAGGAGGGCTATTACTCGACACGCGAGAAGCTTCCCGACGGGGTGGTGACAGCGGGCCTGCCGTGGTACCTGGAAATGTGAGTCGTAGTCTACTCGTTCTGGCGATCCGCTACCAGAATGCAGACTTAGCCATGCCACCTTCCGACGCTGGCGGCAAATTATCGAACCGTGAGATTCGTATCTTAGAAGAGTGGGTTCGAAATGGCGCTCCTGACCCTAGAGATGGAGAGCCGATCGAACGCGAGCATTACAATTACGATCAAGCTCGACAATGGTGGGCATTCCAGCCTGTTCAAAAGATGTCGGTCCCTTCGGACGAGAACGATTCATGGAGTTGGGTAGACCTTGATCGTTTCATTCAAGCCAAGAGACAGGCCGCAGAATTAACGCCAGTCGCGGACGCCTCTCCTGAGGCGATCTTGCGAAGAGTTTGTTTCGACCTGATTGGCCTTCCGCCTTCGGTGGACGAATTACAGCAGTTCTGGAGTCGACTTGATCAACGCGAACCCCTTCGCGACATTCTCGCCGATCATGTGGATCGATTGTTGCAGTCTCAGCAATTCGGAATGCATTGGGGACGGCACTGGCTGGATGTGGCTCGATTTGCCGAATCCTCAGGACGCGATGTCAATGCAACCTATCCTCACGCGTGGCGCTATCGCGACTATGTCATTGACGCTTTCAACAAAGGTGTCCCCTATGACCAATTTCTGCGCGAGCAGATTGCGGGAGACTTGTTGCCTTATCAAAACGATTACGAGCGCACCAGACAACTCATTGCGACTGGCTTTCTTGCGGTTGGCTCGCGTTCACTGAACGAAATGAATCCTCGCCAATTTGCAGTCGATCAAGCGGACGAACAGATCGACTCGGTATTTCAGGCAACGATGGCGCTAACCGTCGGTTGTGCCCGATGTCATGACCACAAGTTCGATCCCATTCCGCAGACAGATTACACAGCGATCGCGGGCATCTTCCTCTCGACGGAAACGTATTATGGTGCGACTGGAGGGGGGATCGGGCGCAATCGCGCCGAAGGCATCGCTCTGTCGACCAACATTTCGCAAACGGTTGCCAGAAAAAATTTGAATCCCAATGCGGTCGCGGAAATGAAGGAGGAGCTAACGGCGTTACGTGCGCAACTTGAGGAGTTTCAAAAGCAACGACAGCAACAGCGGCGGCAACCGGATAATCCCGCTCAAGTCCAAATGGTGCTACAGAATCGCGCCAGAATCAATTTGCTCGAAGCGGAATTGACCAATTACGATGAGAATGGAAATGTACTTCCGTATGCGATGGGAGTACTAGATAAATCAAATCAAGCCCCGAGCCGCTTCGTTCTTGCGAGAAATCGGGGCGCCAATGCTTTGACCGGCATAATGGACAGTCCTCTCTTTGTGCGAGGGGATATTGCTGCACCCTCGGATCGTATCCCGAGAGGCGTCCTCACTCTTTTCGACAACGCTGATTCGGTTCAGATTCCAAGACAATCCAGCGGTCGTCTCGAGCTTGCGAACTGGGTTACTTCGCCAGACAACCCAATGACGGCACGGGTTGCTGTCAATCGAATTTGGTACTGGCTCTTTGGTAAGGGACTCGTTGCCAGTCTTGATAACTTTGGTACTTCGGGAAGCGAACCGACTCACCCCGAGTTGCTTGACTTTTTGGCCAATCAGTTCATCGAAAGCGGCTGGAATACAAAAGCATTGATTCGCGACATCGTCATGAGTCACACCTATCAACTAGCAACTCAGCACAACGAAGCGATGTTTCTCAAGGACCCGGACAACAGTTCGTATTGGCGATATCCAGATCGCCGATTAACGGCCGAATGCATTCGCGATGCGATGCTTGCGGCCTCCGGCAAGTTAGACGACTCTCCTCAAATTGGTTCCTATGTTGGAAGGAGTATGGCGGGAGTGGTTGGACAAGGTCGAGTCGGAATTCGTGAGGACCTTGTGGTGCGGGACAGTTCCCAAGCACGATCGATTTTTTTGCCCGTCCCACGAGGAGTCTCGAATGAATTATTATCGACTTTTGATTTTCCAGATGCGGCCGCAGTTCAAACAGCTCGCGAAACAACGAATGTTCCAACGCAATCGCTGTACCTGCTGAACAGCCTATTCGTTTCCGAGCAAGCCTCGGGTCTCGCAAACCGCATTCTGCGGTCCTATCCCGGCAAGACTTTCGATCGATTCGATGATCGCATCGAATTGGCCTATCAAGCTGTCCATTCTCGGAATCCGAGTGAGTTGGAGAAAGGGTTGGCAAGAAAGCTGCTTTCAGCCCAGCCCGGCATTCCAAAATCGGCATGGACCAGTCTCTGTCGCGGATTATTCGGAGCCACTGAGTTTCGCTATCTCGATTGATTTCTTTCCAGAGGCAAAACAATGACCAAGTTATGTACCTCACGACAACCGCTGGTTTCAAGGCGCGACGTGTTGCAATATTCCTCGTGCGGATTCGGCTGGTTAGCCTTTTCGAGCTTGCTTGCAAACTCCAGTTCCGCTCGATCTGCTGAACCAAACAAAACGCACTTTCCGGCAAAGGCCAAGCGAGTGATCTTCTTGTGCATGAGAGGCGCTCCATCACATGTTGATACATTCGATTACAAACCGTTGTTGATACGCGATGACGGCAAGAATGGCCCTCGACCCGGTAGCAAGCTGATGAAATCGCCATGGACGTTCAAGCAGCATGGTCAAAGTGGCTTATGGATTTCCGAGCTGTTTCCAGAAGTCGCTCGACATGCAGATGAACTCTGCATGATCCACTCAATGCAGACCGACTTACCAGCGCATCCGCAGGCCATGTTGCGTCTCCATACCGGCACGAGCCAGTTCATTCGACCTTCCCTTGGAGCCTGGACGCTCTACGGTTTGGGGACCGAGAACGAGAATCTTCCTGGCTTCATCAGCATCTCTCCTCCTGGAGGCGGCGGTGGAGCACAGAACTACGGCAGTGCTTTTCTTCCTGCGATCTATCAAGGCACCAAAATCGGCTCCGATAATCGGGCGAGCATGGCCAACGCAACCGTTCCCAACATCAAACCCCTGGTCAGCAAGGATGTCCAGCGCGCGGAACTGCAATTTATCCAGGGAATGAATCACGAAAAACTTCAACAAGAAGGTTATCAACCTGACGTCGAGGGAGTCATTCAATCCTATGAACTTGCATTTCGAATGCAGTCCGAAATGCCGAAGGTCATGGATCTCTCAAAGGAAACCGCCGAAACTCAGAGACTGTATGGTACCGATGTGAACGCCACTTCGGCCTTTGCGCAGAAGTGTCTGTTGGCTCGACGCTTTATCGAAGCCGGAGTTCGATTCGTCGAAATCACCCACGGCAACTGGGATCATCACAACAATATCGATGTCGAACTGCCCCGAAACTGCGAGGCGATTGATCGCCCAATTGCAGGACTTCTCGCGGACTTGGAGCGTCGAGGTTTGTTGGAAGAGACTTTGGTTGTTTGGACCGGTGAGTTCGGACGCACTCCCTACGCGCAGGGAAGAAACGGCCGCGATCATAACAATTTGGCATTCACCTTGTGGATGGCCGGCGGTGGAGTCAAGGCCGGAACCAGTTACGGTTCAAGTGGCGATCATGGACACATTGCAGTCGATCGCCCGGTTCCGATGGTCGACTTCCACGCGACACTCCTTGCACTACTGGGACTCGACCACGAGAAGTTGACCTACCGCTACGCCGGTCGCGACTTCCGGCTGACCGACGTCCGAGGACGAGTCGTCCGCGACGTAATCGCTTAGGTGAATGGATGCCGCTCAACCGCAAGCCGAATTCATGTTCAATTCATTACCATGGTCGGTGCGCTCGCGGAATCCAAGTTCCAACGACGTGCTGAGCGGCTTTTATTTTGGCTGTGGTAATCCACGATCGACCGTAGGTAGAGTCAAGTGGGGCCATCGTGAAGAGATCGCCAGGATGGAGGAATGCACTCCGAATCTAATTGATCCCACGGTTGGAACGACCTAATCGTCGTACTTTCGCAATCGAACATCCGGTTTCCGAAACCAGTATGCTCCAACAAAGGCGAGAGGAAGTTCATTTCTCCCAACCATGGCCTGATGCGTCTGTGCGGAATCTTGGTTTCGCAAGTCTCTGACGTTTCGGGCTGCTATTTCTTCGCCTATCGCTCGCCTCAAGCTGCGCGTCGGTTCTGTTCGCGACGAAGTTTCTTGCGTTCGGCGCGAGATAGGTGTCGATCGGAATCGTCGATTTCTTCCTGACCACGTGGCGAAACGGATTTGGTTGACGGCAATGTTACAGTTTGGGAAATGGCTTGAGGGCCCGTCGGCATACTCTTGGACGGCTCGGAGGTCACATCGCTCGGAGGCTTTAGTTTCAACCCATCGAAAAGGCCAAAGAATCGTCCCCGGGGTTTCGGATTTTTTGAAGTGCTGGAGTCAATCCGTTGAGCAGTATGGTCCGTCTTCAGCGGTTTTGGCTTTCGCTTTACCAAACGCATCAAGCGACTCGGAGACAATGATTTGAACTTCGATTCCTTTGATTTCTCTGAGGCGTTGGTTGATGCCGTCTCCAACTTTGGTTTTGCAGGACTGTGGGAAGGAGAAGGTCGGGATTCGAGTTTGCTGGATGGATTCTCCGATGAGTTGAGGTGCGATGTATTGCTCTTGGTCATAAAACTGCCAAGCCCGCGATTGGGTTTGGAGGGCTGTTCAGCGCTGCGTGAGGTATTCTTTTCGCTCTCTTTTTCGCTTCCAAGAGCTGACGTTGTTTGAGAATCGGCTCGACTCTTCCAGAATTGTAGACGCGAGAGCCGAGAAGACTTCGATACCGAATCATCCGCAATCCCAGAAGGATCGTTGGCCTTTGACGTAGGAACGGGGCGAGAATGGGCGATCGGTCGGGCTGAGGTTGATTCAGGTAGTTTTTCGGGACGATCGCTGTTTGAGGGATCAGATGGTCTTGTCGACTTAGCTTCAGGTTCGTCTTGTATCGAACTGCGCGAAAGCCAAGTCGTCCATCCCTTTTTACGTTCGCTGGCAATAGACTCTGAGGGCGGGATGTCTCGATCGATCACGGCGGTCTTGGAGATGCGTAAGGAAGGGGACAATTTTGCCTCGCCATCATCGGCCTCCGAGGTTGATTCTCGACGCCGCCATCGAGGCAGTTGAATCGATGGCAGTTTGAACGCGACTCCATCAGCCAAAATAGAGTCCGATGATCGAAAACGCCTCTGCGCCTGAATGTAAACGTGTCGAAGAAAAGTGAGGGCAGAGAGCCAGACAGAAAGAATCCCGCCAAGCCACGCTCCACCGACCAAAAGATCGAGATGCAACTGCGACCATGTTGTATGAATCAGGCCAGTACCCAGTGCTGCCCCTACCCCCCATGCGATGAGACCGGCAAGCCACGCCGCAACACACAAAGGGGAAGACTTAATTTCGGTGATCAGGCGTAATGCCACGAATCCAACAGCAACCGCAAAGCCAACAAAGACAATGGACCAACCTGGATATCCAAGCTCGGAACGACACCACGGATCGATGCTCCAACCGAGTCGATAAAGGAGTGAACATGATGCATCGACACTACAAAACAGCGATAACGCAACCAAAGCCAGCCAGATTCGATAGGTCGCTCGATAGTCATCCAGTCGGTGTTTGCGAAATCGATACACCAGGAAGCATGTCAGTGCGGTCAACAGCCAAAGCTGAGTTCCTAACCAGTTCGCGATGCTGTGCGAGTGACGAATGTGAAAAATCTCAAAAAATGGAGACTGAGCCCACCTGGCGTTTCGTCCGTGCGTGACAAAGTGCGCGACAAGGAGCATCGCCCAGATGAGCCACCCCGTCATCGCATAGATTGCCCACGAGGCAGGTCGAATCGGAATGAACTGTGATAGCCGTTGTTTGCAAGCGTGACGCACTTCGAGCGAGTAGCCAGCGTTCGATCGAAGTGCATCGAGTCGTACATCCTCGTCCCGATCAGAGGAGCTTTTCGGCGAACGTCGAGCGCGCGAGGGGGATTGCACCGAATCTGTCGACGAAAGTTCGCGCACGATCCGCCGACGACGATCATTCCGATCCGAGCGAGACAGCGACATGACGCCGAACCCCTGACATGACTACGAAGCTTATTTCTCCCAGATGGAGATCGCGTTTTATGCGATCCGTGTCAAGTCCTTTCACCGACACAGCATCTCGGATGGAGTGTGAATTCTTCAATAAGCCGCGATATGGAAGTTGACAGCGCACGCTGACTATGTTTAGAATTTATGGAGTTTGGAAATAACATTAATTGTGCTAATAGGACAAATGACGATGCACCTACGAAGTTTGAGGGTTTTCTGCGACGTCGTGAGAAGGAGAAGTTTTTCGTTGGCTGCTGTTGATAACTGCATGACGCAGAGTGCCGCAAGCCAGGCGGTCCAACAGATCGAAGAATCGCTTGACCTTCAATTGATCGACCGGTCACGGCGTCCGTTCATTTTGACCCCGGATGGTCAGCGTTTTTTCGATGGCGTATCGCTGATGCTTCGCCAATACGATTCATTGCTCGACGAGTTAAAGCACGACAAAGAGGAAGTGAAAGGGCATGTGGCGATCGCTTCGATTTACTCTGTGGGCTTGAGTTATCTTCCCGCGATCGAGGAGACCTTTCGGCTGCAGTATCCGGAAGTCGAGTACGACGTCAAGTACGCACAACCGAATGAAGTCTATCGGCTCGTTGAGCAGGGAACCGTTGATTTTGGGTTGATCAGTTACCCAGAGCAGACGAAGGCGGTGCAGATGATTCATTGGCGAGACGAGAAGATGGTCATCATTGCGTCGCCTCGGCACAAGCTTGCCAGCCAGCCGGAAGTCGCGCCGAAGGCGTTGTCGCAGTGTGCGTTTGTTGCTTTTGCTCCCGAACTACGGATTCGGCAGGAGGTTGATCGCCATTTACGAGCTCTCGATATCCGCGGGCGGGTTTCGGTCGAACTGGACAACATCGACTCGATCAAGAACGCGGTCACGGTCAATAGTGGACTAGGTATTGTCCCGGAGCGCACGGTTCGTCAAGAGGTCGCTACGGGAACGTTGCGTATCATCAAATGCCCCTTGTTTGAAATGATTCGTCCCTTGGGCATTATTCAGAGGCGAGGGATGCCGGTCAGCCGCGCAGCGCGTGCATTCATCGAAGCATTGATGAGTGATGCTGCAGCTCAATTGGAAGTTGACACCGTCAACAACGCAACTGTTGCAACCAAGCTGCCTGCTGCTGCCGTACCGTAGAATCCAATGCTTCGAAGCTGTCGCTCGGCATAGGTTGAATCAGAATTTCTTTCTTACCTTACAGACATACGATCATGAAACAGTGCGCAGACATTTCCATGAAGGATGAACACTGCTCTCTCAATTCGATTCCGGACCGCCAAGGGCTGTATGATCCCGAGCTCGAAAAGGACAGTTGCGGTGTCGGCTTCGTTGCCCACATCCGTGGCCATGCCAGCCATCAGATTTTGTTGGATGCCGACCAAATCCTTCGCAATATGGATCACAGGGGGGGGTGTGGCTGCGACCCCAATACCGGTGATGGCGCTGGCGTCCTGACCGCTATTCCGGATGACTTCCTTCGCAAAGCGGCTTCGAAGGATCTGGGCATACAATTACCCGCGAAGGGGCAATATGCAGCCGGACTTGTTTTTTTCCCTCGCCTTTCCGAAGAGCGTGAACACTGTCGGAAGAACGTCGAGGAGTTGATCCTCGAAAACGGTCAGCAGTTACTGGGTTGGCGTAGGGTTCCAACGGATGCCAAAGGCGCCAATATCGGCCCGATGGCCCTGGCAGGTGAGCCACATATCGAACAACTCTTTATTGCCTCTCGAAATGGTCTCTGCGATGAAGCCTTCGAGCGCCAATTGTATTTGATCCGCAAGCAGGCCAGCAATCGTCTGCGTCGAGACAAAACGATGACTCAGCGAAAACTGTTTTACATTTGCAGTCTTTCGACGAAGGTCATCGTCTATAAAGGAATGCTGACACCAGCGCAAGTGATTCCTTATTACGCGGACTTGGCCGACGAGAGTTTTGTCACGCATTTGGCCATGGTCCATTCTCGTTTTTCGACGAATACGTTCCCAAGCTGGGATCGAGCACAGCCGCTCCGTTTTATGTCCCACAACGGCGAGATCAATACGCTCCGTGGCAACAAGAACTGGATGCAGGCCAGGCAGGGCTGCGCTCGGAGTGAGCACTTTGGCGACGAACTGCGAAAGCTCTTTCCCATCGTCGAACCGGATTGCAGCGACAGTGGAACCTTCGACAACGTCCTTGAATTTTTGTTGATGAATGGACGTACGCTGCAGGAAGCCATCATGATGATGATCCCCGAAGCATGGCAACATCACGAGACGATGCCGGAGGACAAACGCGCGTTTTACGAGTACTTCAGTTGCATGATGGAACCTTGGGATGGTCCAGCATCGATTGCATTCACGGACGGCCATTACATCGGAGCCGTGCTCGACCGAAATGGCTTGCGACCGAGTCGCTACTATTTGACGACGGACGATCGAGTCATCATGGCCAGCGAGGTCGGTGTCTTGGACATCGATCCTTCCATAGTTCGCGAAAAGGGTCGGTTGCAACCGGGCAAAATGTTTTTGATTGATTTCGAGGAAGGTCGTTTAATCCCCGATGAAGAGCTGAAAAGGAATTTCGCGAACCAGCGGCCCTACAAGGAGTGGCTTCAAGCGGAGCGACTTGAGCTAACGCAACTGGACATAAGTAGCGAATCCCATGGTTTCTACCCAGAAACTTTGATGCCTCGCATGCAGGCCTTCGGTTACACCTCCGAGACCATGCAATTTATGTTGCTGCCGATGATTCGCGAGGCACGCGATCCGATCGGATCGATGGGGAATGATTCAGCTCTGGCCTGCTTGAGCGATAAACCGCGAATGATTTACGATTACTTCAAACAGCTATTCGCCCAAGTCACGAATCCTGCCATCGACTCGATCCGAGAAGAAGTGATCATGTCGTTGGAGTGCTACATCGGACCTGAAAAGAATCTCCTAGAAGTTTCTCCGGAACATGCGCACCGCTTGCTACTCCACCACCCGATTATCTCGAACGAAGAGTTAGCAGCGCTGAAGCACATTTCGAGGCGGGGATGGAAAACGCGAACCATCGACATCACCTTCAATCGCTCCCTCGGAAAAGCTGGATTGCAACAGACATTGGGTCGCATCTGTGAAGAAGCCGAACAGGCGATTGCCGACGGTGATTCGCTCATTTTGTTGAGCGATCGAGAGATCGGGCCAGACCGAATTGCCATCAGCAGCCTTTTAGCGTGTGGTGCCGTCCATCATCACTTGATCAAACTGGAAAAGCGAACGCAGGTCGGAATCATTCTGGAAACGGGAGAAGCTCGCGAAGTCCACCATCACTGCCTGCTCATTGGTTACGGTGCGGATGCGATCAATCCGTATCTTGCGTTTGAAGCATTGTGGCAGGCCCGCCGTGATGGCTTGCTTCCCGAAATCCCATCCGATGAGAAAATTGTTGCCTCCTACCGGAAAGCGGTTGGGAAGGGACTGCTCAAAATCATGGCCAAGATGGGGATCAGCACGCTGCAGAGTTACAAGGGGGCGCAAATCTTTGAAGCATTGGGACTTCGAGATGAAGTCATCGATCAGTGCTTCGTTGGAACGAATAGCCGAATCCAAGGCTGTAGCTTTGAAGTTCTGGCGGAAGAAATGATGCGCCGTCATGAGCTTGGTTATCCAAAAGAGACAGATCGTGTTGAGATTTCGCTGCCAAATCTTGGCGAGTTTCATTGGCGCGCTGAAGGAGAAAATCATGGTTGGGACCCTCAAGCGATTGCTGATCTCCAGGTGGCGGCTCGGCAGAATGACGGAAGTGCTTACCACCGCTTCGCCGAGCATGTAAATCGCGACGAGAAAATGCTCTGCTCGCTTCGGGGACTGTTTGAGTTTCAGCCGGGAGTGGCTGGGCCTCCGGTACCGTTGGATGAAGTGATGCCAGCCAAGGATATCGTCAAGCGTTTCTGCACGGGGGCGATGAGTTTTGGTTCAATCAGCGCAGAAGCGCACGAGACTCTCGCGGTTGCCATGAATCGGCTCGGAGGAAAAAGTAACACAGGAGAAGGTGGGGAAGACCCAGTGCGGTTTATTCCACTTCCCAACGGCGATTCGAAGCGGTCAGCGATTAAACAGGTCGCCTCAGGGCGCTTCGGAGTAACGATCGAGTATTTGACCAACGCCGACGAGTTGCAGATCAAAATTTCTCAAGGTGCAAAGCCTGGGGAGGGAGGAGAGCTCCCTGGCGGCAAAGTCGATCGCAATATCGCTCGCATCCGGTACAGCACTCCCGGAGTCGGATTGATCAGTCCACCTCCACACCATGACATTTATTCCATCGAAGACCTGGCACAATTGATCTACGACTTGAAGAATGCGAATCCTGATGCTCGTGTAAGTGTGAAATTGGTCAGCGAAGTCGGGGTCGGTGTTGTCGCTGCCGGAGTGGCCAAGGCTCATGCTGACCATATATTGATCAGCGGTGACACGGGGGGAACGGGAGCCTCTCCTCTCACAAGTATCAAACATGCCGGGCTACCGTGGGAATTAGGCATCGCGGAAACCCATCAGACGTTGGTTTTGAACGACTTGCGCAGTCGTGTCGTATTGCAGACCGACGGTGGATTGAAGACTGGACGCGATGTCGTGATTGCCGCCCTGCTCGGCGCTGAGGAATTCGGTTTCGCGACGGCCCCGTTAGTGACATTGGGCTGCATCATGATGCGAAAATGTCACTTGAATACTTGTCCAGTCGGAATTGCCACGCAAGACCCAGAGCTTCGAGCCAAGTTCGCTGGACAACCCGAGCACGTTGTGAACTATCTTTTCATGGTCGCCGAGGATGCCCGCAAAATAATGTCCGAACTCGGCTTCCGAACGATCGACGAGATGGTTGGACGTTCCGACATTCTTAAAATGGATGCCGCCATCCAGCATTGGAAACGAGATGGCTTAGACTTGAGCAACCTATTATATCCAGCGAAACCGCCGCGTCCCGGAGTCGGAACTCGTTGGATGAAACCTCAAGAGCATGGACTGGACGAATCCCTCGACATGCGGGAAATTTTGCCTCGTGCTCGAGAGGCTCTCGATTCGAGCAAGCCGGTGAAAATCCAGCTTCCCATCAAGAACATCCATCGAACCGTTGGCACGATTCTCAGTCATCACATCGCCAAACGACATGGAAGTCAGGGGCTGCCTGACAACACGATTCGAATTCGATTGCATGGTTCCGCGGGGCAGAGCTTGGGGGCCTTTTTGGCTCCAGGTGTGACCATTGAACTTGAAGGCGATGCTAATGACTACGTCGGTAAAGGACTTTCGGGTGGTCGCATTGTGGTCTATCCTCCGGAAGCCAGCAAATTCGATGCCGACCAGAACATCATCGTCGGCAATGTTTGCCTTTACGGTGCCACATCCGGTGAGGCTTACTTTTGCGGTCGCGCTGCAGAACGTTTCGCAGTTCGAAACAGCGGTGCGATCACCGTGGTTGAGGGAGTCGGAGACCACGGTTGCGAATACATGACTCGAGGGCGTGTGGTTGTACTCGGCTCGACCGGGCGCAATTTTGCTGCGGGAATGAGTGGCGGCATCGCGTATGTTTTTGATGAGGAAGAGGATTTTCGATTGCAGTGTAACTTGGAATCCGTCGAGCTTGAATCGCTGGTCGATGCAGAGGAAATCGCCCAGGTTCGCGAATGGATTCAAAGACACTTGCAGTTCACACAGTCGAAGAAAGCACGACGCATCCTCGATGCCTGGTCGGACAGCGTGCCGATGTTTATCAAAGTTATGCCGACCGATTACAAACGTGTTCTCAACGAGATGCGTGAAGGCGCGAATGATCGATGCTTGGCATCGGCTCAATAATGATGTTGGGAAACGAACACGATCGAATGAGGAGCAGTACTTAAATGGGAAAACCCACGGGATTCAAAGAATATGATCGCAAGAAGGTGCCCTGGCGACTTCCGATCGTCCGTTTGAAAGACTACGACGAAATCTACACCGATCCATCGGAAGAGCATTTGCAAACGCAGGGAGCTCGATGTATGGATTGCGGCGTACCTTTTTGTCAATCGACGAGTGGTTGCCCCATCGATAACTTAATCCCGGAATGGAATGATCTTGTCTATCGAGGTCGATGGCGAGACGCGTTGGATCGGCTTCACAAAACCAACAACTTTCCAGAGTTCACCGGAAGAGTTTGTCCTGCTCCCTGCGAAGGGGCATGTGTTCTGGGCATCACCAGTCCGCCAGTGACGATCAAGAACATCGAATGTGCAATTGTGGATCGCGGGTTCGAAGAAGGTTGGATTGTTCCCCAACCTCCGCAGCAACGTTCGGGGAAATCGGTGGCGATCATCGGCAGCGGGCCAGCAGGACTGGCAGCAGCGGATCAGTTAAACAAAGTGGGGCACGAAGTCACCGTCTACGAGCGTGCGGACCGAATCGGTGGCTTGTTGATGTATGGTATCCCCAACATGAAACTGGACAAGCGTTGGGTGCAAAGGCGGCTGGATATCATGGCTGCCGAGGGAGTTCGATTCGTTACGAACGCTCACGTCGGAGTCACGATCTCGGCCGCCGAGATCCGCGATCGTAGTGACGCTGTCCTCCTAGCAACCGGTGCCACTTCGCCCCGTGATCTAAAAATTCCAGGGAGAGAGCTAGGGGGAATCCACTTTGCGATGGAGTTCTTGACCAAGAACACGGCAAGTCTGCTAGACAGCAATCATGCCGATGCCAAGTTCATTTCTGCCAAAGACAAACGCGTGATCGTGATCGGGGGGGGCGATACTGGAACCGATTGCATTGCGACCAGTCTGCGCCATGGATGCAGCAGCTTGATTAACTTCGAGCTGTTGGATCGCCCACCCGACGATCGTGCTCCGGATAATCCATGGCCGCAGTGGCCTCGCATTTTTCGGGCGGATTACGGGCATGAAGAAGCGACGGAACGATTCGGTCGCGACCCTCGTGAGTTTGCCATTTTGAGCAAAGAGTTTCTCGATGATGGCAATGGCAATGTTCGAGGCATTAAAACGGTTCGGTTACGGTGGGAGAAAAGTGCTGGCCCTGCCAAGATGGTGGAATTGGAAGGAACCGAGCAAGTTTTTGATGCCGATCTCGTCCTATTGGCGATGGGATTCCTCGGACCGGAGAATACTGTTGCCAAGGAACTGGGTGTCGAGCTGGATAACCGGAGCAATTACAAAGCCGAACATGGTCGATTTGCGACAAATGTTCCTGGCGTCTTTGCCGCCGGCGATTGTCGTCGCGGTCAAAGCCTTGTTGTTTGGGCAATCAACGAAGGACGTGGCGCCGCGCGAGCCATCGACCTCTTCTTGCGCGGCAGCACCGTACTCCCGGCACCAGGCGTTTCGATTGGGACTCCGCTCCTGTCTGCGCGAGCTTAGATCGTGGAGCCATGGAGTACCTTTTAGCCATTGAAAGCACCTGCGATGAATCGGCAGCAGCCGTCATTCGCAGCGATGGCGTGGTCGTCGCCGACAGTGTTGCCAGCCAGGAAGACTTGCATGCTCCTTTCCAGGGTGTTGTTCCAGAGATCGCTGCGCGCGCTCACCTACAAAAACTTCTCCCCATCATCGAAGTCGTTCTTCGTCGTTCAGGTATCCAACCACAACAACTGGCCGCCGTCGCCGTAGCGACGGAGCCGGGCTTGCCCGGTTCACTTCTGGTCGGATTGTGCATCGCGAAGGCACTCTGCGTCGCGTGGAGCAAACCACTTGTTGCAATCAACCATTTGCAAGCTCACATTTACGCATGTCAGATGGGGAGATCCGAATCGATCTATCCTTGTGTTGGATTCGTCGTCAGCGGAGGTCATACCCACTTGTATCGATGTCATACCCCTTTGCAATGGGAATTCTTGGGAGGCACGATCGACGATGCTGCGGGAGAAGCATTTGACAAAGTCGGTGTCATGCTTGGGTTGCCTTTCCCCGGTGGTCCGCAGCTTTCCAAGTTAGGCGAGCAAGGAGATCCAGCAGCCTTTGAATTTCCGCGACCGATGCTTTCGGATCAAAACTCTCTTTCCTTCAGCTTTTCAGGGCTGAAAACGGCCGTTCGTTACAAGCTTTACGGGTCCGGAAGTCAAGCTCTCGATCCCTCTTTGATCCCGACCCAAATGAAGGCTAATGTTGCCGCCAGTTTTGAACAGGCAGTGATCGACTGCCTGATAGGAAAGTGCTTGCTTGCTATTCGTCGCAGTTCCGAAGCGCGCTTATGCGTTGGTGGAGGAGTGGCCGCGAATCAACGCTTTCGCACTCAGCTTCGCAGGGCCTGTGAACTCGCGAACATCGAGTTGTTGATCGCAGATTCGAAGCTATGCACGGACAACGCCGTGATGGGTGGACTCGCTTGGGAGTCCCTGCGAAGTGGCATGGCAACCGATCTCGGTATAGATATCTGCGCGGGATTGGTACGTTAAAAGCAAAAGGCCGCGCGAACAATCGCGCGGCCTCAAGCTATGATCGAATCTTCGGGCAGGCCGAAGGGTGGCCCGGCTTAGTAGGTCAAGACCATGTCGGCGCCAAAAATGGTCGACGCGGAATTGAACTGCTCGTTAACTCCCAAGTTTTCCTTGTCCCAAACCCAGCGAACTTCGGGACGGAAGACAAGGTTCTTGCGAGGACGGTAGTTGAAACCAGCCGTGTAGTTGTAGATATCCGCATTCTGAATTCCTCCAGTTTCCGAGGATACATTGAACCATTCAAAGCGCTGACCGAATCCCCAGCAGTCATTGATGTTGTAGATCAAGTAATTGATCAAACCAAACGTATTTCGAACACCAACGCCTCCAGCATCATTCGTGAAGAGGTAATCTCCTTGCACGATGTGAGTCAGTTTGTCGCTTAGTGGCGTGGTGAGAATTCCGCTGTAGATTCGTCCTCGCTCTTGCAAAGCAGGGTGATCGGAGAAGCGTCCCAGAGCTGACGTCCCCTCCAACGTTTGGCCGGTAAACAGCGTTCGCTTGAATCCGCCGAGATAGGCATCTCCGTTGTCCTTAAATCCACTGTCCCAACCTTGGACGTAACCGCCATAGAACTCTGTGTTATCTGACCATTTATAGGTCGACAAAGCTCCCGTGTGGGTAAACCGCTCAGCGTTGTACAACGTAAATTGGCGACTGTAGAAAAAGTTGCCGGTTGCTTGCACCACTTCGTTGCCGATGATGGTGAAGAACTTTCCGAACTTCGTACTCAAATCTCCATAAGCAACTTCACCGTACAACTGCGGAATGGCGTGACCGTAAGCGCCACCATTATCCCACGGATTGTCCCAGTGATTGTCAGGAATGCCAAAAGCTTGGGTATCGGGAGCGTCGGTACCATAGAGATAGTCGATGCGTCCACCGAGACCTAAAC
>JBBIUE010000038.1:23490-47440 GCA_037440405.1 Pirellula sp. | reverse complement strand
CTTGGCATATCTCTATCGGTTGGATCAAGATGCCAATGTTCTGGAATCGATGGTGCTTCGGCAAGTTCCTGATCAGCCGACACATCTCGATTTGATTCAGTCGGTCGCTTTTAGCCCTGACGGCTCATTGCTTGCAACTGGTGCATATCGAGAAGTCAAAACCTGGAAGCGGCATCTCGAACCCTCTGCCGAAGCACCTGCTGAGTATGCCGGCATGGAGAAAATCGTCGCAAGGCGCAAGGATCACGAACACATCGCCTTCGCTCGAACGGACTGGACCATCGACATCGTGAACTCACAATCGCGACAAGTTCAGAAGAAACTCTCCGGCCTCCAAGCCCCGGTCACTGCGATGGCGTGGACGACGGACCACTCTTTTTTGATCAGCGCCGATCAGAGCGGGCATATCATTGCCTGGGACTTGAGCACGCCGGAGTTCGAACTGCCATTGGAATCGTCTCAAGCGCGAGGGCATGCGATCGCAGCGAACAGTGTTGGAGAGAGTCGCTCGCTTGTTGCACTCGCGGAAACCCAAGTTCTCGAATTAACGGACACAGGCGAGCTTCGTCGATGGACGATAACGAAAGATGGCGACACTCGGAGTTTGGCATCCGAGACCTTGCCCCTGAACATCGAAGGTCTTGCCATTCGAAGAGTCGCCACCACGGAACCAAAGATCATCTTGATCGCCCGAGAGAACGGCTCGATCTTGTGGATCGATACGGAGAACGGCAATGCAATTCGGGAGTGCTCGCATGGAGCGGCAATCCACGACATGACAGTAAGCGCTGATGGTTCCAAGATTGCTACGGCGGGTGCGGACGGAACGATCAAGCTTTGGAACTATGCTGACGGACAACATGTTCAGACCCTTCATGGCGAATGGCAGCTGAACAAGACCATTGAACGCCGCGAACGCGATGTCCGCCGCAAGCAGCTAGCTATGGAGCGAATGGTAGCCCTCCTACCAGAATTGGAAAAGGCTCATGTAGCGGAAGTGGAAGCTGAAAAGAAGTTTCTGGAGACTCTCGATAAAGCATCCGAAAACTCCCAGGCAAAAACGCAGGCTTTCGAACAAGCTCGCGTCGCGCTCGATGAACACGACAAGCTCATTGCGGAGACACAGTCGCAACTGGAAGAAACGATGAAACGACTGGAGCAGCTTCGCGCAGAACGAGAAGCGAAAGTCACGATGATGCAACAAGCAGAGAAAGCGAAGGAGGAAGCTGAAACAGCTCAACGAATCGCGGATCAGGCTCTCGCCAACGCACGAATGTCCGTCGAGCGAGCCGCTCAAGCCATTCCTATGCTGCAACAACAGGTTGAATCAGCCAAAGCTAGAATTGAAACAGCCACAACCCTCACGGAGGAGGCTCGGAAGAACGCCACCGCATCCGACGTTCCGGTACTCCAAGTTGCCTTTGGTCCGCAAGACCGAACGGTCGTAGCCGCCTTTGAAGATCTCTCGATTCGAACCTACCGAGTCGCTGATGGAACTCCGCTCGAACGCTGGGAAAGTCTTCGTGGAGCCCCATCTAAGTTGTGGTATGACGACCATGGTTGGATCTGTGCAACCTTAGTCGATGGTGCTCCACAGTTCTGGAACACCAACCACTCTTGGCGTTTTGACCGTGCGATCGGTTCGGTCGATGTGGATATCTTCCCAGATCGAATCACGGCATTGGATTTCAGTCCCGATGGCAGACTGCTGGCTGTTGGCAGCGGAGAACCGAGCCGAACTGGGGATCTATGCATCATCGCGACCGATACTGGTGCGATCGTCAAGCGTGCGGAACTCGCTCACAGCGATACGATTCTCGGTTTGGCCTTCTCTCCAGACGGAACGCAGATCGCTTCCTGCGGTGCCGACAAAATGGCGAAGGTCTGGAATGTCGACACCTTAGAATTGGAAAGGACCCTGGAAGGACATACACACCACGTCTTGGCCGTAGCATGGCAAGATGACGGCATGACCTTGGCAACCGGAAGCGCAGACAACACGATCAAAATCTGGGACGCCACATCGGGCGAATCACGTCGAACGATTGCTGGTTTCCCCAAAGAGATTACTGGTCTGCGGTTCCATGGGACGAGTTCGATGGTCATCTCCAGTTGTGCCGATTCGCAGGTCCGAATGCACGATGCTTCGAACGGAAATGGAATTCGGAGCTTCGGCGGAGCAGCTGATTTTCTCTATTCGCTGACAACGTCCATCAAGGAAAGATTCGTGATTTCGGGAGGACAGGACGGCGTTTTGAGGGCATGGAACGTTGAGAACGCTCAATTGGTTCAGCAGATTCGCTAAACTGAGTTTCAGTCATTACCGCAAGAACCACAAGCGAGGAGGGAAATACCATGGAAAGGTCGCCGACATGTGAGTTCGCCTTCTGGACGGTGTTTGGAGCCGCACTCGTTTCGCTAAGCTGCGACTTACCCAAGTCATCCAGTTCAAAGACAGGCATCCAATCATCTCAGACCGAGGACCATGATGGTTTTCGCACAGATCTTGAATTTTCGGCCGGCAAGGGTCCTCTGGTCGATTGGGGCCCGGCTCCTCGAAAGGACATCTTCGCCAGCCTTAGCTTCTTCAACGAGCACGCCCCATCGATCATCGTCGAAGAATGGCTGACAGGTAAACCAAACATTGAAGGAAAATTCGTTCTCCTCGATTTTTGGGCGACTTGGTGCGGACCGTGTCGAGCCGCTATTCCAAAACTGAACGAGCTTGCCAAACGGTTCGAAAATGAGTTGGTTGTAGTTGGACTTTCCAAAGAGACGCGCGAAGAAGTTCTCGCCATGGCCGAACCCTCCATCCACTACTATTCTGCCATCGACACGAAAGCTCGCACCAAGAATGTCATAGGCATTAAAGCGATACCCAACGTGATACTCATCGATCCATCGGGCCGCGTATGCTGGCAAGGCATCCCAAACCTTTCAGGCTTCGAATTGGATGAGGCAGTGATTCGCGATTGCATCGAGCGCTATCGCGATGCTCGAACACCGAATTAATGTGACTTCGCCCAAAGCACGGCAAACCGACAATCGAAATCGGGTTGATTCAGCAATCCCCGCGTCAATTCAGTAAAGTTTCTGAAGCAAGTTGATCGACGAGGGTTCGGGAAATGCGAGAAGCAATCCGTGTGGATAAGGTCTACCTATGGCATCGACGATCGACTTTTTCTGGCACTTGGACAGCGTCAAAGGCCGATCGCGTCAGCGCTTCACCGAAAGCGTTTGGAGCGGTGCAGCACGGACTGAGCGGTGTAGCACGGGCTGAACGGCAAAGTTGATTTTTATCTCTCAACCGCCGCGCATCCCAAATAGCGATTGGCGACTCAGGTCCAGTCTTGAGCCTGACTGTTACCGAGTTCGACAAGCTTGGTAAATTGCTCTTCACAGGCGTGGTCGGTGAGTCCAGCTAGGTATTGCCCGACGGCTGGAGCAATTCCGCATTTTGCCGCAATCGTCTGGAATCGCAGAGGCAGTTTTTGAGGCTGTTCCGCGAGCACTCTGAACAATTGGGTTAGCCTGCTGGTAGCTCGTTCACGCATCGTGATGATCTTCGGATGTCGATAGACTCGCTCAAACAGAAAATCTTCCAATTGCGTTTTCTCGCTTTCGATGGTATCCGATAAGCGAAGTCGAATACCCACTTCCCGCACGGCTTGTGCATCGAGTTCTCGTACCTCTGCCAATCGAAGCATCGATTGTTCAAGAAAGTCATCAACCTGCAAATCGATGAGTGCATGGACTAACATTTGCCTTCGCGAATGCTCCGAAAAGCGAGCCGAAAGTCGATGGCGTAGGGATCGTTCAATCAACTGCAAATCCTCAAGCTCCTCCCATTCCAGCAGTTTCAATTGCAGGGCATCATCCACATCGTGGGAGTTGTAGGCAATGCTATCCGCAGCATCGACCACTTGAACTTCCAAACTCGGGACGGTGTTGGCGTTCTTCTCCACGCGGAATTTTTGACCCGATAAGACTTCATAGGTTAGATTGAGCCCCGGATAGGGCGTGTATCGCTGTTCCAGATTCTGCACCAGCTCTAAGGCAAACCGGTTATGCGAGAAACCGCCATCCGTCTCCAAGCAGTGATTGAGAACCTCTTCACCGCTGTGCCCGAACGGCGGATGGCCGACATCGTGAAGCAAGGCCAGCGCCTCGATCAGATCCTCGTTGAGCTTTAGCGTGCGCCCAATCGTCCGGGCGATCGACGCGACCTCCTGAGTATGCGTCAGCCGCGTGCGATGGTAGTCCCCCATATCTTCCGTAAAGACCTGCATTTTGCCACTCAAGCGGCGAAAGGCTGCACTATGTAGGATGCGGTCCCGATCTCGCTGGAAAGGACCTCGATATGGGTGCGTGGATTCTGGATGGACACGTCCCAAAGACTCGCTGCTAAATGTTGCGTAGCGAGCTAAAAGGACTCGCTCACGCCTATCCCATTCGGGAACATTGCTGTCGGTCCAACTAGTAACGTCCGCTTCGGTGGACATACCCATGACTGATATTCCTTCCTTCATCAACCAGGTGGCCAGGCTAACTTGCGGCCACCGAGAACGTGGAAGTGGATGTGCATGACATCTTGCCCCCCATCTCGGCCGCAATTGGTAATGACCCGATAGCCGCTTTCGGAAATCCCCAAGTGTCGAGCCACTTGCTGCACCACCCACATCAGGTGGCCCATCACAAGTTTATCGTCTTCTGACATGTCCTCGACATTCACAATTGGCTTTTTGGGGATGACCAGCACGTGAATCGGGGCCTGAGGATGAATGTCGTGAAAGGCCAAACTTAGGTCATCTTCGTGGACAATCTTGGCGGGAATCTCTTTGCGAATGATCTTTCCGAATATGGTGTCGGTCATGGTCGCGCTCCAAAAGCAATGTTAGGATCGTCCCACCATCGTGAGTTGATCCAAAACTTCTCGGACAATTCTCTCAACCAAGTCCGGTGGCGGCAGGCGTTGAGAACCGTGCGCGAAGTTGGGTGCCGTTGCTCGCTGGAAGCCCATGAGCAACTGTTCGAGCCGCTCCTGAGCTCGATCGGCGGCTTGGACTTGCTGCTGCGATAATGGCTGCCGTGATTTTCCTAGGTCCCAACCCCTGACACGAGCACCCCGCCGAAAACCTTCCGGAAACTCCGCCGTCGAGATCATCGCATCGAATAGCGGCAGCAGTCGATATTGCAATTCCATCGCGCCGGTCCAATCCCCCTTGGAGGCCGCTTCATAAATGGCTCGGGTCAACTCGGGAACGACGCCGCTGGTTGCGTTCGTCCCACCATTGCATCCGATCAACAGCATGGGTGCCAGCGCTGCATCCCAACCGGTGAGGAAGAAAAAATCCTCGCGATGTGGACGTATCTCTGCGATCATCCGCATCATGTGTGGGATATCGCCAGAGCTATCCTTGATGCCAACCACGCGCGGGCACTCTAAGGCCAGCCGCTTGACGGTTGCAACATCGATCGGTGACGCGAAAAGTGGAATGTTATAGAGTGTCACATCGACGGAAACTCGATCCGCGATCTCCTTGAAGTACGCATACACGCCGTCCGGTGCCAGTCGATAGTAATAAGGTGCTACGATGGCCACGGCTCGAACACCGAGAGCCCCGTAGACATCGCAAGCATCGATCGTTTCCTTTGTATTGGCCTCGGCGGCTCCGGCAAGAATGGGAACCCGTCCCGCCGTTTGCTCGACAACGATCTTGATGATGCGTCTTCGCTCTTCGACCGAAAATCGAACGAACTCGCCGGTGCTCCCATTTGGATACAGCCCATGGACTCCCCGTTCAATTAACCAGTCGACGTATGCGCGAAGCGTACCTTCATCGATCCTTCCAGCAGAGTCCAGCGGAACAATGTTCGGAGTAAAAATGCCGGATAGTGGCTGACCCATAGTCTACTATTCGTCGCGATGGAATTGTCGGGTGTCAGCGCGTAAACCTACGGCTGACGGATCAACGATTGCACCAACAAGCTGCACCGTTGCAAGAAGCTTCTCCAGTTCCCGCTTCTGAAATCGCATCGATTGCCGACAACTCTGCGGGCCGATTCATCGATTGCGGTCATCAGAAATGGACCTGAAGCTGCCATAGCAAGATAACATTCTTCACTACCTAGCGGGAGGTTAGTTCGTCCATCTATTCTCAACGAATCCCGAAAAGTTCGTAGGATCGACAACGATGAGGCTTGGGCCGTCCGTCGAACCGCCCAGAGTGGCTGAATTCATAGAACGCCATGCGTCAGGGTCGGCGTTCCCGATGGCGTTATTCCGCCCATACTGTATGCCCAGTCAAGCGAGTGGAAGGCGAACCGACGCCATCTCGAAGCTTAAGTGAGTGACGAGATTTTATTCCCTTCGCTCGCGCGGTTTGCGGTTGCGAAGTCAACGGAACCCGCTTCGTCAGCAAGGAGAAATGGAGATTGTTGCTTCCCATGCACACTCAGCAGGCGGTGCTTACTTGAGGCAGATCACGAATTGCTCGACTTCACAACTGTGGTGTCGGGCTTATATTTGAGCAACTTCAATACGGACGCTTGGGTGGTCGCTTTTGTCTTCGCATGCGATGCACCATTGCATTCCAATGGCCGAATCGTCATGTCGGTCACACCGTGGCCAGACGAATCGTTCGATATGTTCTAAGATGATTAGTAGGTCAGTGGAAACTCGCTGACGCTTCGGACCGACGCTTCGGGATCAAGTGCGCGATGAACTGATGCGCATATACGCCGATGTTTCGTGCCAGTCACACTCTTTCGCTGAAGGACACGGATTTGCTAGTTAAAAGCTATCCCACATTTCCCATCGGGACGCGTTTTACGAAACTGTCAGCATGGCTTGGCCCCTTTGGATTGGCCGTCTTCCTTCTGTTTTACACGGCCGCCTATTTGGCCGTTCCTCTCGTTGAGACCGATCCAACACAGCCGGATTCGCATTTGCAGACTCGGGGAGCTTTCGCGGTTTCCATTGTCTTGTTTCCTGAGCAGGTTTCCATGGCATGGACTGCGGGGGGAACCATGCCGTCGGAGGTGTTGGACCGACTACCTCATTTGGCTCTAGCGATTGGGTGGCTAACGCTCAGTTGGTTTATTGGCGGCGGCTGGTTGCGAAGACTGGGAGTGGCATCGCAAGTTTCTCTCTCGGAGCGGATGGGACTGGCCATGGCCTCAGGAATGGGAGCGCAATCGCTAGTCGTATTTCTGGTTGCCGTCGTGGGATTGGCTGATCGTCGCTGGCCTCTGGTTGTGGCACTCATGATTCTTTTGGCGACTGGAGCGGTCGGATGGCTTCATTCGAAGGCACCTTGCGCAACGCGGAGGGAGCGAGGTGTCTCGAATGCCCGTGAGAGGCGGTGGATTTTCTTCCTCGCCTTTGGCTGTCTCGCCATGACCGCACTCTACATGTTAGGAGCGGTGCTACCACCCATCGAGTTCGATGTCCGCGAGTATCACCTTCAAATTCCGAAAGAGATCGCGCAGACCGGACGGCTAGGTTTTTTTGCGCACAACATCTATGGCAACATGCCACTGGGAGCCGAAATGCACTCTCTAGCAAGCATGATCCTGTGGGGCGGTTCGGACGGATGGTTTCAGGGGGCACTGGTTGGCAAATTGATCACGGCGAGCTACGCCACTATCGCCGCTGCGATTTTGGGGGGGATGGTCAGCCGATTCGCGGGAGCCGTTTCAGGCTGGTCAACGGCCGCGCTTTGGCTCAGCATTCCTGGGATCGCCGAGGTGTCCAAATTAGGCCTCATCGAGCCGGCGCTGGCATGTTATCTGGGCGCAGCCTTCAGTTTGCTAACCATCTTTCCCAAACAAGATGCGTTGTCCTTGGGACGCACGAGAAACTGGGCATTGCTTTTCGGATGGATGATTGGTTGCGCTGCCGCATGCAAGTACACTGCCCTGCCCTGGATCGTTGTCCCAGCCATGGCCATGCTTGTTTTCATCTTGGCAAAGCAAACGATGCTGCGAAGGACAAAATGGTCAATCGTTGGTTGGGCCATCGTCGCGGCGCTGGTCGGTGGCGGTGGCTGGTATGCGAAGAACTGGATCCTTGCCTCCAATCCAGTTTACCCTCTTGCGTCTCAGGTCTTTGGAGGTCGCACGCTCAACGAGCAAAAGGCCAATCAATGGAGGAAAGCCCATCGAGTGCCAACCACGGTGATTGCAAACTCGAATCACGCCGACTGGCCGGATTATCGATGGTCCACGATCGTTAACGAGTTATTCGATTATGGATTGGCGTCTCGCTATCAAAGTTTGACACTCCTTCCATGCGCCTTTGTCGGTTTCTTGCTGGCTCCACGGCAAATCCGAATATGGGCTGGGTTGTGGTGGCTTTGGTATTGGGCTACGTGGTTTTTGGTCACCCATCGGCTGGAACGATTTTGGCTGCCATCCCTGCCGCTGCTCGCCATTTTCGGCGGAATGGGAGCGGGATTTCTCCTCCGCTGGAATCGCGGCTGGGTTGGCGGTACGTTTCTTGGTTTCGGTTTGATTATCCATTTCGCATTCGTGGCCGTGTGGCCGTTCAGTGACAATCGGTATTTCGTGCGGCTGACAGCGTTGAGAGAAGATCAGTTCACAAGAGCGAACGAGCCCGATGCGCCCCCTGAAATGCTGAGGGAACAAGGCGTACCCATGCGGGTTCCCGCGCATCAATACTGGTTGAATACCAACTTGCAGGATTCGGATCGCATTTTGATGGTGGGAGACGCCCAGGTATTTGATGTTCGTGTTCCGGTTTCTTATAGCACATGTTTCGATCGATCATTGATCGAGGATGTCGCGGAACAAAACGGACCGAAAGAAGCGTTAGAGGTATTGATTGACAACAACATAACTTATATCGCGGTTCACTGGGCCGAGATTGCTCGGTATCGGAGCCCTGGCAACTATGGATTTGCTGAGTCCGTGCAACCCGAACTGTTCGACCGCTTGGTCGAGGCATCCGTCATTGTCCCCGTTCCCTGGAACGTACCAAACAGCTTCGTCCAGCTTTATCGCGTCAACTCCGACCGCGACGAATGACGTAATGTGCCCAACGGTGTTCGCGTCCGAGCTTAGGAATCGCGAGTCGCGGATGCGAGATGCGGCTGGAACATGGTGAATCGGGAACGATCGGCTTCCTTCACTGATTCGACGGCCCGATCATTCAGAATTCGCTGAGCACGGAAGGGCGACTGATTGGTTTCCGGCTGGATACGTTCATAGGTACCATTCGAGAGCAGCCTCCAAGCGTTTTGGTTGTCGCGAAAGTAAGTATCGAGAACGTCGATCAACTTCTTCCTGCAATTCAGGTCTTCAATGGGGATTAACAACTCGATGCGGCGATCCAAGTTTCGGGGCATCCAATCAGCGCTGCTGATAAACACGCGTTCCTCTCCGCCGTGATAGAAGTAGAGAATGCGAGCATGTTCGAGGTAACGATCCACAACACTGACGACCGAGATGTTTTCGCTGAGGCCTTCGACGCCAGGTCTCAGGCAACAGATGCCACGGATGTTGAGTCGGACTGTCACACCAGCCTGGCTCGCGCGGTAGAGTGCTTCGATGATGTCAGGGTCCACCAAGGCGTTGAGCTTTGCCGCAATCACGGCTTTCTGGCCTTGCCGTTTCCGCTGTAGTTCGACTTCAATCATGTGGATGATTTTCTTGCGAAGGCCGAGGGGAGCGGAATCGATCAATCGATAAGATTGAGGTTGACTCATGCCCGTGATCGCATTGAAGAAGGTGCTGGCATCGGCTCCCAATTCCTCATTGCAAGTCATGTAGCTGACGTCGCTGTACTGACGGGCCGTCACCTCGTTGTAATTGCCGGTGCCGAAGTGCATGAACCGCTGGATTCCATTCGGAGAGCGTCTGACGACGATGCAGATCTTGGCATGTGTCTTCAAGCCTTTCACGCCGTAAATGACTTGCACCCCAGATCGCTCCAGCTCTTTGGCCCACTCGATATTTCTGGCTTCATCGAAGCGGGCCTTCAATTCGACGATAGCAGTAACATACTTTCCTCTCTCTGCAGCTCTCTGAAGCGCGGCGACGATGGGGCTCCGACGGCTGGTCCGATAGAGAATCTGTTTGATCGACAGAACATCGGGATCATCAGCCGCTTCTTCGATCATGCGAAGGACCGGCTCGAAGCTCTCATAGGGATGGAAGAGAAGAATATCCTTCTCAGCGATTTGGTCAAAAATAGGAGTTGCCGCATCAACCCATGGTGAAGGCTGGGGTGGCCAAGCCGGATTGCGAAGGGCGGGAAAACCGTCGATCTCCGAAAGATACATGAACCCGGATAGATCCAGAGGTCCCGGAATCCGAAAGATATCTTCGTGATCGAGATCGAGTGCTAAACGCAAATACTCAATCATCCGCTCGGAGGCGTGATCCGAGATTTCAAGTCGAATGCAATCCGCTGAACGCCGTTGATGCAGAACCTTTTCCATGCCTCGCAGCAGGTCTTCGGCGCTATCCTCGCGCACGCTAATGTCCGCATTGCGCGTCACCCGAATCGCGATCGCTTCATGAATGGTGGCGTCGGGAAAGTACTGATTGACGCATGCCGCCACAATATCCTCTAAAAGAATGAACTTGTAACCTCTCTCAGAAGCGACGGTGATGAAACGCGGAAGGGCTCGCCCCAGCGGAAAGAGCACATACTGGTCCCCTGCATCGCTCGTCGGGAATTCAAGCCGGACGCAAAGATACAAGCCGAGGTTGACCAAATGTGGGAGGCCTTGCTCTGGATCAATCATCGCTGGAGTGACGACTGGAAAGACCTCGTTTTGGAAAATGCGCTCGATCATCTCTTTCTGGCGCAAATTCGCAGTCGCGTATTGAATGCGTTCGATTCCTTCGGCAGCCAGGGCGGGCATGAGTTCGTTTTGCAAACACTCGTACTGCGAATGAACGATGTTCCCGACATGCTCAAGGACCTCACGGAGCTGCTCTTCAGGACGTCGGCCCGTCGGGTCCATTCCTGGGAGTCGCAGTTCCTTTTGAATCTGCAATCCACCCACACGCACCATGAAAAATTCATCGAGATTCGAGCCGGTGATCGCAAGGAACTTGATGCGCTCTAACAAGGGAACTGGAGCATAGCGCGCCTGCGCAAGAACGCGGCGATTGAATTCCAGCCAGCTCAGTTCGCGATTGAAATATCGTTCCTCAATGGATGCATTCATGATGACTCTGAAATGAAAAGCCTTCCTAAACTTTTGCCGATCTCAGCAAGACGCTCAAGCCAAACGTCTCTTCGAACAAGTTCGCATTTTGACGCAATGCAAGTTGCTCAAGCGACAAATCCTCAACTCCAGCGGCCGTGATGATGAACCGATCGCCTTCCTTCCTGCAGCGAATCTGCGATATTCGCTGGCTTCTCGATTCATCGAGCGCCAAGGCCAGTCGCAATATGGACGCCAGTTTCGCCACCACCACGCGATCAGCGCGGGAAAGCGTCCCATAGCCTTCGTGTTCTGGCTTCGGTGAACTGCGTCGATGATAGCGAGCCACCAGGGAAACGATCAAGACATCCTTGCGACTGAGTCCGAACAGCTCGCTGTTCTGAATGATGTACAGGGCGTGCTTGTGATTGCTTCGCACATTGATAAAAAGACCGACTTCATGTAGTAGAGCAGCGAGGTATAGCACCAACTCCATGCGCTGATCGAGCTGGTGTTCCGTCTCAAGGTCTGCGAATAGTTTGCGAGATAGATGCGCTACGTGCCGCGCATGCTTTTCGTCGAACGAAAACTTTCGGGCAAGACCTAAAGCCGAGCGAATGATTTGATTACGAAACTCGGCGGTCCATACTTCACGTTTCGCCAAGTCGTTGAGCAACCCGTCTCTCAAGTTGGTTCCGGCCACATAGATCGACGTGCATTTCAACTTTCGTGCGAGCATGACGTAGCTCAACAAGGCTGGAGTCACGGTTTCTGCATCTTGGAAACTAATCCCATAGCGCTGGGCAATTTGGTCCTGAGACAGTTTGAGCAGTTGCTTGACGAGTGCTTCGAGGCCTTCCGTCGGCATCTGAGCAAGCATGTCAGGCTGCCATGGATCGAGCAAATTCGAAGCCGCGAATCGCATGTCGCCTCCAATAGCGACGATTTCATGCTGTTGGTTCGAAGCGACTTGTTCCGCAATCTGATCGACGAAGCGCTGAATCTGTCCCTCCATGATGGTGCGTTGTTTGCTGCGCGGGGCGTCAAACTTCTCCAAGGTCTCGAGCAGCCGGAGGGAACCCAGGCGATAGCTGTTCGAGAAGATGACGTTGCTGCCGCGAACAACGAGAATTTCCGTGCTCCCGCTACCGACTTCCACGATCAACGTCCGGGAGGACGACAATTTCGGATTGCTCTTCAACAGCGGTTGAACTCCCATATACGTGATACGGTTAACTTCCGCTTCGTCGAGCGGCTCGACTTCGAATCCCGTCGCAATGAAAATGCGATCGATAAAGGCCAAGCGATTGGTGGCCTCGCGCACGGCACTGGTTGCTACGACCCGCATCTGTTCAGGACGAAGGATTTGATACTCGCGCATGAGCCGTCGATAGCTCTTGAGGACTTTCACGCAACTTTCAATCGAAGCCTTGCGGATACGCTGTTGCGTAAACGTATCTTTGCCCAAGGAGACGGCTTGGGACAAGGACTCGATATGCCGCACTTCTCCGTTCTCGACAATTTCTGCGATCGCCATACGAATGCTCGTCGCACCAATATCGATCACGGCATACGGCACGGCATTCGTGCCCGTTGCGGCTGACATGCGATTGGTCGGAAGGGAGGACATGGAAGTCGCCGCGAAGAAGTCTCGTCAAATAGCAACGGTCGTCACGTAGGGGATCGTCTCAACAATCGGCGGAAAAGTAGCTGGCATCAGGATGCATTGTTCGCCAATTCCTCAACGAACCAGCCTTCGACGACAGTAACTGACCGACATTGGAAACGAATCCATGACCGAATAGCTTATTAGCCTACACGAAAAGCGGAAAGCTTTCCAATGGATGCCATGCCTTTGGTTCGAAACGATGCCACGCCTCCGACCAATTATGAAGATGCCAGTTAGCTTTCTATCCGTACGGGCCGAGGATACTCGTCCGCCGACCTCGCCTCGTGCTTTGCCACAGGCAAGAACGTGGATGAGTGGTTGTGCGTTAGCACACAGTTGAATCACCGACGAAAGTCGCTAATGTGTTTCTGATCTCACATCGAGTGCCGATCTGTTCCGATCGATATAGGCTCCTGGATGGTTGGCCTTCGCGAGCGTGAGGTGAACATGGAACGATGCCTAAATCCCAAAGCCTACTCTGCTTGATGAAGAGTCGGCTTTGGCAATGAGCATCAACAAGCTGCATCGACGACGCGCTACTTATAAGAAGGCTACCGTTTCTGTTTCGACGGTCGATTCGGTTGTGTGAGATATCCGCTGATATCCAAGCGATCGGATGACTTCGAGGATCTCACTGCAGGTGGGAAACATGCGGCCGCTCTTTCGCTTGTAATCATCCAAGGCTCGCATGAATTCAATCTCTTCCGACGAATAGTCGCGTTCGCAGGTAGTTGGATCGATCTGTCGTCGGCGATTCTTTTTTTCACGGCGTTCCAAGGCGGGAGGGGTCGGGGAAGATTTTTCAATCTTGGATACGACTCGGCGCTCGCCTCGGCGACGATCGACGGTAACTGTCATGTTCCCAACAGATTTCTGCTTAGCCACTATCAACCTCGAATCAAACTATAGAGGACATTCAAATCCAGACAGTTTCTCACCCGAAAGAATCTACCTCATTGCTTTCTCTTCGCGGTCCAATAGAGCTTCTGTTTTCCTTACAACGCTCAGATCTTCGTCAAAGTGAATGAGCTATGCCGATTGTGCCGACCGCGCAGCCATTTCTTTTGACAAAGTCACAGCAAACTGGACTCCTGTCGCGCAGGAGTTCAAGCTCGCCGCATGTCGTCGACTTTGCGGATGGAGCAGTCGGCTGTCGCCAAGATGTCAGACCACCATCCGCTCTGGACCGACGGATCAAAGCGGACAACGGCTCGAATCGTAAACAGTTGTCATTGCTCGCAGGGGGAATCCGGTCCCAATCTTTCAGCATTTTTCAAAGCAAAACGGACGATCTTTGCGGTCCCCTTTGTCATCGGCCGGTCGATTTTCGGTGGGGAATTCTCTGCGAAAAGCCATGCTGAAGGTTCAGCAAGTCGGCAAGTTGAAGAAGATTTTGTGCGTTTTTCCCAATGGCTGCGATGTTCTTGGTGAGGCCATAGGTTAGGCAACGCATCCGACCGGCAACCACAACGGACAACGAATCAACTACTCGATTCAGCACAAGGAGAATCAAAATGAAAACGCACTGCACCAACCATCGTCGAATCCGCAAGAATCGACAACTGCTCTGTGAAAAACTGGAACAACGCCAAGTGCTTGCTTCGGTTATGGGGCTGTCTGGAGACCTGATTGTCTATGGAACTCCCTATGCTGACCGCATTATCCTGCACAATGATGCCGGATTGGTTTCGATTCTAATGAATGGACGCTTCGAAACGATTCAGCGAGAGATACCATTACCTGGGGGCGGGTCCGAAACGGTCTCGGTTCGAGAAGTCCCATCTGACTCGCTCACCTCCATTCTCATCAAAGGTCTCGACGGATACGACCACATCTCTGCGGAAGCGTCACCGATCGGAGTCACGATCGATGGTGGAAACCATCCCGACAGGATTTTCGGAAGTGAATTCGACGATCACATTATCACAGGCGATGGAGTGTGGAATCACGTCGAGGGGAACGGGGGAAATGACATTATAGAGGGTGGTTTTGGTATGGACACTCTCATCGGAGGTCCGGGCGATGATATCTTGTCTGGAGGGGCTGGCGACGACACGCTCATCGGAGGACTGGGCAACGACATCTTGTCTGGACTCGCAGGCAAAGATCGTTTGTATGGTGACTTAGACGACAGTTCGCCCACTGGTGGCAACGACAGTTTGTACGGTGGTGCTGGAGACGATTACCTCCATGGAGGTGGTGGTGACGACCTCTTACGTGGCGGAAACGGTAACGATCAGCTCCGTGGCTCATTCGGCAATGACCGACTTTTTGGCGAAGCTGGCGACGATCAGGCCTACGGTGGCGATGGTGAGGATTTCTTATATGGCGGTGCAGGACATGATTATCTCGATGGTGGTAATGGCCTCGATTTCCTTTACGGAGCCGACGGCGATGATGTTCTCGTAGGAGGCTATGGGAATGATCGTCTCTACGGTCAATTAGGGAATGATTCGCTCATCGGCGGTGAGGGATGGGACTACTTCGATGGCGGTGAGGGAGATTCCGATGCTTCGGACTCCGTTTTCGGCGGCGATAGCACCTACAACGTCGAGAATTCTCTTCTTGGCGGCTCGCCGATGGTCGTCAACGGTGCCATCATAGCGGACATTCGGCAAACGGCGCGACCGTACTGCGTCTTCTATTCGCATGTGGCAGGCATGGCCAGACTTCTTTCCGCGACGGGACGCAATCTAGCAAACGAGCGAATCGACTTCAAAGGCCGCGACATGCAGGGTAACTTCCGATACGAAGTTCGCATGTTCAATGGAAGTGGACAACCGATCACAAGGGGCGTCATTTACAACGGTCCTGCTCCCGGGGATGCGGACCCTGTTGAAGGCGAGGGTTGGGTAACGATTCTGGAGAAAGCTTTCATCGCCCAAATTCGGGCAGAAGATCCAACGGCTGAATTGTGGCGCCGCTACTGGGACCACGAAACGGTTATGACCATGCTGACTGGCTCGAGCGAAGCGGTACACATGATCAATCACTTGGACGCCACCTTGGGCGCGTCCCTGGCTGACGTGCATTTCGATAACATCGCGGATGCGCTCATCGCCAATCGCTTAGTGACGGCATCCACATGGACGACCCCAGGCCGAAACGTTGCAACATCACTGCTTGTTCGCAAGCACAACTACACGGTCGTTGGTGTCGATCGCGCGGCACGAAGATTAGTCCTGCGGAATCCCTGGGGGTACGATGGCGGTGAAACCACGAGCGGCAATCCCTCTGACGGTATCATCACCGTTACCTGGGCCCAATTCAAAGGATCGATGCAGGGATATAATGTCGGTCGCGTCGTTTGAGATGGCGATCTAGCATGATGTTGAACTAGGTTGTCGTTTTTTCGCGATCGCATGGCAGACAACTGAACGCAAAGATCGACGACATCTTGAACTTTATCCCATCGAACCGGACGCTCTCAAAAGCGTCCGGTTCTTCGTTTGAGGAGATGCTTCGGGGACAAGCAAACTTATTTCATGCATTGATGACGTAAGGAATCGGTATCACGGTTCCTTCGGCGTCTCGGCAATCGAATTCGAAATGTTCCGGAAAGAGGTTCTCGCTCCCGAGAATCTGGATCGAAGTGCCGTTGGCTTCCTCCATTGCCATGATTTCACGTCGCTTTTTGTTCAGAAGATATGCGGCAACTTTATCGTTGACTCGGACCGTGATCCGCTGAACTTTGGGAGTCTGGCAGGAGAGAAGGAGAATGCGAATGATTTCGATGGCCATGCTTTCAGGAGTTTTTACCAGTCCCCTGCCCTTGCAGCACGGACAGTCTTCGTACACGCTTCGCTTGAGGCTTGGACGAATCCGTTGTCGGGTCATTTCAACCAGACCAAATGGGCTGGTTCGGAGTATCTTGGTTCGAGCTCGATCCCGCTTCATAGCATCGCGGAGGACACGTTCGACCTTTCGGCGATAGGATTCTTTCTTCATGTCGATGAAGTCGTTGACGATGACGCCCCCCAAATCTCGCAATCGCAACTGCCGAGCGATTTCTTTGGCCGCAGTTATGTTGACTTGGAACGCATTGTCTTCGGCAGATTCATCCGATCGGAAACTGCCGCTGTTGACATCGATCGCGACCAAAGCTTCCGTGGTATCGATGACGATCGAACCACCTCCCTTGAGCTGAACTTGTCGCTGATGGATGCGGGCGATTTCCTGTTCGATCTGGTATTTATGGAAGAGAGGTTCACGACCTTCATAATAGTGGAGCCGATTCACGAATCTGGGCATGACCAACTGTAGGAACTCGCGGGCCCGATCGTAGGCTTCTTTTTGATCGACGATGATCGAGTCAATATCCTCGGTGAACGTATCGCGGATCGTTCGAATAAGGATGTCGCTTTCCTCGTAGACATCGCACGGAGCAGCCTCCCGCTTCATGCGGCGTACGATGACTTTCCACAGCCGTAACAAGTAAGCGACGTCGCGAGCCAATTCCTTTTTTGTCCGGTCTTGTCCTGCGGTCCGCACGATAAACCCGATTCCCTTGGGCGGATTCAGTTCAAGCAACATGTCGCGCAGTTTTCGACGCTGAGACTCGTCTTCGATCTTTCTCGATACGCCGACGCGGCCGAGCGCCGGCATCAAAACCAAGTAGCGTCCCGGAACACTGATGTAGGTCGATAGAGTTGGCCCCTTGTTGCCAATCCCCTCCTTGATGACTTGCACCAAAACTTCGTCACCCCGTCGAAAGACCTCTTGGATGGGAGGCTTGAACCTGGGACGACCACCCCGATCACGTCGCCGCTTGTCGTCATCGCCGTCATCAAAATTGCGATCGGAGGCGGCTATTTCCGAAGGATCATAGCCTGCTTGGCGAAAATACTGGGCGTCCACGTCGCTGATATGGAGGAACCCGTTACGCCCAACGCCGAAATCGACAAAGGCGGCTTGAATGCTCGGCTCAAGATTGACGATACGACCTTTATAGATGTTTCCAACATAGTTGTTCTGACTCGCTCGCTCTGTGTACAGTTCTTCGAGAATGCCGTTCTCCAAGACGGCAATCCGGCACTCTTCCGACTGCGAGACATTGATCAACATTTCCTTTTTCATAGATTTCCGTTTCCTTCTTGTGCGTTTTGTGAATGAATGAATTCGTTTTCGGTGCCGTCGGAACAATCATCTTCCTCGACACGACTCCGGTGGTTTGTTTGAGCCAATACGACTCTCGTTCTCTGAAGTCCATCCCCTTGATAAAGCCAGTCTTGAAGCTCGAGCGACTGAAGAATTTCCGCAGGTCGGATGGCGGCTGATGGACTGGAGTACAGTTTGAAACGAAGCCCGCTCGAAAAAACCTCCAATTCAACGCCGCCGAGCCCAATCATCGTTCGTGAGCGAACGCCTTCGCGATCAAATTCGAGCCAACCAACTTGATAGAGGCGATCGATGCGGTTCTGAACATCCGGAAGGAGGTCTTGAGGAAGCTGAACCTCATATTGACCATACTCCATCCTGGCTTTAGGTACTCCCATTGGTAGCAAATCGATGTCGAGAATTTCTAAGCCAGCTAGGGTTTCGGCTGCGATGCGCTGACGCAAAGCAATCGGATCGATCTCGTTCTTCAGCTCGATTTCGACATATTCCTCAAGACTGGCAATTCCGAGAGCTAGGGCTGACGGAAAGCTGATCTTGGGTTTGGGATGGAAGCCTTCGCTGAGGGCCAGTTCCAGATCGGCACGGCGCAGCAGTCGCTCCCAAGCACGAGCCAAATCCCGATGGGAACACCATCGCAAATCGCCTTTTTTCGTGAATCGAATTCGGTAGCGTGGATTCGGCATGGATGGCGTCACTCTTGGGAAACGATCTCAGGAACCCAGCCGGCAAGTTGGCTTCGAAGAAACGCATCGATTTCTCGAGCCGTGTCCAATCGGTGAGCTCTCCATGCGAGAGCCTTGCACTGCGCCAACGAGACCGTTCGCACGACTTTTTTGATCTGAGGCACGGATGCCGGAGGCACGCTGAGGACACGAATGCCAAGTCCGATCAGGAGCAGCGCGGCTGCGGGATCACTGCTCATATCCCCACAGACGCTGACTTCGACTTGATGCTTTTCACCCTCCTCAACGCATCGCTGGATCATGCGCAGAACCGACGGGTCAACGGCTCGATACAAGTCCGCAATTTTTTCATTCGTTCGATCAACGGCGAGCGTATATTGAGTCAGGTCATTGGTTCCGATACTGAAGAAATCGACCTCGGAGGCGAAGCGGTCGATCATCGTCACGGCTGAGGGGACTTCGATCATAATGCCGATGGGGAGATCGCGACGTACAGGAAATCCCTCCGATTCCAAATCCTCGGTGACGGAACGGACCAAGAGTTTCGCTGTGCGAAGTTCGTCCAAGGTAGCCACCATGGGAAACATGATGCGCAGGTCCCCTTCGACGCTGGCCCTTAACATGGCTCGCAATTGGGTGCGGAAGAGGCTGGGATTGCGAAGCGATATGCGAATGCTCCGAAGTCCCAAGAATGGGTTGGCCTCTCTGGCTGACGATTGCGACTGCCCCAACTTGTCGGCACCGAGATCAAGCGTTCGCAGTATGACCTTGCTGTTCGGGAGCGCGCGGAGAACTCTCAGATAAGCTTCCAAGTGCGATTGTTCGGTAGGATCCGTGGCCGTCCCCAAATAGAGAAACTCAGTTCGATAGAGACCGACTCCCTCCGCTCCTCGCGAGATACACGATTGAACTTCGTCGGGAAACTCGATATTGGCGAGCAGTTCGATGGCGACGCCATCCGTCGTGATCGCGGGCAAATCACGGATTTCCTTTAGCTTGGCCGCGAAGTCTTGTCTTCTTCGGCGTCGCTGACGGTACTTCTCCATCGTTGCTTCATCGGGATCGATGATGACTCGGCCGCGATGACCATCGACGATAATCTCATCGTCACTTCGGATGCGGAAAAGGAAGGAGCCTAATCCGACGACCGCAGGAAGCTCCAGGCCGCGCGCGACGACAGCAGTATGGCCACCAGGACCGCCTTTCTCTGTGCAAAAACCAAGCACCAAATTCGGATCGAGTTCGGCAGTCTCACCAGGCGTTAACTCTCGGCTCGCGATGATCGATGGCTGCTCGAGCTGATGGAGCGTCGTCGTGGGCCGACCGCTGAGTGATTCTAGGAGCTTGCGTTCGATATCGGCGATGTCAGCAGCACGCTCACGAAGAAATCCGGCACCGGCAGTTCGAAATGCCTCCGCATAGCCATTCAAAACTTCGCTGACAGCGAATTCGGCAGACATTTGACGATGATCGATCATTTCCTCCATCTCATCCAGAAGTCTGGGATCCAACAGAAGCTGACGTTGAGCGGAAAAAATGTTGCCGAGATTATTGCCAAGCTGGATCGCGGCCTGCTGCCGACTCTGTTCGAGCTTCTCTGCAGCAAGCTCGATGGCGGATCGCAGCCGCTCTTTCTCGGCGGCGATGTCATGACGCGCGACCCGACGACGCGCAATTTGGAATCCCTCGCGGTCAGACAATGACGCGACCGATCGCAACACCAGGAGATACAGCGATTCCGTGCAGCTCAAGCATAGAACGTCCGAAGGGGTTATAGGGGAAATGAGCCTCGCGACTTTCCCCGCAGTAAATGCTCCATTCCGCTATCGGATTCTAAGAAACCGTTAGCGATCCGATCCTCTTCCATCATCCGACCTAACAAGGCGGATGTGGTACGGCCGCAGCACCCTCTTCGTCTTGTTCAAAAAAACCGTTCTCAAAAAGTTCAACCAGCATATCAAGGGCTTGAGGGGCATCATCGCCACAAGCTCTCAATATCAGTTTCGAGCCTTGCGTTGCACCGAGCATCATGACATCAAGGATGCTCTTGGCATTGACAGCCTGTCCTTCCCGTTCAATCTCGATCTTCGATGTGAAACGCGTCGCCGTCTTTACCAGCAAATCGGCTGGTCGAAAATGTAACCCCTGCGTGTTCAGCACGGTTACTGGACGGGTGACGATGAGATCGGACATTAAAAATAACTCAAGTGCTGCTGCGGCTCTTCACGCCAATGTGGTGTTCGAACTTCACCGACACTGGATGCGATGCCAGTGTTCGATTGGGATAGACGGATTCTCAAACAAGACATCCGACAGGTGTCTCGTTGTGTTCAACTGAATTGATTATTGTCTGCTTCTTCCAAGAGCTGAACGATGTCGTCTGCTGATTTCGATTGTTTCAAGAAGCGACAGAACATGTCGTCCCGAAGCTGGCGCGAAATATTCTCAAGAGCCCGCAAATGATCGCCCGGGCGGTCAGGCGGAGAAACGAGCAAGAAGAAAAGTTGCACCTTCTCGCCGTCGAGACTTTCGAATTCCACTCCGCTGGAGCTGATGCCTACCGTGCCGACCAACTTCTGTACGCTCGGATGCTTGGTGTGTGGTACTGCAATACCTCTCCCAATGCCGGTGCTTCCCAGCTCCTCGCGTTTCATGATGGCGCGAATGATGTCATCCCGGTCGGAGGCACGTAACTCACCTGCCTCCACCAGGCCATCGATCAGCTCTGCGATCGACGACTCCTTATCGGCGGCCTTGAGGTCCGCCTGAATCGATTTGGTTGAAACAAAATCAGAAAACTTCATAATCAATTATCCTTTGCTCAATGCTTGATGTGCCCCATCCTGACCTGCCTACAGGGCGGCCTTCCGGAAGATGCTCGATGGCGTTCTCGATGTTTCTCAACTTTGGTTCCATCCGAGAATCCATGTTGCGTTGGGGTCAAAGGTGCTTGTGTCCGGTATTACGATGCCCGGTTACTTTTTCCTTGTGCTTTCGAATTTGTTGCTCGACCTTTTGCAAGCAGCCGTCGAAGGCCGCAAGTACCGTCGCCCCGGAGCAGGTAGCTACGAAGTCATGCGCCGCCTCTGCGGAGACGTTGATCTCAGCAGTCGGAGTATCAAGGTGTTCGAGGTCAATCGTAACTGTGATGGCGTTGATCCGGTCGAAAAACCGACGCAATCGATCTGCCTTTTCAACGATGACTTGCTGATCTTGTTGCTTCAGGTGACCGTGTCGCGCCGATACATTTACTTGCACGGAAATACCTCCCGATGAGGATAACTAGGTTCGAATCGCCGACGCCAGTCGCTGCTTCAAGACAGGTCCGGACAATCACAAATCAATGAACCCTATTGTATCAAGTGGCTCTCCGTTCACAAACGCTGTTTCGGCCGATTCACTTCTTCGAAAAGTCGGAGAAATCCGACAAATTCAGCATAATCGGACTTGATCCACACTGCCTCTACTTGGGATTCCAGCCGGCCTGGTTCACTCGTTGCTGCCAAGCCTCTACGGTAAGTGGCGTGGGACGCTCGGGAAGATATCCCAAATCTTGTCCGGTTTGTGACTTCAGCCAATGGAATGCGAGCATCCGAATTTCAAGGGGCTGATCCACTTTCAGAAGGTCCACCAATTGACGATCTGCACCTTCTTGAAGTTGCTGCTGCGTCGGGCCAATGATCAACGATTCGATGAGGCTCGCTTTTTCACCGTAAGCTGCTTCGGTGGCTTCTCGCAACCTTGGCCAGTATTCAGGATGCGCAGCCAGGGTGGCTTTGATGTCTGCCACAATGTTGTCCCAGTGTGCCCGCATGGAATCTTTCGTCAATAAACCACTTTCGCCGAATATGGAATCGAATTCGCCAAGGGATATCAAGCCGCGCAACGCTAACGCAGCCAATTCGGAACGGCGATTCCCCAGCATGCCTCTCAGCTTCGCTGTGCATGGACCCGCAGCATCGACTTGTAAGGTCTGAGCCAATTCACTGGCTCCTGCGATATCAATCGGTCGATCTTCTGCATCCGCAACCCACGATGGTAGATTGTCAACCGGAACAGTCGTGGGGCTCTGCCAGGGCGTGACCGCGAGATACGACCCTGGAGAAAGCTCTTGACCCTGCTGTGTGACCTCCTCAGGGTGATTCGCCGATGAGAGGATTGCCCATTTCAATGGAACATCGATCGGTTGAATATAGACGTTGGCACGCGGGCGTTCGATCGCTTCAGGATCGATCATCGGTTCGACTTGTACGACACAATTACCTAGTGAATCGCCCCATTCTAAGTGAACGACTCGATCGGCAATGTGAACATCAAAACTCCGACCCGTTGAATGAGCGGAAAGCACAAACCGTCCTCGATAGAGTCGCATGGAGTACGTTGGAAGGGCTTGAAGGAACTCCCATTCGGATGGCCCGACGGCTTCTAATCGTCCTCCGGGTACGAGCGAGAAGTGAGTTCGATGAATGGCGGGGACAAAAATGTGCGTTCGAAGCTTTAGACCAACTCCGGGCGTCAATCGTTGAACGTTCGGTGCCAGACCTTCTGCAGGAGTCTCCCAAGCGAGCACGACTACTTTAGCGGGGTCGGTATTCAGGGGTAGCCAAGTCCCAGCAATCGGGACTCCAGGCGCCTGTGAAGGCGAATTTTCGTTGGCGTTCAGAAGAATAGAAGGTTTAGTAATGTCGGCCGTCTCAACGCGATTCGATGCAGTCGAGTCGATGGGATTATCTCGATCACTGTTTACAATTTCCTCCGAGGCTGAGATATCCGAGTTCGAGCCATCCGTCAGAATTTCCTCTGCTTTGGAAGCTTCCTCCTCGGGAATCGTCTTTGCAACTTCAGTACCCGCTGCGACGATCTCCGATGCGGCTGGGTTGGCTGGGGAAGACTGCTTACTCCTGAGTTCTGACGACTGAGCATTTTGGGGTAGCCCTTTCCGATCAGGCGTCGGCGAAGGCACGATGGCGGGAACATTGTCTTTTGCTGAAACACTGTCCTCTTGTGCCATCGCTGGATTCGGCATCGACCAAAGTTCTCGAACTCGGTTCCAAGAGCCTATGGATAACCAAAGCAGGATGAACATGAGCCCGACCAGAATTCCATTCCAGACGGGCGACTTCCAGTCAACGTTTCGGTCCTCACGTAAGTACCTCGGAACCCCCGAATTTCCGGTCGCTTCCAACAAGTCAAACTCTCTAGTCCCGCTCGATGACGTTGTGCCGAGACTGACGCCAACCAGCGTGTCGACTTCGTCTTGCTCTCCCAGGATGTCGGCGTTCGAGTCAATGGCCTTTCCG
>JBBIUE010000038.1:0-23464 GCA_037440405.1 Pirellula sp. | reverse complement strand
ACCTCTCGGCATCGCTCCTCACTTGAGCGGAATCGAGAGGAACAAGTTTCAAAAGTTGATGCAACCGAGTCCGCAGCTTGTCATCGGTTTCAATTGATGATTTTAAGGCAGTCGACAAGACGCGATGGCAATCCGCTACTTCGTTTAGGGCAGAAGAATGCTCTAAGCATAGTCGCTCGAGTTCGGGAATCATTTCCACCGCAAGCGTATTGTCGAGGTATTCAGCGATGGCATTTGGGTCGAGCATCAGGGGCTTCGCATTCCCCTCGCTGGAAACTCCGACCGTCGCCAATCCACTTCGGATGCGCTCGATCAGGTTTGCCGCCATAGCGCTTTCTTGAATCCGTTCTCCCAGCAATTTCGCATCCTGCTGTTCCAAAGTGCCATCGAGATAGGCGAGGAGTGTTCTTAATGTAAGTCGCATCGATTCCTCCAAGAACGGCTCAGAGATGCAGTGCATGCACGCGCAGCTTCTTTTACAGTAACCTGGGGAAGCAGAAATCGTGATGGATTCAGCGAAATCCCGACAAGTTTTCTTGAAATTGCTTCGAGGAGCAGCCAAAGCTAAGTGGGGGAAGCGTGACGTTTGGGTTTGTAGATCTCGGTGGCAGTTCCAAAATGAACTTCAGCCGCGTTCATGAGGGTTTCGCTAAGCGTTGGATGCGGATGCACGGATTCGGTTATATCGCGGACCTCACATCCCATCTCGATGGCGAGAACGGCTTCCGCAATCAACTCGCCTGCTCCGGGGCCAACCATGCCGCACCCCAGAACACGATGGGTGGAAGGATCAACGAGCCACTTCGTTAAACCTTCCGTCCGACCAATCGCTTGAGCGCGACCGCTCGCAGCCCAGGGATAGACTTCAACATCCACCACCCTGCCCTCTCGTTTGGCTTGCTCCTCGGTCAAGCCTGCCCAGGCAATTTCGGGATCCGTAAAAACGACGGCAGGAATCGCTTGCTTGTCGAACGTCACCGGCTTGCCGAGGATCACTTCCACCGCCACCTTCGCTTCGTGACTGGCTTTGTGCGCGAGCATGGGTTCTCCCGCCAAGTCGCCGATCGCGAAAATCGCGGGGTTGGTGGTTCGCTTCTGTGCATCGTTGATGACAAAACCCTTGGCGTCGACCTGGACCCCCGCGTGCTCAAGCCCCAAATCGCGAGTCGCAGGTCGCCGGCCCACACTAATCAGAACACGGTCGAATCGCTCGTGACCAAACTTTCCTGGACCCTCAAACGTGACCTCGACGCCATCTCCGGTGTCTGCAATCGAGCCGACTTTGGTATTCAGGTAGATCCGCTTTCCAAACAACACGTCCAGATGTTTTTGCAGGGGCCGCACCAAATCTCGATCCGCTCCAGGCAGAAGTCCATCCGTAAGCTCGACGACGGAAACCTCTGAACCGAGGGATGCGTAAACACTTCCCATTTCCAAGCCGATATATCCGCCTCCCACGACCAACAACTTCTTGGGGATATCTTTCAGTTGAAGCGCGGAGGTGGAGTCGAGCACGCGGTCGCTACCAATTTGAAATGCAGGCGGCATCGCCGGAATGCTGCCCGCCGCAAGGATGCAATGATCGAAGGTGAACTTTCCACCTTCGGGAATCGAGGAATCTTCTCCCTCGACATGAAGACTATTCGGACCATCCAACATGGCCCGTCCGCGAATCACTTGAACTTTACGGCGCTTGGCCAGGCCGGCCAAGCCTCCGGAAAGCGTCTCGATAATCTTCTCTTTCCGGGCACGGACTTTGTCGATGTCGATTTTGGGAGGGGCGAATTCAACCCCCCACCCCTGATTCAGCTCATGCACCTCCGTGATGACTCTCGCCACATGCAACAGTGCCTTCGATGGAATGCATCCTCGCAGCAAGCAGGTACCGCCTAACCGACCTTCGGACTCGATCAATACGACCGACATCCCTTCGTCAGCAGCAAGGAACGCAGCTGCGTATCCACCCGGGCCACCGCCAATGACAATCAACGGAGAGTGCATAAGACTCCTTCGAAATGAATAGATCGAACCAGCGGATGGATGGACTATCGTGACAAGAATTCAACGACGATGTTTGCGTTTACAGGCAAACTGATATCCGAGGGACCAGGAGCTCCAGCGACGGTCGCCTTCAAGCCCTCCGTGTCCAATGTAATCCAATCTGGAGGAGTCGGAGGATGGTTGGCGATGATCCCTCGATAAACGTTTCGTATCGAGTCGCGATTGCGGATCTCGACAACGTCGCCTGGGCGAAGACTGAAACTTGGCGAAGAGACCTTGCGACCGTTCACCAAGAAATGACCGTGCGTAACTCCCTGTCGCGCTTGCGGACGCGTTTTCGTAAAACCGGCTCGTCGAATAATGTTATCTAATCGGCGCTCACACATGAGCAGCAAAGTTTCTCCGGTGTTCCCCTTCTTTTTCACGGCGTCTGCGAAATACCGTCGAAGCTGTCGCTCTCCCAAACCGTAGTAATGCTTGATCTTTTGCTTTTCATAGAGGGCCGTCCCATAATTGCTGGTTCTTCGTCCCTTGATATGCATTCCAGGGGGATTCTCTCGCCGCGTCGTCGCTTTCGCGGCTCCAGCGTTTTCATAAAGTAGAGCACCGTAGCGACGGTTCACTCTCGCCTTGGGTCCGTTGTAACGGGACATGCAAATTCTCCGACTTCTTGGGCAAAGTGCTTAGAAAATAAGTAAGTTGTCAGCCGACCTAGCGTCGGCAACGTAACATTTTGCGATTCAATCCCGGTCGAAGCACATGCCTGAGTTGAGCGACACAGGGTCCACGAACAGTGTGAACCTGGGTTGAATCTGACTTCATTGAAGGAGGCATGATTATCGCTGTTTAGACGGTTGCGGCAAGCCCATTTTTGACTCGGATTCGCAGGTGAAAGCGTAGTTGCCAGCTCATGTCGGGGTTCGAACGGCCATCTCCTCTCGTCCCCTCTGCATTAGGATGTAAGAAGGTTTGCATCGCAAAAAAACTTGATTCTCCTGCGGCAATCCCTGCTACGAATCATCACACCTATTCTTTAACCTCCTGACGTCCATGCCTCGAACAGTCATCTGTCATCACTGCGGCGAGCAACTGACCATTTCGAATGATCAAGATGCTTGCTCCGTTGTATGTTCAGCATGCCGCGAACGCGTCTATGTGCCTCAGTTGATTGCTCGTCCACCAACTTGCCTCGATCCAAACGCACCTCAAGCTGTTCATTTCGACAGCCGTCCCGAGCCACCCCCTCGCATCGTGTCGAGAACCAAAAGAAACAAGAAGTGGCTTAGGAAGTTTTCGATTGCCGTGATTCTGCTATCGCTCGCAACGATGGGCTTCGGCACATTCGGATTGTGGAGATTAGCCGGCACAGACGATTTCTCCAGTGAACGTGACTTCTTCAAGGTAATGCCTTTGCCCCAGTTTCCTTCATTGGACTCGCCCACGCGTCGCTTGGCGTCGGGAGTACAAATCTACGAGGTCGATACTGCATTGATCAATTCGCCCGGTCCCGGAAAGCACATGCAGTTTCGGATTTTCATGCCGCATGGAGTCCACCCTCCACGCTCCCTGAGATGTGTCCTCATTCCCCCTTCAGGATCGAATTTGTTGTCGGGCGCTCCGCTCGATCGCGCCGATTATTTCGACGAATGCCTGCCGTTTGCAGAGGCAGGTATGGCGGTTGTCCACTATTCGCTCGACGGTGCAGCTCGACGAGATGCAACGGACTCTACAAGCAAAGAAGGCGAACAAGCGGCAGCTTACCTTGCCTTCATGAAAGCTCAGGCCGGTATCGTCAATGGTCGAAACGCCATCGAGTTCGTTATTCAAAAGCTTCCTCAAGTTAATCCCAAACGAATCTATGTTGCAGGGCATGGTAGCGCAGGAACCGCCGCGCTGTTGCTGACTAGCCAAGACAATCGAATTCGAGGATGCATCGCTTTATCCCCAATTGTTGATGTGGAGTCTTATCATGCCTCCATTGACAGCCGCAGATCCCAGCGCGCTTTTCCGAGTCTTCGATCGTTTCTGAAGTACACATCCCCTCTCCATTACCCAAAGGATTTTCAAGTCCCCATCTTTCTGTTCCATGCGCGCGACGATTCGGCTGAACAATTCGGCTCAACTCAACAGTTTGCGAGAGTATTGGAGTCCCTTGGCGTTGATACCATTTTCCTTTCGCACTTAGAGAGGGGAAACAGTGATAGCTTCAAGACTTATGGAATTCCACAAGCTGTTCAATGGCTGAAACGAATTCCGTAGATTGCCTAACCCTCCTTCTTCGTTTCTTCACACAAATTTCATCGTTCAATCATCTAAAACGAGCTGCAGTAATCGTATGATGCTCGCCTTCTGAGAAGTGGTTCTAGTACGGTCGTGCATTTCTTGCAAACTGAAGTTTTTAGAGGTTGAACAATGAGTCGGATTCGAAATCGAGGTGGCGGTTTCACTTTGGTTGAATTGCTGGTGGTGATTGCCATCATCGGTATCTTGGTTGGTCTGTTGCTTCCAGCGGTACAGGCAGCTCGCGAAGCGTCGCGGAAAATGTCATGCAGCAATAACCTGCACCAGATCGGTATCGCACTTCACAATTACGAGAGCGCTTTCAAGATTTGGCCACCAAGCCGTCTTGTATTTTCGAATCCGAGATTCGAACAATCGTGGACTGCCATGGTTCTTCCCTACATCGATAAGCAGACGATCCACAACGGCTATCAGATGGGGACTCCTTGGTACCATCCAGTCAATGATCCATTCAACTTGGTGACTATTTCGACCTATGTTTGCCCATCTGCTCCAACTCAGCGATTGCTGCCAACGGCGAATTTGTATTCGTCGATCACCAATGGTCTTCGTTCAGATCAGCCGAGGTGGGGTTACGCCGACTATGGTTCGATCAACGCCATTCGTAACGGAGCTTTCGTCAATGCTGGGCTCCCTGATCTCGGCGAACGAGAAATGATGGGAGCACTTGGTCGTGGTCCCGACGGTGTTCGTTTGGCTCAAATAACCGACGGTCTATCTCAAACGGCGGTCATCGGAGAAGGGGGCGGTCGCCCCACGCTTTACATCAATGGTAAGCAGGGCCGAAGTCCGCGAAATGGAGCCATCAATGGCACTCCTTTCGTTCCAGATGGATGGACATGGGCAGATATCAACGGCGGCTTCAGCATCGACGGCGTCAATCATGTCAACGGTCTTGCGAATAACACCAACAGCAGCGGTGTCGTGACTGGCAACGGGAAGTGCTTCATTAACTGCACGAACGACAGCGAACTGTATTCTTTCCACACTGGCGGAACGCACCTGTTGTACGGTGACGGAGGCGTGCGATTCATCTCCGCAGCAACCAACGCTGCTGTTCTCATTGCCATGTGTACGCGAGATTTCGGTGACGTCTACGAGTTGAATCCGTAGTTTCGAAGCATACCTTTTTGATGTTTTATCGGTGTTCATAACCGCAACGCAGAGTGGTAGTGAATCAGCGAAGAACGGCTACATCCAATCGAATTTGCAAAAGGCCAGGCGACGACCATCTCCTGGCTTTTTTTCTTTACAAACCGAAATGCAATCAATTGCCATCAATGAAAAAAGGAAAAGTGGAAATGAAGCTCCTAAAACAGACGCGGATAAACTTGGCGAGTCGCCAACTTCACAGATACTTGCTCGATGGGAAAAATCGACTCTTCGATGACATCAGGAAACTCGCGATTCGATTCGGAGATAATCGCTCAGCCGACGAAAACCGCCGGATGACTGCCTGGGTTTCTCGCGTGATGAAGCAGAGTCTCGAACTCATGTTATTGTCAGGCGCGCTCTTGTTCGCCTCAGACTGCATGGGAGACGAACCAAGAATGATCGAGCTCATCGGATCAGGCGCCTTCGCAGGTTCCGCAACCGATCTTTCGGGAGACAGCGGCACGCTGGAAGAGGGATCGCCACGCAATCGTTTGGGTGGCTTCTCAGCAATCGAATACTCTGGAAGCAACAATCGCTTCATGCTTCTTGCCGATCGAGGTCCCGCCGACGGAGCTACTGGTTTTGAGTGTCGGTGGCATGTCGCCGACCTGCAATTGAATCTCCCATCAAAATCGGTCGTGCCGCAACTTGTTGCGACTCAGAAGTTGCAAAGCTCGGATGCGAAGCCCCTTCAAGGCGCTCTTTCGTTGCTGGAAAACCCGCAAACGGTCCAACTTGCATTCGATCCTGAAGGTTTTCGAAAACTCGCCAGCGGTGATTGGGTTGTTACCGATGAGTATGGTCCTACGATTAGCTTATTCAATCCGCAAGGCAAAATGAAATCCCGCTGGGCACTTCCGGATTGGATGCATCTGTCGCAAGGAGTGACCGCGTCGGAATGGAATCGTGGCACCGTCCCAAACCGTGGATTGGAGGGGGTCGCGATCACACCTGACGGGCAATTAGGACTAGCAGTGATGCAGGGAGCGCTTGGACAGGATGCGGAAATCTCTGGCAAGAAACGCATAGGGAAGTTTGCCCGAATCGTTGCTTTCGACCCAAGTCAGCCGGGCCCAACGAGCAAACAGTTCGCCTATCCCTTGGAAAGCGCCAGTACTGGTTTGAGCGAAATACTCGCTTGGGACAATACACGTTTTCTCGTTCTCGAACGGGATGGAGAGTCGGGGAAAGACGCACGATGTAAAAAGATTTTTTTGATCGATATTTCCAAGGCCACCGATGTTTCCAAATTTGATTCGATTGGTCCACAATCTCTCCCCATCGGGGTAGAACCGGTGGAGAAGGAGCTGCTGATTGATCTACTCAATCCAGAATACGGATTCCACGGAGAGAAAGCTCAAGAGAAGCCAGAAGGCATGACGTGGGGCCCCAACCTGGAAGATGGCCGTAAGACGTTGTGGGTCTGTTACGATAACGATTTCGAAGTGGAACGCCCCAACTTGTTTCTGGTATTCGCAGTCCCTTCGAGTTTCTAAGTTCCGCTGCTCAACAGAGACTGAACTTTCAGATCACGAAAGCGGCATGGAGAAAGGGAATTCCCGTCGGCCTTGTGTCGAGCGAAATCAGCAGAAAGGAGTATGTTGATTCGCGTTTTTGGGCCGATATGGTGACGTGACGAAGAGCTTGAATACGACGTTAGCCGCGTGTAGTCTCGCTGGTACGGTCGAAGCAAGGGGAATTGGGGCGGGGAATGGAAACGCTATCGTTGAGTTCACTGTGAACTGATATTGGATAAAGAGGGCGTCCTGCCTGAAACTGTTGATTGTCTTAACCAAAAAATTCAAGGGAAAGGACGCCCAATGGGAGGTGATACTTGCTTTAGCGACTGTCGGAAAGTTGCTTCGCAGAGACGATTAGCTGAGTCCATTCTTGACTAAGCTTGGCAAGTCGTACGCCCGATGCTTACGGCTGCCATCATCCGTTTCTTAACTGGGGCAACCAGACCCATTTCGATGATGCGGCGGCATCGTATTCGGTGCCAGCCACTTTCTATCCAGTCTCAGGATAGGCTCTAAGTGCTTCCCCGCACTTTCGCAGGTTTCCTCTCCACCCTGGTTCGTTCCAGCGCAGTCACCATCGAGCGGACCGCAAGAAAAGTAGCTGCCAAATTCGGCGTTCGAATGCGAGACTACTAACCGAACAATTCGAGAGATCGCTCAGCGGTAACGCGATAGCTGCTGGATTGGTCAAGTGAAACCGAAACGGTAGCAGTGGCGGTCAGCCCGTTGAAGTAAACCGCGAATAGTGATGGTCACCTCGATTCCGCGATCGAGGAGTTGAAGCGATTCTTCCTGAGCATAAGATGGCTCGGTTCATCGTGTCTTGGTCTCGAGCAGGTTCACGGAACGAACATCCGTGAAGCCATAAAAGAACCCCGCAGCAATGCTGCGGGGTTCCACTAGTTCATGCAGCTCAAGACCTGAGCGACACTACCAAAGATGAGGGATATCCTCGTTAATTGGCATTCTTCTTACGACGGAAGCGACGAACGACCCATCCACCGACGCCAGCAACGCTCAACAACGCCATCGAGGATGGCTCAGGAATAGCTGCCAATCCACGAAAAGCGGTATTCGTTCCAGCGTTTTCCTGCCAAAGCAAATTAGCAGCAAATGCCGTGTTATACGACGAAGTTAGGTCGTATCCACGAACAAATCCCGCCGTATTAGCAAACAACCGGACAGCTCCACCATTGTTGATGCCATCCAAGCCGAATACTTGGGAACCGAGGCTAATCGTACCGTTGCTGACCCAGTTTCCGCCGACTAGAGAAAACTTTTCAATGTTGGTGCCAATCGCCGCGAACAAAACGTCATGACCGGCAACCGATCCATCCAAGTCCGCCATGAAGAAGTCATAAAAATCACCCGTCGTTGGGAATCCAGGAAGACCTGTCTGAGACTGTCCACTGGTTGTTGGCAGTCCCGTCCCAACTTCCATAATGCGGACGGTGCCAGTACCTGAATTGTGCGAAACATACAACTGATTTTGGAAGATATTCACGGTCCGAACGTTCGTGGGAGGACCAACGCTAAGCTGGGTGCTGGTCGTTGAACCAACAGTCGTGTGCCGAACACCAGCGTTAGCTGGGGCAGTTGCGGTCCCAGCCATCCAAATGTTCGTTCCATCGGAAATAGCACTGCGGATGTTATTGCCGCCGTAAGCGTCGGTCAATCGTGTGTAGGAGATGTTGCCGGTGTTACCCGCCATCACCGCTACCGATCGATTCGCCGCAGCCGAAGTCGTGCCGGCGATGCCAGCCGTTCCAGCATCGGCATCGTAACCAGGGGTTGCCAAAAATCCGTTGTGGTACTTAATTTTTCCTTCCGATGTCGCCGTTCCGCTCATCGTAAGTCGGTTTGCTCCAGTCGTATCGAATCCATACGTCTGAACCAAAGCACCAGTTGCTCCGTCGCGCTCTTCCAAGAAGATCGCAGTCGCAGCATTCGTCAAAGGAGCGCTGCCGTTACCGACGCGCAGCACCACCACATTTCCGCTGGACAGTACAATTCCAGCATCTGCTTTCCCTAGCAGGACCGCCGTAATCATTACGGCGAATACCAATAGTTTCTTCATACACCTCTCCGATGAAAAACACAGGTCGCAAAACTCAAGGCACCACACCTCGAACTGCCCCATTCTGAGCCAACATTCTAGTCTGCCTGACCATCAGAACCACTTTTGTAGCTGTTAAGATTGGGTGAAGTATTGGAGTAGATGACCAGAGGCTATTGTAGTCACCTTTTTGGCCCAGTGCAATCGCGCAACCCAATGGAGGAGGTTCAAGGAAATCCTAGGATTTTCACAGGTTGTGCCGGAGTTTCGAATTGTGTTGCTGGACTCTTCGTGACTTGCGTCGACGCGATCCTCTTTTCCAAAGTCTGATTCGTATTGATCCGATGTACTTCAATTGCAGCGAAACTGTTGGTGCGGATGTTCAGTTCCGAGAGATCGAGCAGCAAGCGAGATTGGCATGTGGCGTTCATTTTTTGTTGGCATCGGCATCTTTATGATAATTTTGGGGATTCAATTCCTGCTGGTGGATAGTTACACACTGACCGGTGGTAGCGAACCGAAGCAGCCCCAGAGTAGCGGATTTCTCTTCCGATCCACTCCAGCACTGGTCGAAACCAAGAAGAACTTTCGCCCTGCCGATTGGATGCCTTGGAGCTTGTTGGCTGCGGGGGCCGTTGTCATGCTCTACGCTAAATCGATCCGAGCCGGGGCGGCACCCAATCCCTAACTGCCTCGAAGTGCGCTCCAATGCGATCAGCGAGAAACCACAGTTGTTACCTCTATGAAAAGAGCCGGTCAATGAACCGTCCACTCGCACAAGCTTAAAGATTTTAGAGGAGCTGCATATTCAGAGACACGATGCGGTTCGAGCTGCGCCACGCTCACTTCGAGCGGCATTGCACAAGCACACCAGTGAACGGTTCCATTTTCGATTGCGACTCACCCTGTTTGATCGCTCATGAAGAAGCTGAAAGGCGTTGAATCCTTGTGAACGGGAAGGCAGGCAAACGCAGCTTCGATTCCGGGGGGCGTCAACCGAAGGCTTCCGAGCGAGCTTGGCTGCTGGTGGTGCTGCTAATGCCTGTCGCACTACTTAACTACTTAGACCGACAGATGCTGGCCTCCATGCAGGCATCCGTGATGGCGGATGTACCAAGCTTAGGAGAAGCGTCGAATCCTCAAGAATTGTGGGGATTCATGCTCGGTCAGTTCAAGTGGGTGTATGCAGCATTCAGCCTTATGGGTGGATACGTTGCCGATCGGTTCAGCCGAAGATGGACGATCTGTGCCAGCTTGTTTGTTTGGTCCGCAGTCACTTGGCTGACAGGACAAGCTTCGAGTTACCAAGATCTGCTTTGGACCCGTACGCTGATGGGCTTCAGCGAGGCGTTCTACATTCCTGCCGCTTTGGCTTTGATCGCAGACTCTCACTCTCCGCGCACTCGGTCGCGGGCCGTCGGCCTGCACCAAATGGCGATCTACCTGGGTGTCATCGCGGGAGGCTTCGGTGGCTACATTGCCGCTCACCCCAGCCTCGGCTGGCGGTTCGCGTTCCATGCCTGCGGCGTTATTGGCATGCTTTACGCGGTTCCGCTCTGCTTGTTCTTACAAAATCAACCGAGTTCTTCCGTTGGTAAGGTTGGACAGCGACGAGCATCCAACCTCTTAGGATCATCGCGCGAACTTTTTAGCAACTTCTCCTATTGGCTGTTGATCGTCTATTTCACGCTGCCAGCTATGAGTGCCTGGATCGTTCGAGACTGGATGCCATCGATTCTCCGCACTCGTTATCAGATTGGGCAAGGATTGGCTGGTGTCTCCGCGTCGCTGTACTGGCAGGTAGCGGCGATTGGGGGTGCGGGACTTGGCTGCTATCTGGCCGACCGATGGATAAGGAAGAGTGATCGAGGCCGCATCAACGCCAGTGCGTGCGGCATGGTTATGTTGATTCCCGCCATCATCGGAATGGGGTATGCCCCTAGTTTGCAGACCGCGATTGGATTCTTGATCCTGTTTGGAGTAGGCTGGGGATTCTTCGATGGCAACAATATGCCCATCCTTTCTCAGCTCGTTCGCCCCGAGCTGCGAGCGACAGGATTTGGCGTCATGAATTTTGTCAGCATCAGTTTCGGCGGGATCGCGGATTGGGGATTCGGTTATCTCCGAGACCGAGCCGTCCCATTGCCATTGGTGTTTGGATCGCTGGCAGGATTAGCATTGTTGTCGCTCATCATCGTCCTGCTGATTCGACCCAATCGCGAGGTGGATACCCCGACCGGAGCGGAACAAACATGAACCAGTCCCCCAAACTTCACGGCCTGAACGCTGCGGCTCCCACTCCCTTCGACGCCGATGGCAACCTTGAACTTGGGGCCATCGAGCGGCTGGCGGAACATCTTGCCAGTTGCAACATCACTGCGGTGTTCATCAACGGTACGACCGGAGAATGCACGTCGCTGACGGTACCTGAACGAATGGCAATCGCTGAACGGTGGAGAGAGGTACTCAGAAACTCGAGCTTGAAACTGGTCGTGCATGTAGGATCGAACTGTTTGTCCGATTCCCGAACGCTCGCCGAGCACGCTGCGAAGCTTCGCGTTGATGCCACCGCTGCCTTCGCTCCAAGCTACTTTCGGCCAAGCTCGATGCGTGAGCTGGCCGCCTGGTGCCAGTCCATCGCGTCGGCAGCTCCCAACATCCCATTCTATTTCTACGACATTCCTTCCATGACCAGGGTCGAGGTTTCCATCGAACCATTTGTCGATGCCCTCATCGGTGGCATCGCGAACTTCGCCGGCATCAAATACACCAATTCAAACCTGCTTGGATTCCAGCACTTGCTTCGCCTCCGCCAGCCTAGTTTAGACGTACTGTGGGGCATGGATGAAAGTCTACTTGCTGCCTGGTCACTGGGAGCGAAGGGAGCCATCGGCAGCAGTTACAATTTTGCTGCCCCCATTTATCACCGCATGCTCAGCCATTTCCGCGAGGGTCAAATGGAGTCGGCGGCGCAATGGCAATGGCGTGCCGCCCAACTAATCCAGCTTCTTAGCGAGTACGGCTATTTGTCCGCTGCCAAGGTAGTCATGCAGCTGCTCAATATCGATCTCGGAGCAACTCGCTTGCCACTGAGAAAGCTCGAAACAAATGACAAAGAACAACTTGCTTCTCGCCTTGATTCGCTTGGTTTCCACGACTGGCTTGTGGAGGCCAATGAACAATCAAATTGACTCGCATCGCAGTTGGGTAGTACACTAGAATGGTGACCTGCTCCGCTTTCCTCCCCTGCCCTTCCCGCCAGCAATGCGATTGTTCGTTTCTCCGCTGCTCGCTTGGTTTCTGTCGTTCCTGTCTGCGTCGGCGTGGTCCCAGTCGAGCGAAGATTTCTTCGAAGCAGAAATCCGTCCGCTTCTCGCAGAGCACTGCTGGAATTGCCATGGTTCGGAAACGCAATGGAACGGGTTACGGCTCGATTCCATTGACGCAATCATGCGCGGCGGGGATTCGGGGGCTGCATTGGTTCCCGGAAATCCCGACGCCAGTCTGTTGTACCGTGCTGTCCTGCGAAATCAGGGATTGGAGATGCCGCCGGAAGATCCTCTTTCGGAGAGACAAGTCCAAGCAATTCGCATTTGGATTGAGTCGGGAGCGGCTTGGCCCGCCAACTCCGAAGCAATCAAAGCTGATGATCATGGATGGAAAGGGCATTGGGCGTTTCAGCCGGTTCAACCCTGCTCACCTCCGCCCGTAAGCGATCCGAGTTGGTGCCGAAACGAGATTGATCGGTTCATACTGAGCAAATTGGATTCCCTTGGATTGCGTCCTTCAACCGAAGCAGATCGCCGCACGCTCATCCGGCGAGCTACCATCGACGCAACCGGACTTCCGCCCACTTTCGACGAAGTTCAGCAGTTCCTTCAGGACGAACATCCTGACGCCTACGTGAAGATGATTGATCGCTTGCTGGCATCACCTCGATTTGGAGAACAGCATGGGAGAAGCTGGCTCGATATCGCTCGATATTCCGATACCAAAGGATACGTTTATGCAAGAGAAGAACGTCATTTTGTTCATGCCTCCGAGTACCGCGACTGGGTTATCGAGTCGTTCAACCAAGATCTTCCCTACGACCAGTTCATCCGACTTCAGCTTGCTGCGGACCAATGGGGCTCCACTCCGCAATCACTGCGCGCCATGGGTTTCCTGACGCTTGGACGCAGGTTCTTGGGAGTCAAGCACGAAATCATCGATGATCGCATCGACCTCGTCGGTCGTGGTCTGATGGGACTGACAATCGGCTGCGCACGCTGCCACGATCACAAATACGACCCCATTCCAACAACAGACTACTATGCCCTCTACGGAGTGCTCAACAATTGCACCGAGCGGCAGGTCGAGCTGGAAGAGCCGTCAGCTCATTCGGACGTCGAAACGGAGTTTCAAAAGGAGCTGTCTGCGCGAAAGCGTGCTCTGGAGGAAAAGCTCGCATCGAGCCGTCAGGCCGCATCTGATCGAGTTCGAAAGCGTTTGGCGGATTACTTGTACGCGCAGACTGAGCTATCAAACTATCCGGCAGAAGGCTTTGATGTGATTCTCTCGGCAGAGGACATCACTCCGGCCTTCGTTCGCAGGTGGAATACGTTCTTGCTGGCGAGAAGTGATTTGGGGCATCCGATTTGGGGACCGTGGACTCGTTGCGTTGCGATGGTCGGCGAACCTAGGAGGGACGAACTACGCCAAGTGGCCGACCAAATCGCAAACGACTCTCGCTACCATCCCTGGGTCCAGGAGCTCTTTCGTGAACCACCTTCGAGTCTCAAGGACATTGCGGAACGTTATGGTCGACTATTGAATTCCATTGACGAAGAACGGAAGCGGATCATGTCGATACCGTCCTCGGAATGGAAATTGGGAGAACAAGATTGGCTTGCGGCTTCGGAACCCTTCAGCGAAGTCATCGAGGGCAACGATTCGCCATGCAATGTTCCGGACGAAGAGATTGTGGACATCGAGTCCTTTTTTGACTCCAACTCCTGCACGGAGCTATGGAGGTTGCAGGGAGAAATTGATCGTTGGCGATTATCAGCACCCGACCAATCGCCACTTGCCGTGGGTTTGTTCGATCGAAGACAAATCGCTGAGCAACGAGTTTTCAAACGAGGCAATCCAGCGAACAAGGGATCGTTGGTTGAGCGTCGATTTCTTAGCCTATTCCCTGAGGAACTGGCCAAGCCCTTCGAACATGGAAGCGGTCGCTTGGAGCTGGCCGCACGGATCGCCGATTCGAACAATCCGCTTACCGCTCGCGTTTGCGTCAATCGCATTTGGCAACACTATTTTGGCCGTGGACTGGTGAACACATCGAGTGATTTTGGATTGCGTGCGGAACCTCCAAGTCATCCGGAATTGCTTGATTGGCTAGCCAAGAGGCTCGTCGAGGAGCATTGGAGCATCAAGTCGATCCATAAGCTGATCCTGCAATCGGCAACCTATCGCCAAGCAAGCCAGACGGAAGCAAATGATGACCGTGTCGTTGATGCTCAAAGGATCGATGCCGACAATCGCTATCTGTGGCGAATGCAGCCGCGTCGACTGAGATTCGAGGAACTCCGGGACTCGATGTTACACGTTTCGAGCGGGCTCTCCGAAACACGAACGCCGCGTTCTCTCGACATGTTTGCAACAGATGACTCGAATCGCAGTCGGTCCGTCTATGGTTTTATCGATCGACAATTCATGCCGACCATTCTGCGCGTATTCGATTTCGCTAATCCCGATCTCCACGTTTCGAAACGTTCGGAAACTTTTATTCCGCAGCAGTCTCTGTACTTTCTGAATCATCCTTTTGCGGCGAATCGAGCGCGTGAGATCGAAGCGTGCATCTCAGACACGTTGCCACCGAAAATCGACCCGAGAGACTTCGTTCGAGTTCTTTACGAACGAGTCTTGCAACGCCGTCCCGACAAGAACGAACTTCATGCCGCCATGCAATTTCTCGATCACTCAGATCAGCCGCCGGTTCAGCTTACACCCGAATCAGCGGTGGCGTGGCAGTATGGAATCGGGGAGTACGACGAGAATACTCGATTGGTCAAGAACTTCACTCCCCTGCCCTACTTCAGTGGCCAGGCCTGGCAAGGAGGCCCGATGTGGCCGGATAAAAAATTTGGCTGGGCCCAACTGACAGCTCTCGGCGGCCATCCCGGAAATGATCGATCGCATGCCTGCATTCGACGCTGGACCGCCCCGCGCGAGATGACCATCCAGATCCAATCCAACGCCATCCACGAGCACTCGGTCGGTGATGGAGTGCGATGTCGAATCATTTCAAGTCGGTCCGGATGCCTGTCAGAGGAACTGGTTCACGCTCGCCAGTCCGCGTTGAACATCGACAATTACGCAGTAAAGCAGGGAGAGACCATCGATTTTTATGTCGATATACTGTCCGAGCTGAATACGGACCAGTTCCTTTGGTCCTCCAAAATACTTCAAGTGGATAATATTGATTTGGCTGCGGGGCCCCCGGTGGTTCCAAGCGAACTCTCTCAGCCGCAAACCTGGGACGCAGCCAAAGATTTTGCCGGTCCCGCACCAAGATATCTATCGCGAGCAGCACAACTGGCTCAAATACTTTTGATGACGAATGAGTTTTGGTTTCGTGATTAGTGTTTCTTCACTGTCAAAAGCTATTGGAGCCGTTGTGCGTGCGCAAATAGTTGGAGCATTCCCAATCACCTGCCGATGCGTTTCGACTCCAATCGAGAACCGACGTTTTTCCGAATAGCAGAGCAGTCGCTCATCTAGAACGTTTATGAGGTCGCCAACACAATGAACTTCGCCTTCAACCGCAGAGCAATGCTGGCGCGATCCGGAATGGGCATGGGGGGATTGGTATTTTCGGCAATGTTGACTGGTGCCGACGGCGAATTGTCGGCAAGGGAAGAATCGAGCACCGAGTTGCAACCGAGAGCCCCGCATTTCTCTGCTAGGGCGAAACGAGTTATCCATTTCTTCTTGAATGGTGGTCCGTCCCATGTCGATACGTTCGATCCGAAACCTCTACTGGCTAAATATGCAGGTCAACCGGTCTCGAAGAATCTGACTACTGAGCGCAAGACTGGTGCTGCGTTTCCTTCCCCTTTTCGCTTTCAGAGATTTGGACAGTCCGGAATTGAAGTCAGTGAGCTGTTCGCAAAGACGGCGCAGCACATCGACGACATTGCCGTCGTGCGCTCGATGTACGCTCAGGTACCCAATCATGAACCCTCACTCATGTTGATGAATTGTGGCGATTCGGTACAGCCGCGGCCCAGCGTTGGAGCGTGGATTCTGTATGGTTTGGGAGTCGAGAACCAAAACCTCCCGGGATTTGTCGCGATGTGTCCCGGCGGCTACCCGATCAAAGATGCAGAAAACTGGCAGGCTGGATTCTTGCCGGGAGCGTATCAAGGAACCTTCATCGATCCTGCCCATCGTGAGATCGACAAATTGATTGAGAACATCCGGAGCCCTCACGCATCGATCGTTGATCAGCGCAAGCAGTTGGACTTACTTCGACAACTGAATAGCGCTCATGCGTCGACTCGTTCTGACCCCCGTCTCGATGCTCGCATCCACAGTTTTGAACTCGCGTTTCGAATGCAGATGGAAGCGACGGATGCGTTCGACCTAGCACGAGAATCTCAAGCAACCATCGAAATGTATGGAACCGGAGTCCACGGACGCCAAACATTGATTGCACGACGTCTGATCGAACGGGGCGTTCGATATGTACAGCTATGGCATGGTGCCGGACAACCTTGGGACAATCACAATGACATCGAGGCCAATCACCGCAAGCTGGCAGCAGAACTGGATCAACCGATTGCGGCCTTGTTAACGGACTTGAAACAAAGAGGCCTCTTCGAAGAAGCGCTCGTTCTGTGGGGTGGAGAGTTTGGACGGACCCCCACGGTGGAATTGTCTGGCGACGGCAAACCCTTGCTAGGCCGAGACCACAATCATTACGGTTTTTCGGTTTGGCTCGCAGGGGGCGGTGTCCGCGGCGGAGCCGTCTATGGCGCTACGGACGAGCTGGGATTTCAAGCCGTTGAGAATCCGACCAGCGTCCACGATTTACACGCGACGATCCTTCATCTGCTCGGCTTCGACCACGAACGACTCACCTACCGACATGCCGGCCGCGATTTTCGACTGACCGATGTCCACGGCAACGTCCTCAAACCTATTCTCGCGTGACTTCAAGTTCAATCGCGGCAACAAGTTTCCGTATGCCCCCCTGCCCTTACTGCGATTTTTTCGTTGCCAGCCTTGCCCCAGATTTCGCCCTCATCGGGTTCCCTGCGCGCTGTGACATCGATGGAATCGTTGGGATTTGGCGCAGCCTGCCCGACGAGATCGAAACTATCTGTTTCGATCGACCATGCCTGCCGACACCACTGGTAATCTTGCTGCCGTTCATTCTTGGATAGCGATTTTGACGGATTCGGCAATGCTGCATAAGATAATTGTCCAAACGAGCGGACCAATCGTTCCGCTCGCTGAGTGAAACTATTCTTGAGCTGTTCCTCGACTTCCGTTGTCGCGATTACACGAAGAACGGAGTTGGATTACGTGCTCGATCCGAATCGGGCTCTTTCAGAGAGAGTGCTATTGAATTGTTGCTGATTCATTTTGGACCGTGTCCTGTCTGTGAGCAGGGGCTTGTCCGCCCCAGAATCTGTGGCCTGAACGGGCACGAACGGCATGGGTTCGCCGTTTGCGACGAATGCGAGGCCATGTGGTTGCAACCGGAAACCATCACGCCTCCCCAGTTCGGTCCTTCCGAAGAGCCACTTTGCCTGATTTGCAAGGCGCTCATCCACTCCGAAAACAGTCGGTGGGCAACGATCGGTGAAGTATGCTTGCTCGGCTGGTACGCTCGTACCTGGGTCGAAAAATCGAATGCATGCGATTGATCGGACGCCTCATCTCGCAAGCTTCGTCATTCGCAGAACAATAGGTTGACCGGCCTTGGTCCGTCGACAGAATTGGGACTCGCTAACAGACGATCTTTGACGCGATTCAGCTCTGACGACATACCGACGATTGCCCCATCGACGAAGCACTGGCCGACTGCTATTCAAGCGAGTTCAGTTATCGCGATGGAACGAGTGTTCTCGACAATACGAAGTTATTGCGGATGATCAGCTAAACACCGCATGCTTCGGATGTTGCCCCCTGGGACGAAGCAAAGCGATGCTGAACAACTTCAACATTCCGAGTGGCGTCACATGGCGGTCGCTTAGTTTCGCTCAGCGATGATCACGCCAGCGTAACCAACGACCCGATTGCCATCACCTCCGGCATCGGCACTGGTTGCGTAACCAGATTCGAGACACACGAATGATTTTCCCAATTCATGAAGGGTCTGCAAAACGAGAGCGGCGGGTACGACGCCGCACATGCTGATATCGTGTTCCTGGCACGTTTCCAACAAGTGTTTGGGATCGCCGGTCTTGAAGGCATTTAGGGCCAATCGATCGCGCCGCCGGTTTTCGTGGTCTTCCGCGTAGTGATTCATGTCGCTCGAGATGGCCAGCAAAGGGAGCTGCGGCTGTTCCTTCAGAACTTGGGCGAGCTGGCGAGCCGCTTCTTGAATTTCGTCCCAGCCGCCGGTCGCCATGGCAATGGCAACAATGTGCGCCGTCGGAGCCAGTCGCTCAAGAATCGGTAGCTGGACCTCGACGCCGTGTTCGCTCTGATGCGCGGCAACGTCCAGCTGCATGCCCATGACTCGATCCGCAATAGCCTTGGTCAAATCAAGGTCGACATCGAAGCTGACTTTATTGGATAGATGCCAGCGTCGATGGGGTGCGACCGCCCAATCGACCCCTCGGTGCGTATGCTTCGGGCCAATGATGACGACCGTTTTGGGAATCTTGACTCCTTGCCAAACGTGGGTTGCAATTTTGCCGCTGTACCTCAGGCCCGCATGTGGTGTCATCAAAGCGAGAGCTGTTCGAGCATGAATGGATGGGTCGATAAACCCTTCTATCTGTATTTGTCGGGCATGATCTTCAGCGGGATAAAACGTACCCGCCACTGCCGGCTGCCGTACCCCCGAGCCTTGCTGTGGTGCGGGAGCACTCGACGCAACCAATTCCGTTCGCGTTGATTGATACTGCATCGAATAAACCGTTACAGCTCGACCATTTGGCGAGAGCGCTTCAATTCCCTCACGAATCAAATCATCGGCGGATTTCTTCGGATTGAAAGCAACTGCAACATTGCGTCCACCCAACATGACCAAGACAGCTCGATGTGTTGTTTCCAAATCTTTCGATAGATCGGAATCGATACCGTACTTGCCGTCCGCAGTCTTCACTGCCTGCCCAAGGAGAGCAGCATCGTGCAGCAGCGTCAGTTCCAATTGCATTTCGAGCTGACGACCTGCATAAGCCTGTTGCAGAATCTGAGTCGCAGACTGGGCCAGTTCGAACAGCGAGGATTGAAGTGGCATCCCAGGACGCAGATTGATCCGAATCAGATGAGTCACCGAAGCCTTCTTAGCCAAATCGTACAGGGTGAAAACGATACCTTGCACGGTTCCATCGGGAATGCCCGGAGCGTAATAGCTAGGAGTTCCTCCCTTCAGCAGCGCAATGATATTGTTGACGACGACTCGCTGAAGGTTACGAAGTTCCTCCGGAGTCAGGATATTCGGCGCTCGTTGAATCCCGCTATGGATGGCCGTGGGATGGATTTTGGACTCCGCCATGCGGCCCTCGAATCGAAACAGCTCGGCGTCCTTCTCTTTCCAGGCATCTTTGGGCAAACCGGCCTTTCTACAAACACCTTCAAAGAACTGCTCGACCGTCCAGCCATGCTCGATGGGCACCGACGGCAAAAGCAACCCAAACTTGCCATCCTTGGCGATACGCAAGCCATGGACACCCAACTCGATTTGACGAAGAAGCTCCTCTGGCCGACCTGGAATCGGTTCCGAGGGTCCGAGGACCGTGACGTCGATGGTCAACGACGGTACTTCGCTGGGAGAAACCGGCGGATATCGGCGATCTTCGAGGACCGTCCGATAGGCTGCGTTCGACAAGGCATCCATCAGGCGGGTGGGCTGACCAAGGACGCCGGTACAGCCTCTAAGGTGCGGACCGTTGCGCAAGGTGATAAACAGCCCCATCACCGACTTGTTAGCTAAGTCACCCAATTCCTCAAACATCGAAGTGAAATGTCCCTTCTTCGCCGCGCTAGCTGCTACTAGGTGGCTCGCCACTCGAAGCAGCTTGTCGAAATCTTCTGAAGTCAAACTGGCGGGAGCAATCGTCTCGGTTTCTGATGGAGTTGTGGTGGACACAGCATGGTCCTTTCCAGAGTTAGAGGATGGAGTCGCCGAGTTTCTCTTCAAGCCTGAAGAGGTCTCGGCTGTTCGAAATGAAGTGAGGAGACCAGAATCATCGGTTGTACGCCGTTGTTTTTCGGCGCTGACGGCAAAATCCTTCATGCGAATCGGCAAGCGGCGAGGTCCCCATGTTCCAGGAGACTGTCCAAATCGGCCAGCAATCTCCATTCCGCAAGCGCCGCAACGATTACCAGACAGGTCATATCTGCCCAACCGATACTGATTGCGCTGAATCACACAATTGCGGCAATTGGGACAATATGTGCTCTGGCAGGAATCGTCCCGAACATTCCCGACGTATGGATAATGCAGACCGACGGACTTAGCAATCTCGTACGCTCGCACCAGCGTTTCCTTCGGCGTGTGCGGTCGATCCATCATTCGAAAATCGGGATGAAACGCAGTGAAGTGTACAGGCACATCGGGACCAATCGCGGTTAGGATCCAGTCGCACATTTTCTTGATCTTATCGAAGTCGTCATTGGCGCCTGGAATCACCAAATTCGTGATCTCAAACCAAACATCGGTTTCGCGCTGAAGATAGACCAGTGTGTCGAGCACGGGCTGCAAATGGGAATAGGTGATTCGGAAATAGAATTCCTCGGTGAACGCTTTTAAGTCGACATTGGCGGCATCCATGTATCGAAAGAATTCTCCGCGTGCCTCCGTAGAAATATAGCCCGCCGTCACCGCCACCGTTCGCACATTCCGGTCGCGACAAGCTTTGGCGGCATCGATCGCGTACTCCGCCCAGATCACGGGATCGTTGTAGGTGAACGCCACCGAGTGACAACCTGTTCGAGCGGCCGCTTCAGCGATCTGTTCGGGCGAGGCCTCGTCGCTGAGCCTGGAGATCTCTCGCGATTTCGAAATATCCCAGTTCTGACAAAACTTGCATCCCAGATTGCAGCCAGCCGTACCAAACGAAAGTACGGACGTTCCCGGGAAAAAGTGGTTCAGCGGCTTCTTCTCGATCGGATCGATGCAGAAGCCAGTGCTTCGGCCATAGGTCGACAGAACCATCGTTCCATCCCGATTCTCCCGAACGAAGCAAAAGCCGCGATCCCCGGGCTTTAACCTGCAAGCGCGCGGACAGAGATCGCACGCCAGTCGGCCGTCATCGTCGACGTGCCACCATTTACCGACAACCGAGCCATCGCTAAGAAACTTTCGCTCCACCGTCGCGTTCGTGCTCATCTGGCTGGTCCCGATTATTTATCGCCAGACTCTCTTCTCCTACTCCTAAGATTGTAACGCCTTTCTTCCTGCAATGCTCTGCTACGTACGAGAATCGCTCCTTGGATTTGTTTCCGGTTTCGATCATCCTCGCACTACGGTCCCGTTTTCGAACCGTCCGAAGTCCTGCTCTGCGTCCTGGACGGCTACCGGTGATTTCGCTAAAACGATCCGGCATGAATCCTACTGCGACTGACATTGATCTCCGAGTTCGAATTGGCGAACTCGAGCTACGAAATCCACTCTTGATGGCTTCTGGCACGTTCGGTTATGCCCGCGAGATGGAATCGATCGTCGATTTTTCCAAGCTCGGCGGTATTCTCCCCAAAACGATTACCAAGAATCCTCGACCTGGGAATCGGCCATGGCGGACGGTCGAAACAAGCTCCGGCCTCCTCAACGCCATCGGTTTGGATAACGACGGCATTGATTACTTCCTCGACAACCATTGGCCCTATCTGCGAAACTTGCCGACAGCAGTCATCGTCAGCATCGCTGGCAAGTCCGCCGATGAGTTCGTGGAACTTGCGGAGCGGTTGAACGAAGCCGAAGGGCTGGCCGCCATCGAGCTGAACATTTCATGCCCGAACGTCTCCGGCGGCATCGATTTCGGCACCGACCCAAAGCTTTGTGAGCACGTCGTCCATAGGGTTCGCCGTGTTTCTGGTCGGACGCTCATCGCCAAGCTAACTCCGAACGTCACCCGCATTGCTGATATCGCGAAAGCGGCCGAAGCAGGTGGTGCGGACGCCGTGAGCTGCATCAATACTGTGCTCGGAATGGCAGTCGATTGGCGCGGACGTAAACCAATTTTGGGCAACGTCGTCGGGGGACTAAGCGGCCCAGCCATCAAGCCAATCGCGCTCCGCTGCGTTTTTCAAGTCGCCTCCGCTGTCCAGGTTCCCGTAATCGGAATCGGAGGCATCGCTACCCTTGACGATGTCATGGAGTTCATCGTAGCTGGAGCGAGTGCCGTCCAGCTTGGAACGGTCAATTACTATCAACCAACCGCTGCCATCAAGATTCTTGACGAATTGCCATCCGCAATTCGAAGCCTGGGCTGCGACTCCGTGAATCAAGTCCGCAGCAGCTTGCGAACGGAGTAACGGAGCGTTTCAAGCCGCTGGTTGAAACGCAGTGCAAACCACTCGATATTGGAGATCGTGATCAATAGCAGGTCGATCCCTTCCGAACCGACCAGCTATTATCCCTGCCAGACGGCGGCGCTGCAGTCCGGTTCGGTGGTTCAGATTGCAAGAACAGCGTACACAACCGAGTTCCGAATGGTGATGATGCAACGAATATCCACTTGAACCGTCGTCTAGGTTTATCTAACACGCCCGAGCAAATTTAGCGAGGTATCATTGGCGTCAGGTTCCTCGTTTAACCGCAGGGCCAGAGCAAATTTGGCGCGATCTCTCTGGAGTCAGGCTCATCGTTTAACCGCTGGGCCAGAGCAAATTTGGCGCGATGGCACTGGGAGCAAAAGGACCGAGCTCTTCGCCAAATTTGCGGCGGCCCGCGCGATGCCTCAACGATGCGCAAACGAATGCAAAAATTTTTCCCCCATGCTTGAATTCAGATGTTCGAGTTTGTAGTTTGCCTTCTCAGTTGCATTGACGACCTTCCTATTCTCCTTTTCTGCAAGGTCGCAATATAAAGACTGCACGCCGCCGCTCATCCCTCACCCTTCACCCTTCACCCTTCACCCTTCATCCTTCATCCCTCATCCCTCATCCCTCATCCCTCGCTCCGGTGAAGGTGGCGGCGGTTCAGGAGACGGTGGCGGCTCCGGTGACGGTGGTGATGGTTCCGGAGACGGTGGCGATCAAAACC
>JBBIUE010000037.1:0-47664 GCA_037440405.1 Pirellula sp. | reverse complement strand
CAATTCACCGACGATTGTGAACGCAGTTTACCCAAATCCCCTAAGCCTGTCAACAATATATGGATGGCACTATTCATTCTCCCTATTCATTCTCCCAAGGTAGTGCTGCACAGTGCTACTGCTAAGGCACAGCGCTGCGGGAAAGGCGAGCTAAGTGCGATTGATAATGCGATGAAGTTCGGCTTTGCCTTCGCGTAAGCGGCTCTTTAAGGTGAAGTCGTTGTCACCCGTTGCTAAGACTGTGGCAATTGGCTGATCTGGGTGAATGAAGGATCCCGCTGAAGGAATATCTGCAAACCAGTAGGAGGATGTCGGGAAATCGCCGTCGCTGGACGGATCGGAACACGATCGTTCTAACATGGCATCGGACTGCGTCGAAGAAACGGAGCAGGGCCTCGTCGCATACACGATCGCTTTTCCAACACGGAGTTCGCGGTGGAAAGGAACGATCTTCGCTCGCGAAGTTGTCGACGAAGGAGTTGTCTTAGGCGTCAACATTCCAAATGCATTCAGTTGGGCCTCTGCCAGGTTGATTCCGAGTGAAAGCTCAGCGACTTCGTAGCTAGCGGCCCATCTTGGATTCACCTCGATAAGCCAAAGTTGTCCCAGTTCATCGAGAATCCAATCTGCTTGAATCAACCCGCACAATTGAAGTTCTTCGGCAAGTCGATCCCAGAAACCTATCATCTTTCTGATGGTATCCTCTTTGATAGAAGCAGCGGCCTCCGTGTCGATCTTCGATTCGCGCGATGCGCCGTGAGACTTGGTCTTCGACGGACACGTTATCGAACCACGATAGCCAAACTCTGAAGGAGCGTACCATTCTGCCGGCGTCAGTGCCTCGGAAAGGAATAGCAGTCTCGTTCGTGAATCGGAGCGACTTGGACCAAGTGGAATGCCGCTAGGCACAACGTTGGGTGCCCCATGGCAAGAACATCCGGAGGCATCCGCTTTCATGAGGAGGATGGAACTGATCGATTTGCCTGCGATACGCTTTTGAAGGTAAGTTCCATCGCAGATCTGTTCGCCGGACCAACTCTGAATTCCCAGTCCACCTCCGCTTCGATAGGGTTTCACCAACCAAGAGCCAGACCTATCGGCAGCTCCGACGAGCGCGCTATCTACGGGCTGAGCATTCGCTTGCTCGATGATAGGCGGGAAGCGAACTTCGGAGCGAAGGGTGTGGCCGCGTAACAATCGGATGTCGCGGAGTTCTCGCATTTGTTGTGGGCTGGGGCCGATCAAGGTGTGAAACGCATGAATCTGGTCAACCCATTCCAACCGGTTTTCCATTCCTCCCGCAAGCATGAAGAGGCGTTCGCGATCGATGGTCGCGTTTCGCAATTCGCTTTGCAATTGTTCCATCGATCGATATTCAGCCACCATGCGGAGATCGCGATCTCCAAAGACATCGTAAGCGATCACGTTCCAGCCAAGCTGGTGGAGGCTGGAAGCGAGCGAGCGGCAACTGAGACCGGCGACACAAATCGTTGCCATGGCTGATCCTGGCTAGATCGATTGATTGATGAAGTAGCTTCCAAGGTGAAAACTCGCCAGCAAGCACAACCAAACGATGTCGAGAAAATGCCAATACAGCGCACAGAATTGCAGTCCATAATAACGTTCGTGATCGTATTGACGCTGAAACGACTTCACCAATACCCAAACGATGGCGACCACACCTCCCACGCAGTGGAGAGCATGAATGACGGCGAGCACGAGTGTCATGGTGTGCAGGTTTAATCGCTCTCGATCGGCCGTGCGCATGCGTTCGATTAGCTGATAGAGTCCTTCCCCTTGAACCAAGAAAAAGGCGAGCGACAGCACGAAGGCGACCGAAAGCACCTTGATGAGCGCTGTCGTCGCATTGGACTTGGCATAGGATACGGACTGTTGCAGGGACCACGACAGTCCGACGAGGATCGCTGTACTGAACCAAAAGCTCTTCGGCACATCGAAGGAAGTCAAATCGTCGCCGCGATCACGGACTCGGACATAGATGTAGAATGCGTACAATAGCAAGCTCGAAAAGAAGAAGACGGCGAGTGAAGCAATGAGCAACCAAGCTCCTTGCCGCACTCGCCGATCCTCGGGCAGTAAGATTCCAGGATCGCGAGGGCCAGGCATCACCAGATCTTGACGCGATTCTCTGGAGCAATGTACATGGGTTGTCCTTCCTTGACCCCGAAGATCTCATAGAAGGCTTCCATATTGGAAACGATGCCGTTTACGCGATATTGGCTGGGCGAGTGCGGATCGGTGAGCAACCTCTTTCGCAGTTCCGCCTCGCGGTATTTCCGACGCCACATTTGAGCGTAACCCATGAAGAATCGTTGCTCTCCCGTTAACCCATCGATGACGGGAGCAGGTTTCCCTCCCAGCGACAACTTGTAGGCCGCAAAAGCGACGTTGACCCCGCCTAAGTCGCCGATGTTCTCACCGATCGTCAGCTCACCGTTGACGTTCATGTCATCGAAGGGTTTGTACTGGGAATACTGATTGATAAGCTGTTTGGCCCGCTTTTCAAATTCGGCGCGGTCATCTTCGGTCCACCAGTTTCGAAGATTCCCTTTTCCATCGAATTGACTGCCGCTATCGTCAAACCCATGGCTGATTTCGTGGCCGATCACTGCACCGATCGCGCCGTAGTTAACGGCGTCGTCCGCTTGGAGATTGAAAAATGGCGGCTGCAGGATGGCTGCTGGGAAAACGATTTCATTCTTCAGCGGATTGTAGTAAGCATTGATCGTTTGCGGTGTCATCAGCCACTCGTTGCGATCGATGGGCTTACCCAGCTTGGCCAACTCGTAGTTATGTTCAAACTCTCGAATCTTGCGGACGTTTTCAACCAGGTTGATCGGTGAAAGTTGCAGGCTGGAGTAATCCTTCCAAACGTCGGGATAGCCGATCTTCGGAGTAAAGGAAGCCAACTTCTCTTTGGCCTGCCGCTTGGTTCCTTCGCCCATCCATTCCAACCGCTCGATTCGACCTTCAAAAGCGACGATGAGATTCTTCACAAGTTCATTCATCCGCCGTTTGGCTTCTTCAGGGAAGTGACGTTGAACATAAAGCTGGCCAATGGGCATGCCGAGCATGGCGTTGCAAAGATCGATAGCGCGGCGCTCGAGTGGCTTTTGTTCTGGGATTCCCGAAAGCACTTGTGAGTGAAACTCGAAATGTCGTTGCTCGATATCTTCGCTTAGCATCGGAGCGACAGCGTCGATCGTCGAGAAAACTAGGAATGCTTTCAGATCATCCAATGATGCTTCAGAAAAAATTGCATCCGCTTTCTCGAAAAAGCTCGGCTGACCAATGACCAAATCGTGCTCCGCTGGCAATCCAATTTCATTCGAAAGGGTAGGCCAATCGATACTCTTCAGGCTGGTAGCAAATTCCTTCGCGGTTCTCTTGTTGTAGGATTTGATGGGATTGCGCAACTCAACTCTGGTCCACTGAGCTTCCGCAAACTTTCGCTCCAACTCGAGAATGGCATTCGCCGAATCTTCCGGATTCGGAAAACCTGCGAATTGGAGCATATCGACGATGTAGCGACGAAACTGATGCAGGACTTCTTGATTGCGTTCGTTATCGACAAGATAATAATCGCGATCGGGAAGCGATGTTCCTCCTTGAAAAACGTAGATGGCATACTGTTCCGAATTGCGAGCGTCCGATTCGATGAACGTGCCGAGAATGCTGCCCACGCCAACCGAATTCAGCTCTCCGGCAACCTTGCACCATTCCTGCTTCGTTGCAATCTGATGAATGCGATTGAGAAGGTCCGCGATTGGCTGGACCTTAGCTTCATTGCGGCGTTCCAAGTCGAGATAGGATCGAAATAGATTGCCGACCATCTTTGCTTCGCCGGAGAGATTGGGATTGGAAGCCGACTCGCGAATGATCTCTCGCACGGCCTCGATCGTTTGATCGTCTAGCTCGGAAAACGAACCGTAGTTCGACTTATCCGGCGGTATCTCGACCGTCTTTAACCACCCGTCGTTCATGTACTGGTAGAAATCGTCGCCGGGTTGCAGGTCTTTGCTGACAAAACTCAGATCGATCCCCGACTTCAGCGGACCGGAATCTTGTTGACCGAAAAGTTCTTGGGATAGCATGGAAGCGCCTAGGATCGGCGTGCAGATCGCAAGACAAAACATGCGGGACATACGGTGAATCTCCTTCCGAAATGAGGATCAATGACCAAATAGCCAGAGTTTGTTGATGGATTTTAGAAACCTGACCAGGAGTAGCGAGAGTTTCTGTCACGTCGGACGTCATGGGTGAACTCGGTTGCCAACGCCTAAATGATCAATCTCAGGCGTAGGCGGTTACCCACCCGTCCGGACGTGGCCAAATACTTGTGCTGGAGCTAGAAGTGTAGCGAAATTCGCGAACTTGAGCCCGCCGAACCTGTTTTTTGTTGGATAATTTGGGCTCAACAAATTCCATCGACATCGTTACAATTTGGGGTTTTCACGGAATCCGCTTGCTTCCAGTCTCGGGGTGAGGAGCCACGATTTGATCCCATTGTTTGCCATTGATGCGTACCAGTACTTTTTCGGTATTACGCTATTTATTCTTTCCGTATTCTTGATCCTGCTTGTGTTGGTGCAGCGAGGACGCGGGGGAGGCTTGACAGGTGCACTCGGAGGAGCCGGTGGTCAGAGCGCGTTTGGCACGAAGGCTGGTGACTTGTTTACCCGAATCACGATTGTGGTGGCTGCGATTTGGATTTTTCTCAGCGCCTTTGCTGTTTGGAGTATGCAGGAAACAGAGTTCAGCGTCGGAACAGCGGATGGCGGCATTTCGGTTTCCTCGCCGGTGATGAATCCGAAAGGTGACACCATTCCTAGCGGCATGACCGGATTAAGCGACCTTGGTCTTGGCGAAATGTTACCGTCCAATCCTTCGGAATCGGGAAGCTCCGCCGCGTCTCCACTTGTCGATCCAGCAACATCGGGATCTGCGACGCCCACATCTCAAGAAACCACGACGAGCGCGGAAGTATCGGAAAAGACATTTCCCGCTGAGGAAGCAACATCTGGTTCCGCTTCATCGGAGGTTTCGAATCCAGGTGATGGCTCTTAGTTGCCCATTCATGTATTCATGCCATGGCTGAATGGCGGCTTGGCGACGGCTGGCCATAACCTTCGAGGTACGATTTTCCCGTGATGCTCAGCATGACCGGCCAAGGTGAGGCGAAGCTCTCCACCGACAATGTTTCGGTATCGGTCGAAATCCGCGCGGTGAACAATCGATTCCTCAAGGTCAGCACGCGCGTCAGCGAGTCCATCGCGTCGCTGGAGGCGATGATCGAAGGTTGGGTTCGCCAAAAAGTCCGCCGTGGTTCGATCACGGTGTCCGTCCGAGCCCAGGTTCCGCAGGATTCTGAGGACTATCGGATCAATATCTCTGCCTTGCGAAGTTACATGCAGCAGTCGATCGCAGTCGCTCAAGATTTCAATCGACCGATTCACTTGAGTCCGGGTGAGTACCTTTCTTTGCCTGGTGTGGTCGAATCGCCCGAGCACAGCGGCTCACTCGATGAACGGCTATCGGCAATGGTCGAGAGCGTCGTTTTCGAAGCGCTCGACAATCTAAATACGATGCGATCGCGGGAAGGAGCGAACATGGCTGCAGAATTGAATTCCATCCTTCAGCAGCTTGCTTCGTGGATTGTTGCGATTCGAGAGCGAGCCCCGGCAGTGCTGACGGACTATCGCAACCGATTGGAAGGGCGAATTCGCCAGACATTGGCGGAGCACCAGGTTGAGTTGCCGACCGTGGACTTGTTGCGCGAAATTCACCTTTATGCCGATAAAATCGACATTTGTGAGGAGTTGGTCCGATTCGAAAGCCATATCTCCCAGTTTCGGACTGCCATGAATGCTTCGGAAAGTCAGGGACGCAAGCTAGACTTCATTATCCAGGAGTTCTTTCGGGAAGCGTCAACCATCGGCTCGAAAGCAAACGATGCGACGATTTCTGGCTTCGTGGTCGAGCTGAAAACCCGAATCGAACAGGCCCGCGAGATTGTTCAGAATATCGAGTAGAACTCATGATGAATCCACCTAAGGACGCTCGCATCATTGTCATCTCCGGTCCATCCGGAGCGGGTAAATCGACGGTCGTGCGCCAGTTGATTGAAGATTGTCCACTCCCTTTGAAGTTAAGTGTCTCTGCCACAACGCGACCACCACGCCAGGGTGAAGTCGACGGGAAGGATTACTTCTTCCTCTCTCAAGAAGAGTTCGAACGAAAGAGGGACGAAGGCGCGTTTCTCGAGTTCAAGGAAGTCTATGGTCGAGGCTTCTGGTATGGAACGATCGGCGAGTTTGTCGAAACCGGACTGGCCGAAGGAAAATGGATGATCCTGGAAATCGATGTCCAAGGAGCGCTGACCATCTTCCAAAGGCGAAGCGACATCATCAGCTTTTTCGTTCATCCCGGTTCGATGGAGGAACTCGAGCGACGCCTGCACGATCGTGGAACCGAAAGTGCAAGTCAAATTGCTCGACGCCTTCAGGTGGCATCCGAAGAAATGGCTTTGCGCCATCTCTATCAGTACGAAATCATCAATCGCGAATTGCACGCCACGGTTCGCGAAATATGCTCCATCCTCAAGCAATTTCAAGGAGATCGGCAAGTATGCTCGAAGAACTAAAAGAAGAAGCGATCGTTAACAAAGTCGGCGGACGTTTCAAGCTGTCCACTCTCATTCAAAAGCGTTTGGTCCAACTGAATAAAGGGAGCCGACCGCTGGTTGACATGCAATCCGACAACAAGATGGAAATCGTGATTCAAGAGATTTTGCAAGACAAGATCTACCTCAACATGTCGAACGAAGTGAAGGTAACGGGTGAGACAACCGATCTCGGCGACTTGCTCGACTTGGACCTGGGCGAGCTATAAACGAATCCATCGCAACTGCGTCGCGTAAGCGTCCTGGAAGACTCATGAAATCCCGTACCATCATCGTTGCCGTCAGCGGTGGGATTGCGGCCTATAAATCGGCGATCCTGGTCAGTCGTTTGGTGCAGCAAGGACACGATGTTTGGGTCGTACTTACCGAATGCGCAATGCAGTTTGTGGGGAAAGCAACGTTCAGCGCGTTGGCTGGACGTCCACCTGTGGTTTCGTTGTTCGATTTCCGATTTTCGTTGGGGGCCCACATCGAGTTGGGGGATCTCGTGGAACTGCTGATTGTGGCTCCGGCAACTTCCCGCGTGCTTGCTAGCTTCGCTCATGGCTCCTCCGACGATCTTCTTGCGACCTTGTACTTGAATCGAACGTGTCCGGTGTTGATCGCTCCCGCCATGAGTGCCAAGATGTGGAAGCAACCTGCCGTTCAACGGAATGTCGAGCAACTCACTCGCGACGGTGTGCATTGGGTTGGGCCGGAATCGGGGTGGTTGAGTTGTCGGCAGGTCGGAATTGGACGTATGGCTGAGCCGGAACAGATTCTCGTCGCCATCAGCAACTTAATCGATGCGATGGAATGATCATCCCAGGCAATTCTCTCAGTAGGTTTGGAAGTCATGGCTCATGTTGTGATCACATCTGGACCGACGCGCCAGTATTTGGATCCAGTTCGCTATATCACCAACGCTTCGAGCGGTCGCATGGGAGCAGCCTTGGCCGATGCCGCCCTGCATTTCAAGCACGCAGTGACGATCGTCACCGGACCGGTTTCGGTTTCTTACCCGAGACGTGCGCATGTGATTTCTGTTCAGACGACCGAGGAGATGTTCATCGAGGCAAGGAAAGCATTCGAGCAGGCGGATGGACTCATTGGGGCCGCAGCTCCGTGCGACTATCGCCCACGTCGCGTCGCTACTCAGAAAATGGCGAAGACCGGTCAACCACTCCTGTTGGAACTTGTCGAGACCGAGGACATCATCGCCTCATTGGCGGCAACCAAGATGCCTCATCAATGGGTGGTCGGATTTGCTCTCGAAACCGAAGATCGCCACTTTCGCGCGATCACCAAAATGCAAAAAAAATCCTGCGATCTGATGGTGTCGAATGGTCCGGAAGCGATCGATGCGGAGGAAAGCCAGGTTGAGATCTACAAGCGCGGCGGAGAGCTGGTGGGACAATGTACCGGCACGAAGAAAAAAATTGGCCGTGATATCTTTACAATCATCCACAAGACCTTTTGCTCGTAGCTTGACACACCGAAGTTGCGATGCAAAGCTTAGAATCATGCGTCCTCACCGATGACCGCTTGTTGGCAAGCGGTGGGTGCGCGAAGTTAGCCGTTCCGGTGAATGACTGGACTTCGCGTGCCTTGATGATTCCCTAAGTCGCTGCCGCGAGAAAACGGACTGGCATGAAAGATGTGCATCATGCCTTTCGGAATCAAACGGAATCCAAGGGTTCATCCGAACGAGTGTCCACATCCCTTAGTCGAGAAAGAACGCGCTCATGCCTGCTGTTCTTCCGCAAGTCAAGATCTTTCTCAGCATTGAATCCGAATACTCACAGCTAGAACAGGAAATCAATGCTTGGATTGCAAAGACTAAGCCAGCCAAGATTATCTCCGTGCAAGCCAATATCGCCCCGCAAACGCCATCCTCCAATTCGACGCTTTCCCCGGGTTCGTTCGGTTCGTCGGATTTGTTTGTCGTCATTCTTTACGAGCCTGCGTCGTGAGTCGGTTGTGAAGGTCTCGATTCTCGTTCCAGCCTACAACGAACGCGATTCCATCGCGATCGTGTTGCAAAAACTAATTCAGCTTCCGATGGTGGATCGTGAAATCATCGTCGTCGATGACGGTTCTAGCGATGGCACATGGGAGATCATTCGCGACTTCAGCAATCTCCATCCTGAAATCAAACCGCATCGACAGGAATGCAATCGCGGCAAAACCGCCGCCATCGCCAAGGCAATCAGCGAAAGTACGGGTGACATCGTTATCATTCAGGATGCGGATTTGGAATACGACCCCGCCGAAATTCCTGACGTTATCGCTCCGATTGAAAACGATGTTGCGGACGTAGTCTATGGCAGCCGCTTTTTAGTGAAACGAGCGGCTCGGGTCCTCTACTTTTATCACTATCTGGCCAACAAGTTTCTTACCTTTCTCTCCAACGTCTTAACCAATCGCAACATGTCGGACATCGAGACTTGCTACAAGGCCTTTCGCGGAGCTGTCATTCGACCACTAAAACTCACCAGCTCTCGATTTGGAATGGAGATCGAGATTACGGCCATGATTTGCAAAACTAGGTGCCGGACTTATGAAGTGCCGATTTCCTACTATGGGCGAACCTATGAGGAAGGAAAGAAAATCGGACTTCGCGATGGTATCGCGGCGGTGTACTACATTCTCTATTACAACCTGATCCATCCTTGGACTCCGACTGGGCGGAAGTACATTCGAACCGTCAACCAGATGCTCTCGAAAGGATCGCCATCGAACGGAAGCTCCTGATGCGACCGCCTGGGAGGCCGAATCGGACTTGGAGTTATTGCGCTAGGCTATGCGAGCCATGTGGTGAGGCGGCGATCCTCGCCGCCATGGGGAGCGGTCGCGCAGCGGCAAGAAAACCTTTGGCGAACAGTGCTTCTTTGAGCTGCCGAAAAGTCTCAAAGCTGTCCTCATAGACCCAAGCAGTAATGACGGTTTCTTCAGCACGCCGTGCAGATAGTGCCACGCGCAGCCGGCCACCATCGGACATGGCTTGATCGATCGATTCGAGCACCAAGTCCTTTTGAGGTTCTAACTCGAATCGATCGAGTTCAATCATCTGCCCAGTCGTCACCGATGATCCGTTCGAGACAACTCCACGTTTGCTTGTAAATCGATACAGCATCATGAAACCAAACATCGGTCCCAATGTCCCTTCAAACTCGGATTTGCGCAGGCCACGCCGGGCCGTCTGCTCCGCTTCTTTCTTGAGCTCATCGATCAGTTCATCCCAAGGTATCAAGGCAACTCGCTGATGCCTAATCATGATGTGCATTTCTTTGGTGAACACCGTTTTGGCCATGGGTGTCGGCAGATGCTGTAAAACCATCGGTGCCGGATCTTCGACTTGGATTTCCTCGAGCTCTTGACATCGCCGATCGATCTCTGCCTGCAATTGCGCAAGTTGGGCGAGTTGCTCCGAACGGATTCGTTGATCATCTTCCATGCTCTGCGCCTTGCGCTCGATGTCATAGCGAAGCTGATGAATCCTATCCAGCAGCCCGTCTCGCTCGTGTCGCCGCATTTCAAGCTCGACAGCATATGCTTGCAATCGTTCGATCTGCTTACCAATGTCCTTTTCGAGGTCGTTCAATTTGCTGATAACCGCTTCGTTGCTTTTGTCGCGGGCTTCTTGCTCTGATCGGGCGAGATTCAAGGCCGATGTTTGCGTCCCGGTGCCAGCGATGACTACGAAAATGATCAGAATTCCGACCAAGTTGGCAATCGTATCGAGAAAAGAATCCTCCCCGATCGCTATTTCTGAATCTCGCTTTGAATTCATGGTCGAATTCCGTATGTTATGCTTCGGTGGGTAAAGTACACCGGAACTCACTTGCGTCCGGATGCCGATGATTGAATCTGCAAGGGTAGAGTTTCCAGTTGGATACCGCTCCCTTCAAGAGCTCGTTCCAAGGCTCGCAAACTCGGTGAATCGGGCGATAATACTTCCGCTCGCAAAAGCGGTTTCCAGTAGCCTCCCGCAACGGCAATGCCCCAACTATCGATTCGTTCACGAATCGCTCGTGACAATTCGTCAGTAGCTCGCTTCCATCCTTGATTGAGCGAGATCGTCACTTCAGCTCGTCTTGGATTCGTGTCTGAGAGAACAATCCAGGCGTCGGGCAAGACGACCATTTGAATCTGCCTGAGCACAGGAGTTTGCCTTCCGGAGGAACGAGCAGTTGCCCAATCCCGGCCTTGCGTAACCGAAATCGGCTGTAAATCTCGATCCGATTGACTTTGCCCAACTTGGAACGACAGCGATGGAGTTTTCTCATGGTCGCTCGAATCCGATGCCATGGGTTGCTGCATGGTCATTCCAGATGATCCGGCACTCGGGGCTCCTTGACCCGAACTGGTTCCATTCTGCAGCTTGGTGTCTCCATTCGAGATTCCTTGATGTTCACCTGTCGATGCGACTCCGTGGAGGCTATGTTCACTACCTTGGCTCGATCGGGATGAGTTTGAACCGTTCGACGAGCCACCTGGATTTTGTTGTCGTTGGCCAGTGATATCGGCCCCGCTTCCAGCTTCGTCTCCAGCATTGGCAGCTGCGAATCCATCGCCCTGTCCGAAGCCAAGGTTAGAACCGCTTGCGTTATCGAAATTCTGATAGCCAGTGAAGAGCCCGACGTCACCTTGTGAGTCAGAACCCTCTACCGTGCTTCGATGCGAGTGGATTCCAGAAACTCTTTCTGGATTTGCGGGGGACTCGCCCGACTCGGCACGATGATCGAATTCCTTGATCATTTTCCAGTCACCACCGAGCGCAGTTCCGGGACTTGCTAACGGACTCGAACCTCGATGGCTTTCCTCGGAGGCCCCACCTAGCTGATTCGCTCCGATCGGTTGTTGAATCCATGCGTCGATCATCTTCGGATCGAGGATATTCTTCGGAATGCTTGCAACGAGGGCCGCTTGTCGTTGCCGAGCCGATGCAAGGGTCGTTTCAATCTTGGGCTTGAGTCCTGGCGAACTGCCTGGAAAGGTTAGCGGCATCTGTTCATCGATCAGTTCGTATCCAAACTGATCATCCCACCCCTGCAATGCGTTGCGAGTCAGCGCGAAGGTTCGAATGCCCGATGGTCGGACTAAGACCAGCGGATAGGGTGCAGAGTATGAAGACATCGTTTCATCCAATTGCTGATGGTGCGAGCGTATGGTTCGGAGTACGGCATCCAGTGGGCCACCTGGATGATAGGGAGGAGCCAGGTCACGCAAGGAGAATTCGATGCCTTCGGGCTGCAAGATAAGTCGGTCGGCAAGGCATTCGAGATAGATCGGACGGCGTGTGGTACCGTTTCGACCTTGATAAGGAATGATCGCGAATGCTGGCTGCCGGTTCTTGGCATCGCTTATCTTCTGGTCGATTTCGGCCTGAAGCTGGTCGCGTTCAGCCATGAGTTCTCGAATCTGAGCATTGGCATCCTTGTGCTGTGAATCTTCTGACTGAGCAGCGGCCATCGCTTTTTCACGAGCGAGCAAATCATCGTGTTCGCGTCGCAGTTGCTGAATGTGCGATTCGAAATGTTGAAGACGCTGCCTCAGACTTTCCAGTTCCTCAACGGCTGCGTCGCGAGTAGCAGCTCGTTCATCGATGGCGACGTAGAGAAGATCCTCGATAGCCTGCTCTTCCTCGTCGACTTCGGATTCGACGAGCAATCGAGCGGTATCGCCGGCCTTGGCGACCGTCAAAATCAAGATAAAGACAATCGCCCCCATCGTGCATAGCAAGACGGCGAGAAAGGGAAAGAGCGACGGAGCTATCTCCGAACCCCTTCGAGACTTTCTCATGCCGCACGCCTTCGAACCGTGGGCGTCGCCGACGTGCCATCGGGCGTCGCCGGTTTGACTGGATGGCGAAGCACACCGCTTCGTTCGAGTTGTGTACCGAGGAATGCCACTGCCTCGGTCATGCACATCGCCGCTTCATAAAAGCGATCGACATCGGTGAGGCGTTTTAAGTTCTGCTCCAGGGTCTGGTCGAGTTTTTCGAATGTGTGGCCCTTTTCAATCCATTCCTTTAACAGGACCGTCTGGGCCGCCAATTCGCGCTGCTGCGTGTGCAATACTCGCGACTGCTCGGAAAAACTTGTTTGCCATTGTTGACATCGAGCTTCCAACTGAGCGGCTCCCGCCGATTGCAATTGTTCCAAATAGCGATTCTGCGATTCCAAGGATTCCGCGATTGCGGATAGAAGCTGCTCGCGAATGATGGCTGCACCTTCGGATGAAACGGCTTGCCAACGGTCGTTGGCTTGAGCGATTGTGTTGCTCCATAATTTCGCTTGTTGTAGCAACAACGACTCGAAAGCTCCCTTCAGGCTGGTCGTCATCTGAGCCAGTAAGTCTTCCATCTTGCTTGGCGTGACGGCCTGCGAATTCGCTAGCCAGCCGACAAGATGGCTACTGATCGCTGCATCCATCTGACGCAGCAGCCCTTGTTCGATTCGAGTCACCGTGAACTGCAAGAACATGGTGACGATGGTCAGCACCAAAGCCACTGCCGTCGTGTCAAACGCGACATACAAACCAGCGGTCATGCTATTCATTGCTTCTTGCGAGCCGGTTGCTAGCTGCTTGGTGTCCATCCGACCGAGTGTGGTCGAAATGCCGATCACCGTTCCCAAAAAGCCGAGCATCGGCATGGCCCAAGTCATGATGCGAACAATCCCGTAGCTCTCGTGCTGGGAGTCCGCGTCCTTCTCAGAAAGCTCGCGAAGATCTTCATCTAGTCGCGAGGCATCACCTCGTTTTACTTGCCGACCGAGGAGTTCCAGCAACCGGAACCCAAACCAACTTTGAACAACCCTGGTGGGCTCCATCTGCCAGATCGCATGCAGCCATTCCGCTGGTTGTCCACGAATGGCTGCCGCTTCCTCGTACAGCCTATCAGGGGAGTCACCATAATGGGTTCGCTGATCTTCGGTTCGCTTGGCGTGAATGGTTTGTGTCGATTGAATGATCGCAGCTAAACGAGTTCCAGCTTCACTTGTCAAACTCCACTGCCGAAGTGCCAACCAGTACTTCATGAGCAGTGCCGAAACCGACATAAAGAACATCGTCACGGTCAACATAGCGACCGGATGCCCCAAACAATAGCGGCGAATCAGAGGTTGATCGAGCAGGCCAAAGAAGATCGACAAGTAAAACCCACACGAAAGCGCCGCCCCAACGACGACCGGAGGCCCAACCGGCATCGAAAAGTTCGAAACGCGACCACGCATTAAATCTTTGAGCACCATCGGTATCCTTACGCATCTGGAGCGACATTGACTTCAAAACCACTGCCAGCTCTGAAGTGACGCCGCTCACATCTCCTATCGACTCGGTTTGATCCCAAACCTGACGGAATCAGGCAAGCTGTAACGCTTGCGTTGAGGTTGCCATGTTGGCGTTCTTTTACCAAGCAGGAGGATTGTTGCGTCCGATACGTTGTGGAGTCCAGGTGATTTTCAAAGAATCCTTAAGGCTATCATTCATCCCAGTTGGCCTGGACCCTTCAAACCTCGTCAATTGCCTATCTCAAGGCAAACAAAACAATCCCGGGGGGGATTGGCACGAGGCGGTCTCTGCTTGCTAGCAAGACCGCTTCGTGCCGCTTTTGGACAAGATCGTTTCGTCAACGACAGCGAGACTTTGGTTGACAAGCCTTGCTCATGCTGAATGCCGATGCTGCTCGAAGAAATCAAGTCAGGTTGGCTAGCAGAAGTGCTTTTCCTGCAGAGCGGATTGTCGCGCTGATGCTTCGGGCTGGTATTGCCCGCTTCATGGAAGGGTAGTGCGTTTAACCGTCAGCCGAAGGCTAAGCACCACAGGATGTCCATCGATGGCAAATCCGTAATCCTTTGACAGACGGTCCAACCTGGGCGAATTCAACGAGACGAACGGAAATCGATCACCGTTGATTTGCCGTTACAAAAATTTATCCATCCATGCGAAAAATCCTTGAATACTGGACCAAACGTGTCACCATGGGTTTTTTAGAATGAATTCCTTCAAAGGCAGCGACGAACTCACACAATATGATTTTGCTGAACGGGAACTATTCGGTGGTGCGACGCGAGGAATTGCGGACTTTTTTTGAAGGATCGCCTTCGGCTAAGTTGCTTCGCTCCGACTCTGCACCTTATGTGCTGGAGTTCTTGCAGGAGAGCTTCAAATCCGGCAATGCTATCTCGTTGGGGCAGTCGGAATTGCGAGCTCGGCTCACGAGCTACTTGGAAGAACTCCATGAAACTGAACCGGAGGTGATGGTTGGGCCAGCAGAGCGCTATATCGCTCAGTGGGCTGAGGCGGGCTGGTTGAAACGATTCGTCGAAGCGAATTCGACCGAGCCTCAGTATCAGCTTACTGCTCACGCTGAGGAAGCGATTCAGTTCGTTGATTCGGCCATCGCCAAGCGTCAAACCTTGGTGGGAACCGAGAGTCGCTTGCGGCTCATTATCGAGACTCTCGACGCGATTGTGCGAGGCGCAACAGCCGATCCACAACGGCGGCTCGACTACCTGCGCGAGGAACAACGAAAACTGGAGGAAGAAATCAAAGCGACCGAGGGGGGCAAGGCCATCCAAGTCCTTCGCCCGCCTCAATTACGCGAACGGTTCCAGACCGCCATGAACTTGCTGAAGGAATTGCAATCCGATTTTCGTGCGGTCGAAGAGCGGTTTCAAATCATCGCTCGAGACGTCCACAAACTACGCGTGACGGGCAGTGAGTCGCGTGGGACCATCCTTGGCTTCGCGCTCGATTCCGAAGATTTGCTGAAGCAACAGGATGAAGGGGTGAGTTTTTTCGCGTTCGTACGTTTTCTCCTGTCACCTGCTCAACAGCAAGCTTTGCGAAAAAACATTGAAGAGATCCATCGTCTGGAAGCACTCGCGGATCAGCAAGACTCACTGGCAAGGCTGCGCAAAATGATTTCCGCGTTGCTGGCCGAAGCCGACAAAGTCATGCGAACGACCCAACGACTATCGGCAACCCTGCGGCGTTTGTTAGACGCGCAGTCGACGGAGCATCGCGTGCGTCTGGCCAATGTTCTTCGCGACATTCGGGCCGCCGCATTGGAGTTGCGTTCGAATCCACCGAGTGGGACCATCATTGAGATCGATACGCAGGCCGAGATCGGCTCGCCATTAACTAGACCATTCTGGACACCTGATTCAGAATTTGGATCGACGCAGTTGGTGGCGCACGAGAGCGATCCATCGAATTGGATGCAGCTGGCCGCAACGCTTGCCAAAATGCATCGGCTGGACTACCGCAAGCTACGCAATCAGATTCACGAGTTCACCCTAGATGGTCCCAAATCCTTATCGGACCTATCCGCAGCCCATCCCATTTCCAGCGTGATTGACGTCCTGGGTTACTTGCAGATCGCTTCCGACGACGGGCATCAGATCGACCTCACTCAAAGCGAACTCATTCGACTCCGGCGCGCTCAAGATTCTCCTACGCTCTTGCAATTAACAGTCCCTCGCGTCTTGTATCTCCCCCACGCTTCGCGTCGAACAACAACACGGAAAGCAAAATGAACGATTCTCGACCGATTAGTCCATTTCATGTCGAGGAAATCAAGGCAAGTCCACTTCCAGAATGGAGCCCGGTTGCGGTCCGTTTGCTTCAGGGTGTCATCTACCACGATGATGGTGACGCTCTTTGGAACCTCTTGCAAAGCAACATTTCTTCGATCACCGATTATTTCTCAAAAATCAATTTGTCACTGGTCGTCGATGATGCGGACGGGATGGCGTATCTTCGTCAGTTGGAAGACGGGGAACTCTCCAGCGATGCTCCCGTGGTTCCGCGGCTATTTCGCCGAACTCCGCTCAGTTACGAAGCTACGCTCTTATGTGTCCTGCTGCGCGACGAGTTTCGCCAATTTGAAGAGCATGATGTTCATAGTGACCGATGCATCGTGGCGCAATCGGATCTGCTGGTCCTCTGGCAGGCTTTTTTCCCTGACGAATCGGATCAGGTGAAGTTGAACAAACTGCTTGGAGCTCAGCTTCGAAAGCTTGAAGAGTTCAAGTTTGTTCGCCAATTCGAGAAGGAACCGCCCTCTTGGGAAATCCGCCGAATCCTCAAAGCTCGACTTCCTCTATCGGACTTGGAAATGGTTCGACAGTCGCTCCTGGAAGAGGTTGCTCGACGACGAAGGGGATTCGATACGGAACCTCCTTCGGATGCGCATTCAGAGACCACAATCCTTCGCGAAGAAAAAGAGCCTGTACGTGAATAAGAATAGCCCGAAACGTCAGCGCGTGTAGTGTTTTGGGATCGGATCGAAATACCAGGTGACCGCCATCTTTCCAATCAAAGCCTATGAATCCAGTCAACCCACCAAAATCGAATTTGCCTCCTGAAAAGGGAGACCTGCAAAGCGAATTGTCGACGGGTTTAGTCCAAATGGACGATAAACCTCTGCCTGGGTTTCGCCTAAGTAAGCTGGAAGTCTATAACTGGGGCATCTTCGATGGTGCGGTCTTTACTCTACCATTGCACGGTAAGACAACTTTGCTGGTGGGCGAGAACGGCTCTGGAAAATCGACGTTAGTGGATGCGCTGCTCACGTTGTTGGTGAGGCCACAAACTCGCAATTACAACGTGGCCGCAGGGGCAGGGAAGCACGAGCGCGACGAACGGAGTTACATTCGGGGAGCTCACGATCGAACCCAAGGCTCGGACAATCGACCACAAACGATTTATATGCGTTCTGGAATTGGTCAGTACTCCGTCTTGCTAGGAACGTTCAGCAACCAGACTCGGAAGACGGCATTCACGCTGTGCCAAGTCCTCTACCTCAACAGCGATTCGTCGGTGGAACGAGTCTACGCTTACTGTGAAGGCGAACGGAGCATCGTTGCCGACCTGGGAAATTTGACATCCGGCTCGACGCTTGCCAAGCAATTAAGGGAACGAGGTTTTGAGACCACGACCAGTTACAGCCAGTATTTCAACTGGTGGCAGCGCAAGACCTCGATGCGATCCAAAGCCATGGATATTTTCAATCAGACCGTGGCTGTCAAGGACGTGCAGCGACTGGATGTGTTCATCCGACAGCACATGCTGGAAAAGCAACCGTGGAACGAGCGAGTTTCGAAGCTTCTTGCTCACTTTCAAGAACTGAGCGAGGCCCACGCTTTTCTCGTAAAAGCTCGGCGGCAAGATGAATTGCTTCGACCCGTGGTCCAAGCCAGCCACAAGTATCGGGAGAAATTGGAGGAACAGAAGGAAGAGCAGGCTCGTTACGACGCGCTCTCCCTATATTTCGCGAACGAACGCCGGATGTTGCTAGAACCGTACTGTCAGAAATGGGATCAGCAGATTCGATTTCTTCAAGAGGAGCTCCTACGACTCGATGAGCGACTTGAAGAACTTCGCACCAACATCATGCGGCTAGAGGCAGAAATCGAACACGCCGGTGGTGATCGATTGCGTCAGCTTCCGGAGTTGATCCGTCACCAGGACCAAATGGCCGCAACCAAGCGAGAGATTCGAAATCAATTCGTGGCGAATTTGAAGGTCGCGGGCATTCGTATTGAAGTCACATCGCCGGAGCAATTCCATAAAGTGCGCGAACAACTGGTCGTTCGCAAGCAGGCACTTCTGCAACAGCGCGATGAGCATCGCGTCGAGAGCAACAAACTGCAATATGAAATCGGTCGGCTCAAGCAGCAATTCTCAGACGAAGAACAAGAACTGCGGTCTCTTGAACGAAGAAAGGGCAATCTCCCCGAATCCTTGATTTCACTTCGAGATGGGATCTGCCGCGACCTGAACATCGCTCCCAGCGATCTCCCCTTCGCGGCGGAACTTCTGGATGTGCGAGATGACTGCCGTTCATGGCAAGCTTCGATCGAGCAGGTATTGCATGGATTTGCCCGAAGTCTGTTGGTCACCGAACATTTCTATTCGAAAGTGGCAGGGTACATCGACGCGACCGCATTGACCGACCAACGAGGGGTGGGACAGAAGCTTGTCTATTTGCGAGTCCCTAGCCGATGGGAGTCGAACGCAGTAGTCTCCGCTGGACCGAGTCTCTCGGCCATGCTGCAATATCGACCGCACTTGTTGATCGATTGGGTCAAGGCTGAGATACGGGAGCGTTTCGATTTTCAAGCATGCGACAGCATCGAGGAATTCAAACGTGCAAGCGGCAAGGCTATGACGCGGAATCGCCATATCCGGAGTAACGTAACGCGGCACGAAAAGGACGACCGTTCTCTCGGCCACGAGCGCAAATACTTTGTCCTTGGCTGGGACAATCGCGAGAAACAATCGGCCCTCCGCGACTCACTGCGAGAATTACAGCGATCGATCGAACAACTGCAAGAGCGCGATGATCGGCTGGTGAAAATGATCGACCGCGATACGCAAGCGATCGAAGTCCTTGGCCAACTAGCTCGTGTCGAAGATTTTGACCAGATCGATGCCGATCGCCATGAGTTCGAGGCAACGCAATTGCGTTTGGAAAAACAACGCTTGGAGGAGTCCAACGACATCGTCAAAGAACTGCGAACAAAGGTGCAGAACCTGCGTGCGGAAGCGGCGGGATATCAGCTCGATCGGGATCAAACCATCGAACGCCGAAAGGAACTGAATATGGAGTTGAGTCAAGGTCGGCGTCTGCTCGAAAACGATCTCAAGATCCTTGCTCAAGCGGAGGCGGACGGAACGTGGGAGCTTCATCGGACTCGCTTTGAAGAACTGGCCTCACGATGCAAGGAGAAATTGACCCTCGAAAATCTTGGAACGCTACGTTCGAAAATCGAGCATGCTCTCCGCAAAAATATCGATGACATGACGCAGCGACTAAAACCGATGGTTGACGAAATCGTCAAAGGCATGGGGCGATTCCTGCGCAATTTTCAAGAAGAATATTCTGACCTGGATGCCGACCTGGACTCCATCAACAGCTTTCTGGCACTGCACGATCGCATCGTCCGCGATGATCTGCCGAAGTACGAAGAACGATTCAAGAATCGCCTCAACGAGAAGGTCCTCCATGAAGTCGGCTTATTGAATAGCAGCTTGGAGAATGATCGGCAGGAGATCCGCGACAAGATTCTTCAACTCAACGGAGCGTTGGAACGGCTGGAATGGAAACCAGGGACCTTTATGCGGCTGGAAGCAACCGACGTCCACGATCGCGAGATTCAAGATTTTCGTCGCGAGTTGTCGGCCTGCTTGAGTGGAACGCTGGACGGCACTCCGGAAGCGAATGAAGCGACGTTCCTGCGAATTGAAAAGCTCGTGGCCCGATTGAGAGACGGCAGCAATCATCGTTGGCTGGAAAAAGTCGCTGACGTTCGAAACTGGTTCAATTTTGCCGCGAGCGAATTCGTGCGATCGACCCAAGAGCCGCGCAGTTACTATGACGGTGGCGCCGGTCAATCGGGCGGTGAAAAAGGAAAGTTGGCGTTCTTAGTCCTGGTCGCGGCGATTGCCTTTCAGTACGACCTGGATCCCGATTCCGACAACGACGATCGTTTTCATTTCGTGATGGTTGACGAAATGTTCTCGCGGAGCGACGACCATCATGCGGAGTATGCGATGGATTTATTCGAACAGTTCGGTTTGCAATTGTTGATTGTCGCGCCGCTTGACGCGAAGGTTCGCGTCACCGAACCGTACGTGGGAACGTACATTCAGGTTGTCAAGGACCGCGAAACGCAACGCAGTTCGCTGCTGACCATTTCCGCTGAACAACTTCGCGATGCCCTCGAACAATCGTGATCTCCCCCGATCAAATCCGTGCCAAAGCTCTGCGATTCTATCCACGTGCCGTCGCGCATTGGCTGTCGGAATCGAACGATCTTTTCCCCTATCGCATGCCGTGCAATCTCGAACCGGCTGCCTCGATCAGTGAGACCATCCGGCAGGTGGAGGAGTTACGATCCAAGTCCAAAGAACAAGTCGAAAGTGGCTATCGCGTTGAATGGGAGTACATTCGCTCACGAACGCATGGAGCGAATCAGTTCCCATCGGCCATCGTGATCGATTCGTTCGACGACCTGATCGCGCTTTGCCAAAAGAAATCGGAGTTCCAGAAACTTCGCCGGTCGGTACATGCGTTGCGGGAAAGGCTCCCAGCACTAAAGCCATGGATTGAAACACATTGGCGCAAGCTGCTGGAAGTTGAGGCCTTGCCCGACTTGATTCAAGTCACGGAGTACGTGCTGGCTCATCCGCGCCCCGGCTGCTTTGTACGCGAACTGCCAGTTCCCGTTCCCACAAAACTGGTTCAAAAGTACCGGCAGCTGCTCAGCGGCTGGTGGGAACTCCTGCTCCCGCAGCATGCGATCGATTTGGATTGCGATCCGACCCATTTTGAACAGCGTTACGGATTCCGCCAAGCGCGAGAACATGTGTTGATTCGGATTCTCGACGATCAGTTGCAACGGGAGCTATCGATTCCGTTCTCCGAAGTGTCGCTCGATCCCCGACAGATATCTCAAATACCAGTTCGCGATGTTCGCGTCTTGATCGTCGAGAATAAGGTCAACCTATTGACCCTTCCCTCATGGCGACAAGGCATTGCTTTGGGAGGCCTTGGGGCGGGTGTCAATCGACTTTTCGAGATTGAATGGCTGAGATCGCAACGCCTGTGGTATTGGGGTGACATGGATGCGGAGGGATTTGAAATCTTGGCACGACTTCGTCGCAGTTTACCTCAAGCGCAGAGCTTATTGATGAACGAAGAAACATGGCGACATCATGCCGCTCTCGTATGCCCCAAACCTCTATCGCGCCGTCGACCGATGAACCTCGATCTAGTCGACTTCCTTCGGGACGCAGAGCGCAGTGTATATCAAATCTGTTGCGAGCAAGGGTTATGGCTGGAACAGGAACATATTCCTCCATCCGATGTTGTTGCCGCCCTGGCTCGCGAGGAGAGCCTCTAAACAAACCGAGCGAACTTAGTAATCCCAAAGCAAGTTGCACACGGTTCATCCTCGAAGACTTGCGTTGACAGAGCATTCTGGACAGCCGACAATTCTGAGCTTTCCATCGTCAGGGAGAATTGCCATGTCCATCGAAGTCAGTTTGCCATCGCGTCCGCAAGTGCCGATCGAACACACCTGGGACTTGTCCAGCTTGTACCCGGACGATGCGAGCTGGTACCGGGATTTCGCAGCTTTCGAAAAGGAGATCGAAGGATATGCATCGTTCCAGGGAACCTTGGCTTCTTCCGCCGCTCGACTTGGCGAGTGCTTGCGATTCGATCTCCGCTTGGATCGCATGTCGGAACGATTGGGAACGTATGCCTTTCTTAAAACTGCCGAGGACCAGTCGAATTCGGACTATCAAGCAATGTTGGCGAAGTTCCAAAATGGTGCGGTGAAAGCCAGCCAAGCCGCCAGCTTCATCCGCCCCGAGATTTTGGCGATTCCATCCGAACAACTTCGAGCGATGATGGAATCCTCTGAGCTGGCGGACGTCCGATTGATTCTCGAACGAATCGCCCGCTTTCAGCCACACACGAGAAATGCGTCGGAGGAGGAACTCTTAGCGATGCAGGGCGAGATGGCTCAGACCGCCAGTCATGTGTTCCGCCAGCTCAACGATTCGGATATGAAGTTTGGCACGGTGACCGATGAGCAGGGACAGACACGCGATCTTACCAACGCCACATTCGTTAGCTTCCTGCACTCTCCTTCGCGCTCCGTTCGCGAAACGGCGTTCCGACAATACTATCAAGAGTTTCGAGATCACGAAAACTCTCTGGCAGCAACGTTGGCCGGAAGCATTCAAACCGACGTCTATTACGCAAAGGCTCGCCGCTATCGCTCGGCGTTGGAAGCTGCACTGTTTCCGGACAACGTCCCTGTACAGGTTTACGACAACTTGATCGCCGCTGTCCGATCCCAACTTCCTCAGGTCTATCGCTATTTCGATCTACGGAAGGAAATGATGGGGATACCCGATATCCATCATTACGACACCTACGTTCCGATCCTGGTCGAACAGCAGACGAGACGCACCTGGGATGAAGCCGTTGACCTGGTGATGGATGCTATGAAGCCGCTGGGGGCGGACTACTGCAATACGCTCGCAGCAGGTCTGCGAGGTCGCTGGTGCGATCGGTTTCCGAACAAAGGAAAGCAGAGTGGAGCTTTCAGTTGTGGAAGCTATGACGGTCTGCCCTACATCATGATGAACTATAAGCCGAACGTGTTGGATGATGTCTTCACGCTGGCGCATGAAGCTGGACATTCCATGCACAGCTACTACTCGGTCAGGCATCAGCCGTTCCAGTACTATAACTACACGATCTTCGTTGCCGAAGTGGCCAGCACCTTTAACGAGCAACTGCTGTCCCACTATCTCATTCAGCACGCTCGCAATGACAAGGAACGAGCCTTCCTTATCAACCATCAGATCGACAGCATCCGCATGACAATCGTTCGCCAAACCATGTTCGCCGAATTTGAACGCCAGACGCACGCCATGGCAGAGCAAGGAGAACCTCTTACGGTTGCCAGCTTCAAACAGGTTTATCGAGAATTGCTTGACGACTATTTCGGACCTGACTTCGTGATCGATGATGAGTTAGAGTTGGAATGCTTCCGCATTCCGCATTTCTACCGAGCCTTTTATGTGTACAAATATGCGACTGGTCTCTCGGCAGCCATCGCTCTGTCGCGCCGAGTTCTCGAAGGGGGCAAGCAGGAGTTGGACGACTATTTGCGATTTTTGTCCGGTGGATGTTCCCGCGACCCGCTCGACCTACTCCGCGCAGCCGGAGTTGATATGGAAACGCCCGAACCCGTTGAAACTGCCCTTCGGCACTTTGGAAACTTGATCGACCAACTCCGAGCTTCTTGAGGGGTTATTGAAGTAATCATCCCGCCGATTCATAATCGGCGTGGCGGAGTCAGGATGCAAAGCAACCTTTCTTTTCGTTTCGTGGATTCAGACCCATGGAACCGGAGGTAACTATACTCCATGCATCATGCGATCGTGCAAGTTGCGAGAATTCGGCCCGTGGAATCGGTGCGACACAAAATCGAGGCGCCAACCTATGTTGGAACTCGCTTGTCTTTGAAAAGGTCAAGGCGACGCATCTTATCGAAAATGCAAGAAATGGGTTTCCATGCATCAGCGAATCGATGAATCGGTTTCCATTCCGGTGATCTGCGAATATGGCACATCCTTAACTCACACGATCCGCGATCCTATCTCCGCATGGTTGAGATGATTATCAAAGACTTTTGACAAATGCTTTTCTTTAGACCCGAGGAATCTTCGATGATGGAGTATGCAAGGAAAAATTCTTTCTCTCGTGGTGCTGTTTTTAGGTACGGTACTTGTGGGTTGCTCGTCACCCTCCGAAGAAGTGACAACTTCGCAGGGACAGGATTCGGCAGCATCCAGCAACGCGACATCGATGGCTCCATCGAATCAAAGTCCTCCATCTTCGGCTAAGCAACCTGCCCAGTTCCAACCAAATCCAGAATTGTTAGCGGGCCTCGGCGAATCCGTGGAGCTTGGCGGCTATAAGGTACAGCCTCCAAAGGGATACACTCTGCGACGGCAGGAGATTCCACCGCCTGGCTCCAGGATGTTAGCCTGGGTCGGCAATCCCCGACCAGATGGCTCCAGTCCATCGATTCAGGTAATCATCATCGTCGCACCCCCGAACGAGAGCCTTCCCACCATTGACGAGTTCCTCAACAAATCGCTTGCCTCGATTCGACAACGGCGATCGGATTGGAAGGCTTCCGAAGCTTCCTATGGCTTGATCAACGGCATCCAAGTTGCGAAAAGTTCATGGACGGGAAAAGAACTCGCGACGGGGCAGAGTATGGCAGGCATCATGTATGTTTGCGTCACCAAGAATGCCGTTATTCAGCTTTCCACGCAGGATTTGGAACAGTACTCAGATGCGCTGAACCTGGGTGAAGCTGCACTCTTGACCTTTTCAACCAGTAAGTAGCGACCTCAGTCAAGAGGCAGATCGCGATCGACGATTCACCACCCACTTCGTGAGCGACCGATCAACGACTCGTCCCTCACGGATGTTTCGTGCAAGTACATGTTCACCTGCCGCTTACCAAACTGTTTTCAGTAGCAGAGTGAAACTGCATTCGATCACCGATGGAGGATGCCGTTAAACAAATTGTCAATGTATCCCAGTCGAGCGCGATGGCCCCGCGTCAACGAGGATGACGTTTCCGATTCGATAGGTGCGGCTCTCGGAACGACGATTTGCCGCGATTACCGATATCGCTTGTTCAAGTGCGCGAACGTGTGATCAGACTTGAGCCGATCGTTTGCTATGCCATGGATCGAAACGCGTTCGAACAAAGAATTGCATTGAAATAGGCAGAAAAGCTTGCAATTGGAAGAAAGTGAGGATAGCATTCAAATAGTCAAATATAGGGGGTGAAGTCTACGGGTTGGATTTCCACTCGCACTGTTAGTTCGAAGCCAATGGGGCTCCAAGGGCGGGCTGCAAGCTTGGCAAACGAATTCGTCGCTTACCGCAAGGTTGTCAGTCGCCAAATATGCTCTGGCCCGGCGGTTAAACGATGACAACGCCCCTACTCGTGAACGGTTCATGCAGTTCAACTGGGAAAGCGAACGTGAGCGTCTAATCCATGAGCACGAAACTTGGTTTCCCAGTTGTTCTCGAGGAGGAGTTGGCCGCCATTCAGTTGCGACGCTCGTGGATGCGATTGGATAGCGTGCAAGGCGAGGAAGTGCTGCCTGACCATAACGCCCACCAACCATCCTCTTCGGTGATTGCAAACGACATTTTTGGCGTCGCGTTGTCTGGGGGAGGCATCCGCAGTGCAACTTTTAATCTCGGGTTGCTTCAGGCTCTGGCCGAACAGAAGTTGCTATCGAATTGTGATTATCTTTCGACGGTGTCAGGGGGTGGGTATATCGGCAGTTGGTTGACTGCTTGGATTCGACGCGATGGGGATGTTCGTAACGTCGAGCGACAATTGGTTCCGGACAAAGAATCCCAAGCAAGGTCTCGGTGCCCAACAGGAGAGAATGCCCGTCTGATCGACGAGCGCGAGCCCGAGCCCTTTCGGCAGATTCGTGCCAACAGCAACTACCTTGCTCCTCGACCTGGACTGTTCACGTCCGACTCCTGGGAATTGATCGTCATCTATTGCCGCAATGTTTTTCTGAACCTTTTGGTGCTGCTACCTACCGTGGTGTCATGCATTCTTCTTGTGACGACCGCTGTATCATTTCATGGGAATCCATCGCGAGTCAATCCGAAGTTGAATGAGATTCTATTCTATTCGGCTCTGCCAACGGCGTTTGTATTGCTGGCGTTAGGAGGTGGAGCGTTCTACAAAGATATGCAGCGGGCACGCCGCAGATGTGAACAAGTTCGTCATGGAAACTCGAACGGGATTGGCGACCTCTCGAGTTGGCGATCGATTCACGTGCAAGTCGTTTTCGCATTCTTGATTGCTTTTCTCGTTAGCCTCGACCTGTCGTTGGACGAGTCCATGGCAAAGCGAATTTTGGGTTACCTACCGGTCAGCAACTGGGTGGCGATGCCATGTTTGCTCGCATTTATCCACGTCTTGTTCAATTGGCAGGCGGTTCTGGAATTCATCAAAGGAAACAACCTTCTGTTGAACCTTCGCTGGATTCTTTCGGGATTGATTCCGGGGGCGTTTGAAGGATTGTTGCTGGTTGGTATCGTCAACGCAATGGATAACTTGCCTGATGCATCATTCTACGGAGTTCTCATTCCAGGACGTTTGACTCATGCGATCTGGGGAACACCGGTATTGCTGTTGGGGCTCTTTCTTGGAGAATCCATTCAGCTCGGTATTCTCGGCCAAGTAGAACATCCATTGATTCGCGAGCGGTGGTCAACGTTTCTTTCACGATGCATGATTTGGGCGGCAGGTTGGGTTTTCGTATGTTTGCATGTGTTCTATTTGCCCATCGTCTTTTTCGGATTGCAAGGAAACTGGAGCCGAGTATCAGCGGCCGTTGCATGGGGAGTAACGACTTGGGGAAGCATTTTGATTGCGCAGGGGCAGAATACAGGCGATGCGAGGCGTCGGGGAAATGGTTGGAAAAATCTGATCGCTCGTCTCGGTCCGGTGCTGTTTCTGTCGGGGTGCCTTGGTGGTCTTAGTATTGCCATGGTGACATTGGCGAGCGTTACCAATGTGATTGGAAGATTGAACCAAACCAACTGGTTCAACGCTCTGCAATCGGATCCAGGAAGGCTTGCTGTAGGTTCGGCTATCTTCGTGCTCGGGTCGATCCTGTGCAGCACAATGGTGGATATCAATATCTTTTCGCTGCAAGAGATGTACCAGAATCGGCTCGTGCGATGCTATCTTGGTGCTTCTCGAACGAAGCGAGGCAAGCAATTTGGTGCTCCCATAAAAAGTCAAGAACGAACGGATCGAAATCCTGACGAGCTGACAGACATCGACCCCGGCGACGATATCTTTTTGGAGGAATTGCAGCAGAATAACGAGTTCGGCAAGCACTACCATGGTCCCATTCATTTGATCAATGTGGCCATCAATCTGAATCAGTCCATCGAGTTGGAGCGGCAAGAGCGAAAGGCGGCGAGTTTCACTTTCAGCCCTTATCATTGTGGCAGTACGGTAACGGGATATCGAAGGACCATCGAGCATCAACATGATTCGAAAGGTTCAATACGTTACGGTGGTGGAATGACCTTGGGGCACGCCATGGCGATTTCAGGAGCGGCTGTCAGCCCGAATATGGGTTACTATTCTTCACCCGCCGTAACGGCGCTACTGACGCTTTTGAACTTACGACTCGGTGCCTGGCGAGGAAATCCAGCACGGAGGGAGTGGAATCGATCTGGGCCTCGTATCGGTTGGGCTCATTTGCTGAACGAGATGTTGGGCAATTGCGACGCGACAAGTCCTTATGTATACCTTTCCGATGGTGGGCATTTTGACAACCTCGGCGTTTATGAACTTATCCGTCGACGATGTCGCGTCATTATCGCATCGGATGCCGGTCAAGATGCTAATGGGAGCTGCGGTGAACTGGCAAGACTGATTCGGAAGGTTTACGTCGACTTCGGTACGATCATTGATATCGATGTCAAGCACTTGATTCCGGACGAGAAGACGGGGTGGTCGAGGGATTGGATGGCGATTGGAATTATTCATTATCCTCCCCGCGATGGTGAGACTACCTCAACTGAAGAAATTGGCTATCTCTTTTACGTCAAAATGACAATGACCAGCGACGAGCCAATGGAGGTTCTGAGCTATCGACAGCGTCATGAAGATTTTCCTCACCGATCCACCGCAGATCAGTTCTTCAGTGAATCTCAGTTCGAAAGCTATCGCAAGCTTGGCTACCACATTGGGAAGCAATGTTTTCAAAGAGATATCGATCTGGAACGGCACCCTCTTGCTCCCCCCAGTTCGCCGCGAACCTCCAATGAGTTGTTCGAATACTTTCATGCCCTGCGAGTTAGGCATCAGAATCGATCGTCGGAACATTGGGACAACGTGTCGAGCGAGTTAGATCAGCGTTACAGCAATCTGCTCAAAGCGCTAGTTACGAATGCTCACTTGCAGAAGCTTCGACTAGAAATGCAGAGTCTATCGCGATACTTGGATTGCGTCGAAAGACTTCGATTCGGATCGAAGGGGAGTTCAGAAAATGACGAGAACAAAGCGAAAGCATTCGACGAGGTCAAAAAACATTGGCGAACGTCTCGGTCATCGACTGAGCGAGGAGAAGAAGCGGCATGGATCATCGATGCGGCTGTGTTGCTCAGTGAACTGTGTTTTCACCAAAACATTGAGGAAATGCATACGTCGATTTCGAGAGAATGGGGGAGAGTCTTGCGCATGTGGCCCCTTAGTTCAGCTTGGGATCGAGAATGGGGCAACTTGGAATTGGAGTTTGCTTCTTCGTTTCGCGAGGTCATTCGCCAGGTGCGAGAAGATTCTAAATGGATCGATCTCGATCGGCTTCGCTCGGAGACGGTCGTCTGAATTTCAATTTTTCGGAAACGTGGCGATCGTTTCACCGCACACTCGTGACTTCGTGTCGGTAGCATCGACTTGCAGGTGGGTTGTCGAATGACCGTCACTCATTTGCGATAAGCGATCGAGGAGGCAATCGAAGAGATGCTGGTAACTTGCGGGGATGACGGGACTCGTGGACCATTGCATTGTCGGATGTGCTGCACGGACGGATCTGCTGGGAACGGAGAGCAGGGGCGCTGAGCACCGATGGCAGAGTCGCGAGCTTGCTCCGCAAGAGTTCGCAACTCGTGCCATTTCGGGAGTGGCGACATGGACGCTGTTTTGGGATAGACTTGCATACTGTGATTGCTCCACTCATGAAAGGGATTGGGTTATTGATGAATCCATCTACTAGCATTGCGCGTCCGGGCGGAATTGATCCTTCGACGATTGTTCGTATTCGCGATTTACAAGTGCGTGCGCGTTGGATCGTAGATGGATTCATGGCGGGACTGCATCGCAGTCCGTTGCACGGATTTTCCTCTGAGTTCAGTGAGTATCGTCCGTACACTCACGGCGACGATCTCAGAAACCTGGATTGGAAACTATATGGTCGTTCCGATCGCTACTTCATCAAGCGATTTGAGGACGAGACCAATCTGCGTTGCATTTTAGTAGCTGATCGGAGCCGATCCATGGATTATGGATCGATTGGCTATTCCAAATGGGAGTACGCCAGAACACTGATCGCGACGTTAGGTTATTTTTTGATGAAACAACGGGATGCCGTAGGGCTTATGGTGTTCGAGGACATCGTTCGGGAATATATCCCTCCCCGTTTTCGCCCGGGTCATTTGAGTCGCTTGATGTCGGCATTGGAGCAACCCGCAGAAGGGAAGGCGACCGACCTGCAGGCCCCCATTTCACAACTAGCTGATCTCGCCAATAAGCGAGGATGGATCGTGATCGTTTCTGATTTTCTCGTCCCGCTGGAAGGGATGAAAGAGAAGCTCAGCATGTTGCGCGCGCGACGGCATGAGGTCATGGCGATCCGCATCCTCGATCCTGCGGAGCTTGAATTTCCGTTTGAGCAGCCGGTGATGATCGAAGACGCAGAAAGTCAACGAGAGGTCTTCGTCGACCCACCGAAAGCAAAAGCCGGATACTTGAAGAATTTCAAGAAACATAGCCAAGCGCTCGAAAACCTGCTGGCACAGCTTGGTATCGATTCGACCACCGTCCTAACGCGGGAAGATCTGGACTCTGCGCTTTACCGTTTCCTTGCCAAACACGCACTGTAACGTACTGGCTTCTCACTCCCTTCTCGGCCTGCTCGACGCAGAGGAAGTCACGGTTGCGAGTTTTCGTGTCGCGATGGAACACATCGACTCTTTGAGTATCCGGATTGTTCATTACAATGCGATGGAGATGGTTCGTTGATCCAGTGACTTGGCAGTGCGATCCATTCCTACGAGCGTGGTTGACTGTCGAGAGGGATAGTTGGAGAGCCCATGGCGAAAGCCGAAGTGAGTAGCGATCGAGGGAGGCGACCGTCGGGAATCGGAGAGGACACCGATTCGTCACGACTGCAAGTCATCGATGCCGCCATCGTCGATCATCGTGAGACAGCAGCGGCGGCGAGTCCCTGTCCAGCCTGTGGGTCGCCACGCGACCTGAATGATCGGTTCTGCGTGGCTTGCGGAATTCCTTTTGCAGTCCCCGGTGAACGGTCGCCAAATGAAGGCTTGCCAAATTCGCTCTCCCCGATCAACGCGCATTCTGTTCACTGCGAGAGTTGTGGTGCGAATTTCGAAGTCACAGAAAAGGAGCGAAGCTATGCCTGCCCGTTTTGCGATTCCAATGTCGTCGTCGACCGACCTGCCTCAACAGAACCGAAGCGAATGCCCGAGTTTATTATCGGCTTCGCCATCAACCGAGCCGAAGCAACGCGCCGATTTGAGGAGTGGCTGAAGAAGAACAGTTGGTTTCGACCGAGCGATTTATTCCACAAAGCCTTGGCGGATCGGATCAAAGGTGTCTACCTCCCTTTCTGGCATTTTTCCATGATCGCGGAAAGCGATTGGTCTGCTCAAATCGGCGAATACTGGTATCGGACCGAGACCTATACGACGCGAGATGCCCAGGGCAGAGTACAAACACACACGCGGCAAGTTCGTGAAACTGAGTGGTGGCCGCTCTCTGGAAACCATCATCGCTACTATTCGGGATTTCTCGTCTCTGCATCGCGGGGATTACCGCAAAATGAAGCTCTCTCGATTCAGCCTTTCGATTTGAATGCCTTAACGAGATATCGCCCCTACTTCCTCGCTGGATGGTACAACGAGGAGTATTCGATTCAACCGAGCGATGCGATCGCGGTAGCAGAAGAAGAGTTCCGAAAACGCGAGCGCATGGCCATCGAGCGACTCCAACCGGGTGATACCTTTAGCAACTTGCGAGTGGCAACTCGCTTGACTTCGACTGGGTCGGACTTGATTCTGCTGCCAGTCCACATCATCTCCTATCACTATCGCGGCAGAGTATTTCGGTTTTTGGTCAACGGACAGACTGGAAAGGTTTATGGTTCAAAACCTTGGTCATCGGTCCGAATTGCTTTGGCGATTACTTTCGGAGTGCTCCTGTTTGCCGCGATCGCACTTGCGATTGCCTACGCGAACCGTTGAACTCTAGAATAGTGATGGTTTCAGACACGTTTTCCGATTTCGCCCGCCGACCGTACATCGCGTGAGACGACGAGGTGCATTCTCCAGTGGTACATGTTCCGGTCAAGCAGAAATGCGACGTGTGCCGTTCCTGGCTGGATGAAGAGGATCTGTTTTGCTGCACTTGCGGAACTGAGAATCCAATGCAGCCATTGGAATGGACGAATACTGCGACCCCCAGCACGCACAGCTTTCGATGTGATTCGTGTGGCGCTTCGATGAGTTATGATGCGTCGGCGAGGGCGCTGCGATGTCCGTTCTGCGGTAGCGAAGCGATGACGCAGCAGGTAGGAGCGCGAACGCTGCGGCCCGTTCTGGTTGTGCCGTTCCGAGTCCAACCCGCGCAAGTCGATCAAATGCTTCGAGAATGGCTGAAACAAGGTTTCTGGCGGCCCGGTGATGCTGCAGAAGGGGCGACGATTGGCGAGGTCCGACAGGTTTACGTTCCGTTCTGGAGTTTCTCCGCTGAAACGAAAACGAACTGGACTGGGGACTCGAGCTCCGTTCCGTTCGGTGCGCGAGGGAATTGGTATCCACAAGGTGGCCAAATTCGAGGAAGTTATTCGCATCTTCTGGTTTCTGCCAGTAGTATTTTGATGGCGTCGGAAGTGCATTCGATCATGCCCTTCGATTTGCGAGAGGGTGTCGCACCGGAGCAGATCGATTTGGACAATGTCTGTGTCGAAGAGTTTCGGTTGCCTAAGAAGTTCGCTCGCCCACTCGCCATGAGCCAGTTGGAGTCGCTCGAGACGGCAAGTTGCGCGCAACGGATCCCAGGAAGAAATCGGAATGTACGCGTCAACGTTTTGGTCGAGGAGATGACCAGCGTGCCTCTCCTTTTGCCGATGTGGATTATGGTTTACCGCTATAAGGACCATCCCTTTCGAGTTTTGATCAATGGACAAAATGGAAAGATTGCGGGAGCGGCCCCATTCTCGGGTCGGAAACTCGCCTTGGTAGCTTTCATCATCATTGCGATCGTGTCCGCCATCGCACTCGCGATCGTCATTGCTTCCGCAGGACGATGAGGCATCCCTGCGGTAAGTCGGATTGGCATGCGTTGAGCATGGACATCGAGACTTTACAACTCTCTACGATGGTTGAGAGTCTTGAATGACGGATCCATCTTGAAAAGACGAATTCTCAGAGCATCGCCGCCATCCGCTTATGTTGCCACTGAAGCTGTATACCCTTTCGGAAAAAACGATCCTCAAAGCATCGCTGGAAGAAGCCTGGAAATTCTTTTCGAGTCCGTACAATCTTCCGAAGATCACACCTCCGAAGATGAATTTTCGCATCCTTTCGAATCCTCCTGATAAAACCTATGCTGGACTCATCATTCACTACCGAGTGACTCCCTTATTCGGGTTGAATCTGCAGTGGGTGACCGAGATTACTCACTGCGTCGAAGGCAAGATGTTTGTCGACGAGCAGCGATTCGGACCTTATCGTTTGTGGCATCATCAGCACCTTTTTGAAGAACATCCGGAAGGGGTCTTGATGTGCGATTTGGTTCACTACGCTTTGTATGGTGATCCGATAAGTCGACCGCTGCATCATTTCCTAGTTGCGCCGCAATTGCGAGCGATCTTCAACTATCGATCGGAAGCACTACAAACATTCTTTCCCGGGTCGCGAACCATTCAGTCGAGAGCAAAGCCTGCGGAAGTTATGAAATCCCATTGATGAGGAGAGCAGATGATCCAATCGGAAGGGATCATCTCAGGTTTTGAGAGTCACCGTTGATTGCGGCGGGGCTTGCTGACCCATCAAGAGTTCAGGACGCCAACAACGAGAAGTTCAAAGACTCTAAAGAACTGTGCGCGACGCCAAGGTGCTGTCACCGCATGTTGCCACGAAGCTGTCGCCACGGGATGGTTCCAAAGTGTTCAGATGGCTGTAAGCAGTCCGTGGAATCCCATGTTTGGTCGGCCAATGATTAGTTCGGGAAAGGCGCAGTAGGATTGATCGGTTCGAAATTAGAGCTGCTTTGATAAACGCTGGGCACTTGAGGATAGATTACCTGAGCATTGGGAAAGATGTAGACGCCGGCGGGAACGACCGGCTGGCCTTGAATTGGCATGGGAAGATAGGTTTCAGGCGATGGAGGGACATGAGTGTTCCATTGACGTCTCGGGACATCACTGCAGGGAAACTCCGGCTCGAATTCTCGCCGGTTCATTCTTTGAAGGTCACCGTAGAGGAGTGGCGTATAAGCTTGCTGAACTTGTAAGTCAGGTTCCGGTGGGCAGATACCGCCATCATTTAGAATTTGTGGACGTAACGTAATGATGATTTCATTGCGTTCGCGAATCGTCTCCGACCGTTTGAATAGCCTTCCCAAAAGCCAGATGTTTCCAAGAATGGGAACTTTGCTTTCGGTCGTCAGATCCGTCTCCTTGATCAGGCCGCCGATCACGATCGCTTGTCCGTCTCGGAGCATCACAGTCGTTTCGACTTCGGTCGTTTCTGTTTCAGGTAGGCTCGTTGTAGCGTTGATCTTGCCAGACGAAACGTTCGGATGAACTTTCATCATGATTCGACCGTCATCGGTAATGTAGGGAGTCACTCGCAGAATGACGCCGATGTCGAGGAAGTTAACGCTTTGGAGCGTACTCGTTTGGGTCGTAGTCGTCAGTAGGTACCCGATCCGTCCGCCGACCTGCATCCGAGCCTCTTGCCCGTTGATAGCGGCAACTTTGGGTGCTGCAAGCGTTTTGGAATCGGTCGTGGATTGAAGTGCATCGATCACCGAGGTCAATCGGTCGTTTTCGATTTGGAATACGGAAACGGGAGGCCCCCCCGCGCGGAGTCCAGTCGTTTGAAGAGTAACATTCGCGCCTGCTAGGCTAAACAAATGGCTCCAGTTCACACCGTTGCGATTCTCTCCTTTGAGCTGGACTTGCAGGACGTGGGATTCGATAACGACTTGTTTCGGCGGGATATCGACAGACCTTACATAGGCTTCAATTCGTTGAACCGAAGCTGGTAAGTCCTCGACGGTCAGTAACTCTTGAGCGCGTCGTGTGTCCGACGAGACGGCCGAAGTGACGAAGGACTTTCCTAGCGGCGACAACAATCCTTGAACGACCTTGTCCACTTCATCGGCTGTGACAAAGTTGAGTGGGAAGACACGAATCACTCTTCCTTGAGTTGCGGGGGATAGCTTCAGTTGGTTCGAAACCTTGCTGACGATAATGACTCGACCGCGCACGGACCAAACATAGCCATTGGTTTCCAATATGGCGTCCAGCACCTCTGGAAGCGGAACCTCCGTCAACTGCACGGTGATCCGTTCATTGATCGTTTCACTTGTGACCAAATTGAGTCCCTGCTGCTGACTGATCATCCCCAAAACCGCATCGAGGGCCGCATTGCGGGCGGTTAGCGAGACAACGTCTCCACGCATGGAGAACTGCACGTCGTTGTTTGCCGGAGTGGCTGGAAACTGGATGATCTCGGGAAGATTCGTGGTTGAATAAGCATTCGGAGTAGGGAGTGTAGGCGGAGCGTAGGTAGTTCCTTCATTGCCGACGAAATTACTTGCATTCGGAAGAAACCCCGGAACCGAAAGATTCGTCGCTCCAGGTGGCTGAGCATCGGTCCTGGAATTCGATGCGATGATAGCGAACCATCCCATCAACATCGTTACCGATTTCAAATTCAAATGAAGCCGCCTCGCCATTGATTCAGCATTCCGTTGCAGGACGGCTCCATTGAACTTAGGTCGCTCGAATGTTCCTAGAATGACGTACAATCGTAATGTCGGCCATTACGAACAGTAACTTCGGCAACCGCTATCCAATCAGATTTGTCGCTTCAAACAGCCCAAGTTCCGCAGGCTATCAGAGCGATGGCGGAGTGCCTGAGTACCTTGTCCACTCGATCGCCATCAAGATACATGCCAGCGTCATGAAAATCGTCGCGACAATCAGCATGACGGTGTAAACAGAGATGGGCTGGCGATGATTGTCGGACATGTTTCTGAGGTCCCGGCGTTCAACTTCGATTAGAAAAAATTATTTGTCCAAAAATGGAGATTAGCTACCTAACTTTGCGACGACTCGATCATCCTTCTGAATGTAACCTCTTCGATATTCGTTCATGATCTTGCCAATCGACTTGTCGACATCCGTTCGGATGATTTGGATTCGACCCAGGTATTGAGCACCGCGGTAGACTTCCAATTCATGGCCTTCGCGCAAGCCGTCATCCTGTCCAACAGAGATCTCGATCAGCCCCTTTTGATCGACTGCGTTCACTAGACCTGTCAACGTGCTTGGTGGAGGGTCCGCAAGATCGTCCTTGACTCCGGCGCGATCCATTGCGTTCTTCATCGATATGTTGCGTGCTTCCAAAATGGTTGCTGAGTCACGAATGGTATCTAACTGTTTGTTGAGTGAGCTGAGAACAACCAAACGGTTGTTGAGGTCATCCTGAAGGGAAATCGCTTTCCGAGTTTGGTCATCACGATCTTTGACAACCTGGACAATCTGAGCCTTGATTTCTGTGTTTTCCTTGGTGACTCGGGCAAGTTCATCTTGAGTTGCAGCCAGTGCTTGAGTTTGAATGGTATTCGTCGCCTGAAGCTTTTGCAGCTCTCCGGTCAACTGAGCCAATCGCTCTCGCTCTTGATCAAGCTGCGTCTGAAGGAGACCCAAGGTTACCCGGCGCCCCACCTGTTCTTGCTCCAAGTCTCGCTTGGTGGCGTCGAGTGTGCGCTGAAGCTCTTGAATATTCGTTGCGAGCTGTTGATTCTTCTGCTGGAATGCTTGTCCAGCTTGCTTCCAGTCTTTGTGGTTTGCAATGACAACGACGGAAATCGCGCAAAAAGCAACGCTCAGCACGAGGATCAATCCGATGAAAATTCTTCCCAGCAACGTCATAGATGGACAACCTCGAAGGACAAGTTTTTCGAAGAGATAGAAGCCTATTCGGACCGAAACGGAGCAAACTACCGATCGATCAAGTATAGTTACTGAATTCCAAGGATGTCAACGAAACCAGCTTAAAATGGGAGTATTAGGTCGATTACGGGCTCCAGGAGGTTTGTTTACTCGGCTAAATTGACAGCTTATCCCGAAATATTGTTGTCCATACAGGCCGATCCATCCGTTTGGTCTGCAAGTGACGATTATTTCGGAATTCGGATGAAACTCTGAGAAGCGGGTCATCCCTTCGACTTACGGACGTGGACGGTTTCCCGAATCGGACCGCACTCAGAAATAACCTTTGAAAATCGCGCTCAAGAACCCGTGTCCAGAGAATGAAATCGATCGTTAAGGCGTTAGACTCCTAGCGGTTTCATGCAGCGAAGCCAAAATGGTATTTTGAATCTGATTCCCCCATCAACGAATATCCGACCGAATCGGCTTGACACAGACACCATGACTTCACTTCCATCATCGGAAAACAGCCAACTTGGCTTCTTTCATCGCCACGATTTTCTCATTCGCCGACTTCATTCGCTAAGTGGAATTGTGCCGGTTGGCGCCTACATGGTGGTGCACTTATTCACAAATGCGAGCATTCTGGGGGGGCCGGGCGCTTTTCAAAGAAATGTGAACATGATTCACAACTTGGGGCCAGCCCTTCCCTTTGTGGAATGGACATTCATCTTTCTTCCGATCATCTTTCACGCGGTTGTGGGGGTGTGGATCGCGACGACAGGCAAATCGAACGTCAGCCAATATCGAACACTCGCGAATCGCCGCTATACGTGGCAGAGAATGACCGGCTACATCGCCTTCCTCTTCATATTCATCCATGTATTTCATTTGCATGGATGGTTCCACTTCGATTGGTGGATCAAAACGATTGCAGAACCACTCGGCATGGCTCGATTCCGCGCGTACAACGCGTCGAGCACCTTGGCGCTAGCCTTGACTGGCTATGTTTGGCCGGTGTTCTATGCCATTGGGGTTCTGTCTTGCGTGTTCCATTTCGCCAACGGCTTGTGGACGGCTGGAATTACTTGGGGGCTTTGGATCCATCCAAAAGCTCAGCAGCGGGCGAGTAGGATTTGCAGCGTGATCGGGGTTGTGATTGCCGTGATTGGACTGAGTGCCCTTTGGGGAGCGAAAAATACCGATGTTCAAGAGGCTCAAAGAATCGAACGGAGTATGTTTGAGGACCGACTTCGTAGTAAAGAAATCCAGGATGACCCTCACAAGCGAGTTGATGCCGAATTCATGGAAGTGAAATTGGATTAGCACAGGGGAATGGCAAGTAGTCCGAGCATTTTTTGCTTGGCATTGATGCTATAGAAAAATGTGTGAGAAGCGTTGAGTTGAACCGAAGAACGAGCGATAAGGTTGAGCATGTCGAAGAATCGAGTTGTTGTGATTGGAGGCGGTTTGGCAGGTTTAGCTGCCGCCATGAAGCTCGCCGAGCTTGGGGTGCCTGTCGATTTAATCAGTTTGACTCCGGTCAAGCGTTCGCACAGTGTTTGTGCCCAAGGAGGTATCAATAGCGTTAACGATCAGACCCGTCAGCTTGGCGACAACGAATGGAACCATTTCGACGACACCGTCTATGGCGGCGATTTCCTGCAGCACCAACCGCCGGTGAAGGAGATGTCCTATTGGGCTCCCAAAATCATCGACTTGATGGATCGACTCGGAGTGCCATTTAATCGCACCGAAGAGGGTTTCATCGATCGGAGGCGCTTTGGCGGCACGCTGTTCAAACGTACCGCCTTCGCAGGCGCGACGACCGGCCAACAGTTGCTTTATGCCTTGGATGAACAGGTTCGCCGATATGAATCGCTGGGCCTGATCAAGAAATTTGAATTCTGGGATTTCCTTGGACCTGTACTTGATGATTCCGGTCGGTGCGTAGGCGCTATCGCACAGGACATGGTTTCGATGCAAATGCGAGCTTTTCCTGGTGACGCCGTGGTCGTTGCAACGGGTGGTTGCGGCTTGATTTACGGTCGCTCGACCATGTCGGTTTTCTGCACTGGCAGCGCCGCTAGTCGCTGTTTTCAAGCTGGGGTTTATTACGGCAATGGCGAATTCATCCAAGTCCATCCAACCGCCATCCCCGGAGCAGACAAGCTTCGATTGATGAGCGAATCGGCACGGGGAGAAGGAGGGCGCGTTTGGGTGCCGAAGCGCCCTGGGGATAAACGCGATCCGAAGAGCATCCCCCAAGGCGAGCGGTACTACTTTCTTGAAGAACGGTTTCCGAAGTATGGCAACCTAGTCCCACGGGACATCGCGACTCGAGAGATTTTTAACATCTGCGTGAATGAGGGTCTTTCCGTGGACCCGGCGCGCATGTGCGTGTACCTCGATCTGACCCATATTCCGAGAGCGGAGTTAGATCGCAAGCTGGGAGGCATTCTGGAAATTTATGAGAAGTTCCAGGGCGTCGACCCGCGTGATGTACCGATGAAGATCTTTCCTGCAGTTCATTACTCAATGGGCGGTTTGTGGGTGGACTACGATCGGTCTGGTGATGGCGGTCTCGTTCCGGGCTCACCCAAGAATCAGTGCACGAATATTCCCGGCCTCTACGCGATTGGCGAGTGCGATTATCAATATCATGGTGCCAATCGATTGGGGGCAAATTCTCTTTTGAGCTGCATCTTCTCCGGACTGTTTGTGGCACCCGGAATCGTTCATTCGATGCAGGCAAATAAGAAGGCGGCGAGGGAAATCGACGCTTCGGTATTTGACACTGCATTGCAGCATCAGCGAGACCGCCACGAACGACTTCTCAAGAATGCCGGTGGCGAGAACCCATATCTCATTCATCAAGAACTTGGAGACTTGATGACACGAGCGGCGACGGTCGTTCGCTACAACCAGCAGCTACAAGAGGCATTGGTCAAGCTAGACGAACTTCAGGATCGAGCTTCACGATGTTCCTTGAGTGACACAGGCAATTGGTCAAACCAGAACGTGATTTTCACCAAGGCATTGCAGGACATGATTCCCGTCGCCAAGTGCATCGTGAAAGGTGCATTGATGCGGGACGAATGCCGCGGTGCACATTTCAAGCCGGACTTCGCACTTCCACCAATTACCTCTCAGGAACCGGAAGCGCGTCGGCAACAAGCGATCGAATGGTGCGATCGATTCGAAGAGCAGAACCGCAAATTTCTGAAATCGACCCTCGCTTCTTGGAATGGTCGGGATCCGGAGATTACTTACGAGGATGTGGACACGTCCATGATCGAGCCACGGCCGCGCCTGTACGGTCTGGCTGGAGCGGAAATCATCGAGGAAGTGTGGAACGAGCGAGTCGTCGCCCGTGGAGGCAAAGCCAAGAAACTCACTGCGGCGGCGGTCTAGTTCAAAGATAGTACGAGAAAGAAAACCATGATCAGCAACGTGGAGCATAAAGAAAGAAAACCCGAATTTGTTCAGGTCCGAATCCTCCGGCAGGACGGTCCAGGTCAAGTGAGCTACTGGGAACGCCACCGAGTGAAGTACGAACCGGACATGAACGTGATCAGCGTTCTTCAGAAAGTTGCAGCGCAGGCCACGACCGTCGAGGGCAAAAAGGTCGCCCCCGTGGTCTGGGATTGTGGCTGTCTTGAGGAAGTCTGCGGCTCATGCACGATGGTGATCAACGGACGCGTTCGCCAAAGTTGCTCAGCACTGGTTGACCGCCTGCTCGAAGAGCACGGAACCGAGATCGAGCTTCGGCCCATGATGAAGTTTCCCGTGCTGCGCGATTTGCTCGTCGATCGCTCCAGATTATTCCATTCACTAAAACGAGTGAAGGCCTGGGTTCCTGTGGACAACTCGAACGATATGGGGCCCGGCCCCAGAATCTCGCGCGCGGAACAGGAGGTGAACTATCCTCTCAGCAAGTGTATGAGTTGCGGCTGCTGCCTGGATGCCTGTCCGCAATTCACAAAGATCGAAGTACTGCGAGCCGAAGGAGAATCGGACGAAGCATTTGCAAAGCGAAAAGAGCAGGCGTATGACCAAGGATTCATAGGTGCGCATGCCATTTCTCAAACGATGCTTTTCAATAATCATCCCGTCGGGAGGAATTTGGCGAACGAACGGCTCGATTCCTTGATTCGGCCTGGCGGAATCCAAGCCTGCGGCAATGCTCAAAACTGCGTGGCCGTTTGCCCTAAAGAGATTCCGCTGACGACTTCGATTGCGAGAGCCGGGCGAGCTGTTACTCTTTACACCATCAAGCGTTTTTTTGAGGGTTGATGAAAGAGCGAGCCATTCTGATTCTCAAGCTGGTTTTGCTGACTGGCGTCATTTACTGGCTCGCGCGCACATTTGACCGTAGTCAATGGAATGCGCTCAAGGAACAACCCAAGGAATGGAAGTGGTTGTTCCTTGCATTTGTGCTCGTTCTTGCCGAGACTATTTTGAGCTTTGTTCGCTGGAGGATACTCATTCGGGCACTCGACATTCCTCTGAGCTTGGCCGAAGCGATTCGTTTAGGCTTCATGGGCTACCTCTTCAATCTTGTCTCGGCAGGTTCGGTCGGTGGTGATTTGTTTAAGGCAGTTGCTGTCTGCCGGTTTCGAGAATCCAAACGCCCAGAAGCTGTCGCCTCAGTGTTGATGGACCGCGTCATTGGTTTGGTCGGTCTCATTATGGTCGCTTGTTTCAGCCTAGAGTTACTCGGCACGCAAACCTTGCCACTAACCTTAACGCTCATCCGCAAAGGAGCGTGGATTGCGTCGGCGGTTTGTCTCGCGGGAATGATCGCCATTGTGCTGTTTGGCAAGCACCTACCCGTCGCATGGTTGAAGCGAATTCCATGGATCGGTCCATCCGTGTATCGCATGGCGATGGCGGGGTTAATCTTCGAGGGTCGGGCACTCTTGCTGGCCAATCTGACTCTCCTCAGCATCGTCGTTCATCTGGGATTAACCTACAGCATGGCGTTGATTTCCAACGCTCTGTACTCCGCCCCACCGTCGGTCGCTCGACATTTCCAGGTGATTCCCCCTGCGATCGTTGCGGGGGCACTTCCGATTACCCCTGGAGGTCTGGGCATACAAGAAGGAGCTATCGATCGGTTGTTTCGAGAGTTTCCAGACAACGATCCTCAGTATTCAGGGTTAATCGTCGCCGCGATGTATCGTATCATGACGTTCTGCGTTGCAGGAATTGGCGCAATTTACTACTTTGCAGGATTTGGAAAAATGGAATCGTTGTCGATGTCCGCACCACAACAATCATTTGATTTGACCAATCATGAATGAGAAAGCCGTTTCTCTTCGTCCTTTGCTTTACGCTGCGGTGTTTATGATTGTTGGCGTCCTCGTCTTAGTTTGGCTTGGACGAGATCAATCGAAGCTCATTGGACAAAGACTTGAAGATGTCGATCTTCAGCCCCTGCTCAACTCTTCGACACCGATTACGGGACAACCTTGGAGCGATCGGGTTGTGGTTTTGCATTTTTGGGGAACTTGGTGCGGTCCATGTCGTATCGAGTACCCAGAATTCGATGCGCTACAGAATCGATTTCGTTCTGACGCGAGCGTTCGATTCATCAGCGTTTCCTGTTCGGGAGGACCAGAACGGGACTTAGAAGAGCTGAGACAAGAGACTCAAGACTTTCTTGCATCGATCAATCCGAAAGCGGAAATCTATTCCGACCGCACTGCCTACACACGAGTCCAACTCGCTCGGATGATGGCTTCACAAGGGCTGGGATATCCGACGACGTTGGTCATCGATCGCGGCGGGATCATTCGCGAAGCCTGGGTTGGAGCGGCAAACATGCTGGCTCGCGAGAAAAAAATCCGAGAAATTGCGCGTTCTGACGGGAAATAGTTGACACGGCGAAGCCCGATCTGCCAAACTTGAGACAGATGAAGGGCCCGCCCGATGACGCTTTCCCTCCTCGTGGTCGATGATCACGAACTCATCCGTTTAGGTTTGCACGCGATGCTGGAAGGTACACCCATCCAAGTAACTGCGTCCGCTTCGTGCAAGGCCGAGACCCTAGAAGTTGCGCATCGCATGAAATTTGATTTGGTTCTTCTCGATGTGCGAATACCCCACGACGATGGATTTGCCATCTTAGAGATTCTAAAGGCCGAAGCTCCATCGCTTCCTGTGCTGATGTACTCGACTTTCGAGTATCCCAATCTTATTGCTAGGGCAGTTGCTCTAGGTGCGAGCGGGTTCATCCCCAAAAGCGTGCCACGAGATCGAATGATCGAACTCTTGATCGCGGTGGGTGCAGGCAAGAACATTTGGACCAGGGAGGAGCTGCGCCGAGCTTCTAGTGCCGTGACGAGCTCGTCCGCAGGAGCTGATGACCTCCCGTTGACTCTACGCGAATCGGAGATTCTGAAGCTGCTGGCGTCAGGAAGTACAAACAAGCGCATTGCGAGCCAACTCAACATCAGTTACGAAACGGTCAAGGAGCATGTCCAGAACATTCTGCGAAAAATCGGCGTTTCGGACCGAACGCAGGCCGCCATTTGGGCTGTTCGTCACGGCCTAGTTTGAAGAAAATCTAGATGAAAACGCAATGTCCATTTTCTTAAGACCTGCTTCCTTTTCGGCCCAAGAGATTCGCCTAACGAGAAGCTGGAAAGCGCATGCCCGAACTGCAAGGGAGGGAGCTTTCTGGAACAGGATTGGATGGAGCGCAGCGCCTAACGTCCAGCATCATAGGTATTTTGAGGATCAGCATGTCTAAAGCCACCGACATGAACGTTGTCGAAGCTTCCACTTCTCGTCAGAAATTCACCTATCGCTCGCCCATGAAATTTGGCGGCCGCGAAGTCACGGATATGGTGCTACAGCGCGCGATCGTCCGCGTCACCGGCCAACAGGGAGCAACTGCGATCATGGGCGTCGGTGAAATGCCGATGGGAACCTCTTGGGCCTGGCCGAGCAAGAAACTGACGGCCGATCAGGTTCTCCGAATTGTCGTTGCTCTTTCTGACCGCATCGCGGCTCGTTTGGGAGAGCTGAACTGTAGTGGGCATTCGATCGAAATTGGGGTCGCATTGCAAGCGGAAGCCAAGCGGCTCGCTGAAGAGCTGGCTCAACAATTAAAGCTGCCCGAACCCATTCCCGATCTTGCCATCCTGCTTGCTTTGTCTCCGGTCGATGCCGCGATTCATGATGCATATGGCAAGCTGCACCAACGAAACAGTTTTCGCTGCGTGCATTCGGATTATTTGGAAGGTGACCTCAGTCGATGGCTGGGACCGGATTTCGTTGGCAAGACCTTCGATGATGAGGTTCTATCTCAGCCAAAGCCTACTCTCTCTCTCTATCATTTGGTTGGCGCATCGGACTCGCTCAGCCCTCGCGAATTGGCGAAACCGATGCACGATGGACTACCGGAGACGCTCGAGGAATGGATCGCGACCGAGGGTCTGACGCATCTGAAGATCAAAATGTCGGGAACGGATTTGGACTGGGATGTGGGGCGGGTCATCGAAATCGAGCGATTGGCCATTCTGCACGGTCACTCCCGGGAATGGAGGTTCTCTTTGGACTTTAATGAATGTTGCCCAAACGAAGACTATGTGATTGATTTTCTTGAACGAGCCGAACGTCTTTCGAAAACGGTCGTCGCTCGAATCCAGTACATCGAACAACCCACCCATCGGGATTTGAAGGCACGTCGCGACATTACCATGCACCGCGTCAGCCGAATCAAGCCCGTCGTCATCGATGAATCGCTGGTCGATTTAGAGAGTGTTAAAGTGGCTCGGCAGTTGGGTTACACCGGAATCGCTCTCAAAACCTGCAAAGGCATGACGGAATCGTTGCTGCTGGCGGCAGCAGCCCGGCATTATGGCATGTTCGTCTGCGTGCAAGACCTAACCTGCGTCGGCAGTTCCTTCTTGCATTCGGCAGCCATGGCAGCGCACTTCCCGCAGTAACCGCTGTTGAAGGAAATGGCCGCCAGTATTGTCCGACAGGAAATATCGCTTGGGAAAAACTCTATCGTCCCATGTTCCGCATTCGCGGAGGGGTTGTCCCAACAGAACTTCTCAATGGCGTCGGTTTGGGTTTCAAATGGCCTCCTGAAATCAACCTGGAAGCGTCTGCTACCAAAAAGAAGCGCAAGGCCAAAGCCAAACCGAAGGAGTAGTATCCCTCGCATTCAGAAAACACTCGGTTCGAATCTTCTTTCCTGAGGTTTTCTTGTGAAGTCCAGATCGAATTCGTGTTTTGTCGGCGGCCCAAGCGAGGACTGGCCCATGAGTTTCTGTACAAAGTTCAACTTCTCATCCACCTTCGCCGACAAAATTCGGCTCACTCGGATCGCCAAAAAGAAAAAACGTAAGCGTTCATAAATGGATTCAGGATCTTCGTTAAACTGCAGGGCCAGAGCCAATTTTGGCGCGGTAACCTTGAAAATAAACAGACCTCGCTAATCGCCAAATTTGCGTCGGCCCGCGTGTGACGCTTGAACGGTTACGAGAAAACAGACGAATTACCAATCGTTTCGATCTGCAAAATCGTTGAGTTTAGGATTGCTTCCAAAAGGAAGGCAAGTTTGGCGTCGGAAAAGCCGAAAAAGATTGCGTAGAGGGAACCTGACTGAACCCCAGCGTTCCCTTGGTGCGGTTGGTTGGCGACCCTGGAAAGATGGCAGGAAGCTGATTTCCTTTGGCCCGCTTTGGAACAGCCATACCGCGACATCTGGCACGGCGCGGGGAAAGCAGGGAAGCTCCCCCGTCTCTGCCGTCGTTACGAATCTGTCACAGCGGACGCTCCTCCCAAGCTTCGCACACTCAATCGCAACTTATGGTCAAACCTCGCTGGCTCGACCGATTGTATTGGCAGTATTTTGCAAAACCCGCAGAAGATCGCGAAGTCTTCCGCTATCTTTTGGATCATCGCGTAACAAGCATCTTGGAGATTGGTGTTGGCACCGCAGCTCGCACGCGAAACATTCTGACCCTAACCGGAAAATTCAAACTCTCCAGCCCCTTGCGATACGTCGGAGTCGACCAGTTCGAAGGAGCTACCGATCCTACGCCGCATATCCGTCTGAAAGATTTGCATCGATTGTTAGCGGAGCACTGCGTCAAAGGCTATCTCATGCCGGGGCGATTGAAGGAAGCACTGCCTCGACTGAGTCGTACCGTTCATCCCTGCGAATTGATCATTGTCGCCGAAAGTTGGTCGAAGCCCAACTCCGACGGTCAAGCACTCCTCGAATGGCTTCCACGACTGGCGACATCCGATGCCGTTATTTTCGCATGCTCGGATTCGGGAGAGGCTCTGAAGCGAGTTTCGCTTCCTTCTCAGCTCACTTCGCGTGCGGCATAACCAAGTCAACCATTGACGATTGGAGAATATCGCCACCGTTCATCGTTTCGCCGCTTTCTATAGCGACGGCGATCGCTGTGATTCGCTTTACACGCATCCGCACAGCCGAAAAGTGGAATGCGCTTCCCGTAAGAATTCAGCCGCGAAAGACCACTCGAAAACGGTCGCAAGTCCTCTGACAACTCGACAATCGCGCTGCCGCAAAACACCAGGGTGGATGACGGGATTCGAACCCGCGACCTTCGGAGCCACAATCCGACGCTCTATCCAACTGAGCTACAACCACCATCACGGAAGGGAATCGAGCCGGAAACCAGTCATCTCTGCCCATATTCCCAATTCGAAAATCAGTGTATCGACGCAATCACAAGTCGTCAACTTTGGATGACAATCAGCGTCGGCATTGGGTTCGTGGCCCAGATAAAGAATCCTTGTCAATGCGTCGCTTGCCCGACAAACTCCAAGGGCGAGAACTCCGCACCGATGGGAAGATGAGAGCTGAGTGCCTCTGCTTCTTGTAGAGTCAGATTGAACTCGCGGATGAAGTCGATCACTCCAGCTCGACCGTTGAACTCGCGAGTGACTCCGGAGTGAATCAGCATATTATCCAACATGCGATCACCCCGAACCGTCGTCGCCAAATCGCTGATCGCCGTTTGCCATCCAAGACTCCTGAGATCGAGAAGCTGTCGTTCAGATGATTGAAAGTCGCCAACGAAGATGATGTCATCTTCTCGTCGGCCGTCGATCAAAATACTTTTCGCCAGTTCGGGTATGAGCCTTACTTCCTCGAATCGCGAGTTCGGATTGACTGCCACGCTGACCAGGGTGAATGTGAAGGCTTGGTGCGATGGCGATTCCTTAGCTCGAAACCAACCGACCAACGGTTTCCGCAAGAGCAAATTGTCGGGATCATCCACGCAGTACAAATGATCTTGGTCACTTTCCAAGCGATTGGTGTTGAACAGAAAGGCCATTTGTGCAATGTTGCCTTCGCGTCCGACCGCTGGGCCAAGCAGGTAATCAAAGCTGCTTCCTCCATCATGAATCGAAGCAACAATCGCAGGCAGCGCTGCCGCATCTCGAGGCGACAGTTCCTGCAGTGCCAGAACATCGAATCGCGAACAGATTTGTACGAACACTTGAAATGTCTTTTCATCCCGGAGGGTCACGGCGTTGTTTGCAGTCATCAATGAAAAGCTCCCCACACGTAGTGGACGTAGATTCGGCGGCGGATTGGATGGAACCGTTTTTGTAAGAAGCTTGGCGGAATGAGAGTTCGTGGGCTCATCCCTCTCCCGGCTTGCGATGGTGCTGATGTCGAATAACGAGGAACCCGAAACCCCTGTCGCCGGATCTTCGCCAAACCAGGAAGACGTTGCCCCCACAATTGATGAGCTTTCACCATCGGCATGCAACGTGCCGGGTTTGCGCTTGATCCGTAGCTTATCCAGACCTTCGACCCGATAAAACTGAGCTACATAGCCGATAGCGGCAACTGCCAGAACAAGAAATGGCCAACGTGATTTGATTAGGTTCATCCTTCGACTCCATACGGCTAACCCATCATTTTCGGCGATGGTCAGCATTCGATTGAAGGATTCTCATCGACGTCAGTTGAAAACCTGCATCGAACGATCGATTGTTCAACTCACAGCATCCTTAGCGATTAGGAGAACGTTGGGTGAACGTATATCTGACCGAACGTGATGCCAAAGATGGAACGCTGATGCCTTGCTCACTTTTTTTGATGTTGGACGCTTTAAGCACTTAACACGTTAAGGCATTTTCAATTAGTTCCTTTATCAGCCGCAGGCGTACGCGCAATTCAACCAATGGCGGACGCTAGATTCATTGTCAGCGTTAACAGCTTCGTACGCCTGCGGCTGACGGTTAAACGAGGACATCCAAGACGAACGGGGGCCGCTCTGTTTGCCCTTGATTTTCGGTGATATTCAGCAATCCGTGAGGGGCAACTTGATCCCTGCCATTGGATCGTTTTCGAGTTACAAAAAAAATTAAAAAAATTTCCTCGGCCCCTTGCC
>JBBIUE010000036.1:0-47796 GCA_037440405.1 Pirellula sp. | reverse complement strand
CGATGGTCGATCCCTCGAATACTTTGGAAATCCAAAGGAATCAAATCTGGTGGACCTTTGATCCACCTTGGTTTGCATCGATGTTCCGCCTCGGAATCTTCTTGTGTCCGTCCGACGATCCTTACTCTGCCAAGCAGCGGGTTTGGATCGGTACGAATCCTGAAGGAAACAGTGATGCGGATACCTTGAATGCACCGTTTCGCGTCGTAGTTTGGTTTTGGTTTGCAACACCCGAATTCTCCGATTTTCAAGCCAATTGGGGTCGAACCAATTATCTTGGTTGCGGCGGTCGCTTTGGACGTAGCAACACGTACGGCAATAATACGCCTCAACAAGACACTGACTACTGGCGTGGAATTTACACGGTCCGCAGCAAGACCGACTTCCGTGATATCACCGATGGCTCGAACAATACGCTTGCTTTCGGTGAAGTTGTGGGGACCTTTACCAATGAAGTAACCAACGCAGGACGACGCATGGCCTTCCATTGGCTTTGCGGTCCAATGTATACCTATCGCATGTTCAGCATGAGAACAGCGCCTGCTGCATCTTATTTGTACGACGTGAATCGTAAAAATCACCGTCGTTTCAGCAGCATGCATACAGGTGGTATCATCAATTTCTGCTACGCTGACAACTCAGTCCGACCTCTCAATCCAAGCTTGCGGGCAGACCTCTGGCACATTTTGGGTGGTATGGCTGACGGCGAAGTTGGTACAGGCGAAAACAACTAGCGACCTTAGTTCATACACTTAAACAAGGATTTAGTTATGAAACAACTTCGATGGCTTTTTATGGCTACTCCTCTGCTGATGTTTGGTTGCAGCTCACCGCAAGACAAAACGGTCACGAAGGCAACTGAAGACACGGTTGTCAAGCCGACCATGCAATCTGATTCATCGGGTGGAGGATCTGCCGGGTCGGAAGCCAAGACTGAGGACCGAACGAAACCAGAATTTTGATCTGGCTTCGAACCTGTCCCATGCTCATGGCCCCCCGAATTGCTGCGATGCGTTCGGGGGGTTTTTATTTGCATTCCTGAAAGACAGTAAGAGGTTGCGAGTTCTGTGGGTTTCGAGAAGTTCGTGAGGTCCTAAAGGCCATTTTGAAGGCGACCTCCCAGCATCCATGTGCATTTGCATGGACAGTCCATGTCGGGATCATACAGACAGATTGATGAATCAGCTCGGCCCCAGCTTCGCTTTGGCTTATCGTATTGACGGGATAAGCGATTATCTGTGCTGGCAGTAGGGCGCTCCATTGGACCTCGAGTCCCAGCCACTCATCGATTAGGCCGAGCAGAGATTCATCTGAAATCGCGAGTTGCGATCCAAGTTGTCCAAGCCGCTTCGATTGGGAGTCGTAAAAGAACCGATCGTCCGCTCCCGCCGGCATACCTGCGAAATTGAATTCGACGCCCAAGAGCAGGCGTTGTCCTGGAATGAGCCCTCGAAGGTTATATGCAAACTCGAGTTCATCGGATTCCGAAGCTAGGCAGATTGTCTTTTGAAGATCGATCAATCGGTCTTCAACCAAGGCTTCTCTACAAAGCACAACCTCAACTCGATTCGATGCTCGTCGAATACGTGCATCGAAGGGTTTGCCAATGAAATCTCCAATCGCCCTTGCTTTTCCAGAGACAATCTCTTCCACCGAACTGTCAGGGAACCAAACATGATCAAGTAGGCTCTTGCGAGGATAGTTGTCATACTGGAGGAAGCGATCCAGTCCCTCTTGCTTGCAAATGACTCGATCATGGATGCTTTTGGCTTGGTCATCACCACTCGCAGGAGTTGTCTTGATCTTTTGATGATAAGATTCTGGACGCCGCTGTATCGTGGCAAGGAGATTGTGGCAAATCGAGCGAATGTCAAGCTCGTACATCATGCCTCCCTGAGCGGGAGCGAGATATGCAGCGATGCGGGAATTCGATATTTTGATCTCGTTGTACAGGTCACAATCGAAGTCCTCAACTTTTGCGTCGACGGTTCGAGCTGGAGGACTAAGTTGGTCGAGAAAATTTTCGGCACTAAGGAGCTCGCGATAATTGGCGTTTCGTAAGTGAGGCAGGTAGATTCCACCGAACGCGCCATGCCAGTAGGGACAATTGCATTGCCCGCGATACAAGTGGTGCTCGATCTCTTGAAGAACTTCGTCATTCAACGGCAGGTGACGAGCGGTCTCGAGTCGATTGCTGATTTCGAGCATACGGCTGTACATCTCGTTCGCTTCTCGATACTTGACGCGGAAATTGCTCCAGAATCCGCCGCGAAGAAAGGATTGCAATTGTTGCCAATGCGGATGGCTTTGAAGACGATGGATGACATCATCGAGGGCTTCCTGCCGAGCTTGTGGCAAGGACCACTCGGTCATTTCACGATAGCTGCAATCAGGAAGATAGACCTTCCCTGCCGGAGGATGCGAGACGATCAGTTCCGCAGGAGTGGCCGTCCGGAGCCATGAGCGATTGTCTGTCAGCATTTGCAGGAATCGCCTCAACCAACCGTCTTGATAGACATGCTTCTTTGTCTCGGGCCAAGTACCAAACTTCTCGCCGTCATCACCAAAAACAAGGATCGATCCTGGAGCGAATTGGGCAATCGAGCGTGCAAACTCCAAAGTATGTTCAGGCTCGGCAAAAGGAATCAAATAACGCAATCGTTCACTTCCCGGAAACACTCGCAGTACCGATCCTCCGTCCTCTGTGACGAAATATCCAGTTAACTGATCTTGTGACAAACCAGCCGCTCGAAAATGAAAATCATCCAAGATCGTATAACGCGTGTCGGTTGCCGCAATATCCGCAGTTAGCTGACTTTCCCAGACTCGTTCAGGTGTCCACATTCCGACGACCTTGGTCTCAAACCGGTCTTGCAACCAGTCCCGATAGCGTTGAATCTGGCCTCGACGATCCCGAGCCGGAATCATTGTTAGGATCGGTTCATAGAATGGCCCACCAACAATCTCAATCCTGCCTTCCGCAACCAACGACCGTACCCGATCGATGTATTCAGGGTGAACGCGATCGAGCCAGGTTAGTAGCGGCCCGCTCGTATGTAGCGCGATTCGCAAGTGTTCGAATGGCTCGAATACTTCGAGAAAAGGAAGATAGCTGTCTCGGTAGGCCTGTTCAAAGACGCTATCGAAATTTCCGATCGGCTGATGATTGTGAAGAACAAGGCACAGATAGATTGAATGATCCATGGGTCGAGAATCAATTGGTTGATTTTTTCATTGATCACAAGCAACCGCCAGCTTCGACGAGCGATAAATCAACACCATCTCGCTGGTTAATCAGGTGAAGTTTGTTACGCTGACTTGCTCACGCATCGAGTTGGCAATGTAGTGAGTCGCAAATTGCCAATTGCTTTGGAAGACAATAAAGCACGTCTGATCTATCGGCAGGATGGCTTGGGACCTTCAAGCCATTTTCGAGAACTTCACCGTTCACGAGCGACTCCCACGCTGTCTTGGCATCGCTATAGCATGGCCCAGGCATCGTCGGATAACATGCCTGATAACCAAGTACTGTTCGAGGGATCCAAACCGCCGTGCTTGGAGAGTGAACGACGACGGAGAAGCGGTGATCCCAAAACATCAACTCAAGAAACCGAGTTTGGAGGGTATTTGCTGGCGTTCTTCTTCATCTTGGCCGACAAACTGGCCCACAGGTCGATATCCAGCGAATTTGCCAGTGCGAGCACGTAAGCCAAGACGTCTGCGAGTTCCTCGGCAACAGGATCGTTCGGCTTTGTGTGCCCGCAGAATCTGCGCGACTCTGCATTGGTAAGCCACTGAAAATGCTCGATGAGCTCTGCAGCTTCCACGACGATGGCAGATGCCAAGTTTTTGGGGTCATGAAATCGCTGCCAGTTGCGTTCTGCGACGAAATTTCGAACCAATTGCCGAAGTTCTTCAATCGTGCGTTCCCGATCGCCGCTTTCGGGAATCGATTCTGGGTCATCATGCATGGGTGGGGGCTTTAGAAAGATTGGCGGAGAGCATAGACTATTACATGTCGGTAGTGGTGAACGTCAAAAGTGCCGATCACTCTGAACCGCCTGACGATTCTAACCGAATCGTCACCATTCGTTGTCGTTTCACGAAGCCAAAAATCACAGGTTATCTCACAGGAGTCATTCCAAGATGGCTGTACTCGTTCAAAAATCAGCACCTGACTTCAAGGCCCAAGCCGTCATGCCGGATGGCAGTTTTTCGGAGTTGACGCTTAGCCAGTTCAGAGGCCAGTATGTCGTCCTATTCTTTTATCCACTTGATTTTACGTTCGTCTGTCCAACCGAGATCATTGCATTCTCTGATCGAATCGAGGAGTTTAAGAAACTTGGCGTCGAGGTCATCGGCGTGTCCGTCGACAGTCATTATTCGCATTTAGCTTGGCGCAATGTTCCTCGGAATCAAGGTGGAATCGGCAATATTGCATATCCGCTCGTCGCTGATTTGAACAAGCAAATTGCTCGCGATTACGACGTCTTGATTAATGACGCAATCGCTCTTCGAGGATTGTTTCTCATCGATAAGAATGGCGTTGTTCGCCATCAAGTTGTCAACGATCTTCCCCTTGGACGCAGTGTTGATGAGACCTTGCGAATGGTTGCGGCTCTGCAGTATTTTGAGAAGAATGGTGAAGTTTGCCCAGCCGATTGGAAGGAAGGCAAGCGATCGATCAAGCCAAGCGTGGGAGATAGTAAGAAATTCTTCGAATCGGAGTATGCTCAAAAAGCATAGCTTGCGGTCCCAGCTAGGCATCGAGGCCGCAGATCACTTTTTCGATTGGGGAGCTGTGAAAGGCTCCCTTGGGAGATCTTCGTGACTATTCCAGACCTGTCGCTATCGAAAGTTTCGGTTTCGCTTACGCCGGAAGAGCGATTTGCCGAGTACCTTCAAAGCCGTGGACTGCGCACCAGCGAGCAGCGGACGTTTCTGGTGCGACAGGTCTTCTCGCGTCATGAGCATTTCGATGCTGAGCAGTTGATGGAGCAATTGCCTCGGAAGGGCGACGCCAATCACGTATCGAGACCTACAGTCTACAGAACGCTCAAGGAGCTTGTGGACGCAGGTCTTCTTCGATGCTTTGAGCTGAACGGCCGTAGCGTTTATGAACATGATTATGGCTATCCTCCCCACGACCATTTATACTGCTCTCGCTGCAACCAGTTGTTTGAATTTTACAGTCGCGAGATCGAACAGTTACGGGATGAGGTAGCTCGACAGCACAAGTTTCGGGTTCGCGGACATCGTTGGATTATTCACGGAACTTGTTCTCAGTGTTCTCGCGATCGAACCCGAGTGCGTAAGCATCAAGACCGGGTTTGATGCCTTAGGCGTCGGCATTGCACTGACATTCGCTTCCACAGAGTCCACCACAGATTCATCATCCTCCAACCCAACTCTTGCCACCTTGAAGCACGGTGGGGAGCTTCACAAAATGGTCATTATCCGTAAGTACACCGGATTCGAGCAAGTTCGAGATCGCGAGAATGTCCGGATGAAAGAATCGATCTTCTTTCCATGGGCGAACCAAGGCTCGAATCCGGCCACGTAGTGCTTCCAGCGGAGGGCTGGATTTAAGAGGTGCATGAAAGTCACACCCTTGGGCCGCCGCCAACAGTTCAATTGCAACGATGGTCCTCGCGTTCTTGATCATCGGCATCAGGCGCCGAGCAGCATGGGCTGCCATCGAGACGTGATCCTCCTGATTCGCCGAGGTTGGAATCGAATCGACTGAGGCGGGATAGGCAAGCTGTTTATTTTCAGAAGAAAGTGCAGCTGCAGTGACCTGTGCCATCATAAACCCAGAATTCAAACCTGGCTGCGGAGAAAGGAACGGGGGCAGTCCCGATATCGTCGTATCCACCAACATCGCAATTCTGCGTTCCGACAGTGTCCCGAGCTCGCAGATGGCAATCGCCATGACATCAGCAGCCATGGCAACCGGCTCAGCGTGAAAATTCCCGCCGGACAGTATTGCTCCTTCGTCGACAAGCACGAGAGGATTATCTGATACCGAATTCGCTTCGATCTCCAGAATCCGTGCGCAATGCGCGAGTTGATCGAAAACCGCACCGAGTACCTGAGGTTGACACCGCAAACAATAAGGATCTTGGACACGTTCGTCGCCGACAAGATGCGAAGCTCGAATTTCGCTTTGCGTGAGTAACTCTCGAAGCGCTCGAGCGGTTTCGATCTGTCCTCGATGTGGCCTCAATCGATGAATGCGTTCGTCAAAAGGCCCATCCGACCCCTTCGCGGCGTCGGTGGTTAGCGCACCAGCGGCGAGGCAGTGACAAAATAGCTCATCTGCTTCAAACAACGCCGCAAGCGCATAGGCCGTCGAAAACTGCGTTCCATTCAGAAGCGCCAGTCCTTCCTTCGCGGAAAGCTGCACAGGCCGCATCCCAAATTGCTTCAGCCCTTGCGCGGCGGTCATCTTTTCTCCAGCCACATCCACCATTCCTTCACCAAGCAAACAAGCTGCCATGTGTGCAAGAGGTGCCAAGTCCCCTGAAGCCCCGACAGAACCCTGCTGTGGAATGATTGGTAATATGCCCAGCTCAATGAGCCCATGGAGCGCTTCAATGACTTGCCATCGCACTCCTGAGGCACCTTGGGCTAGACTCGCCAGCTTCAGCGCAATCATCAGTCGAACGATCCTTGGGGGAGTAGGATCGCCGACTCCAACGGCATGGGATAGAACCAAATTTCGTTGAAGCTGCCCCAATTCATCCGAACCGATGCGCACTGTTGCCAGTTTGCCAAAACCAGTATTGATCCCGTAGACAGGCTCTCCGCGTGACACAACGTCTTCGACAACTTTCGCAGACGATCGCACAATTTCGCGTGATTCCGATGACAACTCGAAGGCCGCGCCGCGATAGATCCTCTTCAAATCAAGCAATGTTGTCGCGCCTGGTTTCAATGTCACTCGATTCATCGGCCTCTCCAAATGCGTTGATAAAGTGGTGATGACCCCAAGCGGTAAACCAATTCGTTCGGATGTTCAACATTCCAAATCGCCAGATCACAAAACTTTCCGACTTCAATCGTGCCCGCTCGATCGAGGATACCGAGGGCCTGAGCCGCGTTCCGAGTGACTCCTGCCCAACACTCAAGAACTGTCATACGATACAACGTTGCGGCAAAATTCATCGCCAAGAGGATGGAGGTTAACGGCGACGTGCCTGGATTACAATCTGTGGCAATGGCCATCGGAACGCGATGCTTTCGAAACAGATCGATCGGGGGACGCTGCTTCTCGCGCAGAAAATAGAATGCCCCTGGCAGCAACACCGCCACCACATTTCGCGAGGCCATCGCCAGGACATCTTCTTCGGTTGTGTATTCCAGGTGGTCCGCCGATAAGGCCGAGAAGTCCGCCGCGAGCTGAGCACCACCACTTCTCGACAGTTGTTCCGCATGGATTTTCACTCGCATCCCCAATGTCCGTGCCGACTCGAAGAGCTTTTTGATTTCTGCGGTCCGAAAGGCAATCCCTTCGCAGAATCCATCGACCGCTGTACAGAGTCCCTGCCTCAGGATCTGAGGTAGCCAATCGTCCACGACCAATGAGACGTACTCGTCTCGACGACTGGCAAATTCCATGGGCAGTGCATGAAGGGCGAGGTACGTCGGATGAACGGAGACCTCTCGTTTGCAACCGATTTCCCGAATCGCCTCGAGAAGCTTCACTTCATTATCGAAGTCCAGTCCATAACCGGATTTGATTTCCAAGGTTGTGACTCCCGTCGCAAGCAACTCGTCAACGCGCAGAAGAGAATTTTGCATCAGCGCTTCAACCGAGGTTTCTTGAACACTTGCCACCGTCGATCGAATGCCACCGCCTCGGGCTGCGATCTGCTCGTAACTTTCTCCTGCCAAACGCCCTTCGAATTCTGCTGCTCGGCTTCCGGACCAAACGATATGCGTATGGCAGTCGATTAATCCTGGGGTGATGAGTCGTCCATCGCAATCGATGATTTCCGTTGCATCTGCCAGGATTCTATCGTCCGTTTCTTGCATCGCACCAATCTGAATGATCTTCTCCCCCTGGCCGACAATAAAGCCGCGTTCAATGATGTCGAAGGAGCGAGGCAGCGATACCATGGTTGCTATCCGTGCGTTCGTCCATACTCGCATCGCGGGCCCTCCAACATTACTCTCCAAAGAATAAGATATTTTCAAAGAGAGTTCCTTTTTACTTTAGCGTCGCTCGGTTGAGAACCTGTACTGACTCGGAAGACACATGAATGATCCAATTCAATTTCGCCAAGCTTGGCTCCACTCTGAATGGAGATTCGATGTCGTCGTCGAAACCGAGGACGGAGCAATCTCATCGGTCCTCGAAAATCAGTCTCTCGATCCTTCGAAGGAAATTCATGCCGTCGGGCTGCCGGGATTTCCAAATGTGCACAGCCACGCTTTTCAACGTTCCTTTGCTGGATGGACTGAGAACCCGCGAAGTCGCGCCGATCACTTTTGGACGTGGCGCGACGCAATGTACAAAATGGCGAATCAGCTTTCTCCGGACGAGCTGAAGTCGATTGCGACCATGTGTTACTGCGAGCTCCTGGAAGGAGGTTATACGCGAGTAGGAGAATTTCACTATGTGCATCATCAGCAAGACGGACAGCCCTTCAAGCAGCCTGCCGAGACTTCCATCGGCATCATCGAAGCTGCCAGTGAAATTGGAATCAACCTGACGTTGCTCCCTGTGCTCTACCAACAAAGTAACTTTGACGGTGCTCCTCCGATGCTGGAACAGCGACGATTTGTTTGTTCACTCGATGGCTATCTCAAGATCGTTGATGATTTGCTCGACCGCGCCGCAAACCTAGCTGGTGTCAATATCGGCATCGCTCCACATAGTCTCCGTGCCGTCTCGATCGACAGCTTGAAGGAACTGACTCTCTGCCATTCAAGTCTACCAACCCACATTCACATCGCGGAGCAGTGGTCGGAGGTCGAAACGTGTCTCCGTATCAGTGGGCGACGACCGATCGACTGTTTGCTGGACTCCATCGATGTTGGTTCTCATTGGTGCCTTATCCACGCAACCCACGCCTCAGCAGAGGAACTCGATCGATTGGTCGAGACGAAATCCGTCATTGGCTTATGTCCGACCACGGAAGCCAATCTCGGAGATGGCATCTTTCCAGCGAGTGCATGGCATGAAAGGCAGGGACCAATCGCCGTTGGAAGTGATTCGAATATCGAACGATGCGTTGCCAGCGAACTTCGTTTGCTTGAATATGCTCAACGATTACAGCATCGCCGACGCAACGTCCTTGCGAGCGGGAACCTGTCCACGGCCGAAACGATCTTTCAGAAAGCTCTCGAAGGTGGAAACCAAGCGCTTGGCTGCCCTTCATACGGCATTCGAGTTGGTGCCTCGGCCGATCTGGTTTCGCTCAGCTCCAGAATCGGTTTTGACTTTATCAAATCGCCGATCGATGGTTGGACGTTCAATCCAGGCGAAATTCAAGTCGACTCGGTCTGGTGTCGTGGATACCAGCTTGTGAAGAACGGACGTCACAAAAACCGTGATCGCTTTGAGCGTGACTACCTACGAGTATTAGAAAAGTACCGGCTTGAGTAGGCACATTGGTGCGATTCGGAAGTTCCTCAGAAGACCAATCTCAGCGAAGTGGTTTTCCACAAGATTCTTGAAGATTGCACAACCAACTGTCTTAGCATCACCCCGAGCAGAGAATGATCACAAAGCGAGTTACGATCGAGGCAGCTCACTCGCAGCGTTGATTCGACTCTTGGTAAGGAAAGAGCTTTTTGAGGCCAAGCTCGAGGGACATGCTTGGCCTCACATGAACTAGCTCCCTCGCGACCATCAGTTCCAATTCTCTTGAGCAAACACTCGCTCAACCGTCTTGAGGTAGGCTGAAGAATTGAAATTCGGCGGACTTGCTAAGTTGACAGGTGTCCAAGCAAGATCGCCAACATCGGCCAAAACACGAACAAGTGCATTGCCCTGAGCATCCACCGCTTTGACCAATCGATTTCGCGGAACGACGGCCGAGTAAACGTTCAGTCCAGCATCCACTCGCGTAACAATGGCTTGCGACTTGTCATTGCTAAGAACGATTTCAGTGTAAAGCGAGTCACCGAAGGAGTCCTTCTTGCTCGACCACATTTGCTGACCTGACGCATCGATCGTTCCATACAAGCCTTTGTTCTGGATACCTGGATACTTTCCATAAAGACTCGATGCAATGTTTTCGACCAAGTTGGCATATTGAGCCGTCACACCAAACACGGAGAAATTTCGGTCCGCATGCTGCTGACCACCTGGAACCGCAATATTGAACGACATTTGGTGAACGATATTGTCTGAGTCACGACGACTTCCAATCCAATCAGCCCCGCTCTGCGTCATCGAGGGGCGAACAAGATTCACCTTGTACTGCCCCGGAGCCAAATTGTCGAACTTGTAGGTTCCATTAGCAAGAGTGAGGTACGTGATTGGCTGAATGTCTTGGCTTTCACCTGTCGCACGACCTGTCAGTACAACCAGTACTCCACCCAACTTCAGTTCGGCGTTTTCCACTTCGCCGTTATCATCTTCATCAATCCAAACCACTCCGGAAATTGTGCTTGGCTGGAAGGGCTTGATCTCGATCTCGACCACTCCAGTCGCAGACTGAGGATCAGCCACACCGTTTGTCGTTCCGTTGTCGCGAACTCGATAGCCGAAACGATCGGAAGTTCCGTCAGCAGGCGCACGGTAATTGATTGTTCCGTCGCTGTTGAGGCTGACGACACCGCGAGTCTCGGAAAGAGCAAATACTTCGATCAACACGACGGTCTGACTGGCTTCATTTGCTGGTCCCGGCGCAATGCGAGAAATCTCGTCCGAGACATCATAGGGCCGAGCTAGGTTGGCAAAAGCTTCGCGACGAATGGTAACTGGAATCGGCGGGTCGTTGACCTCGGTTACTCGAATAGTGACGGTACCCTCTCCCTCTGCAGGTGGATTACCATCGTCGACGATCACGTAGGTGAACGTATCGATGCCATTGAAATCAGTCGGCGGAGTATAAATCAAGCTCTGTCCGGACATCCGAACCGTTCCGCCACGAGCCGTTGATTGATTCCCAGTAAACGACTTGAAGGAGATTGTCTGGCTCGCCTCGTCAGTCGCGGTTTCTGGACCGGGTCGATCGTTCGACAATAATGCTGAGATGGCGATCGTTCTCGCAACATCCTCCGGGGTTGTGAAGTTGTCAGTTCCTGCAACTGGCGGATCGTTCACCGCAGCTACATTGACGGTAATGGTGGCCGTCGCTGATTTCGGGTCCGGCTGTCCCCGCGTTGTTCCGTTGTCCGTGACTGTATATCGGAACAAGAAAGGCCCGTTGAAGTCGGCGGCTGGACTAAAAATGATGTTGCCGTCATCGCCGATTCGGACAGTGCCACCGTTCGCGGTAATTCGGTTAACGGCAGTGATCGTTAGAGTCTGATCATCCTCGAGTGGCCCCTTCGAAAGGCCGGCCAGTACTTGAGATGCAGGGATCGTCAGAACGGTGTCCTCGACCCCATCGAATGTTCGATTTACCGCGGTCGGAGGATCATTGATTTCATTGAAGGTGACCGTGACCGTTCCGATGGACTCCTTGCTGCCAGCGGCAGAGTCAATCATCGTGTAGGTGAACGTAACCGGGCGGAAGACATTCGGGGCCGCGAAAAATTCCAACCTGTCATCCGAAAGATTGTCTGGAGTACCATTATTATTCAAACGGACCGTTCCACCGGATGTTGGCTGGGTAAAACTGAGCAGCCGCTTCGACGCCCCGGTATTCACCAAATCGTTTTGCAGGACATCGATCGTAATGACGTTGTTGGCATTGGTCGAATCTTCGTCAACCGGACCAGCAACATCATCCACGGCAAACGGCAATTCGGGAGGAATAATGAAGACTTCCGTAGTCGCAGTCGCTCGCAACCCTCCGTTGTCTTCGATGGTGTAAGTGAACGTCTCAGAGACATTGACGAGACCCGCTGCCGGTCGGAACCGAACATTGGCCCCATCCACTCCCACTTGGACCGTGCTACCTCTGCTGCCTTGAGTCACTGCGACGACTCGGATTGAATCAATAGCCGACTCGCCAGGTCCCGGATTATCATTTCTCATGACATCGAGATTCGCGAACTGGTTTGCAAATCCGAAGACGACAAAACGATTCGCGCCAGTGTCGTTCACCGCAACGGGCGGGTCGTTCACCGGCCGGACATTCACCGTGATCGTTCCCGTCGCCTGCAGCGAGGGATTGCCGCTATCAGCGATCACATAAGTGAACGTGTCGACACCGAAGAAATTATTGGCGGGTCGATAAGTCGTAATGCCCTGGCTATTCGTCGTAATCGTCCCTCCCGCAGTTGTGGGAGATGTCGCATTAACCAAACTTAGAGTTTGATCGGACTCATTTTCTGGACCAGGTGAACTTCGCTGAAGCAGGTCGATCGTCGCGCCGGCTCCAATCAATCGAAGCGGCGTATCTTCATCCGTCTCCAAGGTTCCAGAGAACGCGATCGGCGGGTCATTGACCGGGCGAACGTTGACAGTGATCGTGGTTGAAGGCGTGCTTAGTCCTTCACTGTCGCGGATGACTACCGTAAAAAGAGCTGTACCGAAGAAGTCTTGTGCAGGCCGATACAGGACTTGGTTGTTGACCAATTGAAGTGTGCCATTGATGCTTCCAGGTACAGGAGTTGCACTTACGAAGGTCAACGCCTGACCGTCTTCTCCAGGGCCTGGAGATGCAATCTGTTCCGGATTGATGGTCAATGGATTGACTGGATCCTCATCAACTGCAAAGTTGCGGCGAATGATCGTCGGTGGATCATTCACTCCAGTAACATTCACCGTAACGGTTGCGGTACTGGTAGCGCCTAGATTGCTCCGAATAGTATAAGTAAAGGTCGTTTGCCCAAAGAAGTCCGCGTTCGGCCTGAATGTCACGTCCCTGCGATTTGATGCAATCGCAACCACTCCGTTCGCTGGTTGGGTGATCGCCGAAATTTCAAAACTGGATCCAACGAAAATTTGGTCGTTTGAAGTGACATTCAAGGTGACTGGGTCTGAATCCTCAAGAATCGGCGGTTGTCCCTGACGAGGGAAAACATCATTGCGCGCGATCAAATCTTGAACGACGGTCAACGGAATATTGTTGGGGAAAATGACCAGGTCCGCGGGAACAGGCTCGCTTTCACCTAGCAGCAAGATCTCCGTTCCATCTTTGTCGGGATAGTTGCCGGAAAACAGCACCTTACCTGGACGCGCAGCAACGAAGATGGATTCCCAAACCATCTTGAAGGCACCCGCATCTTCAACGTCGCCAAGAATGATATTGGAAAGGGCCCCAAAATCGTCGAATTCAAAGACCCCTTGTGAAGGATTAGCAAATACTCCATCCGCAAACTGGTTGTACTGAGGGCTTTGAGGTGCACCATCTACTCTAGCGTCAAAATTGAATGCCGTGAGAAAAACGTCCGTTTGAGTCGGACTTGGATTGGCATTCGTGCTTATGCTGGCATCAACTTGAGCATTTGCAGCATCTCGTAAATTGTTTGCAGGAATGGATCCATTAGGAATGTTTTGTCGGGCACGAGCTCCGATGAACGAAATGCCGAAATGGAAAAAATTCGTGTCGCTACGATCCAAGCGGAAGTCGGATTCGACCCGAAGGTTCGCCTCTCCTCCGACGAAGGTTAAATTTCCAATCGCTGTCGCAATCGCTGCTGCCGTCGCTGCTTTATTGATCGACCCGCTTTGATTGAACACAGGTGAGATCGGAGCAGTCGTCTGGTTCCCAAAGCGGACCGTGAAGTTTCCGGATCGAACTGTTGAACCGATCTTCAGAAGATTGTATTCGCCCCACTGCAACTCGACAATTTCGGCAGCGGATCCATCTTCATTCCGGTACACAACATCCTGAAAAGGAGAATAGACGGATAATGGATTTGCTCGCAAATCCTTGACGGAACTGCGCATGATAAAGGGCTGGCCAACCCCAATCTGAAACTCAGCGATGTTGTCGTTAGGATTGGGATCAAGCGAAGTGCCATCCATCGCGAAAAATTCGTACTTGAACTCGACGAGTTCGCCAACTCCTTCTCCTCGGTTCAAGTGATTGATAACAAGGAGAGCATCGAGCGGAGTGATCTTCCCATCCGCATTCACGTCCATCAACGCTCCGCCTTTACGCGGGTCAAAGTCACTTGGCAGCGTCCGAGACCCATTTCGATTCAACTCATTGATGACCATCAATGCATCAACAGGATGCACTCGAAAATCGCGGTTGACGTCCGCTGGAATAATGTAGTTGTGATGTGCGAAGACATCTCCAGCTAGCAACTCTCGCCTCTCGAGAGCCTCCACGCGAAAGACACGATTTCTGCCCTCGGATCGCCGCTTCTTTACGAGTTCCTTGGAACGCTGGCTCAACTTACGACTGCGACTTCCAACTTTTTCGCTCATCGAATTTCCCGCTGAACTTGTAGAAAATTTGTATTTGTTGCTTTTTCCAAGCCAAACCCGCTCCAGAATGAGCGTGAAAAGCAATGTGTAAACATAGGTCAACCAGAGACCCTGGGTAGGACCTGCCGTTGATAAAAGGTTTAAGGTACGAGAGTACTCGAAAATGTACCAGATTTCAACTCGCCAAGCACCCCAAACTTCCCAAATTAACTAAACGCCCGGCGTCCTAAGAAAGCCCTGGCGGCCTGATCGAGTTAACCATTAGAAGCGGTAACATCGGCTTAGTTCCCAAATTTAGGCTAATCCGAATACGACTTTGTATCGACATCGATCTCCCCTTTAGCGCACTGGCCATTTGAATCGTCGCTGCAACGAATCTGGGTCCCAGTCACTGAATTCCGCCCAAAAATGGTCCAACGGCACAACGCTTTGCCGACTGCTTTCGCCCCCAAAGTTCAGCCCAAGAGCGGTTTGACCTGCCTCACCTTCACCATTCCCCGAAGTCCTCGAGTTGATGAACGAAATGACGCTCAAGACGTCTCTCGGAGAAAGCGAACCATTGCCATCGACGTCGACGAACGGCGGCGAACTAAAACCCTCAAGGCTACCCGATCCACGCGCATTAATCGTGGAAATCACGATCAAAACGTCGCGAGGCGTCACGGTTCCCGATTGATCCACATCTTCTCTACTGACAGGATTTTGCCAAATGCTCGTCTGCCCAAAAACAGCAAACTCTGTGGTACTTGGTGCCGAAGCGAGTACATCGACGATATTCCTACCAGTTCCGCCCACGAACTGAAATCCAGACCAAGGAGCTGTCGCTTGAATGATGTAACTTCCCTCCGCCAAGTATGGCAGCGAGAAATAACCATTTGTATCGGTTGAGGCGCTTGCGGATGGTCCGAATTTCAAGTTGTCAATGCGAATGGTCGAGCCAACATGTCCCTTCACGATTGCGTATGAAATGCTGTTGGAGTTGACTCCAATCTGAAGGGTTTCATTCGCTCCTGGAACCAATTTGCTTGAAGTTGCTCGACCAATCATCACTCCGCTGGCATCGTAGACTTCGAGCCGACCATAGCTTTCCGGACTTAAACCGATGACATCAACTTGGACGTAGGAAGTTGGTTGCTGGAAATCGGCTCGCATGGAATAGAAGGTACCGTCCCAGCCTTCATTGAAATCTTGTCTAAAGTTCGAGTAGGGTCGAAAGACTTTCGTGCCTGTCGAGGCGAAGGAATCCTCTGCAACACCTATTCCACCGGCATCGTCTCCAACTGCAGACAGAGTAACTCCTGCAAACGCATTGGAAGCGATCATGCCAACGGGTCTGTCATCGGGTTCAACGCTCGTCTGCAACTGAACGGGATTACCATGGCTATTCACGATCTGGATGACCCACCCTGGGCGCCCGTTTTCGGAATCTTGCCATATTTGGTCCTGGTTGGAGTCAAGCCACACAAACCCATCAATACCTGAATGGATGATACTCGATGGCTTCGCGCTCAGCGTCCCAGAAAAAATATTGCTTGTAATGCCCGTCTTCGCGTCGATGGCACGGATGAAAATCTGTTCTGAAGTTTCAAGAGGGACAGGGATCGTCAACGACAATTCTGCCGTAAAGGTGTTTGGAGTCGCAACCGAGGTCCAATTTGCATTGTCGTAGCTTACCTCGATGCGGCTGATCCGGTTGATGGTGATGTCGTTTTGCAATCCGGAACTATTACGATTGGGGAGCGTTCCCACGGCAGCCCGTCCTTGGAAAACGTACATTCGCGATACGGATTCAAAACGTCCTGTGCCAGTCAATTGGAGCGGAACATCCAATACGTCGAAAACTCCATCTCCGTCGCTGTCTTGCCATCCGATCATTGCCAGAGTCGAAGCTGCCGAAGTATTCGTTGCATAGGCAATTTCCAACGATTGCCCATCCGACATGATACTGGGAGCTTGCTGGAAATTTTGAGTTGGATTCAAATCCAAGGCGTTGAGATTTTGGGTGTTGTAATATCCTCGGCGCTGCTCAAAATTACCGCCGCCAACATACTCGTCGCGAGCCCAAAATTGATGGCCGATCTCATGGGTATAGGTGGATGTAGGGCGAGTCGAAGGGACGACCATGAACAGTCCTCCTGCAAAGGAGAATGCACGGCGAAAACTTCCTCCAGACTGAAATTGCCCATCACTGTCGTTCTCCGAATTGACGATAAACATGGTAAAGGCCCAGTCCGCGTCGAACTTCACGCGCTGCGAATGATTGAAGGCCCGCATGTTCTTTTCGAGATTCGTTGATTGCTGAAAGCCTTGGCCAACCAAGAACTCCGTCACCCAAAACTGATAGTCATTGGAAACCCTAGAAATGGGTTCATATTTCGTTGATACCGGGTTCGATACGAACGTGTCATCAACGACGAAGTCAAGCTGATGCACGTTCGTCAACGCTGCCAGCGTGTCCTGCCACCATTGCAAAGCAGTATCAATCTTGGCGCGTACCTCGGCCTTGTGAGACGGAGTCCAATCCTCCGTACTCGTGTCCATCGTCCCATCACTTTCAAGCAAAACTGGAGTGACGGCGATCCTACCGAGCATGTACTCACCGGTGTCGTCCGGCATCGCTCCGTACGGCAAACCTGCTAGCAGGGAACGTGTTTCTAACGTCTCGAGCCGCAGTCGCCGGACACTGCTCTGCCTCCTCAATCTTTTGCGGCTTACCGCACGAATCGCGAGCAATTCTACATTCCTCCTCAATCGAGTCATCGCATTCCGACCAGCGATCGGTTAGGTGGCTGCGATCTTCGATATATTTCATCGACGACGGTTCCGAGGATTTCGGAACTTCCGTCAATTCTATCGGAGGATGTAGTTTCAGGCGATTGGCTTTCGCTTGCGAATGCTATTCAAAGTCACCAAAGACTTCTTCCAACGCCTTGTCATGTACGGACTTTTGCTTGCTTCGATCGCTACAATCGATAAAGATTGCATCGACTGGAGACTCTTCAAAGTCAAAACTTCGCACCGATGACGCAAGGCCGAGTGGAAGAGGTCCATACACGACGGAACTCGTGATCGTTCCTAAGTCGATGGTGTCGATTTCGACTTCACCGTCTGCACCAATCGAAGTGGCTGCCGGAGCCTCAAACGTGTTGATGTTGAATCCAACAGAAACCGACGAGTTTTCGAAGATATCCCGCGAGCTTTCTCCTTCACCGCCGCCTGATGATCGTTGGTTGAGGAAGTTAATGACAGCGAGCGCGTCACGTGGGAAGACCGAGCCATCGCCATCGACGTCCACAAACGGAGGAGTCGCATTCGGCGGGAACGGCAGCGGTCCAGTACCGTTGACGATCATGTAGTTGATCACTTGCAGGACGTCGATTGCTGAGACCCTACCGTCGCCGTTGACATCATATTGATTCGAGCGATTCTGGTAGGGATTCTGCTTCAGATTAACCTGATAGTCTTCGACTTCACCGTCGGCGGCGAAACCAATGGGTGAGAGGATAGGACTACTTGCGTAGCGGAAGCGTGCCCACGTGGAGCCGACTTTCGATCCGGCAGGGACGCGGAAGGAAATCTCGTTCTCGCCTTGCACCAGTTCTCGTCCCAAGACCAAGACTTCTGAAGAATCGAATCGTCCATCGCCATTGAAATCAATCCATGCCGAGAGGAAACCTTTTCGCCCCGCCGTGATTCCCTGTGCAGTGACCGTGATGGAAGTGTTGAAACCAATGGTCAAGTCTTGCGTAAACCTGACACCATCATCGGTATCGATGGCGCGCGCGTCGGGGTCGGTCGTAACTGTTGCGCCCAGACTGAAGCCTGCAACGACTCTATGTCGCGGTCCGTTGCTGGAGAGTTTTGTCTGGTAGATCGGATCAGGAGCGTCGCCATAATCGAGGCCGTTGCCCAAGAAGACAAATAACTCCGTACCCTTCGGAACTTGATTGTCGAGAAGCGCGTTCCCAGCGTTGTCTCGAATACCTGGGATGATTTCCACTCCGGGACCGACAACTCCGCGAGCACCTTCGATGAGGAGCCTGCTGCCCATCGGCAGCACTGTCACGCCACGCAAATTCGCAGCCCGAATCGCGGTAGCTAGACTCTGCGCTATACCTTCCGACCCAGATGCCGAACCGAGGTTGACCGGAATCGGGACAGCTTCGGGAGAACCTGGCGATCCAACAACGGTCAGCACGGTATTGCCGAGCACGATTCGGGTTTCTTCGTCGCCGCCAATCAGAATGATGCCGCTACCTGCATGTCTCGGTGCCAATCCCAGTCCCGCTTGGCGAATAGCCGATACGATCGCCGTAGCAACCGCATTGACGCTTGTTATATTGCTGATGAAAGCAGGAACATTGCCATTGCTGACTCGTCCATTCGTGTCGAGCTCGATCGTCGCGGTAATACCACTTCCCGTCGTGATCGTGAAACGCTGTCCATCCGTGATGCCCTCGGCGACTCCAGCCACTGTCGGGATGCGCAATCCGTAACCACTGTTGACGCCAGTGCTCCCCGTCACCGAGAGACTCGTACCGCCAGCCATCAAGATGACCGCTCGATCGCCTAGAATTTGGAACAAACCGTTCACACCGAGAGCGGTCGTTACGTTCAAGGCCGTTCCGCGAATCGCTTCCACAATCTTGGCGGCTGCTTCGGCTGGAGTATTGGTGTCAGACAGGGAAACCGGAATCGTTCCCAAAGCAACCCGACCATTCAAGTCGATCTCGAAGGTGACGCGCCGACGTCCATCATCAATGGTAAAGGTCTCGCCATCCCTCAGATCGTGAACCTCTCCGGTCGTTACCGGCACCTGAACTTGATAACCCAAATCCAATCCGAACGTAAATCGCTTGCCATCGGCGTCAAAAATTTCGATCAAATCATCATCGAGGTAGCCGTTGGGGGAACTTAGCTGGATCACATGTTCGCGAGTTCCAAGCAATCGAACTCGATAGGCTGCGTCTGAACGCCAGACTCCCGCGAGAGGAGTCAGTCGAATTACTTTGTTCGTCGTGTCGTACCCGAAACGGTAGTCAACTCCCTCCACCAAAACATCACTGTTTCGGTAAACGATCACGCTGGAAGACGTGACCGTCGAGTCGTTGACGCCAGAACCTCTAGATAGCAATCCTTGCTCGGCCCCGTCAATTAACTGGATGTCGAAAAAGCGCGGAGATTCACCGACAATCTCAACTGTGCCTGTGAGAGGATTAATATCCTTGCCCGCATTGTCGTTGTCCAAAGGATTCAGTACGAACGCTGACGGGCCAATCACATCGCCACGCTCCGCTGCCCCCCGATCCTTGAAGACATTCTCGCCAAGGCCTGACGGCGATTCGACTGCTGGATCGTCGACTCGCAACATACCATTGATGTCGTAATTGGGAGCGAGAATCGGTGAAGCTCGCATGCCAAGCGAACTCCTCAAAGCCACCAAGCTGGGCCGGTCATCCAACGAATTGATGGATGAATCGATCGCGGGAGATTCCTGATAGGGATAAAGGATGCGGCCAACAGGATCAACAAACAATTGCGTTGCCGCTCCAACCGATAGAGCAAATTGATTGGATGCGACATTGCCATTGAGGTCTCTTGTGTTTCGATGGAAGAGCGAGCCGCCTACGATCGTACCAGAGCTATCTGCAGCGACCTGAATTCCCGTGGCACTATTCACCAAGATATTGTTAAGCAGGGTAGGATTCACGTTGTCGCGAACCTGTATGCCGACTCCACCCGGCGTATAGATTTCGTTCACGGATGACGTAATCGCTCCGACAGCGTCGATGTCTGCTCCGACGCTATCTCCCGTTGTCGCTCCCTGGCCGGCAATGTCCGTTAGGCGAACGAAGAAGAACCGCTCGTGTGGCTGAATTCCAAAAGCATCGATGTCGATCAAGCCGGTCGCAGTCGTTTGTCCAACATTTCGATAGGTCACGTTGTCGGAGCTGATCTCAACTCGGACGCTCTCAAAATCACCGACTTCAAAAACGTAAAGGTCCGGTCGATTATCTCCCGATGCATGGAGATAATTGTTCGTAAATTGAATCACCAATTGGCCGCCGCGTCCGAGACTGACTGCACCTTGGCCCGGAAGGGGTTCTCCAGAGCCAGTGTAGTTAGGAGCCCCCAAGGCGTTGGTCGCGTTTTGCAGACCTGCGATCGGAGCTGGACCACCCGAGAAATTCGGATTGTAACTCACAACCGCATCGGCGAAGGAAAGCGTACCAAGCGGGAACAGTACGTCACCAAAGACTTGAGCTTCCGGACGTGTTGGTAGCGTAATTGTTCCGCCAACAATGGTATTGTTATAAATTCTCGCCATGGGAATCGGAGCGGCTGGTCGGAATGCCGTCGCCGCTTCACCCTGGATATCCATCCCTCCCGAAGCATTGAACAAAAACTCATTGTTCCGAATCACTGCACCGGGCACCAACCGTTCGTTATTGAGAACCACTGTCGAGCGAATCGACCCTGGGTTCGGTGCATCGCTGACCGCGTCTCGCGGATCGGCTGTCACCACCAATCCAAAACCAGCGGAGTCGCTGAATCGAGAGTTTTCGATAATGATCTGACCCTGATCGCGATCTCGATTCTTATCGCCGTAACCGCGAGTAATGATCAGGTCACCGATGGAAGCTGGAATTGTGATCGTCGGATTACCAAAGATGGCTAGCGAATCGCTTGACGCACCTTGAGAATCGCCGTTGATCATATTTGCCGAGATGTTCAGAACCGACTGAACCGTATTGGAATTAATCAGATTGCGAACAATTGCTGCAATCTCGCCGGCCGTTGTCGCTCGCGTGATCCCGGTGACCGGATCGATCGTATTCGGGCTGAACAGCACCGGCACATTTCCGGGAGTAACGCCGTTTCTTCGAACTGAATCTTCAAATTCGAAGGTCATCGTGGCGATACCGTCAGAAATGCTGAAGCTGTCTCCGTCACCGATCTCTACTCCACTCCGGAACCGAATGCTTTGTCCATCGACAAGTCGTTCGTTCGGTTCAAAGGCTTGCGTTAGAATCAATTCGACATCATTGATCTGTGTGCGCGGAGTCAATGGAGTCCCAAAGTCCGAAGCGCCGCGAATTTCCAATTGGTAGGGGCCGACTTCGATTCCACCCGTAGGACCAGTATCAACGAAAACGGTATCGATCACGGATCCCAAAGTCATTTCTCCACGCTCTGAGATTCCGATAAAGAAATCGTCGAGGTAGATGCCCTCGAAGTTGTTGTTCTGAGCTCGGAACGCCGGTCGATTAATCGCGGGTACCTCGGCAAATTCGGAGAAAATGTCCTCATTGCGATTTTGAGTGACGGTAAACGGACCGGCGTTCTCCACCGTCAATCCATCCAGTCGTAGGAAATCTTCATGCAAGAGGTACGATCCGGTCGAGCCACCAGCAAACGACCCGGCAATCGCATCTCGCAAAGCTCGCCCAATCGCATTCGCGTCGTCGTCAAGATTGACGAAAACGGGTATGCCATTGCTTCCGCTCCCTCCTTCGATTGCAATCGGTGAATTCGCAGCAGTTCCCAGGTTGTCGACGCCGGGCAACTGAATACGGTTGCCAACCAGCACTCCCGTCACTGGAGCATCAACGTCGATCGTCAATTCATATGCCCCCTGAGTTCCACCGAGATTGGCAGTGCCGAACACGACGGCGTTATAAAGTGCGTTACCAGAGGCAGAAACGCCCAGGAAATACTCTCCATCCGAAGGAACGGTGAATACGATTCGGCTGTCCTTTGAACCGAAGTCGTCGTTGCGAGCCAACTCGCGGCCAGCCGAATCGAACAATCGCAAAAGGGGATCGAGCGTCGAATTTACCGTCAGCGTGCTAGCCGTTACTTGCATTCCTCGCTTCAGTCGCATCGATATCATATCGACGTCGCGATCCGGGTTCCCAATGAGCGACGGATTATCACCAATGGCTCCCTGCCCACTGATGGTAATACGTTCACCATTGATCGGTGACACGAAAGCACGTCCTGTGACGTCATTGTGGCCCAGAACCTCATCGGAGAAGTTCAATCCAGCAATCGTTGCCTTAGGATACTGTGCCGAATTGATCGCATCCAGCAATCGCTGCGCAATGACGCTTGCAGACTCACTCCGCGCGAAAGGCACAACGGTTCCATTGGCTGGAGGCGTACCGTTGCCATCGAAGAAGACAAATTGAACACCTTCGACATCGACAAACGAACCATTCGTCAACTGAGAACCTGGCGGCACAACGAGAGTCGGGCCCATTTCAATCTCGAAGACCCGTCCGCCGATCGTCAGCTGCTGGCCATCACGAATCTGTGAACCAGGCGTGAGCCGAATCTCCGGACCGCGGCCACCGAAGCGACCATAGCCCAATCCTCCGGCGGTGCTAAACTCAAATCGAAGTTTCAAATTCTCCTGGCCGGCGTACCGCGAAAGGTCAACATTCGCTTGACGCCATGTCACCGTGTTATCGAACAACTCGACGGTCGCGTTCGTGCCAGAGATCAGCGGATCGAATTCGTCGTCGGCGACGCCCGGCCCCCGATCGCTGTTGTTCGTTGCCAGCAATTCCCAGCGTCCATTCGCCGACATGATGTAGGCTCGGAACGAATCGAGCATGTAGTTCTGGCCATCGACCGCGTTCGAGTTCGCATCTTCGGTCGCGACGAAATAATTGAAGTACAACGCTGGCAGATCAGCGGCAGCAATACCACTCAAGCTAAACGGTCGAGACTCGAGAACTCCCTCAGCCCCTCCCGGGAAATTGTAGCTGTTGCGAATGGTCGGATCTTGCACGGATGTGAAGGTAGCATTGGGATGGGCGGTCGGAGACTCAAATCCGAAATACCAGCTCGATCCGCCGGGGCTACCAGCGTTGCTAATGTCAGGGGTCGGCAACATGCCATGTCCAGCATCGCTGCCACGGTTCTCACTGATATGCCACAGATTGAAATCCAAAGTGGAAAATGCCAGACCGTTGATACCCGGAATGCCCGTTGCAATGGAAGTTGCACCATTGGCGAAGACCGGCACCAGTCGTCCGGAAGTATCGAAAGCGTGAATTCGGCCGGTCACATCCGTGCCAAACAAGATGTTGCTGTAACGCCCACCTTCCAAATTTCGGGGACCTGCTGTCAAGCCAGTGAACTGAATACCAAGCAAGTCGGTGGAAGTTCGAACGTAATTGCCGACCTGACCTCCAAAGAAACCTTGTGTGGAAGCTGGATTGTTGACCTGGTACAGACCACCCGCGTTCGATACCGCGTAAAGCGAATTTCCGATGACTGCGATGCCCGTAACTAGTCCACCAGGAGCGATATCTCCTAATCTGAGCGGATCAGCAGCAGTCTCAAACCTCGCCAGCGTAATGTTCACATCTCGACCTGAAGACGTTGCTGTCGTTCCCGGCATGGACTGAGCATTGATCGCTGCGGCGACCCGAGCAGCAATCGTGTCCTCGGTATCCTCCGCAAGGAACAAAATCGGAATCGCACCAGGCAGCGATTCTCCGCCTTGCGTATTCAAATCCGTTCCAACATTCCTAGCAGCGAAGGACGTAAACGATCCGCTCTGCGCGCCAGCGAAATTCAATCGGTTTCCATCGAAGCCAACTTGGACACTGCCTTGAACAGCCGATCTTATGGCAGCGACAAACTCAGCCGTCGTCATCGTTTCATGAATGGAAATCGGTGTAGCAACTGGCAATACGTTGGTGAGCCCGACGCCTCCGTCAATCGATACCGAGCTTGAAGAAGTCGTCATATTCGCAGTTGTGCTCTTGCCAGTAACCGTGATACGATTCGACCCCGGCAAACCAATGGCACGCGCACCAAATCCAGCCGAATTGATCGCATTCACCAATGCTTGAACCATCTCGGCTTGGGTCGATCCGATCGTGTAAGGAACCCGGACATGATTTGCGTTCGTCAACGAGTTGTTTCGGTCGAATTCAAACCGTCGCACAACCGCATTCGCTGTGCCATCGGTGATCGTCACAATCGTGCCGTCAACCATCGTGCTGCCATCTAACGAATTGACAACGACCACGCCTCCCGTATCGAATTCATAAGTCGCGCCATCAATCGAGAATCGATCTCCGTCGCGCATAAATCGTCCCTGGGCAGGGTTGTGAGTCAATCGCAGTTGGGGACCGGAATCAAACTCGAAGACGTAGAGGAAATTGGCCGAGTCGCGAACGCTAAATCGGGTTCCATCGTTGATGAGGAAATTGCTAGGCCCCTGTCCGACCGTCCGCGTTGCTTCCGTAACAACCAGTCGTCGAGAGACTGCACCCGCAGGGGCAGCCGTGTTGATCTGCCCGCGTTCGACGATGTCCGTGCCAGCTCCAAATACTCGTTCATCCGGACCGTTGTTCTGCGCAATTCTGTTGCGCAACGGAGAGCTGATTGCCGCCCCTGTCCCCGGGTTGATCAGATAAAGAATATTCGTGTTGTACCCACCGGCCCCTGGGCCGGGGCCTCGATTGCCGACAACAAATCCAACTTCATTGCCTACAAGGTCTGTGAACGTGAGGGCTTCGACGTTGATCCCAACATCGCTCTCCAATGCAGCGGCTGGATCCGCTGGATCTGGATGGAAGGTCTCGATTCCTAGATTGCCTCCAACCGTGATCACTCCCGTTCCGGAATCGATCGTCACGTAATCCGAAAGCGGATCGCGATCGCCAGCAGCCGTCGATTCAATCGGAGTGGTGTAGCCCTGCAGGTTACCATTGAATCGGAACGCGATGTCGCGCACGTCCGAATTGAAAGTGCCGACCAAGTTCGTGACATTACCCGTCATCGGGTTGATCATTCGAACGGTCGTGTTTGCAAAGCCCGTATCCTGACTGACATAAAGAACCATGTCTCCAAGCGTGTAAGGAACGACACCGGTCGATGGTTGTATCAATTGTGGAAGGATTGGAGCGACTGCGGTCGATCCTCCAACTCGTTCCACATGATCCTCGACGATCAAGCGAGTGCTGGAGGTTGGTTGGAGCCGAACCAAAGGATCGAACAGGATTCGCGGCACCATGCGAGCGTTCGTAACCGCTAGGAAGTATCGACCCTGACGCAATTCGACCGGTCCGATAAATGGATCGAAGGTTCCCGTCGAACCACGACTCAAGTCCGTGTTATCCGCACCTCTACCGGGACGAGCTCGATCATCGACCAAATTGCTCCGATTGCCATTGTAGACCAATCGCCCTGCGTCATCGAACACATACATCGTCGTATTGGGGCGGCCAACGCCATCCGCGTAATCCATGTCAAAAATCGTCGAGAAATACTCGACGAGCGGGGTCAACAACAATTGATAGTCGATCGTAAAGGTGAACCAATCGACATCCGTCGGCGAATCAACTCGGCCTGAGAGACTGATGGCCTGGCGATCCGTCTGCAATAGGTTCCCCAATTCCTGAGCATTTGCGAAAACGTTATTGTCCGCCGGTTCTCCGGGATCGATGACGCCATTGCCGTTGAGGTCGCGAGCTTCTTGTTCTGCCGTCTCACCGACCAGCGGCGAGTGGCGAGGAAGACCCGAAAGAACGACGCCGTTCTGCGCAAATCGAACATCGGCATAACTAATTCCCGATCCTGGAATCTCATCTTCTTCTCGAAGTCGAATTTGCAGCTGATACGCTCCGGTCGATTGTCCGGAACGAATTTCTCTCGGGTCCGTCAATTTCGTCCGAGGATCGCCTGGCATCAGATTGCTGCTGCGAACTCGCACGTGGTAAAGAGTTCGACTATTCGGTTGGCCTGGCAGTACCACGCGGAAGCCAGCATCTTTCGGATTCGTGCTATACAAGTCGCGAGCACTTCCGGATGCATTGGTCGGGAAGAGTGCCAGCGTCGATTTGCGCAAAGGATGTACGGCAGTATCCGCAAGCCGATTCGACCGGAATAGCAAGCTTGGATCGGCTTCCTCGTCAAAGGAATTGTCTGAAAGTGCCAGAATATTGCCGTTGGCATCAATCAGCTCGACAACCGTATCCAAACCGTACGAGGTTCGATCGATATCCAGCCAAACTTCCGTACCACCAAACGCCGTGAAACTGTAGACGTCGACATCCGACGGTTGACTGATCGCTCCATGGATTTCATAACCAAGTCGAACGTTTTCGTCGCCCCCGACAGTTCGGTCGGACAAGTGCCCGAGATATTGCGACCGGTTGGGAATATCATTCGCTCCAACAGCAGTGTTGAGACCGGATTCCGACTCGACAACCGTCGCCACATTTCGGTCATTGCTGTAGGTCTGAAGTTCAATCCCGCGCCAATCACCTGATCGTGCAGACGTTCCCGGATCTGAGGGAACCAGCTCCAAGAAACTCATCATCGTTGCTGTCGTGGCGTTCGGGTCAACTCGCCAAGCGAAAGCGGTGGTGATATCTCTTAAGCCATAAACTTGACCTAGCGTAGGATCGTTGAATGGCGGCAAGTTCGCGGTGTTGATATTGCCCGGAACAGAATACTGCGTCCCGCCCGTCTGAATGTTCGTCAATAGGTTTGCATAAGTATCGGCCGTCCAACCCTCGTAGCTCGCATTGACGAGATCGCTGCCAGGGAAATAGACCCCACCGTGGGCAAACCCGATACGCTCCGGACCATCCAAAGTGAATGCCCGGAAATCATCTAACCCAGGCGTTCCCACCAAGTAAAGCAGGTCATCACTTGGTCCGAGAACATCCTCATCCAGATAATTGATGAAGAGCATATTGCCGAGCGGTTGATCGCTTTCCAGGGTCAACCGATTGTAAACAGTTGCTATTCCGTCGTCTAAGCGAGATTCGACTCGCCACCGTACTTGGCTACCGTTGTTGCCTGTGAATGTCCCCTGACTCACTACCAAATCATCATCAACAAGGGACGGTGGCTGCGTTATATTGGTCGTGCCAAGTTCGAAGGCTTGGCCGTTCGCTCCCACGTCGATGAAATTAAAAAACTCAAAGATCGCATCTGTGTTGACAAACAGCTGCGTATTTCCTTGAGCGGAAATCCCACCGCCAGCACCATCTGGAGTAGCGAAACCACTTCGGCCGCCAGCTCCGGCACGGAACGCGAACTGTCCCGGAATTCCTGGATCGACATCGTTGTCGATCAATGTCCCATTATCGACTTCCGGGCCGGTCGGCAGTTTGATGACCGCGTTTGCGTCCCGTCCATCGGTATCGACCTGAGGACGACCATCCGGCGTAAATCCCGCACCAACGCTGTCATCGGACAGGCTCGTGAGAACAACTGGAAAGCCTGGCTGACCTACGATTTGAATCGTCCCACCGATACGATCCGCGATATCCAACGGCAAGCCGGTGGCTGTGAGCCCCGCCACACCACCTTCAATGCCGCTGAACTTCACCACCAAACTGGCATTCGGTGCGCTTTGCAAACGCAGTCCACCATAGGTGTGGAAATTGGACGAAACAATCTCATCCAATACCACGTGAACGATGTCGGTATCGTCCCAAACGCTCTGGGTCGTTAACTCCTGGCCTCGGACCACCATTCCATTGACGCCGTTCCGGTCGAGCTGATTTCCGGAGACGAGCGGACCACGGTTTGCAACGGTCGAAGATACTCGTCCGAGTGCTCCGGAAGATCGTCCCGTATCGGTTCGAATCGACCAATCTAAAGAGTTCACATCGATATTGATTGCTGGGCCAGCATTGTTGACGATCCGATTGTTGACCAAGATCGGCTGAGATCCGCGAACGAATATCGTTGCAGGAAAATTCGTACCCCGTCCACCCCGCGTTGAGAAATCTGATGCGAATCCATCCGCGCTATTTTCGATACGGCTGTTTGCAACGCGCAACGAGGCCTGATGAGCCTCGATGGCATTAAACGAAACGAAGCCATCCGTTCGAGTCACACCGCCAGCATATTGAACTCGAACATAATCCAGCGATGCCGAAGACGTATGTCCGACGTAGATTCCACCCCAGTCTCCAGCGGTGGCCGACCGCCGACCGTTCGCATTCGCAGTATCGAACGTTCCGCCTGCTCCGTACCGCGTATCGTTGATGCTGGTCATCACGATATAGCCGCCGTCTTGTCCCTCCGCGATGAGGCTGGCTCCCATCTCGACTTCAATTCGGGCCCCTTGAAGTTTGAGGACCATCCCAGGATCGACGGTTAAACTACCATGCAACCTGGCAAGCATCTTCGCGTTTGCTTCATTCAATACTCCCCCGGAAACACTGCCATTGTCGGTGAAGCTCGTCGAGTTCGCGTTGATCTGCGCGACAAACCGATATTCTCCACCACCCGTCGCATCACTTCGATAAATTCTCCTTGCAACGAACGGAACACCCGACCGAATCGGGGGAAGTCCATTGAGCACAATCGACGAAGAACCAGGGACCGTCAATGACATCGTCGCTTCGGACGCCGGTGTTTCATTCCCTTGAGCATCGACATAAACAAGTTTGTAGTTGTAGGTTCCAGTTGCTAGATTTCCACCGGCTCGACGGGACAACGTGACCGTCGCAGAAGGCGGAACGTTGGTTTCCATCACGACCCCGCCTGGATTACCAGCGATGACGAGATTTTCGCTGATGACGTGGACGATACTTGAGTCATCAAAGCGCCCTACAAACGTCATCTTTTCAAGCGGTGCTCCGGGTGCTGTTCGAACCTTGACGAACAAGCCGTTGATGGAATTGCCGGTGAGCTTATTGCCATGGATGGCAGGGCCGACTCGCTCAAAATCCGCGACGAACACACCTGCGCTTTGTGAAATCGGATCGTGGAAATTGGATTCCTTGAAACTGTTCGGAGTTGCCGACATGGCTGCATCGGCACTATTGGTTATCACATTGCCAACAATAGTTGGGCGAGAATCCAACATCTGAATTGGATTGACAATCTGGGACACGCCGTCGATGACTACTTGGCCACCACCATAGCGAAACGCGCCATGCACGATCGAGTTCACAAACAATCCATTGCGCTCCAGATCGGTTCGCGTGTCATCACTGCCATCGATCAGATTGCGAAAATCGATTCCGCCCCAATCACCTGCTCGAGGGTTCGGAGGATTGGTGTCACTGTTCCCGCCGCGACCGATCCGATCATGAAGCGATGTGAAGTACACGTGCCCCGGAATCGGGTCACCCTGCAAGTCGGTCACGACCCGCCCTGATGCATCGATGATCCTCGGCAGACCGAGAACTTGTAAGCTGCTCCCGCTTCGATCGACGCTGACCGATGTACTTCCCACGCTAATCCGAGATCGATACAGCTTGAGAATGGCACCAGCATCGATCATCACCGTGACGTCTTTCGGTACGTCGAAAGTGGTTCCATCCGCCATGGCTTGGCCAAATCGGTTGAAACCGATCTCATAGGCCAGATTGTCGGAGGTGGTTTCAAGCCTTCCATCCGCCCCACCATTGCCGACAATACGGACGACCGTTCCAGCCCTGCTCGCGGTGAGCGCTTGATTGATTCGACGGAATGGGGCTCCTAAAGAGCCATCGCCATTCGCGTTCGGAGCGGCCTTGTCGACATAGATCGTGTTTTGCGGCCCAGTCGGCATAAACCAAAAGTTGAATGTTCCACCTGGACGACCGTCGCCATCGCCGTCAATGCGAACGGCTCCCCCTTTTCCTGGCGCCGAGCTATCGACCATAAATGACTGTTCCGGTGGACGGAAATCGATCCGCAATTGATATCGGCCTTCTGATTTGCCACCCAATCCCGAGTCCACCACTCGCGGGTCGTAGGTATCATTCCCCTTCGCGCTTACGCCGACAATATAATGTCCAGCTCGAACGTTCAGGCGGATCATCGAGTCTTGACTGAAATAATCGCCGTTGGCGGCAATCTCCACATACGTTCCATCTGGCTGGCGCTGATAGAGCCGCAAGTGCGTGTCAAGTAGACTCGCGTCTGCCAATCGCTCAGCAAAGGTCTCAATTCGAAGTTCACCGCGCTCAGGCAACGAGAATCGGTAGAGATCGATGTCCTTGCCCTCAGGGCGAAGAACATGTTGGCCATGGACAATATCATGATTGCCCGGAAAAACCATTTCCGTGTCGATGCCGGGATTGGTAATCGGTTGGCTGCTTTGAACCGTCAGATTCGGAAGCTCGTCCGCCCTACCAAGTCCCAGCAATAGCCCGATGCCTTGCATAAACGATCGGAACAGGGAAGTACCGAATGCGTTCTCGGTAGCGGAATTGAAATCTTGAATATCGATCACAACCGCAGGTTGCCCGTTGCTGACAAGTGCGCCTGCCGCAAGCAACAAACCGCCCGGAGCATTTGCTTGGCCTCCGACAACTGCTTGCATGTCTCCAACCGCAATCGTCATACCTCGCGCGTCCGTTTCGACAAAACGCGCCCCAAGGTAATTCGAGTACAGCGTCATAATCTCGCGCACGCGCTGCTTCTGCGTCTCCGTTATGGCATTCAATTGAATGCTGCCTCCGGAACGCCCCAACTCGCTTTGGAAGTTGTACTCAATAACGTCGATGCCGTCCGCGTCGACACGAGTCACGTGCTGCTGGTATCGATTGTTGCGATTTCCTGGCTCATTGTTGCCCCCCGGAAAATCAATCGTGTACGGAGTCGTATTAACGATCTCAGAATTGATGATGATCGACTTCGGTCGATCCACCGTCGGGGAGAATTGAGGCGTGATGTTCACCGCTGTAGCGAACTCACTTCCTGGGTCGGCAGCCGGAGTAAACACCGCCGGTGGGTCGAATCGTTCCTCATCGGTTCCGATGCGAAGCCGCAATACACTGAGCGGGAGTTGATTCCCTGTTCCTGGATCGACAAGCTCATCGAGATTGCGATTGAACGTCAGCACCGCTCGATCTAAAGCCGCCGAGTAGTCGACTCGCGAAGGATAAAAAATGAGATCATCGTTCCCCGTCAACGTGCCTCGCGTGTACCGCAATTGGTAGAACCGAGGATTCGACGCTGACGCTGGATCGAGATCATCGTCATTGAAGTAGACATGGATTTCATTGCGAAGCTGCGTCAGCGAGCCATTCGCATTTCGCACGATGGGTTGAGGGATGACCGACTCGATGCGAGCTCCCAAATCCAAACTAAACCGGATCGTCGAGTCAACTCCACCGTTGAAACGTTCGCCGTTGATATTCCTCAAAGCAAACGGGCCCGAGCCAAGAATATCAATGCGATACAGATCGTCTGGCAGAGGTTCAGCAAAACGCATGATGACTTCGCGGGGAGAATCACCGACTCCCACGAATGCCGGTGTAATCGCGATATCGCTGTTCCCAGTCAGCGAAATTGGCGAATAATTGATCGCTAATCCTCCAACACGTGTCGCCGCCGAACCACTGACCAAACGGGCTCGCACCAGTCCAGATGCAATCGCGTCGCCGTTGATGGCGTTGATGACCTCCTGAACCGTGCTCGGCGTGCGCGCATTGCTGTTCAGCTCGACCCGAACCGTGGAATTCGACACGGTCACCGCTGGAGCGACAGACTGCCCGCGATCGCGCGACGTGAACACCAGCTGAACATTCGAAGCCGCCAGCTCCGAAAGGAACTCGACCTGCAATTGCGATCCGGCATTGAAGTTCGTCGATGAACGCGAGGCACCCGCACCTGACAAGGTCAACGTGTGTCCCGATGAGATGCCGTCCGTAACAAAGGCAAATTCAGAGCCTCTCAGTCGATTCACCGTCACCAACGCAGAAGCAGCCGCGTTATTCTGCATCGCGCGAATTAAATCTGTAGCCCGCGTCTTGAAACTGAAGTTGACATTCAGCTCCACATTGATCGTGCGTCCGCTGACGTTGATGCGGGGTAGACTTGTCCCATTGTAGGATGCCTTCGTAAATCGAATCTCAATCCCGTTTCCGGCACTTCCCGGCGCGACCGCTGCAAAGTCCAGGACCACCTCGGCATTCGTACCTAAGTCCGTGCTGACATAGGCGCGATCAAAAACACCGTCTCCACCAGAACGCAATAGTCGAATGCCTCCCAAAGTAGAGGAATCAATCGACGTGCTATCGTCGAAACGGAATACCAGTTCCCGAGGCGAGACGTTATACGTGACCCCATCCGTCAGCAATCCTCCCTCATTCGGCTGAATGCTGATTAGCTGAGGACCGACCGCGAGAAGGTGTCGAACTTCCAAGTTTTCAAGCAACACCTTGCGAGACATTTCCCGCCTGCGATCCCTAGATCGCTTGGATACGTTTTTCGCGTTCAACTTTGCTACCTTACTTGATCCGGCAATGGCCATGAACAACCTCAATAAATGTCGTTAGAACGCCAGCGCCCCCCAACGACCTTGTGTCCGGGAAATCGAGAAGTCTTTGCGATGAGCCAGTCAATTCACTTGCTCCCAACCCGCAATAACCATACCTGTGAAAATGCGCAACCGGGGCAAGATGAGTTGATCCGCCTGAAATTTCGATTGTAATTGGCCAGTTTGCCAATGCAACGCACTCCAAGCCCCGAAGTTTGATTGGAATTCCACCGTCAACTGCATGTCCGAGCCAGCGCAAATGCTATAAACCGAACCGCGAACTCGGTCCGAATGGAACTTTTGGAGTCCTTTCGAAGCCATAAAGTGCAAGTTGCAACGGCTGCATGCAGGGCTTTGGATAGGATTTCGCTGCGGAAAGTTCCCTACCCCTCGAAAGGACCAACACCTTCCGATTGTTTCGAATTCGGTAAATGAAGGGGAAAGGCCATTTCCCGAGACTATCAGAACGTTCGGCAGCCTCTCTACTCGGCATCTCTTTGCAGAATTCGATCGCCGAATGACTCATCGGGGCGATTAAGCAGTCTCCAGCTTGGAAATATCAGCCAACTTCAGAAGACTGCAGTTCATTCATCATTTTCGAAGTCGAACGATTTCCGCTTACGCAGTAAGTGATGATAATGCTGTGCGAATCGATGCGATTCATCCCGAACATATTGGAGCAATCGCAAGGAAAACGATCGTCTTGCCAAACGTAGAGGTTTCGAATCGCCTGGTCGAAAAACGAGTTCCTCCTTCTTCGCTAAAGACAGCAAAGTTGGCGGGAGGATGTCTTGGTCGCGAAAAGCCGCCATGGCTGCATTGAGCTGCCCTTTTCCTCCATCGATCAGCAAAATGTCCGGAAAAGTCTGCTCGTCGCTCTGCAGCCGCCGAAACCTTCTTGAAACGACTTCGTGGATACTGCGAAAGTCGTCGATGCCTTCAACGCCTTGAACCCGAAATCGACGATATCCAGGCTTAAAAGGAAGACCGTCGATAAACTGAACAAGCGATGCCACGGTGGCCTCTCCTGCGAGGTGCGCAATGTCGACTCCTTCGATCACGCGAGGCTCGCGCTCCAGTCCCAAAACCTTCTTCAGCCCGCGCAAACCCCGCTTCGGATCGATTTGAAAGACTTCAGGCTGCAGATGCTGATCAATCTTGCCCCGATGCTCAAGATTTTCAAGCCACTGGATGTCGTCACGTAACCGGGCTGCTTTTTCAAACTGCAATTCTTGGGCAGCTTCCGCCATTTCCTTCCGAAGTTGCCCCAGCAGTCGAGTCTTACCCCCTTCGAGAAAGGTCTCTAACTTCTTGATATCGCGCCGGTACTCTTCCGGAGTAATCCTGAGGTTGCAGGGAGCCGAGCATTGGCGGATCGATGCGAGTATACACGGACGAAACCAACGCCACCTGGGATCGCTCGCATCGATATCCAGCGAGCATGTTCGGAATCGAAATATCCGCTGCATCACCTGAACAGCTCCACGGAGCTGTCCAGCCGAAGTGAACGGTCCGAACAATTTGACTCCGCGATCTCGCGGCTCGCGTGTGACTTCCACTCTCGGATAGTCCTCGTCGCGAGTAATCATCAGGTATGGAAAGGATTTCCCATCTTTCAGGTCGCGGTTATGCCGCGGCTGGATATCCTTGATGAGACGATTCTCGGTCAGCAATGCGTCCACTTCGCTGTCGCACTCGATGTAGTCGATATCCGCGATTTCGTGAATCCATGCGGCCGTACGAGCCTCCTGTGCCGCGGTCGTTTGAAAATAGGAGGATGCACGAGAACGAAGGGACTTCGCCTTCCCAATGTAGATGACCGTTCCCGCAACGTCCTTCATCAAGTAAACACCGGGCTTTTGTGGAAACGACTTTGCTTTTGCGGCAACCTGTGCAAACGTCGATGATTCCTCGCCGGACATGATGATCACCATCCAACGCGTATCGGGCCATCAAAACTGAAGCAGACTGAATACAGGATAGTCTTTCAGTCGAGCGCGGCCATCCAAGTCAGCAAGCTCAATACAGAAAGCGCAACCGACGATGTGCGCCTTCGATTTTGTCAACAAATTACAGCAGGCTTCGACAGTTCCACCTGTCGCTAGGAGATCGTCGACAACCAATACTCGCTGGTTCTCCTTGACGGCATCGGTATGGATCTCGAGAGTGTCCGACCCATATTCTAAATCGTAGCTGTACGAGTGGCGATCGTAAGGCAGCTTTCCTGGCTTCCTGACGGGAACAAATCCAATACCCAGTTCCAAGGCCATCGGAGCAGCGAAAATGAACCCGCGAGCTTCCGCCGCAACGACAACGTCAATCTCCGTGCCCCGATAAGGATCGGCAAGACGCCGTATGCACTCGCGAAAAGCCTCAGCGTTACGCAGCAGCGGCGTTATGTCTCGAAACAGAATCCCCGGTTTTGGAAAATCCGGAATCGCCCGAATGTAATCCTCCAACCGCCCAATCACTTCCGCTGCCATCACTACGTTCCACCTTTCTAACACTACTCAAGTAGCCTGCGCGGGCTCATCGAATGAAAAAAGCATTCCCAAAGCCCTAGTTCCACCCAACAACGCTGAAGATTCTACCCGATTTGCCCATCAAGAACATCGCTGCCACCAACTTAGATATGTTCACGATTCTCGCATTGTGCCAACAGGTTTCAGTCCATCTTGAAGTCGTGCAACATGCAATGTCCCAATGCAGTGTGCCATACGATGTGCCATTCGTGGCTGGCACAGCACAGATCATCAAACGATGGTGGCTTTCACCGATCAGATTCTTTCGATTGAATCAAGTTCATTTCGGCGAGCGACCCTCGATTGAGTTGCTGGCGGCTGACGAAAAGATCGGGCAGGCTCGTTCATTCCGCTGAAACGCGAACTCGCCGACCGATTGGAAGCTTGGATCGAGTCAAAGCGAGAGAGAGCTGCCGTGCTTTCGATCGACGATTACGGAAACGAACCTTTGTTCAACATTCCGTCACAACTGACGAAAATCCTGGATCGCGACTTGAAGGCGGCTAGCATTCCGAAAGCGGACGAACGAGGAAGAACAATCGACGTTCACGCCATGCGGCATACGTTCGGGACAGTGCATTCAGCTGCGGGAGTTCAGCCGCGAATTGCTCAAGCCGCGATGCGCCATGGCAAGATCGACCTGACGATGAACGTCTACACCGATACGAAGTTACTCGACGTTGCGGGGGCGATTGAGCGATTGCCGACGCTGGGTCGAGCGAGCTTGCAGTTGTCGGCGAGGGGCACCGAAAACGAGTCGAGTATCGTTGCACCAACGGTTGCACCAAATTCAGTCACAACGTGTCAAAAAGTGTCTACTAAGGGAAAAATCCTCTCCATTAACGAACCCGGCGTTTGCGACGAAAAAACGAAAAAACCCTTGAAATCTCTAGGGAGATCAAGGGTTTCGCAAAGCGAGGCCGACGGGTCTCGAACCCGCAACCTCCGGATCGACAGTCCGGTGCTCTAACCAATTGAGCTACGGCCCCAAGTCAGGGCTTTCTAACGCCTTTCGAATTGCAGAATTTTAGCTCTCCGCACGTTGTTGGCAAGACGGCCTTTCCCCTTTTTCGGTTCGCTTGTCGGGTACATTCGGTGGCCTGTTCAACCTTGAATCGATTCGTCATGGCATTGGCGAAGCCGATTCCTCCCGAAAATCATGGCTCGAATCGGTATGGTGATCGCCACCAAGAACCATGTAAAGCGCTGGGACAACGAAGAGAGTGAAGACTGTCCCGATAGCCATCCCAGCCACCAGGACGATGCCGATGCTATTCCTAGCCTCTGCCCCCGGACCGGTTACGAGAACCAGCGGGAAATGTCCAAAAATCGTCGCTGCCGAAGTCATCAAAACCGGTCGAAGTCGCGTTTTCGATGCCTCGACGATGGCGTTCCCTTTGGACAGCCCTGATTGTTGTAAGCTATTGGCGAACTCGACGATCAGAATTCCGTTCTTGGCGACCAAACCCACCAAGGTGATCAAGCCGACTTGAGAATAGATGTTGATCGTAGTCAATCCCAGGAATGTCAACATAAGGGCTCCTGACATTGCCAAAGGAACTGAACCAAGAAGTACGATCAGCGGGTCGCGAAAAGAATGGAACTGAGCAGCCAGAACCAGATAGATCATGATTAGCGCAAAGCCCAGGCTCACTGCTAACTTGGAGCCCTCTTGGCGAATTTGTCGCGACTCTCCGCCGTAATCCAATGGGGTCTCCGGCCCCAGCACTTCTCGCGCAATCGATTCCAATCGATTCAATCCGTCTTCCTTGGTCACGCCTGGAAAAACACCTGCATATACTCGGATGGAGCTCTGCTGCTGAAATCGAGTCAAGTTTCGTGGTGCCACATTGGGTTCGATCTTAGCGAAGCTTGAAACGGGTATGAGGTCCCCATTGGGGCCTCGAATCTTCAAGTCCATCAGCGAACCGATCGACTGGCGATCCGTTTCAGCGAGCTGTGGGATGACCTGATAACTGCGGTTAAAGTAGTTGAACCGATTGACATAGCCGCCCCCTAGCAATACGCCAAGTTCCTGGGCAATCATTGCTAGGTCCATCCCTAGGTCTGCAACCTTCGTGCGATCGACGTTCACGCGAGCCTGGGGCAGGTCTAATTTCAAGTCCGTATCGACAAACATGAACATGCCAGCTTGACTGCCGCGGGCGACGATTTCATCCACAGCCGTGACCATTTCCTCCAACGGAAGGTCGGACTTGATGATCAACTCGACATCGTACTGGCCGGCGCCGGGCAACGGTGGTAATAGGATCGGAAACGGTTGAATACCCGGCAATTGCGAAACGACCTGAAACACCTGCGGGTACATGTCGTTCGTGCTTCTCGATCGTTCATGAAACGGTTTGGTGATGATTCCTCCAAAACCTCCGGTTGGAAGCGTCAAGGCCCACATGTATCTGGATTCTGGCAAGACTTCAAGCGATTTCGCCAGCTTCTGTGTCCAAGCTGTCGAAGATTCGAGCGTTGAATCCGGGGAGGCTTGCATGAAAACGGCAATCGCACTCTGGTCCTCAACCGGAGCGAGTTCTTTCCCGCTGAACATGTAGAGTGGAGCAGCCGCTGCAGCGATGAGTATCGTCGCCACAACAATGCCCCAGCGAATATTGATCGTTGTTCCCAATAGTCGTCCGTAGAATCCCTGAACGAATTCAAAGATGCGATTGACGAAACGTGTCAACCAACTCTCGCGACCCGACGGATGGATCATCGCGGAGCTCATCACTGGCGACAGTGTGACAGCGACAAAGCCCGAGACGAGAACTGCCCCAGCCAACGTGAAAGCAAACTCGCGAAAAAGCATGCCGGTCATTCCGCCTTGAAATCCGATAGGAGCATAGACCACGGCAAGAGTGATGGTCATGGCAACAATCGGAGCGAACAATTCACGGGCTCCGATCAGTGCCGCCTGCAGACGTGATTTTCCTTCTTGCACGTGGCGCTGAATGTTCTCTACGACCACGATCGCGTCGTCCACTACCAATCCTACCGCCAACACAATTGCTAGGATTGTGAGTAAGTTCAGCGAGAAACCGAACAATAGCATGATGACGGTGGCACCGATTAGCGACACTGGCATGGCGATCAGGGGAACAATGGCAGTTCGAATTGACCCTAGAAACAAAAACACAACCAAGCCGACGATGGCGATCGTTTCCGCGAGGGTCGTCCCAATCTCATGAATGGCGTCTTCCATGAAGGTCGTGGCGTCAAATGCTAGCTGCATGTCGATGTGGGACGGCAGCGTCGGGCGGATTCGATCAATTTCCGCTCGAAGTCGATGTGCGACTTCAATCTCATTGCTTCCAGGAAGCGGCCACACCGAGAGATAGACTGCCCGCTTTCCTTCGAAAAGTGCTGTCGCCATCGGCTCTTCGGAACCGAGTTCTACATTCGCAACATCTCGTAACCGAATCGTCGCGCCGTTGCGCTGGGCGACGATCAGATCACGGAACTCTCGAACTTCGCGGAGATCGGTGTTGGTCAACAAATCGATTTGCACCGCCTCTCGTTTGAGTCTTCCAATGGCGGCCACGTAATTATTTCGTCGCAAGGCATTAAAGACATCACCGGGGGTTAGATTCAGCTCGCTGAGCCTCTGTGGTGATATCCACACTCGCATCGCCGGCATCTGACCTGCTTCGACGCCGACTCGCTGAACGCCGGCGACCGTGCCGAGTTGCGGCTGGATGTTCCTTGAGAGCCAATCCGTCAGCGCCGGCAGTCCAAATTTGTCGCTGGTAAAACTGATATAAAACGAAGCAAGGGGCGATCGGCTCGTTGCAATTCGACGACTAGATCCTCGGACTCGGCGGGGAGCTGCCGTCGGACCTGTTGCAATCGGGCGTTCACTTCGGCGAGGGCCTGTGTGCTATCGTGATTGAGCTTGAGCCGGATCGTCACTTGGCTCACGCCAGCGGTCGAACTCGATTCCACGAAATCGATGCCAGCGATGCTCGATACGGCCTGCTCGATTGGTGTTGTCAAAAACCCACGAACCGTCTCTGCACTCGCACCGATGTAGTAGGTGTTGATAATGATCGAGGAACTCTGAAGCGTTGGATACTGCTGGATCGGAAGCGAACGAATCGCGCTGATTCCAATCAGCACGATGGTTAAGTTCAAAACAATTGACAGCACGGGCCGACGGATAAACACGTCGGTAATCGCCGAAGCTTTAATATTCTGGCTCAAGGTAGATTCTTTTCGACAGGAGACGCAGCAGGTTGCGAAACGGGGCGCGTTGGCGATTCGATCTCAATCGAACGCAATTCTTGAGAGGCTTCGGTGAGCAGCTGTCCTTCTCTCAGCTTAAAGGAACCATAAGAGACGATCACTTCGCCGAGTTCGACCCCCTGTTCGATAGCAACGCGACCAGATACCGTCGCCGATGGGACAACCGATCTTGCCGATGCCCGCAGTTCGCCTTTCTCATTCTTCTCAACGACATAAACAAAAGCTCCTTGGGGAGAGTATCGAAGCGCAACGGAAGGCATCGATGGGTAACGCTCTTTTTCACCGTACGAAACAGAGACTTGAGCTGAATCGCCCGGAAGCATGGCTTCAGGGACTGGCTCAATTCTTGCTCGAAATCGAACGTTGCGAGTCAAACGATCTGCTTGAGCGTCCATGCCAACGATCCGAGCGGTCAAGGGATAATTCTGATAAGGAATCTGAACGGGCTGATGCGCATCAATGTCCGATGCAATGCTTTGAGGGATCATGAAATCAACGAACAAGTAGTCATCAATGCTTTGCAAGGTTGTGATCGTACTTCCCGCTGGCAGATATTGTCCAACATGGGTGTCCGAGAGTCCGAGTCGACCGCGAAATGGAGCCCGAAAACTTTTGCGCGAGATGATCGCCTCCAATTCAGCTACCTGGGCCGTTGCCTGTTTCAATTGAGACTCGGATTCGTCAAGCTCCAACTCTGAGATGGCTCGACTTTCGGCAGCCTGTTTCATTCTCTTCCAAGTCGAAGTTGCAATCTGCAATCGAGCCTTTGCCGAGTCCAATTGGGCTTCTTCGACGCTTGTATCAAGCTGGACGAGCAAATCCCCTTTTTCGACGATCTTGCCCTGCTCGAGAAAAATTGCCGTGACGGTTCCAGGCAATTCGTTACTGACGGTGATCGATTGCGGAGCGACGATCGTTCCGATGGAAGTTGTCGTTTGCTGATAATCCACCGATTCGACCGTGGCGAACGCTACGGCGGCTGGAGATTCAGGCGGCGGTGGCTGACTCATGGCGGTTTGCATCTCGCGATACTTCACAAATGCCAGAGCGGCTAGCCCTGCCAACACCGCCAATACCACGAAAAGAGAGCCAACAAACGGGACGGAAACCAACCGCGACCGAAACGCTTTACGACTAATGGAAGCACCCACAAAAAAGGAAACGTCCCGTATACCAGGAAACTGCACTCAACTCCATCATGTTATTTATGCGATCGACGTTCGTCTACGTTCCGCGAATCGCGACGCGAATCTAACGATTGGAGCAATGTTGCTCGATTTGAGGCAAAGCCCTCAGTTAGTCACTCGGTCGACATAGGCCTGAAGGTCCTTTCGGAAAGCTGAAATTCGTTCCGATGAGTGCCCTCGCGCCTCGGGAACCGAATGGAACGCTGACGGTGGTAGATAGGTGAAGAAGTAGAATTTTACCTTGGGCTCCGTTCCTGATGGCCGCACAGCCACATAGTTTCCTTCAGAGACGAGGTCGAGAATAACCATGTTGCCCTTGGGTGCTTCGAGAGGAACCGATTCTCCGCCAATGTGCTTGGTTGTCAGAGAGTCATAGTCGCGAACTTTCGTCACCGCAATTCCACCAATCTCACTGGGTGGAGTCACACGAAGCGCTGTCATCAACTGATTCATCTTCGCCATGCCTTGGCTCCCTTCCATGAAGACATTCAGCACATCTTCCTCGTGGTATCCGTGCTGGATCAGCAATTCATCCATACGCTGATGCAAGGTCTTGCCTTTTTCTTTCAGCTCGGCAGCCAGTAACGACATCAGCAAACAAGCGACTCCACCGTCCTTGTCGCGCACGTATTCACCGACCAAATATCCGTGCGACTCCTCAGTACCAAACGCAAATCGAGCTGGACCGCATCGGTCGATTAAGTCGGCAATCCACTTAAAGCCAACGTGGATATTCCCCTCGCATCGAGCTCCATAGGCATGGGCGATCTTTCGCGTCAAGTTTGTGGTAACCAGCGTGATAATCACGTAGTGTTCCGAGGATAGCGTTCCCGTCGCCTTCAATTTGGAAAGGACGAAATCGGCAAGCAGCGCGCCCAGCTGATTGCCGTTGAGCGCACGCCATTCCGCATTTGGCTCGAATGTCAGAGGCGCCAAGCAGCCCATGCGATCCGCATCGGGATCGGTTGCCAGAATCAAATGAGCCTGACATTCTTTCGCGTACGGGAGTATGGCGTCGAACACCTTTGGGTTTTCCGGATTACTCACGTGTCCGGGAACATTCGGAAAATCACCGTTCGGTTCCGCGTGGCCGGGATATTCAAATACGTTCTCGAAGTTCGCTGCGCGGAGGAGCGGAAGTACGATCTTGCTCCCCACTCCATGCAACGGGGAGAAGACGATACGCACATCTCGCGAGCCGGGATACGCGAACCTGCTCGCCTCGAGAACATACGCTCGATCGATGATGTCGGTCACGATCTCGACCTGACCCGCAGCAAATGCCTGCGAAAAATCGACACGTTGTATCGTCTCGGTATTCATCACACGGTCGATGATCGCTTTGTCGTGTGGCGGGAGAACTTGGCCACCCGTGGACCAATACACTTTGACCGCGTTGTCACTAGGCGGATTGTGGCTCGCCGTTACCATAATTCCGCAGTCGCATTGAAAATGGCGAACGGCGAGCGATAACTGCGGCGTTGCTCGAAATTCATCTAAAAAGTAAACATGAAAACCATTGGCGACCATAATCGATGCACAAAGTTCAGCAAAATGCCGTGAGCGATGGCGAGTATCGTAGGCTATTGCGCAACTTAGTCGCTTGGTCGAACCTAAGACGGATTTGACGTAGTCGGCAAGACCTTGAGCACTCTCGCCAATCGTGCGGTCGTTAATCGTATTCGATCCGAATGGATACATGCGACCGCGACGCCCTCCGGTTCCAAATGGAATCACCGTCCAAAACGCATCATCGAGCTCTCGCCATTTGCTCGCCTCGATTTGTTCGATAATGGCTGGAACATATTCGGAATAGCGAGGCTGCGTGAGCCATGCACGCAAATTTTCGAGAGCGGAACTGGTCAACTGGTCTCGCGCGACAGCCGACTCCGCTGCGACCAGAGCTTGGCTTAAATCGAGTGACATGGGGTTTCCTTTCATTCAGAAGGAAGCATCGTATTCCAAGCTGAAATGCTCGACCATACCCCTTGCAAACTTGTGAAAACTCAGTTTTCTGACCAGAGCTGCCGGACAAGCTTAAATTGACTGCCATGCTGGAACGGAATCTGATATGGTAAGGTGTTTGAATCCAAGACGGGGAATGCTGAATGGGAGGAAGGTCGATCGATGCAGCCCGAAGTTACGATCCGGTGTCCATCTTGCGGACATCCATTTCGACTGAACCAGGAGTCCAAGACCTTGCCATTTTGCAGCCATCGGTGCCAACTTGCCGACTTGAACCGCTGGCTAAACGAAGACATTGGTCTTCCCTCGGAAACTTCATCGGAAGAGGGTGAAGAACGAATCCACGAACAAGTTGATACTAGGCGGCCTGTCGCAAGAGAATGGAGATTCCATGACTGATTCAAAACGACCAAACGAAGGCCCTGTCGACTGGATGGCGGTTCCGTATGTCACTGTAGATTGGTATCGTTCGACTCCCTGGTGGCCTCTGCTTTCCCGATCGGTTGTCGCTTCTTGGAGCACGACGCATCTCATTTTGGCGGGATTGGCATTCCTCATAACCGGACTCGGTTGGAATTTGGCCGAGTCCCTGTTCGGTCCTGAGAGTCGATCGGCAATCTTGTGGACAGAGCCAAGCCTCTTCCAGAGTCCGCTTCGCTCATCAGCGGTCCCCGGAGCTGAGCCGACATGGAGAGAGTTCAGCCTGCGTGCAGACTCTACGGAGCAAATTGATTTAATGGGCAGAATCACCTCTCGCTCTCCTTTTTTCAATGTCTGGCTTGCCTATGTACAACCAGCGCTCGATTTCTTCGGCGTTTTTTCAGCGAGGCGCTGGGCGTATGTGTTGTTCGGAATGCTATGGACAACCGCAGTTTGGGGACTCTTCGGTGGAGTGATCGCTCGACGGGCCGCTGTGGAACTCGGCGGAGGTGGGCGGATTGGTATCGTTTCGAGCTTCAAGATTGCCGGTCAGCGTCTCATCAGTACGATTTGGTCCATTTTCAGCCCTTTTTTTGCCATCTTTTTATTTTGTTTGTTCCCGTTATTCTTGGGATGGCTCTCCCGATGGGGGACTGCGGGCAGCATTATTGCCGGCATTGGTTTGGTGTTGTTCATTCCTTTAATGCTAGTCCTCGGATGGTGGGCGTTGCTCAGTATTCTTGGATTCCCGATTTCTGTCGTTGCCATCGTCACCGAAAAGCGATCCGATGCGTTTGAAGGGCTGTCGCGCGCCTCGGCCTACATCTTTCAACGACCAGTGACCCTTGCATTCTCGATTTTCGTCGCCATGATCCTCAGTTTGATCGTGCAAGCTATCGTTGGATTCGCATTCAAATTGGCTCAAAGTTTTGTCATGTATGGCTTCGAAGTCGGCTTGGGAGCGGATTTGGCAACCCTTGGTGGCAATGACATGAACAGTGTGGGTTACATGCTTGCATGGTTTGTCTATCAGACGATTGAGCTGATCGTCCTTGCGGCACCCTTTTCCTTTTTTTGGTGCGCTGCGGCAGGCATTTATCTGACCTTGCGCTGGGAAGTCGATAATATCGACTTCGACGAATACGATCCTGCTGTTGAGGCCACAACCCAAGCTGCGAAAAAAGCCAAGTCGATCGAGCCTCAGCAACCAGTCGTCGCCGATGAGCAAGTTGCCGAATAAAGCTGAACGTCCCCAGAGGTCGGGTAGTGCTCAGCGAGTCAAAGTAGCTTCCCTGTGTCGATCGTAAAGGATCTACTGGATAGGGAATGGTACGATAGCCCGAGTCAACGAGGAATGCGGAATGGATCAACCTTGGGCGAATTCGTGATCGGCCATTCGGCTACATAAGAATTTACGATTAGGGTTCATCTCTGGACGATTTCTTCGAATTCAGTAGACTAGTCGCTTTCCGCCAGCCTAGTGCGGTCGGAGGGTAAGCGAATGGCTAGCGGCTTCATTGGAAATGAAGTGCCCCGTAAGGGGTTGCGGGTTCGAGTCCCGTGCCCTCCGCTTTTTGAAGTCGCGAGTTCTGTGCTTGCCTTGGACTACCACGCCCCGTAGCGTACGCAAGCACAGCAACACCACCAATTCTTCGCAACCGTTCGCCAGGGCCGCCATTCTCATCTATTCTCGGGCGAGAGCATCATTGACGAATGAAGACTTGGCGGTCGGTGACCATTCCATTCGCCAAATTGGCGACGTCCCGCTCTTGGGATCTGAACGCTTATGCCTTGCCGAGATTCATCGTTCATTTCTTTCACTTGCTGTGGCGACTTGATTCGCGAACGTTTGCTGCATTGCTTGCCATGTCCGCTCAAGATCATCGGCTTTTTCTCGATGCACAGCCAACACGTTCCTCATTTCGTTGCGATCCGAACTGAGATCATAAAGTTCCCAAGGTTGATCGCGCGATGCGACGAGCTTCCAATTCCCCATGCGAATGGCTCGGTTTCCTTCGTGCAACCACCAAAGAATCCTGTCGGGTTGCTGCGAGTTTTCGATCAAAGCCGACTTGAGCGACATCCCAGGAACTTCGGGCGCTAGAGGATCCATTGGTAGCAAGCTTCCTCCTGCGATGTCGACAAGGGTCGGAGCCCAGTCAATGGCGTGCGCAACTTGATTTCGGAACGGGTCGGAAGCCAAATTTCCATTGGGCCAAGAGACGATGCAAGGAGTAGCGATACCTCCTTCGTGAACCCAAGTCTTATGGCGTCGAAACGGTGTGTTCGCTGCTCGCGACCACCCAGGTCCCAAGCACAGGAAGGATTCTGCCGATCCGGGTTCGGCCTGAGGGTCGTGCCCGTCTCCGCGAATCATGACCTCAGCACTAGCACCATTGTCACTTAGGAAAACGATCAGCGTATCATCTAAGATACCGCACATTTCTAGCCGATTGACGATTCTGCCAATTTCGAAATCCATTCGCTCGATCATGGCTGCATGGACCTCCATTTTTTGCGACTGGAATCGACGCTGCGATGGATCGAGTGAACTCCAAGGCACTTCAGCCATGGGTTCAAGTGCCCCCAATTCTCGGACAACGTTGTCGAATCGATAGGGCGGCCCAATCTCAGTTTCAAGAGGTGCGGGTTCAGGTAGTACAAAACCAAGCTGGTTTAGTTTTTTCGATCGTTGCATGCGAACTTCATCCCAGCCCGGATCATATCGAGAGCGATAGTTTGCGATGTCTTCGGGCTTGGCATGCAATGGAAAATGCGGAGCGGTAAACGCAAGGTAGAGAAAGAACGGTCTATCGGCGAATTGAGTTCGGTGCTCGTCGATAAATTCCATCGCGCGATCAGCGATTGCCGTCGTCGCGTAGAACGATTGGTCCGACGAGACCTTGGGGAGTTGATGCCCATCCAGGATCAGTCTGTTGGGGCTGAAGAAGCGATCATGGTCCTCAACGAGAAACGATCGATCGAATCCATTGTCCAAGGGATTGCCATCGATGTGCCACTTGCCTGAAACGAAAGAGCGATAGCCCAGCGATCGCAACTTGGCGGCGACAAGTGGTGCCCAGGCAGGGCGTTTTCCTTGCAATGACTTTGGCACCGCTTCAATGGCATCTCGACGGACTTGTTGAGGGTAGTAACCGGTCAGCAGTGCAGCTCGCGTCGGCCAACAACGAGCCGCGTTGTAAAACTGAGTGAATCGAACTCCGCGAGTCGCCAAGCGGTCGAGATTGTCAGTGACAATCTCCCCGCCGTAACAACCAATATCTGAGAAACCAAGGTCATCAGCCAAGATCAGCACCATATTGGGACGAATCGCTTCGGCACCCTTGGGCTCCTGCTCCATTTTGGAAGAAGCAAATAATTTCAAGCACAGTAGACCGGCTGAAGAATGCAAACACAAACGAGAGAGGAAAATCCAAACCATGACGAACAATCCAAGATGATGCGTTTCGGTGAAAACCCAAAAGACAACGATTCGACATTATCGTACTCTGCGATTAAGATGCAGTCGTTAGGCTTGTCATTCATTCTCCCAGCTTGAGGAATCAGCGGTGCTACGAATCTCGATCTCGGTAGTTTCACTGGCGCTGACCATAATCTTCTCAGCAACTTCGGATGCTTACGACGCAACGGGGGTCTGGCGGGGAGAGTGGCGAAGTGTCTCGACAGGGCATCATGGTCCCATGCGAGTTCGAATTCGTTCGCTTCCGGACGGGACGTACAACGCATTTTTTACAGGGCGTTTTGCGATCGTCCTTCCTTTTGCGTATCGAGCCAACCTAGTTCCGTGCGTCGATTGGAATGGAGATAGGGCGCTGGTCGCTACCAAGAAGCTGGGGCCATTGATGGGATCGTATTCGATGAAAGTATATGACGCTGGAGATTCGTGGGCTGGCGGTTATCAAGCTTCCAGAGATAGAGGCAGCATTCACTTGCGAAGAATACGTTAAATACTATTTGACCGTCACATTGGGATTGATTGCAGAGAGCCTTTGGGGTGCGGGCGTCAAACTAGGCAATTTGTATCGCTTGCCTAATCGGGGTTGAATGGAAATACAATCGCCGGTCGATAGCTGGAAAGAATCCTCGTGCGGGGAGAAACCCGGTTTGGGTTAGCACGATACATCAAGGAGGAAATGGGACACACTCGAAGTGCCTGCTTTACGGCTGCACGATATAGAGTGTTTTTCAGTTCAGGGAAGGAGTTCCAGAACGATGAAAATAACTCGAGCGGCGCTTAGCGCCATGATTGCTGGTGCTTGCATAACCGGGCAGGCTTTTGCTCAGCAAACACGTACTTCTTACGCCGGTTACTCAGGTTACAGTGTTTCGTACGCTGACGACGAAGCCTCGCCGAGCGACAGCGCAAATCAGCCGGCTCCGGTCGCTAGCGGAACAGGATGTTGCGACAACGCATGCGACTCCGGCTGTGACAGCGGTTGGAAGTTCCGACGCAACCGGTTCGCCTGCGATGGCAATGGTTGCGGTGGCTGTGGTGGCTGCGATGGTTGTGGTTGCGGTGCTGGACTTGGGGCAGGAGGCGGCCTCTTGGGTGGCTTATTCTGCGGTTGGAACGTCGGCGGATGGACCAATGTTGGTTACCACACCATGGCAAACGCCGGATCATTCTTAGGAGCACCCGCGAACTTCAACGACTACGACGGGCGAGTCCAGTTGCAA
>JBBIUE010000035.1:0-48847 GCA_037440405.1 Pirellula sp. | reverse complement strand
CTGACCAGCCTCCGTTGCTGCGACGTCGCAACCGTAGAAAAGTAGGTCGGCACCCGCACTCAAATGGTTTCCGAGACTATGGAAAGCGTCTTCAAACTCCCATTCCCGTCCGAAGCGAAGTTCAGTGATGCCCAGCTGCAGCGATTCTGTTGAGCCGTGAGTTATGAAATGTAGCGTATCAACCGGACGCCCAAGATCTTGCAGATAGCTAATGACCTGCTGCAATCCATCGCTATCACCGTCGAGCAGCAAGAGGTCAACGTGGCTATTCGACGATTGCTGCGACTGTAACATCTCGATCAGCCGTTCTACATCCCCAATCTTCGAGTCGATAATGATGACTTCATACGGGTTGGAGCTGGGCGATGGATCGGGCTGGGTCGACACGCCGTCGTCGAGTGTCTGAGAGGACGCTTCCGAGAGATTTTCTTGCACCTGCGTGTAGGAAGCGTCGTGTCGCGGCTGCGGTTCGCTGCTCGCGTTTTCATTGTTGACGAGAGTTGCGACGAAGTTCGTCAAGTAGTCGTGGATCCACTGGTCGATTTGTTCGATATTCGTTTGAGGTTCGACTGCGGCTTCACCTTCGATGGGAACGGGCGTGGCGCTGTAATAGATGCGATCTTCCAGTAGGATCGCATCGATCTGATCAGCGAGTTGTTCGAGTTTGGATTTGGCAAACCAAGTCTGCCAAGCTTGCTTCAGCGATGACAACAGATTGCCTGGATGTCTATTGGGAAACTTCGAAGTCATGGATCTTGATTTCCGAGACTATCAGATGAAAACGGAGTATCTGCGCGGTTCGAAAGTATACTTTGCGCAACTTGTGGAATCGGCCTGTTCGACACGGCTTAATGGCCAATTCCCCCACTTCAAATCAGCTCCGGACGAATTTCTGGAAACTGTAACGAACGAATAGATTGAGACGACTACGTTGATTTGAAGGATGAAACGCGGTCACCAAGTCACAGAACAATTTCGTCCATTTGAACTTGGGATGGTAGGAGAGGTTTCAAGCGCGGGCAGTGCTCCGATGCAGCCGCGACTGTATCGACTGTAGCGGTTGAAATCAGTTGAACTTCGACGGAGGATAACTCAACTTCGAAGGCTTAAATATCCGTCACCGCGTTAACCGATTTCGAATGAGGGACCGCTAGTATCATTCGAAAGCAATCAAACCAAATTGCCGGTAAAGACAGCACAGCATGTCATCGGAGCCGAGTTCAATCGATCCATCAGAAAATGTGATGCTTGCGCGGCATCGGAACGACATCCGGTTCAGGAAGCGAACATGGCTGTGCCGCGTTGCGCAGATCGGTTGTCTATCGTTCATGACTTGGGCAACGTGCTGTCCAAGTCAAGCGACTGGCGATGATTCGAGTCGCCGATTATCGCTGGACCCCACAACGGCCTACGGGATTCAACTCGATGAACCAAGGCACGGCGATCACCTTCGGCCAGTGGACCTTCCACCGATTGTCCGAGATTCTGTCTCCGGAGCGAAGTCCCAAGCTGACGCAGTATTCGAGCCGGTGCGAATTCAGCGTGGTGTTCCCGTAACACCATGGTGGGGCGAAGTCAGCCAGGCCCCCGTTTCTGCGCCTCCAGAACGATCCTGTTCTGTTGATTTGGAAACGCTCATTCAAGCTGCTTTGCAGCATTCTCCTTTTGTTCAAGCGGCACTGACCACCACTCAGATTGTAGAAGCCGACATCAACTTTGCAAAAAGCGACTTCGACCCGACGCGGTTCGCCGAGTCGATCTTTCGGAACACATCCGACCCAGTCGGTAATACCTTGACGACTGGCGGTCCGCCTCGACTGGATGAAATCGGCGTCGACAACAGCATTGGCGTTCGTCGCAAGAACAGCTACGGGGGACGGTTGGAAGCGTCCCAAGACGTCATGTTGCGCGATAACAATTCCTTGTTCTTTCTTCCGCGTCAGCAAGCCGACACGAAACTTGCGATTCGCTACACGCAGCCAATGATGCGGGGCGCTGGGCAATTCTACAATCGCTCCAATATCACCTTGGCGGAAGTTGCTTATGGCGTTTCCTTGTCGGAGGCTCGTCGAAGCCTGCAACAGCGCGCCGTGGATATCACACAGACCTATTGGGAACTTTACGCAGCTCGAAGCAAGATTTTGCAGATTCAACGAGGATTGGAACGTCTGAATCATCTCATCGTGGAAGTCGAACAACGCCGTGATTTCGACGGCATTCCCTCTCAAATATACTTGGCTTCGGCGATCGCCGCCAACCAGCGGGCTCGATTGGTGAGAGTGAAAGCTGCCGCAGCTACTGCGGAAATCCACTTGCGAAGGCTTGTCAATGCTCCTTGGCTTACTGAGGAAGCCTGCGACGAACTTGTTCCTCAAACGCCTCCGTTTTCGCAGTGGATTCCGATCAACGCGAAAGCAGAAATCGCTTCGGCTCTTGAGAATCGGCCCGACATCCTTGCCATTCGAGATCGCATTCAGGCTTCGACCATTCGCCTCAAGGTATCCGAGAATGAGCTGAAGCCGACTCTTAATCTGGTTACCAGTCTTTACGTGCGAGGACTTGAAGGGGATTACGATGCAGCGCGAGCGTTCGGCAATCAGTTTGCCGACGGTCGCCCCAGTGTTACAGGCGGATTGAATTTTCAACGTCCTCGAAACAATCTTGCTGCAGAAGCCATTCGTCGGCAAAAGTCGCTCGAACTTCAAAAGCTCCTATTCGAGCTGGACGATCTGCTGCTCAAAGCAAGTGCTGAGATTCACGCTGCAGTTGCAGAATCAAATGCTTCGTTCGCCGAACTCGAGGCAGCCCGTGACAGCGCATTCGCCAACGCCAAGAATGTTGAATACCTGTCCGATCGGTGGACTCGCGGATCATTTTTTGACAGCACTTCGCCGATGTTGCAACTACAGCAACTGCTGAATGCTGAGAATGAATTGATCCTCGCTGAGAACAATTGGGCGACGGCAGAAGCGAACTACATGATCGCCTTAGCGATTCTCAAATTTCGCTCGGGTGACCTACTCGCGGTTCGCAGCGAGTAGCTTCAAACGCTTCACGATTTTGCCGTCGCCAAAGCCAAGCGAACAGGCCGATGATCAAGAGTGTCGCCATCTGGTAGCCCGTCAATCCAAACCAAATCACCGGTTCTGGTCGAATGAACTCGGTGAAGAATCGGAACGCTGCATACACCAGGATGTATAACTTGATGTGCTGGTGGAGCAACCAGCCTCGCCGCTGAAAGTAGATGAACATCGCCGCCGCTGCTAAATGGAAGATGAATTCATAAAGCTGGTTCGGATGGCGTGGTTGAGTGTCCGCAGATGCAAAAACGGTACCCCAGGGTAAGTTCGTCGGCTTGCCATAACAGCACCCGGCAAAAAAGCACCCCAACCGGCCGATCGCGATTATGACTGCGACCGGCAATACGAACGTATCTCCGGTCTTGAGGGACAAACCCATGGTCCATTTTGCGATCTCCACTCCGAGATACCCGCCTACCAGACCAGTCAAAATCGTTTTCCCGTCGGCGAACCAAGCCGATCCGTCAAGGAATCGCTCCCAATCTTCGAAAAGAAACGGAAGTTTCGCACCGACAATCGCACCGATGAAAGCTCCCAGCCCAATTCCGAACTTTTGCGCGCCGCTCAGTGCCAGTTGCTGCTGAGTGCGCCGAACCAGCAATCCACCCGCCAGGATCGCTGCGATCATGATGGCCGCGTAGCCGAGTCTCACTCGACACCTTCGATAACGGGGAGAGCGAAGTGCCTAGGCTTCGAGCTCGAATCGCGATGAGTCCATCGCGAAGGCCGAGTCGTCAAGTTGGGGAGAGGAACGCGCCCATTGCGGTAGAGCAAGTTGTACGCGCAGAAAGGAATAAGGTGTCCGGAGGGGAGAAGATGGTGAACACACGACTTCATGATCTGCCGCACATCGAAGTTATACGCGTCCATGAAGCTGGTCGTGGTGATACGAAACATGTCTGCAGCGGCTAGGTCTTCGATTAAGGCCCTTCGAAAGAAGTCAGCCGCCAAGCTTTGAAACCTGTTTGCATCCTCGCAATTGCCAACTTCGTTGCGTTGCGAACTCGCGGGGCGGCTCGACTTCTGCTTGTTGCGAATGGATGGCTCAGGAAGAGTCGCTGCGAAAGCCTCGGACTCACCAAAGCAACCGCAGTTCGGTCCGCAGGACTCCCGTTCGATCAGCTCCGCCACAATCTGGCGAGTGTTGTCGCGAGTTAAGCTGATGCCATTGGCCAAGAGATCAAAATGTTTGTCAATATCGACGAATCGCGTGATCGGTACGACATCCTCTCCATTGCGGAATGCATAGGCGAGCGTGTGTGCGTTCGGGTGAGCGCACGGCACGGGAAAGAAATCCGTTTCAGCGAACAGTCCCGACGTTTGCCGCTCCACTTCGCGGATGACATCGGGAAAGGTGATGCGCCTTTCTAAATCGCTTGGGAGTGCCGATCGACCGACATAACTCGCAGGTTGAAAACTGACACCGGTGATCCAAGTTCGTCGCCGCGCAAATTCGACGAGAGGGCCGATTTGATCTTCGTTGACTCCCGCTTGAAGCGTCGCGACCAATGTGGTGTTGATGCCATAGCTGCCGAGTCGCTCAATGGCTTGCAACTTGGTGTCGAGCAGTGGCAATCCGCGGAGCGATCCGCACACCTCGTCGGTCAATCCATCCAATTGCAGGTAGACTTGGCATTGAGTTCGATGTTCGGCAAGAAGCTCGCACAAGTCGTCGTCGTGGGCAAGTCGGATACCGTTTGTATTGATCATCACCAGATCGATGTTCGACTGACATGCGTACTTAAAGATCGCCGCAAACTCGGGGTGAATCGTTGGTTCCCCGCCCGATAGCTGCAAAATCTCGGCTTGGCCTTCAACTTCGATTAGCCGTTCAATCGCCGTACGGCATTCTGCCAGACTCAGATGATGGCCATTTGGTCCGCTCGATGCATAGCACATCGGGCAGAAAAGGTTGCACGATGAAGTGATCTCCAGGACCGCGACACAGGTATGCTGCTCGTGAGCCGTGCAAAGTCCGCAGTCGTATGGGCAACCTCGCTGAGGTATCACGCCGTAGTTGATCGGTTCTCGACCGGGTACATTGAATTCCATGCGGTCCCACCAATGGACATCCGAACAGACAAAGTCCAATCGATGGCCATGTTTGGTGCAGAACTTGTCGAAGTAGACTCGACCGTTTTTTGAGACGATCTTTGCTTGAACCAGTTCCAAGCACTCAGGGCAGAGACTCTGAGTCGATCCCAGGAAGAGGTGGTCCCGCAAGTTGCGAGCAGAGTTACGCGAATTATTGGTCAACATCGGCGTGTCTCCATCGATACTCCGCTAGATTCGTGTCCTGCTGCCATCGATTTCGTATCCATTTCGAAAACACCAGATAGGATAAACCACCCGAAACGATGAGGGCCACCAATCCCGATATCAAAAATAGGATTGGCTCATCGGCTCCCAGAGGCTTCCCAAAACTTTCCTTAACCGCCGCCAAGCCCAAACAGGTAAAGCAGAACGTCAGAAAGGCCGTCGGTAGGATTGTCATGACGACGAGCAGCGTCACGGCACTCGAAGCGAGAAATAATCCCAATTTCTGACCGATCTCCGTTGAGTGGCCTTGTTCTTTGCGTAGCCAGACAACCAACGTCGTTCGAATCAAAGGGGGCAAGCTCAAGATGGCCATAAGTATTCCGAGTCCAGGAGCTGTTACGAAGACAGCCATGCATACAGCAACCAGCATCGTGATTAGAACCAGCGACGTAATCGTAAAGTTGGTTGAAGATTCGAATCTTGATGAATCCTTGGAACTCGAGAGCCCGCAGACGGAACAGGCTCGATTCTCATCTTTGAGAGGTTCCCCACACCTGCGGCAGAGTATCGGGGGTAGGGCGATGTTGCTCATGTCACTGTCTCCGTAGCGAGTGAGTCTTGCTTCGACTGCTTCGCCTGCAACATCGTGTAGGCCATGCGAACGGCTTGACCTGCCAACACCCCAGCGAAAGCAATAGCTAACACCAGAATGACTTGATGATAGCGGGGAATCGTCACCGTAGGAACCTCTTTCAATAATCCGATGGGCCAGCGCGCGCAGCCGAGGGCAATCAAGTACCCGAGCACGGAACAAATGGTTGCTAGTCGAACTTGACGCAAGTCCATGCGAATCGTGCTGGAAGCGACGATCAAAAAGTATGCCGCGACCAACGCGCTGGAAGGGCCTCGCGTCATGCAGATCAAGCTGGTCAACCAGAGAGAATCCAAGACAATGCAGAACGGACCGAGCCAGTATCTCGCCTGGGGATCCGACGCCAATAAATGGACTGCTACCGACTGGATGATCCAACCAAATACGATTATGGAAACGATCGTGTGCATGGCCGAACTAATCGAGTGGCCAGCATCATGCAAGTTGGGGTTCAACCAAGGATAGTTCGCAAGGCGATCCTGCAATGCATATACAGCCGTGTGAACGGCGTAAAAAGCTGCCAGAGCTAGGACGCGAATGAAATTGATTCGATGCTCGGATGATTCCATGCTTTCACATACTCCTCGCGAGTTTTCGAATCGTTCGAAACGTAAAATAAAGTGTGAGTAGGACGAGCGAGGAACGAACCGGAGTGCTCGCGCGGTGCCGCTGACAATGGAAGCGTAGCGGCTCATGCTGATCCGTTCATGCCTCTTGGCTTTTCTGCTGACTGTGCGAACCTACACCTCAAGATCGCTGTCTCACTGACTCTGACACGCCGAGTATTCCGTATTCGACTTTGCTATTGCAAAAGACGACATTCTGGACGATCTTTAAGAGCGAAAAATTTTTTCGGTCGCCATTTGTAAAGGCGATCAACTCATTTGCGTTTGGAGGCGCTGGTTCGTAATGATTGATGTTCAATTACCTGACGGTTCGGTGGTTTCGCATCCCGATAATGTAACCCCACTTCAAGTTGCTGAGAAAATCGGTAGTCGTCTCGCCAAGGCGGTTGTAGCTGCCAAAATCGGTGATCGCATCGTCGATGCAACGCGACCCATTCGAGATTTCTTTCCCGATCCCATTGTCCCCCTTCGTCTTCTGACTGACCGCGATCCCGAATCACTGGGAGTCCTGCGCCACAGTTGCGCGCACATTATGGCACGTGCGGTCATGCGTCTCTTCCCCGACGTTTCTTTGGCGTTTGGCCCCACCCTCGCGACGGGCTATTACTATGACTTCGCAATGCCTCACAAGTTGAGCGAGTCGGATTTCGAAGCGATCGAAGCCGAAATGGCCAAGATCATCGAGAAGGCGGAGCCGTTCGAGTATTTTACGCTCAACCGCGAAGAATCTCTGCAATTATGCTCCGATCTTAAGCAAACGTTGAAGGTCGAGCACATTCAAACCGGCTTGGCGGATCATGATCGGCTGGGATTTTATCGGCAAGGCGAGTTTGTTGATTTATGTCGAGGTCCCCACGTTCCCGATGCCGGACGCATCAAAGCTGTGAAATTGCTTAGTGTCGCCGGAGCCTATTGGAAAGGTGACAGCAACGGACCACAATTGCAGAGGCTATACGGAACCGCATTTTTCAATGCGAAGGACCTACAAGTCTATCTGGAGCAGATCGAGGAGGCAAAGCGGCGCGATCATCGAGTACTGGGCAAGCGACTTGGTCTGTTCCATATCACCCCCGATGTTGGTCAAGGACTCTGTCTGTGGCTTCCGAAAGGAGCTCGTGTGCGAGGCCTGCTCGAAGAGTTCCTGCGGGGAGAAATGCTCCGGAGGGGTTATTTGCCGGTGTACAGTCCACACATTGGTCGGGTCGAACTTTACGAAACAAGCGGTCATTTCCCTTACTATCGCGATAGCCAGTTTCCACCCCTTTTTGCTTCTGAGGCCGGGGCGCTCGTCGATGCGTGGCTCCAACGGCTTGAAAAGCCGGAAAGTCTCAGTGAAGCTCAGGAGCGAAGTCTTCACGAAGCGGCCCAGGTTCTTGGATGCAACTTAGAGAACTATCCGTTCGCATCGGCCCCTGCACAAAAAATTCAGGTTCTCCGTGACTGGCAGGCTCAACGAGAGCGCTACTTGGTGAAGCCCATGAACTGCCCACATCATGCTCAAGTCTATAAGTCGCAGCCTCGCTCCTATAAACAGTTGCCGCTGCGGCTGTTTGAATTTGGGTCGGTCTATCGATACGAGCAGACGGGTGAACTCAACGGCATGTTGCGAGTGCGGGGACTCACTCAAGATGATGCCCACATCTTCTGCACTTCCGACCAGGTCGAACACGAGTTTCGCTCGACCATCGAGCTAACTCAGTTCGTTCTTCAGTCCGTCGGAATGAGCGATTACCGAGTGCAATTGTCCCTTCGAGATCCTAAAAGCGATAAATACATCGGCAGCGAAGAGAACTGGGCCAAAGCGGAAGCTGCGCTTCGCAAAGTTCTTGAAGAAGCTGGGTTGAACTTTGCTGCCGTCGAAGGGGAGGCTGCATTTTATGGGCCGAAAGCCGATTTCATGGTTCGCGATTGCATTGGAAGGCAATGGCAATTAGGAACGGTTCAACTCGACTACAACATGGCGGAGCGATTTCAATTGGAGTACATCGGCGCTGACAACCGTCCGCATCGCCCAGTGGTTATCCACCGTGCACCATTCGGTTCGATGGAAAGGTTCGTAGGCGTTCTCATCGAGCACTTTGCAGGAGCGTTCCCGTTGTGGTTGGCACCTGAACAGATCAGAGTTTTGCCGCTCAGCGAGAAAACGAACGACTACGCAATCGCCCTTGAACACCGTCTGACTCAAGCAGGATTTCGTGTCAGCTCTGACCTCCGCGGCGCTAAGGTGCAGGCCAAGATTCGCGACGCTCAAGTTGATTTGATTCCTTATATGGCCGTTGTTGGCCCAAAGGAAGCCGAGACCAATTCGATTGCTCTTCGGGACCGCATCGATGGTGACTTGGGCTCCAAGCCGATCGAGGAAGTAATTGCGGCACTGTCCAGGGAATGTGTCGAACGACGCGTCAGGCAAATCGCGAAATCGGAACTGAGCTCTAGCCCCGAATCCCTCGAACCGGCGTTTGAGTATTAAGGCGATCTGCGAGTGAGTATTAGGGCGATTTACGAGAAAGCGGCTACTTGCCCGAAGAGTCATTGCGGGAAGAAACATTGAACCTTTCCTCAACCAACGGGTTCAATTTGGTAGTTATTGAACTTCCGTTCGTCGGCAGATTGTAGATGCGCAAGAAACAGAATTGCGATGCCTTCCGATGCGAGACCAAACGATGCTGCCATCTGCGGAACGGGCGGATATTGTAGGCTTTTCAGGCCTTTTCGGTGCCTACAATCAAAGAGGCGAGTTGAAGATGTCTATGAACTGCCAATTTGGCACTGGCTTGTTAAACTCTGAACGCCAATTGAAAGTTTTCCGTCCAGCAGCGAGCAACCAGAAGTCGCCTCGAATCGCTTTATTTGTTCGTTTTCCCTTGAGTAATTCTTCTTGTAAAGAATTGGCACGATAGTTGCTTCCTCTTTTCACTGAGTTTTCGTTTTCCTGCCATAGCAGCCTGACCGTCGGATTGAGCTTTGGGCCAACCTGATTTGCTGACTCGACGTTCTTCGCATCGGTTAGGCGGTTTTCACTGGTGATTCAAGCAGATTTATGTTGTCTATGTGCTGAGACATATTGGTCAGCACTTTCCACTCGAGGAGGAATTGAACGTGGCGAAACAGATGGTTTTTAATGAGGATGCTCGACAGCCGCTATTAGCCGGCGTTTCGAAGTTGGCTCGCGCTGTGCGCAGCACGCTGGGCCCTCGTGGTCGCAACGCGGTCTTGGACAAGGGCTGGGGTTCTCCAAAGATAACAAAAGACGGAGTCACCGTTGCTGAAGAAATTGAATTGACGGACCCCTACGAAAATTTGGGCGCTCAGTTGGTCAAGGAAGCGGCTAGTAAGACGAACGATGTCGCTGGTGACGGAACGACCACGGCGACCGTCCTTGCAGAAGCCATCTTTCGTGAAGGTTTGAAAATGATTGCCGCCGGTGCTGATCCGATGGCGCTCTCTCGCGGCATCGCAAAAGCGGTTGAGGTTGTCACTGCGGAGGTAAAGAAGTCGGCCATTCCAATCAACGAAAAGAGCAAGAAGGAAATCAAACAAGTCGCAACCATTGCAGGAAATAATGATCCTTCCATCGGCGATGTTTTGGCTGATGCTTTCCTGCGAGTCGGCAAGGATGGAGTGATTACGATCGAGGAAGGTCGTGGTAGCGAAACAACGGTCGAGTTCGTCGAAGGTATGCAATTCGATCGGGGCTTCCTGTCGCCTCACTTTGTCACCAATCAAGATGAGGTGACGGTCGAACTGAGCGACTGCTACATCCTGATTCACGAGGAAAAAATCAGCAGCAACAAGAAGCTGATTCCTCTCTTGGAAGCAATCAGCAAGTCCAAGAAGCCACTCCTCATTATCGCGGAAGACGTCGAAGGGGATGCTTTGGCAACCCTGGTGATCAACAAGATTCGCGGCATTTTGAGCGTTTGTGCTGTGAAAGCTCCAGGCTATGGTGATCGTCGCAAGGCTATGCTCGGCGACATTGCGTCCCTGACTGGCGCGAAGCCGATTTTCAAGGACTTGGGAATCGACCTCGAAAGCGTCAAGCTCAGCGATCTCGGAAAAGCCAAGAAGGTTCGCATCACCAGCGAAGAGACGGTGATCGTTGGTGGAGTCGGTAAGAAAGAAGAGATCGAAGGTCGTATTAAGCAGATTCGAAGCGAGATCGAAGCGACGGACAGCGACTATGATCGCGAAAAGCTTCAAGAGCGGCTCGCGAAGCTAGCTGGAGGCGTTGCCCAGATCAACGTTGGAGCGGCAACGGAAACAGAGATGAAGGAGCGCAAAGCTCTGATGGATGATTCCAAAGCAGCAACCCAGGCGGCATTGGAAGAAGGTATCGTTGCGGGTGGCGGTGTTGCCTTGCTCCGAACTGAATCGGCTCTCAAGAAGCTAAAGCTGGAGGGCGACGAAGCGCTCGGAGTTCGTATCATCGCCAATGTTCTCGACTATCCACTCCGTGCGATTGCCAACAATGCGGGGGTTGACGGAGCAGTTGTCGTCAATCGCGTTCGTCAGATGAAGGATCGGAACGAGGGTTATGACGCAAGCGCCGATAGCTACTGCGATCTAGTTAAAGCTGGAATCATCGATCCTGCGAAAGTTGTGCGTACGGCTTTGAGCAACGCAGCCAGCGTGGCCTCGCTTCTTCTGACGACCGAATCACTCGTCACTGAGATTCCGAAGGAAGAGGAAGACAAGGGCCATGGCGGTCACCATGACCACGGCGGCATGGGTGGTATGGGCGGCATGGGTGGTATGGACATGGGCGGAATGATGTAGGTCGTTTTGCGGTTTTCCAAGAGAAGAGCTATCTGGCTCTTAACATAACGAAGTTTTTGAACGAATTTTGAGAAGGAGTTTTCATCGATGGCTAAGGTAAATTTGCGTCCGCTGGATGATCGGGTCGTGGTTCAGCCTTTGGAAGCAGAAGAGATGACTGCTGGAGGAATCGTGCTGCCGGATTCGGCTAAGGAAAAGCCTCAGCGTGGCAAGGTCGTCGCAGTTGGTCCCGGCAAGTTGCTGGACAACGGAAATCGAGGGACGTTGAGCGTCGCGATCGGCGATGAAGTGATCTATGGCAAGTACGGCGGAAGTGACGTCGAACTGGAAGGCAATGAGTTCAAGATTCTTCGCGAAAGCGATATCTTGGCGAAATTGGCCTAGTTCGTTCAAGTGTTTTTGAAATCTGAGAATCCAACACGAGGAAAATAAGCGTGGCTAAACAACTAATGTTTGAGGACAGCGCCCGAGCGAAAATGCTTCGAGGCGTTGACAAACTCGCCGATGCCGTGGCCATTACGATGGGCCCGACAGGCCGGAATGTGATCATTGACAAGAGCTTTGGTGGCCCGACCGTCACGAAAGACGGCGTCACCGTTGCCAAGGAAATTGAGCTGGAAGATCGCTTCGAGAACATGGGGGCGAAGTTGGTGGTTGAAGTCGCTCAGAAAACCAGTGACTTGGCCGGTGATGGCACCACAACGGCCACCGTTCTCGCCCGTGCGATCTTCAAGGAAGGTTTGCGGAACATCGTTGCTGGCAGCAATCCGGCTGCAATCCGTCGAGGCATCGACATTGCGGTTGATGCTGCTGCGACAAAGTTGCATGAGTTGGCAAAGCCGGTCAGCGATCGTCGCGAAGTGGCTCACGTTGGTGCGATCAGCGCTAACAACGATATGGTGATCGGTGAACTTCTCGCCGAAGCGCTAGAGCGAGTCGGCAAGGATGGCGTGATCACCGTTGAAGAAGGAAAGACTCGCGATACGACCGTCGAGTATGTCGACGGGATGCAGTTCGATAAGGGATTCGTGTCGCCTTACTTCATCAACAACCCCGCTGAGATGAATTGTACCTTTGAGAATGCGTTGATTCTTCTGTACGAGAAGAAGATCAGCAACATTCGCGACTTGGTTCCTGTTCTAGAGAAGGTCAGCGCGAGTGGTCAACCTCTCTTGATCATTGCGGAAGACGTCGACGCGGAAGCGCTCACGCTTTTGGTTGTGAACAAATTGCGTGGCACGCTCAACGTTTGCGCGGTCAAGGCCCCAGGCTTCGGCGATCGTCGCAAGGCGATGATGGGCGATATTGCAGCCGTCACAGGTGGTACGTTCATCAGCGAAGATTTAGGCATCCAACTGGAGAGTGTCACCTTAGAACATCTTGGTCGAGCCAAGAAAGTTGTCGTGGATAAGAACGACACGACCATTGTCGAAGGTGCCGGAGAGCGTGATGCCATCGATCGACGCATTGCTCAAATTCGTGCTCAGATCGAGCAAACGGATTCCGAGTATGACAAGGAAAAGTATCAAGAGCGTTTGGCTAAGCTGGCTGGTGGAGTAGCCATCATCAGTGTCGGTGCCGAAACGGAATCCGACATGAAGCAAAAGAAGGCTCGTGTTGAGGACGCATTGCATGCGACTCGCGCCGCCGTTGAAGAAGGGATTCTCCCCGGTGGAGGTGTTGCTCTCATTCGATGCCGCGATGCGGTCAAGGCTTCGCTGGTGCAATGCAAGGGTGACGAGCGCATCGGAGTCGAAATCGTGTTCCGTGCGTTGGAAGCTCCCATGCGCCAGATCGCCGACAACTGCGGTATCGACGGCAGCGTCGTCGTTGACGAGGTTGGTCAAAAGCCTTTGAACATGGGCTACGATGCGAACAACGGCGAGTATGTCGACATGATGAAGACTGGAATTATCGATCCCGTCAAGGTTGTTCGGACAGCGTTGTCGAATGCTGCAAGCATTGCTGGCCTGATGTTGACGACGGAGGCTTTGGTGACCAATATCGAGAAGGATGAGAAGGGCAAGCGACCGGCCGAAGGCGTGGTGGCTTAATTCTCGTGAGGTCGTCAGGATGATTCTTCATGACTACAAAACGATGTTACTATGAGGTCTTGGGGGTCGAACGTTCTGCATCTCAGGACGTAATCGCCAAGGCCTATCGTCGGCAGGCATTGAAGTATCATCCGGATTCTCATCCCGGCGATGAAGATGCAACCGTCAAATTCAAAGAAGCCGCAGAAGCTTACGAAGTCCTGAGTGATTCCGACAAGCGTGCCCGATACGATGCGTATGGGCACGCTGGGGTAGAAATGCAGCAGTCTGGCTTTCAAGATGTCGGCGATATCTTCGATGCATTTGGCGACATCTTTGGAGACTTCTTCGGTCGCGGGAACGGGCGAAGCCGTGTTCGACGGGGTGCTGATCTCCGATGCGACGTCACCCTCGACCTCGAAGAGGCGTTTCGAGGAGTTCGGAAGACCGTTCGCTTAACCCGTTTTGCAAAATGTTCCGAATGTTCGGGAACGGGAGCCGCCAAAGGATCCAGTCCCGAAAAGTGCCGGCGGTGTGATGGACGTGGCCAGGTCGTTCAATCCGCAGGTTTTGTTCGCGTGCAGACGACCTGTCCGACTTGTCGCGGATCAGGGAAAACCATTTCTACTCCATGCCGTAAATGTGACGGCAACGGGATGGAACCTCAGGAAGTAAAGCTGGAAGTTGCGATACCTCCAGGAGTTGACGATGGGATGCGTGTGCGGCTGACGGGTGAAGGCCAGCCAAGCCCAGATGGTGGGCCGCCGGGTGATGCCTATTGTTTTATTCGGGTTCGCAACCACCGAATCTTCAAAAGAGATGGATCCAATTTGATTCTGGAGATGCCCATCACATTTACGCAAGCTGCATTAGGTACGACGATTGACGTTCCTACATTGGATGGCGTGCGATCGCTGAATCTTCCTGCCGGAACTCCTTGTAGCAATGTATTTCAAATTCGAGGGGCCGGCTTCCCCGATCCACACAATGGAAGTCGCGGCGATCTGCTTGTTCACACGGTTGTCGAGATTCCGAAAAAGCTCAGCAAGCGGCAGGCAGAATTGCTGCGAGAGCTGGATGACATCGATCAAGCCAATGTAACACCAGAGCGCAAGGGATTTTTTGATCGCATTCGCGAATATTTGGGGTTGGGCGAGACCGAAGCAAAGGTCTCGGATTAGAACGAGTAAGACATCGAGCGAGCAAAGGAGCAACGATTGTGAGTGAAGCTTCAACTCAAACAGACCGAGCAAATGCCAACGAGAACATCGCAACGGATGCGGCGATTTCGGAGCAGTTTTCCGAGTCGGGCGATGATGCTCATCAGACGACGGAGCGACTTCTGGCGATGATCGAGCAACTTCGAGGGCGAGAATTGAGGGCTCAGGCGGAACTTGAAAATTATAGGAAGCGAGCGGCTCGTGATACTGAACAACAGATCAAGTTCGCGAACGTGGCCTTGGTCCGCGATCTACTAGAAGTGGTCGACAATTTAGATCGAGCTACGGCAGCGGCCGAGAGCGCGCAAGAAGCAGGGGCTCTCCTCCAAGGAGTACGAATGGTGCAGCAACAGCTGGCATCGATTCTGGCAAAATATCATTGTTTCCCGATCGAAGCTGTGGGCCAGCCCTTCGATCCGAACTACCATGAAGCCATCTCGCAGGTGCCTTCGGATCGGCCAGCAGGTATCGTGATTCAGCAAGCTTCCGTCGGTTATCGTATGCACGATCGCGTTATCCGGCCAAGCCATGTTGTCGTATCCGCCGGTCCATCTATGTCTTAGGGTATTCTGCAAGGAGAACGGACTGAAGTATGCCAACCTACGATTATGAGTGTACTGCTTGTGGCCACGAGTTCGAGCTTTTCCAGTCGATCACTGCCGAGCCTGAGACGAAGTGCCCTTCCTGTAAGAAGCGTAAGTTGAAACGACTGATCGGAACCGGTGCTGCCGTGATGTTCAAAGGAAGCGGCTTCTATCAAACCGACTATCGTTCCGAATCCTACAAGAAGGCCGCTGCCAGCGAGACGAAATCAACTGAAACCTCAAGCAACGCATCGACGGCTGACACAAGCAAGGCAGAAAAAGCGTCGACTGAGAGCACGGCAAAGTCCGAAACGAAACCAGCGAGATCCAAAAAAGCAAAGGATTAGAACTTCGGGCAAGTGCTGGAAACTCGTCGAATGTGTTTACGCTTGAACGCTACCACAAATCGATGACTGCAATTCATAAGGAAGCTTACTGCCCACGCTTACTTGTTCTCAACTGACCGGCAGATAATCCTCAACGAAACTTCCTCTGTTGCATGGAACGATGGCACGAAGTCTCGTCAATCACTCGCGTATGGGGCTGGGGTATCTTCACCTGCCGATCGCTTAAACAGCCCTAGATTAAGCCCATCTTCTCTTTCGGATCCTTCAAGCCATGAGCTAGTTTCGCGAGGGCTTCGGTCTCAATCTGGCGAACGCGCTCGCGAGTCAGCCCAAGGTTTTCGCCGATTTCTTTCAGCGTGTGCGTGGGCGTTTCATCCAAGCCGAAGCGCATCCGCAAAACAGTCGCTTCTCGTGGATCCAAGGTCTCGATCATCTCGAGTACCGTTCTCAGGATATCCTCGTCGAGCAGTTCTTCGTCCGGACTCTTACGGCGTTCGTCCATGACGATCTCACTAAGCGACCAACCAGCATCTGACTGATCGCTTTGTGGAGTGGCATTGTGGATTTGAATAGCCTTTTTGATAATCGACAGTTTCTTACGTGGCAAACCAAGGACTCTAGCAATCTCTTCAGGAGTTGGGGTCCGGCCCAATTCTTCCGTCAGACGATTCGTCGCCCGCCGCCACTTGCTAAGAAGCTCAACCATGTAAGCGGGTATGCGAATCGTCTTGCCGCAGTTGATCAGGGCTCGCTTGATCGACTGTTTGATCCAGTAGCTGGCGTAGGTGCTAAAGCGAGTTCCTACCGCTGGATCGAATCCTTCCACGGCTCGCAGCAAGCCCAGATTTCCTTCCTCGATGAGATCGGGCAAGCTTAGTCCTTTGCCGACATAGCCGCGAGCGATATTCACGACCAGCCGAAGGTTGGCACGCACCATGCGATCTCGAGCGCGCACGTCTCCCTCACCGATAGCCTTTGCCAACTGTTGTTCATCTTCGGCACTGAGCAGCTTGGTCTCGTTGATCTCGCGGAGATACGTCTCAAGTGGTGACTGAGGTGACTCCAGTGCGCGAGGCTGACGACGACTGACCTTTGGTGATTTTACCGAGGAGGCGTCGACACTTTGCGTTCGTATTCGCTTTTCTTTCATCGAGATTCAGGCCGTCAATGGTGGATCGGTGGTTCATGGAATCTTGCTCCCAAGGTATCGACTTCGTTTGGACTTGCGATTGATAGCAATCGAAGCTTTGCTGCTTAAGTGAAACGTGCCGTGGATCCCATTTGTGACGATCGCAACAGCAATCGGGATTCTGCCGAACGTAAATCATTCGATTATGGAAGGCGGAGCGGCTTCTCAAAGGTCCGGAAAGCCGAAGCGACCCTACGGACTCTGCGCATTGCTCGACCCTCATTCCTGGTCGTCGGAGCGTGGGTCGAGATGTCCGGATTTATTGATTGCGATGTAAAGTCTGAGGCTAATGAGGATACTCATACCAAAGCCCAGCAGGCCCAACAGAGACAGGTTCTGCAGGCCCATGGGGCCAGGGTTTGGAAACAGGAGCGGCGGAACCTTGTAGGCAAGGAGAACGGACGACCCGAGAAATAGAGAACTTGTCAGAAGTCCCATCACCAACCGGTTGATGGAAGGACTGAGACCACGATGCGAAAGATGAACATCCAACCGGCCTTCTTGAACGACCTCCAGCAGTCCCGTAATCTGCGAGGGGAGTCGCTCAACCAACGTTTCAAGTTCCACGTAGAGACGTTGTAATCTTTTGACTTGTCTGGTGGGTGATAATCGACGAATCCGCATTTTGCGAAAGTGAGGTTGGATCGCTTCCATCAGACTGAAACGCGGACTCATCAGACGCAACGTTCCTTCGAGGGTTACCAAGGTTTTGATCAAGAGCGCGATTTGAGATGGTATAAGGATGCGGTGGCTATGAAGGATGTCTGTCATGTCGTTCAAAGCCCCTCCCATGTCGAACGACTCCAAGGGCTGATGCCCATAATTTGCGATTAGATCAGAAACGTCGTTTGACAAAGAGCTTTCGTCCAAGCGAACCGGAATCTTGCCTACTCGCTTGATCAAGCTCGTGAGCAAGATCGCGTCCCGATTGGCCACGGCCAGGAGCATCTCCTCGATCGTTTCACGCAGTCGTTCATCGATCCTCCCAACCATGCCGAAATCAAGCAGGGCCAGCGCGTCATCATCCATCATCCAAACGTTGCCCGGGTGAGGGTCTGCATGATAGACACCCATCACAAAGATCATGTTGATAAAGAGTTCGGCAGTTCGCTTGGCCAACTCTTGGGCACGGTCCGAGGATCGAAACTCACTATCCAACTCCGATATGGAGGTCCCGATGACTCGTTCCATCGTGAGAACATGGTGCGACGACAACTTGGGAAATGGTACTGGAAGATGAATCCCGGGAAAACGTTCCAGCTCACGGCAAAACAACTGAAGATTCTGCAATTCGCGTGTGAAGCTCAGCTCTCGCCGGAGAGTTTTCGCGATTTCATCGATCATCACACGCGGCCGCCAAGCAGCAAGTTCCGGTATCCTTTCCGCCAACCCAGCCAATCCGGTCAGGACTTCCAAATCCTCTTCGATCGTTTGCTCAATCCCAAGATGCCTTACTTTGACAACTACAGGCGTGCCATCGTGGAGTTCGGCAGCATGGACTTGTCCGATAGAAGCTGAAGCAATGCATTGAATCTCGAATGACCGAAAGAGCTGCTCGATCGGTTGACCGAGTTCCTTTTCGATCATGGCCTTGATATCCTCTCCCGGATCTGCGGGAGCGTTTGATTGAAGTTTCTGCAACTCGTTGGCTAACTTGACCCCGACTAAATCCGGTCGAAGCGAGAGAACTTGCCCCAATTTAATGAACGTTGGACCGAGGTCTGACAACGCCATTCGAATTCGTGTTTCGCGCGAGTAGCTCGAGAGTGGAACTCCATGTTCGTCCTTCAGCCAATCACGGATGAAATCGATCTTCAGATGGCTCAACCAGTCCGCCAAGCCATAGCGACGAAGAACGGTTATGATTTCCTGCCAACGCTTGACGTTACGATAGATGTGAGGAATCGAACCAAGTTTCATTCGTTGGACTCGTAAGCTTTGGGAACGTTCGCTATCGATGTTGGACGGCACTGTTGCACGAATGCGATTGCGTACTGTCCCGCCCAGATGCATCAAAACAATTGTAGCTGCGATTTCGGATGGCGGAACGAAGTGATCGTTCGCGGGGCGTGGTCATTCTCCTTGCAATAGGATGAAATTGCGGTCGTTTAGCCGTCAAGCGAAAGTCTACGCAATTTCAATGGCTGCGTGCAAATTGCGAATACGACTTCGGCTGACTGGCAAACGAAGATTCTGGGTGAACAGTTGCGCACGACCGTTCACACCTCCATCGCGGGCAGCAGCAGTATTTCGTGAATGAAGCAATTGCATTTCGCTATAAATCAAAGCCGCCCAATTTGCTGTGGCAGTGCTGGCCAGCGATAACATTGGCTCCGCTTGAGAACGGTTTCGGATCGCAATCTGGAAGTGACGCTCAATGAACTTCATCCTTGAAAGGAATGCGGGAGGTTACCTCTCAATCGTAGCGAATTTGTTCAATAATCGTCCAACACCCACAGATCGCAATTTTTATTGTGTCGGAAGATCGTATTCCAGATCACCGCTCCGCAGTTTCGGCTGATTGTCCAAGCACTGTCAATGCATTCGCTGAAAGGAGTTGCCGCCGTTGGTCTTCGGAGAATCCAACCTCGACGAGGACATTCTCGCATTGTCGCATCGTTGCCGTAGAGCCAGCGAGGTAGACGCCTTCCTTGCAACGTGAGATGCCCGACTCGTCGATTTCGACTTCTCGGCTCGCCAATTGGTAAGTGCCGGGCCCCAACCCTGCCGCACTGATGGCGTCAGTAACGATGATCGATCGATCCATGCCAATCACGTCGATGAAGAGCCGAAGGAGCCACCGAGGAAGATGAACTCCATCAGCAATCAGGCTCACCCAAAAACGCTCCTTCAAACTCAAGACGCGCTGAACGATGTTGTCGTGCCGTTGTACAGTATGCGGACAACCGTTTCCGAGATGCGTAAAGCCGCTCAACCCAGCATCGCAAGCCTGAACAAGCCAATCGCGGCTCGCATTGGTATGCCCTGCCGCAACGAGAACACCCTGACTGGCAAACCACGAAATCGCCTTCATTCCAGCATCGCGTTCCGGTGCCATGGTTATCAGTCGAATCCAGCCTTCGCCTGCATCATACAATCGCTTCGCCAAGTCGATACTGCCATTGCAGGTATGCTGCGGAGGGTGAGCACCAACAAATCCTTCCTCATGCGATAGGAACGGACCCTCGATATGCAATCCAACCACGACTTCGCGCAATCGCTCCGATTGTTGCAGAGCCGCGCTCCATCGTCGAATCCGCGTTTCCATTCTTTCGAAATCGTCCGTGATCAAGGTGGCGAGAAACTTGCGCACTCCGTTCTGCTTCATTTTTTCGCAAACGGATTCTAGGTGCTCGATGGACCAATCATCCGAATTGAAATCAACGCCATAATGTCCGTTGACTTGCAGATCGACGTAGTTCATGCGTCAGCTCAATTTGGGCAAAAGAGAGGCGCTGGCTTGGTCCAATAACAGCGTTGTACCATCGTGAGTTCGTAGGATGGACGCTGGAATCGACGGATCGATAGGATCGTGTAAGGTTCGATGGACAGCGGATGCTTTTCGCTCATCCGGGACGCTGCATACAATGCATTTCGCTTTGAGAATCTGGCGAATCGACATGGAAACGGCGTATTTGGGAACGGATTCGAGGTCGGGAAACCAGCCTTCTCCAACTTGCTGCTGCCGACAAGCATCATCGAGCGCCACTTGAATGTATGGTTGATCCGTTGCAAAGTCCGCAGGAGGGTCGTTAAAAGCAAGGTGTCCATTCTCTCCGATGCCGATCAAGGCAAGATCGATTCTCCGATCACGAATCGCCTCACTGGCCTCAGCGCATACGATGGCTGGGTCGCGTGTACCTTCGAGATAGTAAAAGGATCGGAGCGGCAATCTTTCCACGAATCGTGCTCGCAGGTATCCACAGAATGACGCCGGATGATCGGCGGATAAGCCAACGTATTCGTCAAGGTGAAAACCATCTACTTTCGACCAGTCGACATCATCGCGAGCGACCAAATGTTGAAGGACCTCGAACTGGCTCGCGCCGGTCGCGACGACGATGGCGGCAAAATGATATTGCGCGATCGCAGATTTCAACGCTTGTGCTGCGAGTTCCGCTGCCGCCACTCCAATGGCGTCTCGACTTTCTAAGATTCGTATTTCCATCAACTCTCTGTCCAAAAAATGCAATTGCTCAAGCTCAAAAGTCAGCGATCGCGCAGATGCTTCGTTGAACCGATCGCAGAAGGCGCACGCGACCACAATCGCCGGACCGCAGGGATCTTTCGCGATCGGCCAACGGCTCAACGATGCCTTAGATTCATTGAATACTATCGATATCGGCAACGCCTAGGAAAAGTCCCGATCAAACGTCAGGTCTAGGCCTCAGTTCTTGTTCCCTTTATGATCTAAGTGAACAAGGAGCAGGGCGATATCAGAAGGCGTAATGCCTACGATACGGCTCGCTTGATCCAGGCTGATCGGGCGAATCGCGTTGAGACGTTGGCGCGCTTCATTCCGAAGACTGACGATCGTGTCATAGCAAAAATCATGCGGGATTCGCTTGCCTGCTAATCGCTTTTGGCGATCGATTTGGATCTGCTGTCGAGCGACGTAGCCATCGTACTTGCAATTGATCTCGATCTGTTCACTGATCCGTGTTGGTATCGCTGCCAGCTCGGGAAGAATATCGACGAGGCTGCTCCAGGTAACTTCGGGGCGGCGAAGGTACTTTTCCGCCGGGACATCGCCGATGCGCAATCGTGCCAAGCACGCTTCTGCCAGTTGGATTTGTTCCATCTTCCAGTTGTAAAGTTCCCAACGTTCATCGGAAACGAGACCAATGGAACGCCCAATGGGAGTGAGCCGCAGGTCGGCATTATCGTGACGAAGCACAAGCCGATGTTCGGCTCGGCTGGTGAACATTCGGTAAGGTTCGTCGACACCCCGCGTAACAAGATCGTCGATAAGAACACCAATGTACGCTTCGTCGCGCGAGAGGACCAAGCCATCGTGCCCTTGCAGGCGTCGAGCCGCACTGGCTCCAGCGATTAGTCCCTGAGCTGCGGCTTCCTCATAGCCAGTCGTTCCATTGATTTGCCCCGCAAAGTAAAGTCCTTCGACCTGTTTGGTCTCAAGCCATGGATGCAATTGATCCGGCGGGCAGTAATCGTACTCGACCGCGTAGCCGTATCTCATAATCGAAGCCCTCTCCAGTCCAGGGATCATGGTCATCATCCGATCCTGAACGTCTCGGGGAAGACTCGTCGAAATGCCGTTTACGTAGACTTCCAGAGTATTGCGTCCTTCCGGCTCAAGAAATAACTGGTGCTGAGATTTATCGCGGAAACGGACGACCTTATCTTCGATCGAAGGACAGTATCGCGGGCCAGTCGATTGAATCTGGCCGGTGTACATGGGAGCTCGATGCAGATTCTCGCGAATGAGCTCATGGACCGAGTCGTTTGTGTGCGTGATCCAGCACGGCAACTGCTCCGCATCGATCGATGGAGTCATAAATGAAAATGGAATCGGCTGATCATCGCCAGGTTGCATCTGAGTACGAGAATAGTCGATGGTGCGCGCATTCAATCGAGGGGGCGTCCCTGTCTTGAACCGGTGGATACGGAAGCCGAGTCGGCGAAGCGCTGCACTGATACCGGATGTTGTTCCTTCACCCGCTCGTCCCCCCGCCGATTTGGCTTCGCCTGTATGCATGATCGCTTGAAGAAAAGTACCGGTCGTCACAATGACACAACGCGCAGCGTAGACGGCATCACCGCGAACCTGAACTCCGACAATCCGCGTCGTCCCAGAGCTATTTTCAACGAGCAGGTCCTCAACCACTTCCTGTTTGAGATCGAGGTTCGGTGTCGACTCGATCATCCGTTTGATCTCGAATTGGTAGGCCTTCTTGTCCGACTGAGCTCGCGGACTGTGCATGGCGGGACCCTTGCTCCGATTCAGCATTCGGAACTGAATGCCGGTGCGATCGATCGCCAATCCCATCAAACCGCCGAGGGCATCGATTTCGCGAACCATCTGACCTTTGCCAACTCCGCCGATTGCCGGGTTACAGCTCATCTGGCCAACGGTATCCAAATTCGCCGTTAGCAAAGCGACAGCCGCACCCGTGCGAGCCGCAGCCGAAGCTGCTTCTGTCCCTGCGTGCCCCGCACCAATAACTACAATGTCGTATTCGTACCGATTTTTCATTGCGAAATGATGGCTTTCCCCTGATTCACGAAACCTGAGAAATTGTAGACGAAATCGCCCAGATTGTCTCGAAGCTTTCCCATTTTTCCTGCTCGTCAAATCCGCGATTTTCGGACAAGTCGACGCCTGATGCTGGACGATAATCTGGAATAACTGCAACTATTGATCCAGCGAACCCCACGTGTTGATCAACTATGCCGCTCCGATTCGTAGACGCTGAAAATTCAATGCCAATTGTCGGCGATGCGTGCCATCACGATACTGCTGAGCGATCCGCAGTTCGCGCCGCGCGAGTTGAATTTTTTGCGAACAGAGGAGTCGGTATCGCACGGTGCTTGCTCTGCCTAGCTGCGTGTTTGATTGCTTGCCAAGAGACGGTTGCTTACGGCTTTCAAAACGTTGGCGGCAGTGGTTCCGATGTCTACTACCTCGCGACACGAAGATTCAGCATTCCATTCGATTTGGGGGGCGGGCGATTACCATCGGAAATTCAATTGGAATACTCCGTCGATGGAGGCCGCACTTGGAACTATCACGCGAAGCAACCTGTATCGCGAGCTGGAAGAGGACGACAGTCGTTCGACTTTGAGTCGAATGCGGACGGTACCATTTCGTTCCGATTGAGAAGCCTCGATGATTATGGCAATGCTTTCCCGTCCGAAGCGCCATTGATGACGATTGTCGTCGACACGGACGCTCCGACAGCCGACATGGACATTTTACTCGATCCGACAGGGCAAATCCTCGCCAGCTTCCAAATTCTCGATAGCAATGCCGATCCAACTACGGTTCGGCTCGAAGTCGCTGAGGAGGGGAGCTCGCGATGGCGTCCTGTCGAAGTCCAATTGACTGAGCGACAATCAACTCGCATTCGCGGTCAAGCGGTGTTGGAGGTCCCCATCAACATTCGGCGTATCATGGTGAGGCTGTACGGAACCGACCGGAGCGGAAATCCCTTCGAAATCATTCGCAGTCCCGAACTGCCTAGGGTTGCCAATCGCGGCGGAATGAGATTCGCGAGCCAGCTTCAGGAGGCGGTACCGGACAACGTGCAGTATTTGCCACCTCCCAACCAGGGTGAACTGCAGGTCTTTCCCTCAGACGGACGGGGCGGATCGAACTTCAATAACCGTTCAAGCTCGATGGCACTTCCGCCAACAACTTCACCCAGCCAACTGACTCGCGACGGCAAGTATGTGCTTCAACAGATGCCGAGCGGATCGCAATTGGATTCGGAAGGACTGCTTCCATTTCCACACGGCCATCGCCAGCCAACAGGACCGGGACTGAGCGTTTCAGAGCCGCGACCAAAATCATTGCCAGAGTTGCCATTTCGAGTTGAGCCATTTTACAGCCATTCGCGGGCATTCAGCCTCGACTATTCGCTGGAGGAGGAATTGCAAGGTTCCATTGCATCGATTGAGCTTTGGGGGACAGTCGACCGAGGGAAAACTTGGGAGTATTGGGATAAAGATCCGGACAACCAAAGTCCGTTCGATATTCAGGTTGACGAAGATGGATTGTTCGGCTTTCGTATGGTCATTACGACGAGGCAAGGAATCTCCGGGAACGCGCCGCGATCAGGGGACGAAGCCGACGTGTGGGTTCAAGTCGATACACAGGCTCCGGTAACTCGTATCACGAGTGCGATGTACGGCAAAGGAGAGGAAACCGGCAGCTTGATCATCGAGTACCAATGTAGTGATGAATGGCTGGGCAATCGTCCGATTCAACTTTCCTTCGCAGAGTATCCTCAGGGGCCGTGGTCGACGATCGCAGCAGGATTGCCGAACCAAGGCCGCTATGCTTGGCGAGCCGATCCAAACTTGCCGAGAAAAATCTACCTGCGCATCGACACTGTCGATCTCGCCGGAAACATCGGCACTCATGTCACCGATATCCCGATTGACATGCAGGGCCTTGCACCCCGCGGCCGCTTCCAAGGTGTCCGCCCCATCGAAATCCCAGGGGGGAGGTAGGGCCGAGCAAAAGAGAAAAGTATCGCTCTTGCCAATCGGATTGCAGTTTGGTGGTTTGTGTACTTTCCAAGAACAGCTGGCGCTGCACCTATCCGATGACTTGAAGACGGAATCGTCAGGCATCGCTGAGCGCTCAGATAAAACCAGTCCGCGAATTCACGATTTCGTCCAGCTTTCCTTGATAGGCCAAGTCGAGGATGCGGATGACGTGCAGGACAGGCATAGAGCTTCGCTGTTTGGCAAGGGCTTGGACGATCTGCACTTGGCATCCGATGTTCGCGAGCGCGACCAAATCGCAGTTGGAGCGAAGGATGTTGTTGGCTTTGCGCTGACCTAATTCACGAGCGATTTCAGGCTGATCGATGTTGTACGAACCCGCCGATCCGCAGCATAGATCGGCGTCTTGTAAAGGGACGAGCTGCACGTTTGGGATTTGACGTAGCAAATTGCGCGGAGCTTTGGTTTCTTTCTGAGCGTGCGCCAGATGGCAGGCATCGTGGTAGGCAATTTTGATCGGTTTGGCCGGAGCCCGAATGGGCTCGGACAGACCCAATCGATTCAGGAATGTAAGTACATCCAACGAGATCGACGCAAATCGCTTGGCGTCCTCTTCGGCGTCCGTACCTCGAAGCAAGATTGGATACTCATGCAAAGCAGAACCGCAGCCGGCAGCGGTTGAAACGATCGCGTCGAATGGTTCAGCGAACGCCGCTAGGTTCTTTCTAGCAAACCGCGCCGCTTGATCTCCATGCCCTGTATGCCACGCCAAAGCCCCGCAGCAAACCTGCTGCGCGGGAACCGTCACTTCAACGCCATTGCAAGTCATAACGTTCAGAGCCGAAGTGTGAATTCCGGGATCAAGCACCTGCTGTGCACAGCCCGATAAGAGGGCTACCCGCGCCCGTTGAACGCTTTTCGCGGGATAGATTCCGGGCTCGAGTGGTGCCTGTGCCGGTAGTTTTTCGGGAACGAGATCGAGCATGGGACGCAGTGACTTGGGTAGCAGCATCGAAGCCCAGCGAGTCAATTTTCCTAGCCGAACTGCCCATCGAAATCGGTTCGGGTAGGGTAGGACACGAAGGAGCAATGTTCTCGCGAAGGTTGATCGTGTTCGAAACCGGCTTCTCGACCAGTCGCGGTAGGGGCTGAGCAAGTGGCTGTACGGGACCCCGGAAGGGCAAGCTGTTTCACAAGCCATGCAGCCGAGACACCGATCAAGGTGAGCCTGGATGTCGTGGTGGTCAAGCGTCCCCTCCAGCACTTGCTTCATCAAGACAATCCTGCCTCGCGGCGAGTCGGCTTCTTCGGCCAACACTTGATAGGTCGGACAGGTGGGCAGGCAGAATCCGCAATGAACGCAGGTCTGCACGGCAGTGGCCATGTCTTCTCCGCAGGTTCCTGCCGCTGCTAAGTTGATCTGATGGAGCATAGGATATGGAAGAGGTGCGAGTAATGTTGTCGTGTTTGGTTCGCCGCTAATTGCGTATGACTCTGCAGGGTTGATTCAGTCCGCTGGCGCTCTCGTGAGTGGCAAGGTACCGATCAACCTACGTCGCCGAGACTGAGCATTTCACCGTGTCGCACTTTTAACTGTTGAGCCAGACGTTTCCATTCTGGTCCGTCGAGATTGGGATTACCAGCGATGATCTGCCTCGCTTCATCTCGAAGTTGCATGATAATCGCTGAATCTCGAATCAGGTCCGCGATTTTAAACTTTGGCAATCCGTGCTGCTGTGTACCCAGTAGATTACCTGGTCCTCGCATTTGCAAGTCCATTTCTGCGAGTGCAAACCCGTCGCTTGTATTCGTCAGAGCTTGCAAGCGTGCATTATCCTCGACCAACGCATCATTGGAAGGGAACATGCAAAAGAATCCTGGATGTGACCCTCGGGAAACTCGGCCACGAAGCTGATGGAGTTGTGATAATCCCAATCGATCCGCATCCAGTACGGTCATCACGGTTGCGTTGGGGACATCGATGCCGACTTCAACCACTGTGGTTGAGATGAGAACGTCGATTGAGCGAGCTTCGAAGGCCTCCAAGACGTTCTGTTTTGCGTCACCATCCATCCGTCCGTGCAAGAGTCCTAGGCGAAGCTCTTTGAGGGGCCCTTCCTTCAACGCTTCGTAAACCTGTTCGGCACCGAGTAAGGCGGAATCTTCTTCTTGTGAAACGCGGGCGGTGACAACGTACGCCTGTCGACCCTGCCGAACTTGTTTGACGACAAACTGCCACCAACGCTCGTATTGAGCGCTAGTGGACAGGTACGTATGGATGGGTACTTTTCCTGTAGGGCGGCTGCGAATGACCGACACGTCGAGATCGCCAAAAGCGGTCATGGCTAAAGTTCGCGGGATGGGAGTGGCCGATAGGACCAAATAGTGCGGCTGCGATGATCCCTGTTTCAAACTAGCTCTCTGTTGCACGCCGAAACGATGCTGCTCGTCGATAACTACCACTCCAAGTTTGGCGAATTCAACTTTATCGCTCAGCAATGCTTGGGTACCGACGATAATATCGACGGATCCGTTGGCGATCCGGTTCAAGCTTGCTGTCCGCTCAGCTGCCGACAAGCTACCGCTGAGAAATTCAAGCTCGACTTGGCTGTTGGCAAGTCGCTCCTTAAGTCGCGCGGCGTGCTGTCGAGCGAGAATTTCCGTGGGTGCCATCAAAGCGGCTTGATACCGATGAGCGACAGCAACCAGCATGGCATACATCGCGACAACGGTCTTTCCAGAGCCAACATCTCCTTGAAGCAGTCGATTCATTGGGAGTTCTCGATTCAAGTCCTGCTTGATCTCTTCGATCGCGCGACGCTGATCGTCGGTGAGCTGAAACGGAATCCGCTTGAGGATGCGTGCGTGAATCTGGGGTGTGGATTGGAGCAGCGGAGCGGGTAAGCCATGCTGGGACTGGTAGCGACGCTGAGCGAGAGCTAGCTGGTAGATCAAAAGTTCCTGATAAATGAAACGCTTGCGAGCATTCGTTGCTTCCTCCTCAGTGGTCGGACGATGAATCTTTTCCAACGCGGTCCGAACGTCCATGAGTTGAAATTGTTCTCGGACCTTATCCGGTAACGCTTCCTCGATCTTGTTCAGGAATCGATCGAGAGCAGTGGCAATCATCTTTTTGATTTGATGGTTCTGAAGCCCTTCGGTTAGTGGATAGATCGGTTCGGGATGCGGCTCGGGGATTGGTTGCCCGTCGCCCAGTTCGGTTACCTCCGGCTGCCTCATTTCCCAAGTCATTCCACTGTTCTTGGGGATTCCCGTGGCAAGCACTCTCATGCCGTGACGGAGTTGGCCCCGCCGATAGGGTTGATTGAACCAGACGAGTCTCAGGTAACCACCACTTTCGAACTTCACGAGCACGCCGAGGATGGAGCGACCGTCTGCCAGCGTTCGAAGTTCCATGTCATCGATCGTGCCAATAATACTGGCCCGGACATCGGACCTCAGCTCAGCAAGTCCACATAACTTTGCCGTATCCTGGTAGCTTCTTGGAAAGTGAAAGAGCAAGTCGATCGGCTTGGTAATCCCCAAACGCTGGAGCAATTCGGCACGATGAGGGCCGACACCAGGGAAGTATTGAAGATCGCTGCCTCCATTTCGTGGGCGGTTCAGGTTCGATTCTTGTTTCTCATCTGTCGGCATCGTCGGGACATTGCGTCGGAGGCAAAGTGAAGCGATCGCTACATTTCCACAGGGCTGCGAATGCATACAATATATCCGATGCAAGAACGTTCGTGCCGTGCTACGATAAGAGGCGGTGATTCTCGGAATGGTGGAAGCGGGACCACTAGGCAATCGAAGAAGCTCATCGCAACCTGCACCGCGTTTAGGCAAAATCGTTTCGGACAATAAGAGAGGGTATCGCATGGCACAAGCAATTGTCGATCCGGAGCAACTTCGTCAATTCGCGATGCTCTTAAAGCGATTCAACACAACTTTGGCGGAATCGTCGACGCGACTGGCCCAGGAAATGAATCGCCTTTCGACGTCGTGGCGTGACCAGGAACATCGCAAGTTTGCGGTCGATTTTGAAGAGCAGCTCAAACAACTGCATCGACTCGTCGAGACCAGCGAGCGGCATGTCCCCTATTTGCTTCGCAAGGCGGAACTCATCGAGGAATATCAGCGAAATGGCTAATGCGGCGAAAGTCGGCAGCATTGAAGCGCTGGATTCGTTTTTGGCTCGCTTGACAGCCTTCCAGGATCGACTCGGAAAGCAGCTCGATGAGGTTCGAACCGAAGTCCATCGCGTTGTGCAATGTCTTGAAGCCGAGGCACCGCAATACTGGCAGGAACAAGACCGCCTCGCCAAACGTCGTTGGACCGAAGCCCGCGAGCGAATGATGGAATGCGAAGCGACGGTTCGAGCAGATGAGCGCCCCGGGTGCTCCGAGCATCGCAAACGGCTTGATCGCTGTACCGTCCGAGTCGCCCTTTGTGAAAAGAAACTTCGCCAATTGAAGCAGTGCCAGCTTTTGTGGCAACAGGTGAGTACGCAATTGCAAATGAAGATTCAGCACGTTCGAGACTTGGAAGAGAGTCGACTGCCAATCGCCAGAATGCATCTCAAGCAGATCATCGATCCGCTGTTGCAGTACGCTCAACTCGGTGCTTCGAACGCTACCAGCAATGCGTCGGAGATCGTTTCGAATTTAACCACCATGCCTGACGCCAATGCGACGGCTTCGGAATCAACGAGTTCGTTGCCCCAGGAACCATCATGAGAATTCGCCACGATCTGCTGGGTTGCGCCAATCGATTGCGTCAAACGGTGACCGATTATCGCGAGATGCTTGCGGAGGTCAACGATCACTGGAACGACGTTCGAGCTCAGCAATTTCAGCGAGAAGATCTACACGACGTCGATGCAACGATTGAATTGCTGATCAGCCAGCTTCATCAGGTTTGTGAGACGCTCAACGATTTCAATAAGCAACTTCAGGATCCCGACGCATCATGAAACCGCTTTCTTGGATATCGGCTCAACGACAAAGGGCCTGGATTCGTGGCCTAAGAAACCGCATCCAACACTTCGAGGAAATTCAATCGTCAGGCTCGATGACTTCAGAGCAACGAACGGAACAGCTGGACTTGGCGTTCATCGAGCATGATCGGAAAGCAAAGCACGAACACCGTCGAGCGATGATCGAATCGGTTACGAACTGGGATAGGGATGTCGAGGCCGTATGGTCGAGGGCTGAGCGAGACACCTTTCTCTCGCTTCAACGTGAAGCCGAGCAAGCCCAAGAAATTCAGCGACGATTGCAACAGTCCATCCAGTCGATCCATACGCGTTTCCATTCCGATACCGAAAATCTCAGCCGAGCCTACGATGAAAACAAAACGAAGCCAGTGAAGCTGTTCGAACAGATTCGCGAAGACTTTCGAGTGCGATTGCAATCAGTAGTGGATGCGCGGCAAAAGATTCAACTTGCCCTTGCGAATCGAAGTCTCTCGGTTCCAGTGCAAAACGCACAGCCTCAAGAACCAATTGGAATAGCTAGTATCGCATTGGGCAGATCGGTCCTCGACGACTGCCGTCAAAACATCCAGTCGATCGAGAAGAAGATGTTGTCGCTGGCAGCGTGGAGAATCGGACCAGGGATTGGTTTTCTGATTTCGACGTTGAACGGAGTTACGATCGCGATAGGAGCCCATTTTCTTGTGCCTCTCGCATGGCAATGGTGCATTTTCGTATGTCTCGTTGCGACTGGATTGACATGGTTGGTCCTTGCGATCGTATTGCGGTCGATCTTGAAAAGACAGATTTCGCAAATTTATCCGGAAGTTGAACAATTCGTTGGCAAGTCACAGACGGCTGTTGCTACTTGTTTGAAGTTTGCCGAGGAGCATTGCCGCGCGGAACAACAGCGCCTTTTCCAGGACTTCAAGAATCGACAAGCTGAATTGGAATCCAATTATCGCGGCGATCTCGAGAAGACAAAGCGGCAGGCACTTGAAGCGATCGACAGAATTCATTCGGATCACAAACAACTGCGACGACAGTACGCAGCGGACCACACGCAAGGGCTCATCAGAACGACGAGTCAATGGCGTCCCCAAATCGAGTCCCTACGACGGGCTCAAGAACGTCAGCGCTTGGAGCTGGCCGCAGAACATGCATCGGCCGTTGAGCAATTGAAACTGGATTTTCGTAACAGCCTCAAGTTCGCGGAGAATAAGACACGAAACGGAATCGCACATTTTAGGGAACGTGCCAAACAACTACGGGATACGGTTCGTGATGTCTTTCCAAGTTGGAGCAGCGATTGCTGGGATCGAGGGCTTCCACAGAAGGACAACTCGCTCGCGATCATTCCTATCGGTACGATCACCGATACGATCCGGATGCCCGAACTTTTAGCGGAAAGCAACAGCGGCTCGCCTCTCAAAGAGGTCGTCCCCATTGGATTTCGGTTGATCGAGGATGGATACTTGGTACTGAACTCGGATGCATCGTCGCTGGCAGATGCGCACCTGTGTCTTAGGAACGCCTTGTTGCGATGTCTGACTGGCTTACCGGCAACCGGTACGCAACTGACGATTTTCGACCCCATCGAATTAGGTCGAGAGTTTGCTTGGTTGATGCAGTTGGCGGATACCGATCCGCGATGGGTGAGCTATCGCGTTTGGACACAGACCAGTCATATCACGGAGCAGCTTAGTAGACTTGTGCACCATACCGAAGACGTGATTCAGCAATTTCTACGCGACCGTTATCGCGATATTCGCGAGTACAATCGCGACGCGGGTTCACTGGCGGAACCATTTCGCTTGTTGGTATGGTCGCGATTTCCTGCGGGTTTGGACGATCACTCTTGGAGGGCACTGTGCAGCTTGCTATCTTCCGGAGGGCGGTGCGGAGTCTGCGTGCTCCTGCTTGTTGACTCGATGCTGGAGTGGCCGACGTTCGCCGATCGCAAGCAACTTGATCACGGCGGACTTTGCATCGAGTTCCGCAGTGACCTAGGGAGATCGACAGGTCGCTTGCTTGTTGATGAATTGGAATCCTTCGAATTTCATAGCGAATCGCCACCTGATGAAGCTCAACAGCAATCAATCATTCAAATGCTCGCCGATGCCTATCTTCGCGGCGGGCGGGTCGAAGTGCCTTTAGAGTCAATTCTTCCTGCTAGTTCCGCCGTCCAGCAAGCTTCCACTGGTGATGGCCTTAGCATTCCGATTGGACAGGCTGGTATCGGACGGGCTCAATCGCTGCGGCTGGGAACCGGCACTTCACAGCATGTTTTGATTGCCGGAAAGACCGGTTCGGGTAAATCTTCGTTGTTGCACACGCTGATTACGAGTGCCGCCACCAAGTACGGACCGGATCAATTGCGCATGGTGCTACTCGATTTTAAGAAGGGGGTGGAGTTTCAAGTCTATGCAGAACATCACTTACCACATGCGGATATTATTGGGATCGAAAGCCAGCGGGAATTTGGACTGAGTGCCCTCGAGTACTTAGACCGCGTGATGCAGAAGCGTGGCGAGATGTTCCGCGAGGCCGGTGTGCAAGATGTTCCAAGTTGGCGGCGGAAACGACCAGATCGTTCGATGCCTCGCATCCTCATCATCGTCGATGAATTCCAAGAGTTATTTGTCGAAGATGACAAACTGGCTCAGCAGGCCGCCATGTTGCTCGACCGAATCGTGCGACAGGGACGTTCCTTTGGGATGCACGTGGTGCTGGCCTCTCAGACGCTGGGCGGATCCTATTCGTTGCCGAGAACGACCCTGGCTCAGATGGCAGTTCGCATCGCGCTCCAGTGCGAAGGTTCGGATGCGATGCTCATTCTCAGCGAGGACAACTTGGCGGCGGAACGACTGCGACATGCTGGCCAAGCAGTCTACAACGACGCCAGCGGGCGAGTCGAAGGAAACGTACCGTTTCAGGTCGCCTACGTATCGCAGCAAGCACAGGTCGAGCGGTTCGCCATGCTTCCGCAATCCGCTCCATTTACCGATGAAAGTGTGATCTCTTTGGGTAGACAAGTCGTCTTCGATGGTCATAAGCCGGCGGTTTGGAATGATCGGTCATGCGAACAGGCGCTGTCACAACTCGAGTCGCGCGACCCGACAGTCATCGATGGTATTCTCGGAGATAGTTTGTCGATCGAACCCGCAGTTTCGCTGCGATTAACGAGGCAATCGGGGCGCAACGTTTTGATGGTCGGGACCGAAGATCGCAATGCTGCGGATGTACTGAAAGTTTGGTTGGCCAGCGCGAACTGGAATGCCTTGCGACTAGGAAGGCATGCTCCGGCGCTTTATATGATCGATGGTTCACGTGCGGACGATCGGTACGCAAATCAAATCCGATCGTTTGTCAGCAATCTAAGTCCGTCTGCAAGAACGGGTGAACCGAGGGATGCTACGTCAATCATTGCGGAAGTTCATGAAGTGATGCAGCAACGAAGCGAAAGTGGTGCGGAATCGTCGACTCCGATTGGGCTCGTGCTGTGGCAACTTAGTCGCATCCGTGACCTGCGGCGGAGCGAAGAATTCGGCTGGGGAGGAGAGAGTGACAACGCCCCGAAAGCGGATGCGCAACTGCAACAAATTCTTTCTGATGGTCCTCGGGTGGGAATCCATACCTTTGTTTGGATCGACAATTGGACATCGATCGGGCGGTGGCTAGCTCGTGGTTCAATGCACGATCTTGAACTGCGGATTCTGATGCAGATGAGTGCGAATGACTCCAACAACCTGATCGATGCCCCAGTCGCGAATCGGCTCAATGATCACACATTGTTGCTGTTCGACGAAGCCGCCGGATCGATTCGAAAATTTCGGCCCTATCGAATCGATGACCTGCCAGCTCTCGCGCGTTGGTCGAATGCGAGGCAATCCTGAAACATCCGTTGTTCTTGAACAGAATAGCAACATCCCCTACCATCGCCGTTGGCCCATCGATCCTTTTTCCCTCCTATGCCATGTGAGGCAGTTATGTCCAATCGCAATCGATTTTCGCGGCGTACCTGGATTCAATGGAGTTGTACTGCTGCTGCGATGCCAGCGGTGCACTCCTTAGGGCCGCTATTCGGCTCAAGCATCAATGAAAAGATTCGCATCGCGGCAGTTGGAGTCACTGGGCGGGGCGGCGAAAACCTCCGCGAAGTCGCCCACGAAGAAGTCACGGCGCTCGCCGACTGCGACGAGAACCTGTTGGCCAAGGGAGGAGCGGAGTATCCTCGCGCTCGGCGCTATGTCGATTGGCGCGAAATGTTGGAACGAGAGGAAGGCAAAATCGATGCGGTGCTCGTCAGTACTCCGGACCACAATCACGCAATTGTCGCCGCGACGGCATTGCGCATGGGATTGCCCGTGTATTGTGAGAAGCCTTTGACACACACGGTCCACGAGGCAAGAGTTCTTGCGGAGTTAGCCAATGAGCGAAACGTCGCCACGCAGATGGGGACCCAGATTCATGCAGGTGACAACTATCGACGAGTTGTTGAATTGATACGCGCTGGCGTCATTGGTGACATACGAGAAGTCCACGTTTGGGCGAATGCAGTTTATACCGGCGCGAAGTTCAACAACCAGCCAAAGCCTGCCGGACTAAATTGGGACGTCTGGCTGGGGCCCGCTCCAGAACGTCCTTACAGCAGTGACGTTCATCCATTTCAATGGCGAAAGTTCTGGGAATATGGAAATGGCACCCTAGGAGATTTCGGTTGTCACTATATGGATTTGGTGCAATGGGCTTTGGAATTGCGAGCCCCGGAACATGTTGCTGCGACCGGACCTGAGGTCGATGCCGTATCTGCTCCAGCGTGGTGCGAGGTCCATTATCGATTCCCTTCTCGCAGCGAGCTGCCTGAGCTCGATCTTTACTGGTACGACAGTGGACGCACTCCGCCGAAGCTGGCCGAGTTGAAGGAGCCAATCCTTGATTTGCATGGCAGACCCTTTTCAACCACGTCCGGACAATGGTTTATCGGATCGCGAGGAACGATCTTGAGCAATTACGGACAACGCTGCGTGCTACTGGATGACCCAGCCGCTGAACTGGTTGTTCCTCAGGCTACCATTCCGAGCTCGATTGGGCACCATCGCGAATGGCTGCAAGCAATACGAACGGGTGAGGCGACCACCTGCAACTTCGATTACGCCGGATGCTTGACGGAGACTGTCTGCCTGGGCGTTGCGAGCTATCGAAGTGGCGAAGCTTTTTCGTGGGACCGAGATCAACTGAGCACCGGCTCCGCGAAAAAGGCTCAACAGTACATTGAAAAAGAATATCGCGCTGGATGGTCGCTCTAGGCAGGCCTGAGGAAAGAAACGGTCCGAAAAGCTCAGCGGCCGATAGCCCGCAAATCTCACAGCCCGAAATCTGTACGGGGGCTCGCCCGGGGTTTTCCCACTCTGACGTTTCGGGAAAGAAAAGCAGTCTGCTTGGACCGATGGCGGTTATCGAGAGATGCGTGATCGGTGAACGACGCTAAGACCTTTCCGGAATCTCCATTCCCAATTGTCTCATTTTTCGATAGAGGTTCGTTCTCTGCATACCGAGAGAGGTTGCAGCGGCAGTCATATTGCGGTTCGATTTTGCGATATGGTTCAGAATGTATCTGCGCTGGAATTCGTCCGTTGCTTGAGAGAGCGTGCCGCTGAAATCCAATTCCTGCTGATGTGAGGTTTGTGCTCTCGGTGATTGTACGAAATCCAGGTCGTGAACATCGATCAGGTCGCCGGGAGTCAAATAGGCAATGCGCTCGACCAAATTACGAAGTTCGCGGACGTTGCCCGGCCAAGAGTATTGCATCAATCGCTGTTTCGCTTGGTCACTCCAGGTCGGAACGGATCGGCCGATGTTGCGACAGAACGTTTGCAAGAATGACTCCGCAAGTTCCAAGATATCGCTTCCTCGGCTGCGAAGAGGAGGTACGGTTAGGCTTACCACGGTCAAGCGAAAATAGAGGTCCTCGCGAAATCGCTTTTGACGAACCAATTCGACGAGGTCCTGATTGGTCGCGGCGAGAATGCGCACGTCCACCGGGATGGGTACGGAACCACCGACTCGGACGACGACCTTTTCTTCGAGAACTCGCAGCAGTTTCGCTTGTCCTTTGAGACTCATGTCTCCGATTTCGTCAAGCAGCAACGTTCCACCCGAGGCCGTCTCGAACTTCCCAAGCCGAGTTTCAATGGCGTCGGTAAAGGCCCCTTTCTCGTGGCCAAACAACTCGCTTTCCAGAAGGGACTCCGTGATGGCAGCACAATTGACGGCTACGAAGATCTCGTGGCGTCGGCGGCTGAGGTAATGAATTTGGCGACTGACGACTTCTTTTCCCGAACCATTTTCTCCCAAAATCAGAACCGCTAAATCCGTGTCGGCCACCCGAGAAATGGTCTCTTTCAATTTCATCATGGCCGGGGCATTTCCCAGCAGGGGTGACTGGCTAGCGAGGTTCTTTGTCAAACGATCTCTTGTTGCGATAAGCTTCTGAATGTGTTGCAAATTCGCCAATGCTGTGGAAGCATGCCGAGCGAAATCGGCGAGCAAGTGTTCGTGCGCTACGGTAAATCTTCCCGACCTTTGATTGAGCACCTCAAAAACGCCGATTGCTTTGGCGTTTTCATCAACCAGAGGGACGGCAACGATGGAATCGGTTCGATAACCGGTTTTTTCATCGACAGTCCGATCGACCTTATCCGTTCGATCGGATCGATCCCAGCGCTCTGACTGAATCGACTTAAGAACGCGGCCAGCAATTCCAGAGTCGTCCGGAATGCGCAGCGGGTTTCCTTCGACTCCTAATGCCGGATAGCCGACCAATTGTCGAGCCGGTTTGTCCCATAGGAATATGCTGGCGCGATCAGAATCTAAGAGACTCGCCGCAGCCTCTGCCATTTTTTGCAGCAGATCAGGCAAAGCCCTGTGATGATGCCAGCTCGTTGCAACTTCGATGATCTTATCTCGCTGAGCAATAGCATCGCGTTGATGTTTGCAAAGCTTCCAGATCGCGAGTGCGTCCCCCAAGGCTTGCGAATGCGTGCGAAACTCGGATACACGGCCCGCGGACCATTTGGAGTGGTTCTTTGATTGTTCATTTGACATCGAGCCCATCCATCCCACCAACAAACTGTTCGGCTCAAAGTTGGCGGGAAGTGGGGACGCGATCCAGGGAGACTGAATTTCGATCTTGGAACTGTCGAGTACGGACATGAAGAACTCGGCAGGCAACAATTTCGGTAGATCACCGTCTCGAGCGCAAATCTCTAACTCGCCGCCCGTAGCAATCAAAACGCCAAGCCCTGCTAACTCGAAGTGATCCGAGATCCAGTGCAGAGGTGATGACAACCACTTTGCCAAAGAAGCTGGTTCTTCGAAGCCAGCAATCAGGCGTTCCCAAAGAGCTGCGGGAACAGACTCCCATCCCTGAACGATTGAAGCAAATTCATTGCTAGCCATTTCGAGTCCGCTTTTCTGCTCCGCCATCCTCGAATGAAGGCGGAAGAAAGAGAAGTGATTCCAGGAATGCGCTCGCGACAATGCGGACGATCCGATCGAGATCGGATTTCGAAAATAACCTGCCCATCGCATTCCGTCCAGATTCCGCTATTCAGTTCTGGCGAGAAATCGAGTACTGTTCCAGCGTCTTTGTCGCCCAGCGATCGGATAAAGATTGCGGGTTAGGAGGTCTATTCGCAGCGTATTCGAGTGACGTGCGCGAGAGTTCTCCGATTGGTCCATCGATAACGCCACGAAGTAACTTGTTGATTGAAACCATTGCTTCGCATCGATAGTAGGTTACGAGGTCGAGGAGTTTTGCTTAACGGGAGCCTACGCGCTTTCAAGGAATGGAGTTGAGTGTTTATGGATCGCAAGAAATGGAAGGCAGCGGCATTCGGGACTGCGGTGGGCTGCCTCGCATTTTGTCAGTCAGTTATCGCACAAGACACTACCGGTAACATCACGGAACCGATTCTTCGAGTCGCGAAAGTAGCCGATGTGTCTCGAACGGTGGATGTCAAGCATCCTCTGGACCCGGCCATTCACATTGCAACCACGACGTTGGGTCAAATTCGGTCGAACATCAACGATTACACAGCGGTACTCGTGAAGCGCGAGCAGATCGATGGCGTCCTCGGCGATTACGAATACATGTTCGCCAAGGTACGGAATCGGAAAGTCGTGAACAGCGAAATCCAAGTTCCGTTTAGTGTTTACCTAGCGTTCCTCAAACCTGCGGCAGTCAAGGGCCGCGAAGTCATCTTCGTCGAGAACCAACACGACGGCAAACTTGTCGCTCATGAGGGAGGACTCAAGCGAGTCTTAGGAACGCATTTCCTTGAGCCGACCGGTTCGCTGGCCATGATGGGACAGCGTTATCCTCTCACCGACATCGGCGTCGAAAACCTCGTGTTGAAGCTGATCGAGCGTGCCGAGCGGGATCGCAGCAACGGCGAATGTGCCGTCGATTTCATTCCTGGAGCAAAGGTCGATAAACGTCCATGCACGGTCATTCAAGTAAAGCATCCCGATCAACGTCCGTGCTATGACTTCTATCTGGCGCAGGTGTTTATCGATGACGAATATGGATTCCCGGTTCGCTACGTAGCCTATAATTGGCCGACCCGAGCATCTTCGGAACCAGAAATCATCGAAGAATACACCTACCAGAACATCAAGTTAAACGTCGGATTGACCGACCGCGATTTCGACTTGAACAACAAAGAGTACAACTTCCATAAGTAGCTCATATCCTTGGGAAGTTATGTAGTAAGCGGAAGGGGACTGTCCTGAAATAGGGCATACTCTTCCGCGACTGTCTCCGGGGTGATATCTCGGTTGAAAATGACTGCTCGCAACCGTCCTCGACGGATGACGCCCTTTTCCATCGTTGCTCCGAACCACTCTTGTTGGATCGACGCCAACCTCTTGTTTCCCGCCAGCCATCGCATCTCGCCCAGATCGGCGGGATAGATCAGGATGAGAACAGATGCAGCGACATGCGGAGAAGTGAACAAACCCGCTGCATAGGAATTGCGATGTGCGTCGACTTGGCAGCCAGCCTCTTTGAGTTCCTGCCCTTCTGAATGAAACCAACGAGCCATCGGCGAGAACGGAAATTGGAACTCCAATGCTACTTTGGGGTGACATTCCAGCAGGAACGTCTGCGTGCTGATCCATGATTCCGTGCGGATCATGCTGTCGTTCGCTTCCAACAATTTGAAGTCCAATTGAACCTGAAAGTCGCGCAAACTATTCGGAGCGTAACTGGCGACGAGATCATGTTGGCGGCTATAACCGTCAGTAAAGCCGGGTGATAATTCTGCTCCCGGCCAACTGGTGCGAAAGACGCGCAATGTGCCTCGATTCGATTCCGTCTTTGGGAATACACTTGAGTTTTCACGTTCAACGGTAATGCCCAACTGAGGATGACTGAGGTCGATGGTCATACTCCAACCGCTCGCACTGATCGAAGCCATTGTTCCATTCAGGTTCCAATTCATAATCGATTCCGAGTTTGGGCTTGGTGGCCTTCAGACGTTTGATAATTTAGAGCTTTACCCAAAACCAGCCGGGTATTCGTGGTACCGAACGGCCATCGATGGTCTTGATTGTGGCGATTTGAGGATGCTCTCGTGATGGACCCACTAGTAGATCAAAAAAGCATAGCAGAAATATTGGCTGTTGCGGAGCGAGTTGCGCGAGAAGCTGGCCAGATCCTTCTTGATAAATGGTCGAGCAGAGTCGTTTCCGAAAAGGGGCCACAAGATTTGGTGACGGATGCCGATGTTGCGGCTCAACAATGGATTCACCGCAGCTTGGGGAACCACTATCCAGAGTTCGAGTTTGTCGGAGAAGAGCAACCCGAACGAATGGCTCACCGTGATCCTACCAAGCTCTGTTGGCTGGTGGATCCGCTCGATGGGACCGTGAATTTCGTGCATGGTTTCCCTGCGTTCGCGGTTAGCATTGCCTTGATTCAGGATAAGGAACCGATAATCGGAGTGGTCTACGATCCCTTCGCCAATGAGATGTTCTCTGCGGCTGTTGGACAAGCTTCAACGTTGAACGGAGTTGCGATCCGGTCGAGCCAGTGTACGAGCCTTTCGCAGGCAATGGTGGCAGTTAGTTTTCCGCTCAATGTGCGGCGGCAAGACCCAGCAGTTCTTCAGTTCCTGGAAGTTCTCGAACGGAGTCGCACGATTCGCCGCATGGGCTCAGCGTCGCTCAATCTTTGCTATGTCGCCTGCGGGCGGATGGATGCTTACTGGACCGACAGCGTGCACCCATGGGATGTCGCTGCCGGAGCTTTGATCGCCCGCAATTCGGAAACGTTTGTTTCCGGCCTTCATCATCCGCGATTTAATGTTTGGTCTCCAAGCATTCTCGTGGCGGGAACGGAACAACTAGCTATGGAGCTTGGATCGCTTTGTAAAGAGTTTCCGAGCACTCTCGTAAATCACTAAAGCGAACAGACCTGCTGCGAGTCCGATCGCAATCGATAGGATTGCTCCTGCCAGCCAGGACCACAATTCTGCGAACCATACTCTCCCGCGAAGCCAATGCGCTATGTTCTCATGCCAATGATGAAAGACAGGGACACCTTCTAGAATGATATGTCCTCCCACCAAGAACATGGCGACGGTTCCTGCTACGGCTAAAAACCGCAGCAACTTTGGCGCGAATCCCAGAATAGCGCGACCGGATCTGCGCCGAAACTCACTGCTCCAATCCTGTCCTCGCGACCGAAGAAAATGATATCCCAGGTCGTCGAGCTTGACGATCGCAGCAACCAACCCATAGACGCCAACGGTCATCAGCAGTGCGACGACAACCAAGACCATCGTTCGCATCGACAGTGTGGCCTGAGGAAAGGTTCCCATGGCGATGACAATGATCTCGGCTGAGAGTACAAAATCGGTTCGAATGGCACCCATAATTTTCTGTTTTTCAGATGGCTGCTTCAGATTGGCGATCTGTGATTCTTGGGATTGGTCGTCAGTCGCTTGGTCGGTTGCCTTGGGAATCGATGCCGTATCATCATGAGAGTGAGCTTGCGAATCAGTATGCGAAAACCAAGCCGCGAACCAGCGATGAACGATCTTCTCCGTACCTTCGAAACAAAGATAGATGCCTCCGATCATCAGCAGTGGCTTCACCGCGGATGGCAAGAGCGTACTGAATAGTATCGCAGCCGGTACCAAGATGGCCTTGTTTACCAAGGAGCCTTTGGCAACAGCCCAAACGACTGGCAGTTCACGGGCTGGATCCACCCCCGAAACTTGCTGAGCGTTGAGGGCCAAGTCATCCCCGAGTACGCCCGCCGTCTTTTCGACCGCGACCTTGCTCATGGTCGCCACATCATCGAGAATGGTGGCAATATCGTCGAGTAACGTTAGAAGTGTCGCACCTGCCATCGAGTACTTTTAGCCTTTCCTGTCTGCGTGGGAATCCGTGATTGAGAAATCCATGTTCGGTTTTGGCAACGTGCCATGCGTGTCATTCCACCACTCGCTTTGATTGGATCGCATGCAGAATTTTAGGAATGGCTTCCTCGAGCACATCGAGGACGGATTCGAAACCCTCCTCGCCGCCGTAGTAAGGATCGGGTACATCGCGGGGGCGACCCGCTTCGAGAAACTCACTGAGATAGTGCAGGTTGTCTGGGGCATCAGTCGCCATGCACAGCACTTGCCGGTAATTTTCGCGATCCATCACGATGATCAAATCGCTTGAATCGACGTCTTGTCGTTCGAGTGGCTTGGATCGGCTATTGAGCTGATATCCTCGCTTTCCCGCAGCAATCCTCATCCGAGAGTCTGGTGGTTGTCCGCGATGGTAGATGCTTGTTCCAGCAGAATCAACATCGACGGACTCTTCGAGTCCCATTTCCGCCAATCGTTGTTTTAGAATAGCTTCCGCTGCGGGGGAACGGCACAAATTTCCGTGACAGACGAACAGAACTCGGATTTTGCGAGGAGATGGAGATTCCGTCATTATTCGTCCACTTCCGTCGGCTCATCCGGAAAAGGGAGTTGTGGTTCTTTTCGGCTTGCTAGTCCCTGCTTGAAGTGCTTGCGACACACCGAAACATAGCGTTCATTGCCGCCGATCTCAACTTGCTCTCCTTCTTTCACGGGCACTCCGCGCGAATCTAATCGCAGAACCATGGTCGCTTTTCGACCGCAATGACAAATGGTCTTAATTTCCTGCATCGAATCGGCCCAGGCAAGTAGATACATGCTACCTTCGAAAAGATTCCCTTGAAAATCGGTGCGCAAACCATAAGTCAACACCGGAATTCCCAACTGGTCGCAGACATCGGTCAATTGACGCACTTGCTGCTTTGTCAAGAACTGGGCTTCATCAACCAAAGTGCAGTGAACCGGCGCAATCGAATGGGACTTCTCGACGATCTTGAACAGATTGTCATGCTGGCTGAAACTGATCGCTTCCGATTCTAATCCGATCCTCGATGCCACTTTACCAGTACCAAAACGAAGATCAAAATCGGGGGCGAAGACGAGGGTGTTCATCCCTCGCTCGCGATAGTTGTAGCTTGATTGAAGCAAGATCGTTGACTTGCCAGCATTCATGGCAGAGTAGTAGAAGTACAGTTTTGCCATGGCAAACTCGTTTGACCACCTCGAACAACCATCCCATTTCCAGTAAACTTTTCCGCCTCGAACAAATTTCAACAGAGGGACTGCGATGGCACAAGTCTTGGGATGCAAAATGATTGAGAAGTTCAATGAGAAATGGGTTTGGTTTTGCCTAGTTGGATTTTGGCTGGGGATTTCAGCCTCGTTGGGAGAAGATATGCCAGTTGAAGTAACTTCGATCGAAGGGATCACCGAGTACCGCTTGGAAAATGGATTGCAATTGCTTTTGTTTCCTGATGCCAGCAAGCCCGTGGTTACCGTCAACATGACGATTTTTGTTGGTTCTCGCCATGAAGGCTATGGTGAAGCCGGAATGGCCCATTTGCTGGAACACATGTTGTTCAAGGGAACCCCATTGCATCCGCAGATTACAAAATCTCTGCAGGAACGCGGCGCGGATTACAACGGGACGACGTGGTTGGATCGAACCAATTACTACGAAACGCTCTCCGCCGAGGGTGACAACCTCGAATTCGCGATTCGTATGGAGGCAGACCGGTTGGTCAACAGCTTGATTCGCGCCGAAGACTTAGCATCTGAAATGACCGTTGTTCGAAACGAATTTGAAAGTGGCGAGGATTCTCCAACTGGAGTTCTTGAGCAGCATATCATGGCTGCTGCCTTCCATTGGCACAACTACGCTAAATCCACGATTGGGAATCGAAGTGATATTGAGCGAGTGCCGGTCGACCGACTCAGAGCGTTCTATCGTAAGTTCTATCGGCCTGAAAACGTGATGTTGGTGATCGCAGGCAAGTTTGACCGTGACGAGGCATTAGCCCTCACGCAACGATACTTCGGAATTCTTGAGAACCCGAAGACGCCTCTGGACGATACCTATACGGTCGAGCCATCTCAGGATGGCGAGCGAACGACCGTGGTTCGCCGTAATGGCAACACGCAATTAGTCGCCTCCGCCTACCATATTCCCGCCGGTGGGCATCCTGAATTTGCTGCAGTCGAATTGCTTGATGTCATTATGGGGACGGAACCGAGTGGCCGACTCTATCAATCCATGGTGAAGACAGGTATTGCGTCGACCGTGTATAGTTCGTCCTATGCACTACACGATCCAGGCATTATTCTGTTCGCTGCCGAAGTTCCATTGAACAAATCGATCGAAGACGCGCGCGTTGCATTGATTGACGCTGCCGAGTCTTTCACGGAACGGCCGGTTACGAAAGAAGAAGTCGATCGCGCTCGAACTCAACTTCTGAAGCAGCGCGATTTGAGAGCTACCGACACGACGGCGCTGGCAACCGAGTTGAGCGAATGGGCCGCCCAGGGCGATTGGCGATTGTACTTTTTGCATCGAGATCGCTTGGAATCGGCAACTCCGGAAGAAGTGCAGGCGGCTGCAGAAAAGTACTTCATTCAGTCGAATCGCACTATTGGACTGTTTATCCCAACGCGGAACCCCCAACGGGCCACCATCCCGGAGCTCACCAACCTCAAGGAGTTGCTGGCCGATTACCAAGGTCGCGATGAAATTGACGCTGGTGAAGCATTTGTTCCAAGTCCGGAAAACGTCGAACAACGCCTTATGCAAGGTTCTCTTCAATCTGGGCTGGCTTATGCCGTCCTTCCCAAAAAGACTCGAGGAAAGTCATTCACCATCGTGATGAATCTCCGCTTCGGGGACGAGGAAAGTTTGTTTGGCAAAACGGCCGCTTGCGAGATGTTAGGACAGCTGATGTTGCGAGGCACTCGGTCAAAGGATCACCAGCAATTGTCTGACGAACTCGATCGCCTCAGGGCCAACGTTCGTATTTCCTCTCGTCCCGGACTTCTGCAAATTGGCGTGAGGGCTCTTCGACCAAACTGGCCTGAACTACTGCCAATTCTCAAAGAGATTCTTCGCGAACCTGCTCTGGAGGAAGAAGAATTTCAGCTTCTCAAGGATGAGCAACTCACCGGACTGGAATCGCAATTGACCGAGCCTCAAGCGCTCGCTCCGCTCGCAGTAATGAAGGCGTTTAACACTTATCGACGCGGAGACCCGAGATATACCAACTCGCTTGAGGAAGACATCGATGATTTGCTGCACCTCGATATCGGCGCTATACGTGATCTTTACACAAACCTTCTCAGTGGTTGTCATGGCGAAGTCGCTGTCGTCGGCGATGTGGATGCCGATCGTATCGTGCAAGAATTGGATTCGCTGCTGGTCGGATGGCGTTCCGAAGTTCCATACTCAAGACCGCCTCAGCCAGCGAATCTATCCGCCAAACCAACCATGATGCTGATTGAGACCGCCGACAAGGCAAACGCTGTTTATTATGCTAGCCAGCATTATTTGATGAAAGACGATCATCCCCAATACGGAGCCATGTTGATCGCGAACTATATTCTTGGAGGTAGCGCGTTATCGTCGCGATTGGGAGATCGCGTAAGGCAGCAAGAAGGATTGTCTTATGGTATTGGAAGCGGATTGACATCGCATCCCATCGACGATCGGGCCTCGATAACTATTTTCGCGATCTCCAATCCGACTAATGGGACGAAGCTTGCTGAGGTCATACGCGAAGAAATCGCTAGATTGTTCGAGGCGGGTATCACATCTGAGGAGCTAGAATCTGCGAAGAGCGGTTATCTTCAGTCTCTGCAGGTTGACCGCACCAGCGATGGAGGTCTGGCTCAGCAACTAACCCAGCATTTGTTCGCCAAACGGACGATGAAGTATCAGAGTATGCTGGAGCAGCGAATTCGGGAACTAACGGTTGAGGATGTCAACGCCGCCATTCGCTCGATCATTCGGCCGAACGAATGGGTTTCCGCGATCGCCGGCGATCTTTCAGGTAACGCTGGCAAATAGGTTGGTCCAAACATTCAGAGAAAACCTTCGGCTAGAACAATCGTCATTCCGCCCGATCCAATCAGCGCGGTGCAAATCCGTTAGGAGCACTGAAGTAATTCGGAGCGCTTCCGGTGGCAGCAGGGGACGAAGGTGCTCCCCAAGGATTGCTGACGCCTCCGCTGGGTGGCGTTCCGAAACCGCTAGAAGATGGCCCAGCTCCGCTGTTGGGAGAGAAATCGTAGGTCGTTGCTCGCTGAGTGCTGCCCGGTGCATACGAAGTCGCTGTCGAAGCTGGCATCGCAGAGAATGGATTCGCGTACCCGCCATTAGCCGCACTCGCGACGTTGGTTTGAGTCGGCATTGAATTCGAAGCCCCAGGTCCAAAGGCATAGGGGTTGGAAGCTCCATTGGCGCCGACGGGTGTGTATCCGTTCGAAGGTTGACTTGGTGCTGCGTAAGGATTATTTGCTGTTCCAGCGGTCGCGGCGTTAGGGTTGCTCACGCCATAGCTGCCCGCTGCTGCGTACGGATTCGCTTGTGGGTAACCACCTACCGGCGACATAGGAGCGTTTGGACTCGTGACTAAGCTTGCTCCCTGTTGACCGTAAGGTGAGGCCGTCACCGGCATCGAGGAGTAAGGTTGACCGCCAAAGCCTTGAGTGGGAGACGCACCCATTCCTGCACTTCCTGCACTGGCCGCCGTAGCGGGCGTCCGATTCGTAGCCGAGTAGGCATTCATAGCTGGATGGCCGGTGGCAGGCGCGCCTGCATAAGTGTATCCAGGAGCTGACGTATTTGTTCCGACGCCTGCACTATTCGACACATTTGCCGAACCATAAGGCGTCATTCCTCCAGAGTTGGCTCCCAGCGTCGTATTCGATGCGGTCAATGCAGAGGGCGTTGCAGAAGCTGAGTTTCCAGCCGCGCCGCTCGCGGTACCGTAGGGACCGGTCTGATAACCGTTTGCGATTGCGCTCGCACCAGAACCGCTTGGTGGTGTCGTGACGTAGCTCCCAACTCCGGATGAGGCTCCCGGTCGTGCACCACTACTTGCGATCGACGTTGGAGTCGAATTCAAAGCGGGACTGGGTGGATAGGTAGTGCTTGGTCCTGAACCAGCGAGTGTTGACTCTGAGGGCTTCTTTGACCAACTGAAAAGATCTTTGCCTGGCATGCTCCAACCGCTCTTGCAACCGGCGGTCGTTATCATTGCTGAAAGCGATAAACAAGCGAAAGCGACCTTCATCCCTGACACGCCATAACGCATAGCTAACCATTCCCTTGTGTTAGCGAGAACCTGCGGGGTAAGTTGACTCAATGAAATCGAGTCAGCCCGCAGGCGCTCTATCTTGGAGTGAGTCCCAAACTTGCGAACTACGATGTGACCTCAACACCGAGACTCTATCGCTAGAGATGTTCGGCGTTTGCTACCCCTGCAAATAAGGAAAAATCGCTAGAATCTTCCCATTTTGTCGCTTCTCGGTCTGAGCCAAATCCATTTGGCCAAGGGGAATCTACTTGCCGATTCCCTTACAAGTCAACGGCATTCTGCCGGTTCAATCAAGATTTTAGATTGCAACAAGACAATTCGATTATATTGGTTGCGTTGCTACCCGCGCGGAGCCGCGTGAAGCTATTGGAAAGCCGGCGACCATGGATTCGAGAAATCATTCTTCCGAAACGAACGCTATATGGCAAAAAGCGATTACTCAGCTCTCGATCCGGTCAAAATCATTGCGACCATCAGTACGCTCCGACTGCGGATCGGCGAGCGATTCCCTGACTCGGGCCTGCTCAAGGTTTGTGAGACCTGTCTCGAGATTGCTCAACATGCTCGCGAAAGGGCGGAGTTTATCGACCGTCCCCTCTATTGGCTGCGTGCAGTAATTTGGCTGATCGTTGTCGCACTCGCTCTAGGAGTTGGTTTGGTGACGATCTTCCTCCCCCGGCATTTGCTTGACATCACGGAGAACTGGGAGACCATCGAAGCCATTACTAGCGAGACGCTTCTGCTTGCAGCAGGCCTCTTCTTTCTCATCTCTCTGGAGACTCGATTCAAGCGCCGTCGTGCTTTGTCAGCCATTCATGAACTGCGCGCCGTCGCCCACGTCATCGATATGCACCAACTCACGAAGGACCCGGAACGCTTGCTCAGCAGTTGGAAGTCCAGCGAGCATTCGCCGGTGATGACAATGTCAGCATTCGAGTTAGGTCGATACCTCGACTACTGCTCGGAAATGCTGTCGTTGATCGGTAAGATTGCCGCTGTTTACGTGCAACGATTCGATGATGAAGTTGCCTTGGAAGCCGTCAACGAAGTCGAAATGCTGACGACCAGTCTCTGCGGACGAATCTGGCAAAAGACCATGCTCCTCAATTCACTCGAGAGTCAGATTGAACAACGCTCCGACAAGTCACCTGCGGCGGATCAGGGACAAAAGCTATTTGAACATACTTCGGTCCCGGAAACAGAATCTGATTCGATATCAAGAAATAGCGATGTCCTTGGTCAGGGACTGACTGGTTCAGCCAAGTCCGTCGGAGACGGCTCATAAAAGGGGACATTCTACTGTTGCCGTTCTCTTAACCTGCCTAGAAGTCGCAGTGAGGACCCAAGCCTGAGCTTTGCAGCCGTGTTTTTCGGCCAAGGTCTATCACCGAAAGGAAATCTGCGAGCCTTGCTGTGTCTCGGAGTCTTGTGTACGGCTTCTGTTGCCACCTCGTTTTCATGCGAGTCCACGGAGCCGTTTTCAAGATCGGTCCGTCGCACAGCAATCCTGCCGGTCCGCTTCGAACCGTCGGATTTCAGGGCGAAGAAGGAGGACAAGAGGCTATGGCTTTCATCAACCAACGATAGGCAGCTACTCTCCGTCTGAAGCCAAATATGGCTGGCACCAACCGAGGGCTGGCAGTTACTTTTTGACGCTGCGGACTACTTTTGTCGTTCGTGTCGGCAGCAACCGAGGGAGGGCAACTTTCCCCCGTTTGAAGCTGGCAACCAAGAGTCGAGAGCAAAGATGACCGAGGGCGAGCCAGCTTCCCCGATCTGCAAAGGCGGTGCAAGGAATGCATCGTGTACCCAACCTGCCGACCTTCGAACGAGTCAATTGGAGTTGACACTTTTTTTCGCGGTACGGCCCGTCAGAGTAAGCACCATTGCAGAAGCAGTTTCGTTTAACAGTTAGCCGAAGGCGTACTTGTTTGGTCGATGTTAGCGGTACGCCTTCGGCTAACTGTTAAACGAGTTAAACCAATTAACTTGAGCGTCCGTGCTTTATGGAGCCTCTAGCGCGGCATACGGGGAAATCTGGCTGTTCTCCGTATGCTAATGCCATTTCTTCCCCTTTGGACCCCAATCGAGTTCAGCGCTGTGACGATCGTTTCGTCAAATTCGTTAAGGCGGATGTTCATCTCAAACGCACCAACGGGCCGCATGGGCGCGAGAGGATTC
>JBBIUE010000034.1:0-48878 GCA_037440405.1 Pirellula sp. | reverse complement strand
CCTGAGCACCTCCTCGACCAACGCTTCCACGGAAACCTCCCCACGTTGGGCCATTCGATACTTCTCCAACCATTCTTCTTCGTTGAATGGAAGGGGAGGGGAGTGAGATCGATCTTCAGCGGAAGACATGTCCAAGTTCTGGATGGTGAGAAATGAATCGCGTTATAAGAATGTCAAATGCAAACCGGCCTCACAATGACGATTGATCCAGCCGACCCCAGCTTTCTATCGCCTTTGTGCTTTGCATTAGCTTACCGAGACGTTATCTTTACCGCTATTCAAGAGGTTTCAAAGAGCGGTGATCAACGATGAATAAAACAGACTGCGTTCTGGCCTATTCGGGCGGACTGGATACCAGCGTGATTTTAGGATGGCTCATGGACGAGGGTTATCGCGTTCATGCGGTCTACGTCGATCTTGGGCAACCCTGCGAGGATCGGCAGGCAATTTTGCAGAAAGCGCGCGATATCGGCGCTGCTTCTGCCCGCATCGTCGATGCCCGAGAAGAATTATGCCGCGATTTCGCCTTTCCCGTCATGATGTGGCAAGCCAAGTATGAAGGCATTTATCTTTTGGGGACGTCGATTGCAAGACCGCTAATCGCAAAGGCGTGTTTGCAGGTTGCCCGCGAAGTGGGCGCGTCCGCCTTCGCTCACGGCGCGACCGGCAAAGGAAACGATCAGTGCCGATTTCAGCTGGCCGCCGAAGCTCTCGAACCAGGCGTCCAAGTCATCGCTCCGTGGCGCAACAAGAAATTCCGCGATAAGTTTCCGGGACGAACGGAAATGATCGCTTATTGCGAACAGCGCGATATTCCAGTCAAAGCGACGTCGAAGAAACCCTATAGCTCGGACGAAAATGTGCTCCATATTAGCTACGAAGCAGGCGAATTGGAAAAGCTGGATGTTTGTGGCGTCGAGCTTGTCGATTTTGGCATGACGGTCAGCCCACACGCAGCTCCCGACGAACCGGTAACGCTCACCATTGGATTCGAATCAGGCATGCCCGTTCGCTTAAATGACCGCGACACCGATCCGCTGGAAATGGTTCAGTCGCTTAATCGAATCGGTGGTCGGCACGGCATCGGCCGCATCGATTTGGTCGAAAATCGATTCGTGGGCATGAAGAGCCGAGGAGTCTATGAAGCGCCCGGCATGACGATCTTGTATACTGCGGCTCATCAAATCGAGCAGCTGACACTGGATCGCGACCTGATGCACCTCCGCGACCGATTGAGTCCCGAGGTTGCCGAAATGGTTTATTACGGATTTTGGTATACCGCGAAGATGGATGCACTGATGGCATTCATCCGTGAATCGCACCGTCATGTCACCGGCGAGGTGAAGTTAAAACTCTATCGCGGTAACATCATTGTCGTCAGTCGCAAGAGTCCTCAAAGTCTCTATGATGAAGCGATTGCGACCATGGAAGGAGGCGGGGCTTACAACCAGGATGACGCTGAAGGTTTCCTTCGCATCCAAGGCCTGCCGGTCCGCGTCCAGGGGCGACTCCGACCTCGCAAGTACTGATGGTGCCAATGGCACGTTTTTGTCGGCCAAAGTACCTGGCGAACTCCTTGAGGTTGCGACAACTGGCAGCGTCGAAAATTGAAATGGACTGCGGACGCTATGAGTTGAAACAACTTCGCAACCTTTGGCATTTGCCAATGAGTTAGCGATCGGCTTTGGTTCGGAAAAGCAGCCTATTCCTTCATGTGGAATGCTATTGCACGCAGAGTTCCGTTCGCTTGTCGGCGATGAGTTGAAGCAGTTGCTTTTGCGGAACGGCGAACTTGTCGATCCCCTCTTTCATCAAAACCGATTCCATCCGAGCGAAATCGACGAGACGATCGATTTCCTCGACGACGTCCGATGGAGGCAGTTGATCGACGCGCCGTTCAAATACGACCTGCGAAGTCGCGACGGCGCGGTTCGTCGCTGGCGGGTTTGTTTGAATGTCGCTGCCGGCCAAGGCGTAGACATACTTCCAAGGTGGATCGCTGGGTTTCTTCGTGCCGGTGCTCGCGAAGACAATTTCTTGCTTTAAGGGGATGTGTTTGTCTCGCCAGAACGATTGATTGTTCTGCCAGATTCGCTGAGCATTGAGAATGCCAACTAGGCCCTGAGCTTGATTCGATAGTTGCGGCACGTGATCTTGGGTGTACACGTCAATCCGTGAAACGAAGATGCTGTAAACACTTTTGAAATGATCCAGGGAGGAGCGGCGTTGAGCACCTCGCCAAATCGCTTCGCAAGCTTCGCGATGCTGGCGGTCTGAAAAGATGAGCGTGACATTCAGCGGTACACCAGCAGCGGCCAACTCTTCCAGTGCGGCAAGTCCCCCTGGTGTCGCAGGAATTTTGATCATGCGATTCGGATGTTCCCGCGAAAATCGAACCCCGGATTCGATATAGGCCTCGACTTGATCTTGCAACGACAGAGCTCGGGCGGGGTCTTCGAGCAACGGATCGAGCTCAAAGCTGACATAGCCGTCATCCCCCTTCGTTCGCTCCCAAACGTGGCGGAACACGCCTTCGGCTCGCGTCACCAGATGATCGGTCAATCCCCAGCAGATTTGCTCGTCGGTGTCGCCTCGATCCAGCATTTGCGAAATGAGAGAATCGAAACGCCCCGACTTGATGAGATCCGCCACAATGATTGGATTCGAAGTCGCACCGGTGGCTCCCGCCGCGGCATTCTCGCGGACGAGATCAGGGTCCACGCTATCCAACCAAAGCTTGGTTCCACACGATATCAAGGATTGTAGGGAGGCACTCATACCAGGTTCCTTGGAGTTTTAATCACGTTGAGGACGAAAAGGTGGTTTCTCTCGGATCGTCTGAAGCCACCATCATAGCACGACCGTTAGCGGCCAGATGTTCAAGCACCAGGTAAACGGCCTCGGCATCGACAAAGTTTAATGCCTGCGCGAGCTGGGAGGCGGTCCTAGGTTCTGGCGTCAATATACCAAGGATACGCCTCTGCAAGGTCAAGACCTCTGCAGCCGCCTTCTTCCCCGCTTCGACGCCAGGTTGATGATACGCATTGATGTTGATCAGGCTTGCGTAAAAACCGACCGCGCGTTCGAAAAGAGCGATCAGCGACCCCATTTGCAATGCATCGACAGTTGGAATCGAAATGGTGATCGATTCTCGCCCCTTCTCGCTTAGGGCTTGCCGGGTTCCCATCCAAAAACCATGAAGGTAGTCACCCGCAGTAATGTCCGGTTCGACATGCAGAGACGAACCTCCGTCGTCAAGCACGCGGATGAAGACCGTGAAGAAATTGTGGATTCCATCCCGAAGTTGCTGAACGTAGGCGTGCTGGTCCGTCGAGCCTTTATTTCCGTAAACCGTCAGACCTTGCTCAACAACGCGTCCTTCGAGATCCAATTCTTTGCCGAGCGATTCCATGACCAGTTGCTGCAGATAGCGACTGAACAGCAGCAGGCGATCCTTGTAGGGGAGAACGACCATGTCTTTCTTCCCTTGTCCCCCAGTCGCGTGGTACCACATGAGTGCTAACATCGCTGCCGGATTTTTACTGACGTCGATCTGGCGGGTAGCAACATCCATCAACGCCGCTCCGCGCAGGAGAGCTGCAGTATCCAGACCCTGCAGCTCGGCAGGGAGCAATCCGACGGCGGAGAATAGACTCGTGCGGCCGCCCACCCAATCCAACATCGGAAAACGAGCCAGCCAGTTTTGCTCAAGTGCAACGCGGTCCAACTGAGAACCCGGCATGGTGATGGCAACCGCGTGGCGAGCGAACTCCAGACCGCATCGACGATAGGCTTGCTCCATCAGCAACATTCCATTCCGCGTTTCCGGAGTCCCTCCACTCTTGGATGTGACTAGGCACATCGTTGTTGAAAGGGCACTTCCAATATCCTCAAGCAGCCGAGCGATTCCATCAGGATCGGTGTTATCGACGAAATAAATTTTCATCCGATCCAATTTGGGTTGTCCCAATGCATCGGCTAGCAGCATTGGCCCAAGTGCCGAACCTCCAATGCCGATGGCAACCACTTGGGAGAAGCGTTCATTACCAGGAGTTCGAATGGAACCCTGATGAACTCGGTCAGCAAACTCCTTGATCGCAAGGTTGATCCTGCCGATCTCCTCTGTCAGGGCAGGGGAGGGGGCCAGCTCCGGAGACCTTAGCCAATAATGACCGACCATCCTCTGCTCATCCGGATTAGCGATTGCACCGCCTTCCAACGAGCTCATGGCAGCGAAGGCTCGCCCCATTGGCCCCGCCATAGCGTTCAAATAATCGCCACTGAAGTTCATGCGACTGACATCCAGGGTTAATCCTATCTCAGGGACTCGGACCAAATGACTGGCGAACCTATCGAACATCGCAGAGCTCTGTTGAAGAATGAAAGGATGCGGAAAACTCACAGTGAATCGTGAAAGTAGCTTATAGTGAATTACAAGTTTCGTCGATCCATTCCCAGTGATTCGCCACGGTCTCGTTCTTGGATCAGCCGTTGTTCGTTAGCACAGGGTTGGATCACAAACAAATGGTCGCGAACGCGATTCGGTTCAGACTGAGCTTCATCGTTATCCGAGTGACAAAGCCCTAGTCGAACCGTTGACTTGCGAATAAATTGAAGTCTTCGCGGAAAGTTCATCGTTCAGAGTTCAGAGAAAATAGCGATGCGATCGATTGCCGTTGTAGGTGCCACCGGTGCTGTTGGAAGAATCGTCTTGGAGGAATTGGCGAAGCGGTCCTTTCCGTACGAAGAACTGAAGCTCCTGGCCTCCGCCCGATCGGCAGGGCAGAAAGTCATCTATGGCGGAATCGAGCGGACAGTTGAACTGTTATCGCCCCAGGCGTTCGAAGGAGTCGATCTGGTGATTGCCAGCACGCCGGATGAGGTTGCTGCCGAGTTCGTACCTTGGGCGGTCGATCGAGGCGCGGTTGTCGTCGATGAAAGTGCTTATTTCCGAATGAAGCCCGATGTTCCGTTGGTCATCCCCGAGGTCAACTCTCACGCGATTTCTCGCCATCGAGGTATCATCGCCAGCCCCAACTGCAGCACGACCCAAATGGTGGTCGCCTTGAAGCCAATCTATGACGCAGTCGGCATTCGGCGAGTCGTTGTCAGCACCTATCAGGCGGTGAGCGGGGCCGGTGCCTCGGGACCACAGGAATTAGAACAGTCCCTTGCTGCCTGTCAAAATAACCAAACTTTTCAGCCGTCGGTCTTTGCTCACCCAATTGCGTTCAATCTCATTCCCCAGATTGGCTCCGAAAAACGAGATGGATTCACTTCGGAAGAAATGAAGATGGTCGCGGAAACGCATAAGATTCTAGAAGATGATTCGATCGCTATCCATGCAACCTGCGTTCGCGTTCCCGTGATGGTCGGTCACAGCGAGATGATCTACGTCGAAACTCGCGACCCTGTTGGCTTCAACGATTTGCGAGAGTTATTCCGTCATGCTCCAGGTGTAACGCTCGTCGACAATTTGCAGGATAAGGAATATCCCATGCCATTGGGATGTCAAGGCAAGGACGATGTCTTTGTTGGACGGGTCCGAGTCGATTTGTTTAACCCTCGAGCATTTTCGTTCTGGTGCGTCAGTGACAATTTAAGGAAGGGCGCCGCAACCAACGCGGTACAAATCGCCGAGCGACTTGTAGCCCAAGTCGCTCGAGTCTAAAAGCCCGCCGACGAGTTGCTGATTTTGCCGGCTCGATCTTCTAGTCATCGCCACTCGACAACTCGGTCCTGGCCTTGCCTCAAACGAATCCATGTGCCAGAAATTTTCCTCGTTGAACTTCGCTCATGTCGAAATCCTCAGACCATGACGTTCCGCGTACCTTCATGGCTACCGTGGCATACGATGGAACGAATTATGGCGGTTGGCAAATGCAAAAGAATGCTGTGTCCATTCAGCAGAAATTCGAAGAGGCCCTCGCTTGTTTTGCTGAGCAACGCATCGTCGCGATCGGAAGCGGACGAACCGATTCCGGTGTTCACGCCGAAGGCCAGTGCGTCAGCTTCACATTGCCACACTGGCGAGCCACTGCCAAACAATTGATTCCCGCCATCAATCGTTGGCTGCCCTACGATATCTCCGTTCTCGACTGCAGCGAAATGAGGATTGACTTCAACGCGCAGCAACACGCCTTGCGGAAAAGGTACCGCTATCGCATCTGCATCGCGCAAACACCGGACCCATTTCAATATCGATATCATTGGCGACTCGTCTTCAACCTGGATCTTGAAGCAATGAGGCAGGCAGCAGCGACGCTGATCGGTCAGCATGATTTCATCAGTTTTCAATCTCTCGGCTCGCCACGCAAAACGACCTCCCGCGAGATGCATGAAATCAGTATCCATGAAAGGGAGGCTCTGAACGGTCGCGACCTCATTATCGAAATGGAGGCAAACGGTTTTCTCTACAACATGGCTCGAAACATCGTCGGAACCTTGGTGGAAATCGGCCGCTCGAAGAAACCTGTCAGCTGGATGGAGCAAGTCTTGACAACCCGAGATCGTCGCGCTGCCGGCAATACCGCTCCGGCACTCGGTCTCTCCCTGATCCGCGTTTACTACGAACCACATTGGTACATGGACAGTTATGATGAAAGCTGATCGGTCTGATCTGTCAGATCCGACTGATCCGACTGATCCGACTGATCCGACCGATCCGACCGATCCGACCGATCCGACCCAAAATGGAGAAAAACCATGTCCCGAATTCGCAAAAGTGGCGGGTACCGAAAACTGGCATCGTTCCAGACAGCGACCCTGATCTACGACGCTACGGTGTGGTTCTGTGAGCAATTCTTGGATGATCGCAAGACTCGCACCGTCGATCAAATGATTCAGGCGGCTCGTTCCGGTCGCCTGAACATTGCGGAAGGAAGCCGCGCGTCGGCCACTTCGACGCAAACAGAACTGCGTTTAATCAATGTGGCTCGATCCAGTCTGGAGGAACTGCTGCTGGATTTTGAGGATTACCTGCGCCATCGACGTTTGCAACAATGGCCGCCCGACAGCCCCGAAGCTCTGGCCGTCCGCAGCGTGGCGTACCAGCGGAAGTATGATCCGTCGGATCGGTCAGATCTGACCGAACTCTCCGATCAAGATCGTTGGGCTTTGTACTCCCGTTGGCTTGACCACGGTGATCCCGCAGTGCGGGCCAACGCAGTGATCTGTCTAATCCATCAAGCCAATTTCTTGCTGGACCAGCAGATCGACGCACTGGAACAGCAGTTCATCGACGAAGGTGGTTACAGCGAACAGTTGGCAACCGCACGGTTGCAACGCCGCGCCGAAATACGTTCACAAGCGAGACCGCAAAACATGTCCAACGATGAGGCAACAAGTGCGAAACCTAGCGAAGCAACAATTCCGCGTTGCCCCAACTGCAATTCCATCATGGCACTTCGGACTGCCAAGAGTGGTCGCAACGCGGGCAGCCAATTCTGGGGTTGTACGAACTACCCACAATGCACGGGAACCATTCCGGTTTGACGAGCAGAAAGAGATCGGTCCGATCTGTCTGATCCGACCGATCCGTCCGATCCGTCCGATCTGACCGATCTGTCCGATCTGTCCGATCCGACTAATCCGTCCGATCCGACTGTTCAGACAGCCGCCACAAGGCGATGAACAAGCCTCCCGCCAGCAGATCGGCAGTGGTTCCTGGATTTCTCTGGTGACCATCTTCTCGCAAAAATGCATCGAGTTTTCTGTAGGCTGCTTCAAATCGAACTTCGTCCGGCAACGCGCTCCACGCTTCCATCGCCAAAGTTCGAACCTGACGATCCAATTCGCGGCCATTGCGACGGATGATCAAGCTATCTCCCCAATGAGCGAGTGCCCAGCATTGGCGTCGACAGACGGTTTGAAACCAGCTCGCACCGAGTGAACGATCATTTTCAAAGTGCTCGGCCAGAGCCAAGGTTTTGGGGAAAACTTCGACGTACTCGGCGGCGATCCAATCTCGAGACGCGGCGTGGCTCATCGCCTCCATCACATCGGCGGGTGCGTCATCGCGAATATCCAGCTTCGGCACCTGTCCGAGCCCGCCGGGATTCGCTAAACGAATGGCTTGATAGATTTGCTCTGCATCCATGGGCTGAAGCTCGCGCAAAGCTGCTCTTAGATTTTCCGTATCCAATTCGGAAACGGATCGACTGCGTACCATAGCCCGCGCGATCGGTCCGAACAACAACGTGGTCCCCAAGTTTGTATTGACTTCGGTCACCTTCATCGTCGCTAACCGCGATTCCAGAATCAATTGGCCGATGGTACGAAACTCTGCACAATCGAATACCTTTCCAATTGCCAACGCCGATTCATAAAAATCTCGGTACGTCATGTTGTGAAAAGACGCACTCGGATGCACATTCCCAGCTTTTGGGGCTGTCGCCTCGATCCAACATGCCAAGGTTGCCAAGTGACCGAGCGAACTTTTGCGCTTCGGCTGAACATGATCGAGCCAAGTCATATCGGGAATCGTACTCACGTTTCACCCCTCCATACCAAAAGTTCAGCGGCGGCTTTACAGACCTCTTCCGGAGCTTCTTCCATAACGTAATGGCCTACGTCCGCGAGTCGCCGAACGTCCGCGTTTGGAAACAGAGAGCAAAATCGATCGAGACACTCCGGACGAAAACACCAGTCTCTCATTCCCCACACGATCTTGATCGGTCGATCTGATAACTTCGGCAAGGCAGATTCGATCTCTGCTAAAAGCTTCCAAGTCGCATCTGTTTCGCGGCGAGGGATATCTTTCACGAATCGATCGACCGCAATTCGGGTTCGCCAACTGTGGTAGGGAGCCAACAGTCCCGCTCGAGCAATCGTGCTTAGTTTTTCCGGTCGATGCATCGCCATTCTCGTCGCGGCTACTGAGAATGCGTTCAGGCCCCGAACGGCTAAGGTTCCAATCAGCGGCAAGCGGCACATTGCTATTCGTAACGGAAGGTAGGGTGGCGGAAACGCCCCCGTGTTCAAAATCAAAATTTTCTCGATTCGATTCGACTCTCGAAGTGCTGCACCTAATCCAATGGCTCCACCCCAATCATGAACCACTAACACGACTCGCGTCAAAGCCTGTCGCCTCAAGAACTCGACAAAGTTGTCAATGTGATGAGCAAGACAGTAATCGTAATCTTGAGGCTTGTCACTCAAACCACAGCCAAGGTGATCGACAGCGAGAACCCGGGTCCGCGTTCGAAGCTGGCTGATCAATCGTCGAAAGTGAAACGACCAGGTAGGGTTTCCGTGGACGCAAACGATCGGCTGATCTCCAATTCCTTCGTCGACGAAATGATAGCGGTGTGAGCCGAGTTCAAGAAAGTGGGACTCAAAAGGATATTCTGCTCGCCAATCAACGGTCATCAGCTCATTCTTACAACGAAAGTTGGGATCGATGATTCCTGCCAAGGCAGTACGATAGTTCCTATTCGCATTCGAACACACCATCGTAACTCATTCAGATCAAACATGAACCTCCAATTTACCTCACCGGAATTACCTTCGATTGATGAGGACCTGAAGTCTACTTGGTGGCTGGACCAACAAACCGTGTATTTGAACCACGGCTCCTTTGGCCCCATGCCGAGACACGTCTATGAAGCTCAACGTGATTTGATGGAGCGATGCCAGCGTCAACCCATGAATTTTTTTCTTCGTGAGTTGCGGCCAGCTTGGCTTGCTTCTCGCCAAACCTTGGCCGACTTTGTCGGAACTTCTCCTGCCAACTTGATCTTCTGCGAAAACGCGACATTTGGAATGAACCATTTGGCCAGTTTCTTCCCGTTGGCTCAGGGTGATGAAGTCCTCTTCTGCGACCACGAATACGGTGTCGTCAAACGAATCTGGGAGCGCCGATGTCGGGAAGAAGGAGCTAGATGCAGGGAGATTTCTTTGAGCTTTCCGATCGAAGCAGAGGGTCAGATCGTCCAAGCATTTAGCCAAGCGATTACGGAGAAGACCAAACTGCTGATCATCAGCCACATCACATCGCCAACAGCCATCACGTTTCCCGTCGAGAAACTGACGGCCATGGCGAAGGATCGACAAATCGCAGTGTGCATCGATGGCCCCCATGCACCACTTCAGATTCCCGTTGACGTCGACGAACTCCATTGCGACTTCTATATTGCAAGCTGCCACAAGTGGCTCTGCGCTCCTTTCGGTTCAGGTTTCTTGTACGTTGCTCCGCAGTGGCAAGAACTTGCCGCTCGACCGTTGGCGCTGTCGTGGGGCCGACTTCCCCCGGAACCGATCGAACACTGGTCCGATGCCTATCAATGGCAAGGAACTCGTGACTACAGCACTTACCTCTCTATTGCCCACGCGATTACCTATTTTCAAAGCATGGGAGTTACCGCCGTTCGCAAACGCAATCACCAACTTGCAAAGTTTGCCCGGCAGGCACTGGAGGATTGCCTAGGCACCAAGGCTCTTGTCCCCGATCACGCCGATTGGTATTCGATGATGGCCTCCGTTTGGCTCCCTGACGGAGATCACTCGACACTCCAAAAGCGTCTTTGGCATCAGCACAGAATCGAAGTCCCCATAACCTTCTTTGCCAATCGCTACCTGATTCGCGTTTCATGCCATCTTTACAATTCAACGCATGATATCCAACACCTATGTCGCGTCCTCCACGAAGAACTCGCTTCTTAGCGTCCCGTCCTCAATTGCCTCGATAGGCGAGCAGCAGAATTACTTTTACCAACCATGACCTGCTGTGTCCGCGAAGGAGCATCTTTTCGCACCTCACCTAGTCCGGTGCCTCAACTGCCTTTCGGTTTGATTGATTTTCACTTGGCGATCGCCTTAACATGCGTTTCGGAACACTCACAAGGGACAAGACTGAAATGAAGAGCAGAGGCACGCTGTTCTACAAGGGAAGCCCAACTCGGACGAGCCAGTTGTTACCTGAACACTAATCGCCGCAGCACTGCATTAGCCATTGTCGGCGCTGCTGATCACCTCGCCGGTCATCCGTGTCGAGAGAGCACGCCAAACTTCGAGGTCGATCGAATCGTTCAAAGGAGCAGTCGATGCGTCGGCACGAAGAACATTGACGCCACCACGATGGCGGCTGCGAGCCGTACGCCAGCCAAAGGGAGTGTAGATCGTGTCTGGTCCACCCGTCATTTTCGGACTAATGCAGTCATGGGTTCTCGAATTCGGGGGAAGATAGTGATTGTATAGTCCGCTCCGATACTCCCCGTTCACCCAAGAGAAGCCACGAGGATCCGTATAGTTCCATGCGGGGGCTACTCGGCATGCAAGTTCCGTCAGTGGAGAAACAAAAGTGAATCGATAGGAATGGAGAGGGTCGCGCCGTGTCGCACCACTTGCCCCAAGAACACTCTCTGACATGGCAATCGTGGTCGAAGCGCCATCGACGATATCAGCGAACCTCGTTTGAGAGTTCACGTAAAAGATTCCGTCGGTGTCGATCGGAGTACCGCCGTCGATGCCACTCCCAGTACAAACGGCATAGTTCGTTGGTCCAAAGCTTGGATGGAGCCGCCGCGAACTGTCGCTCGGGCAAAGAAACGTCGGTACCATGACACTGGCACCTTGAATGTTTTCGGGTGTGATCGAAAAGGTGACCGTGAAAAGCGGCTTGCTTAAATCAAGGATGTTGTAGGCGTTCGTATTCTCGAGGTAGGGCGAAAGCATCGCGAACGCCGACCATCGATAGAACGTCCATGGCGTGCTCGGAACCGTTGGATACTGCTTTGCGATGGCACCCGATGGAAATCGATTGAGAGCTGCATGGTGATTCTGCATGGCCAACCCGATCTGACGCATGTTGTTCAGGCAGGACGTTCGCCGAGAAGCCTCCCGTGCCGACTGAACCGCAGGAAGCAAGATCGCCGTCAAAATCCCGACGATCGCAATGACAACCAACAGTTCGATTAAGGTGATCCCCGCCCGAAATCGGCTTTCTTTCGTCGTCCGATCAGGTAAAGCAACGGTCGGGGAGGACATGGAGAACTCTTCAAACGATATCTAAGAATGGGTGGAAAGCCTTTTGCGCTTCCGATGTCGTGCAGCGGCAGTGGCGACCGCACCTGTCAATATAATAGCAATCGAGGAAGGTTCCGGAATAGCGGAAACAAAGGTCACGGAGCTGAAGGGGGTCGACTGCACTGCAAAGGTCTGTAAAAGCGTGCCGGTTGGAGAAAACTTGAACAATCCACCGTTGTTTTGGAAATTGTCCGAGGCCGAGAACGGATTCGTCCGTCCCAATGCTGCTACAATCAAATTGCCATCAGGATCGATGGCCACTCCAGCGGGACTGGTAAAGTCAGGACTTGCATAGCCGAGAGGTGGTTGAGGAAGAATGGTTGAATCGATGTTGAGAAAGGGAGCCCCGATAGGAGTCCCAGCCGAGTTAAACTTTTCGACCGCATTCGAAAACGCGGCTCCTCCGACGTAGGCGTTGTCACTTGCGTCGATCGCAATATGTCCATTCGCAAGCGGCGATGGCGCAAAAGATGAAAACGTCGATGTTCCAAAATCGTATCGAAACACACCGCCCCCCGCAAAAGTTGAAACGACGAGTCGACCTTGACTGTCGAACGCCAATCCGCTGGGAAGGTTATTGCCAAGCCCGATGTCTGGGATCGTTATGTCAGCGATATGTCCGAACGATGAGTTGAACCAACTGATCGAATTCATTCCATTGTTCGCAACGAAAATGTCGCCAGCGGCATTCGTCACAATGCCGGCAGGTTGAGAACCGACTGCGAGTTGATGAAATCCGAGAACCGCTCCGGAGGTCGCATTGACCGAATAAATGCGATCGGAGATTCTCGCCGTGGCATACACCCGGTTGTTTACCGGATCGAATGTAACGCCGGAAATGCCAGGAAAGGGATCGGCCATTGAGGCAATCGTTGAAAACGTCGATTGAGCCCCCCCCGAAGTAAACTTCTCAAGGGTTCCTGAGAAGAAGCCTCCGGCAACTACGTCTGCCCGAGCATTGGATGTCGATCCGAGAAGTGCTGCGGATGCGAATGCAGCTAACAGTAATTTTCGAAGCATGTTCTATTTACTCACAAATCAAGATTTGGTACTCGAAGGAAGGTCTCACAGAAGTCCGGGGGACGCAAGCATCGCCCGCAGTCGTCCGAGATTTAAGAGTAACGAGAGCCCAAAAGCGTGTCAATCATTCGCAGGATCGAGCCAATCATGGACCAACGCATGGTCCGAAGCTGAACGGTACTTGATTGCAGTTACAACACCATAATCGGGGGCTTTGTTGAGAACTTTGAAGGTCACTCGAAACCCTCAAAATAGGAGCGGGTTTGAGGCTAACGGTTCGGTTTCCCCAATGCATTCGAGTGGATGATGAACAAGTTAGACTTCCGAATTCGGTCCAGCGGATTGCCGCAGTTGCATCCAGTTCCAAAGGCTTTGACCATAGCGCGCGAGGATATTGAACATCGATGCTCTTTCCTCATGCAGGCGTATCAAACATGCCTGCCCTGGACGCATTGGAAGACCATCTGCATCGATCTGAATGCGAAGTTCGAATCGGGGAGATGCGGTTTGTAGACTCTCGCGGGAATCCGGCTTCATCAATTTGACAGGTATGGGGCCACCGTAGATTCCCGCTAGCTCCATTTGTCGAAGCTCATTCGTCCCGCGTGGTAGAACCTGAATGATGGTTCCTATGACCGCCCCAGCGCCCTCGATATCGACGATGACTCTTCGATTTTTTTGGGTCTGCGCAGTCGCCAGGTCAAACGGGTGCAATGAGGCTGTCACTTCGAGCTCGCGCTTCGGAACGACCATGCCGAGGGAGGTACCTTGCGATACAAATTTTCCTCGCAGTCCGTGAGCGTGCCGACTCAGAAAAATGCCATCGCTGGTCGCCCGAACCGTGAGCCCTTCCAGTTGCTTTGCCGCAAGCTCCCAGCGTTCTCGGATCGATTCGCGATTGACTTCCTCTACACGCAGGTCCGCAAGTTGGCTGCGGGCTCGGAACGCTTGACATCGACTCTCGCAAACGCGAAGGAGGTTCGATAATCGTTCGTATTCCGATCGCACGTCGTTGTTCTCGAGTTCAAACAGGCAGTCTCCTTCAGCAACCACCTGACCATCGTTGACCTGAATGTTCTTGAGAAAGCCACTGACTTCGGCTCGAATCGAAACCGGGTCTTTCCAGCTTACGCAGCCTGGAATCAGCGGCTGCACCGGCGAGGGCAGTACGAACAGCAGCACCACTCCACAGGTAGCCATCGCGAATATAACCGCTGAACGCGACCGCACCGTAGCCTGAAGCTTCTCTCGAAACCGGTTCCATATACCGCGCCTCACAGGGTGATTCGTACTGAAAGCTCCCATGTCCATCGTCTCGGACTCGTTACGATGCGCGACCGATCCGTTGCGTCTGGCAGCAAGCCGGCCTCGCAGATAAGGCGCCAAGTACCACAAGTAGATGGCCAAGCCAACGGCCAAAACTCCAAAACCGTGCCACGTAGCAATCGCACCAACCGAAAAACCAAGAACGATGAAGGTCCGATAGATGACAGCAAGGAATCCATAGGTTATGAGAAATCGATCGTACCCGCTTCTCAGAAATAGCTGCGGGTTTTGCAAGAATCCCTGAAATCTTGCCTTCGCGTCGCTCCACAGGTTTGGATGATCGATCATGTCGGTCAAGGCGTAGTACCCATCAAACTTCATCAGGGGATTCGCGTTAAATGCGATTGTGGCGATTGTCCCAAGGCTGGCTACTGCTGCCCCTAGATATTGAAGCGCCAGACTCTCGGACCAATAACAAACGATCACGCCAAGACTGGCCACGGACATTTCGGTGAGAATCCCTGCCAAAGAACACAGCAAGCGACCACGCCGAGTCGGTAGCCTCCAAATATCGGATAGATCGACGTAGGGCACTGGCATCGCGAAAAAGAAGCCGACGCCCGCCTTCCGAATACGGCCCCCCATCTTCCAACAAGCCGTCGCATGACCCAGTTCATGAACCACCTTCAATACGAACCATGCGGCCATCCAGTAATACCATTGGCCGGGGAAGAATAGATCCGATCCACAGGAAGCTATTCGGGCCGGGTCCCGACAAATCAAGGTAATTGCCAAGATTCCGATCACTGCCGCAACCATGGCAACGGGCAGAGAGAAAATCCAGGAGATCCATCTGCAGAGAGATTCGAGATACCCACCGGGAATCAATGGCACTCGAAAAAAGAAAGGATCGAACGAAGGGGACGGGTTTGGCGAGGTCGGCTTGGATGCTGTCTCTGCGATTTGATCATAAGGCCGAGCTGCGATTAGGCCTGTCTTCGCAAACCAGCCGATAACCTCTTGGATCAATCGATCACTCCACTCGAGCTCCGGAGCAGTGTTTCTGGCCGAGCGTATCGCGTCTCCAATTTCCTTGTTCTTTTGGATAGCCGAAAGCAGCAGATACTCGCGATATCCAACGCGATAGAATTTTTTTTGAACCACATCCTCGATGACGTAGCGCGGGACCTTGGCTGAGGGAATGGCTCTTACGATGATGTTTGGATTCACAAAAAGCTCGCGATCGGACATGCTTCCTACCAGACCCACTGATGTCTGAGCCAGCGATAAGGCCCTCGAAACAGAATCCAACCTACCGTCCGAAATCCGCTTTGGATGCGAACGAGTCCCTTCATGCCCGGCCTCAAGACCGCATCGTCATTCTCCACTTGAAACTCGGCGATGAAATAGAGCTTCTGATCGATCGTCTCCGCCGAGGGCGAGATACGCTCAATGCGACTTTCCCAGTTCCTTCCCGCTGCTGTCTCCGAGTGCAGCTTGACCCGCATTCCTTCCTGAACCCAAGCCAAATCGGTCGGCAATAATTGCACTTCAACGGTCATCGAATCCAGTGGAGCGATTTCGAACAACGTTTGCCCAAGCGATAGCGAAGTCCCCTCATGACCATGCCAGTCTCCCTGAACAATCGTACCGTCCGCTAAGCATCGTATTTCGAGACGATCGAGTTTGTCCTCCAGTATCTGAATCTTAGTTTGAATCTGTTCGCATTCGAGTTGAGCAACACTCAGATCTCCTCCCGCTCGCTGATATAGCGCTCGATCAGCTCGTTTTTGTGCTGCTTCGAGCTCCGCTCTCGCCATCGCCAAGTCGCCACGAATCACGCGATCGTCCAAGCGTGCCAGAACTTGACCCTCCTGGACTCGATCTCCTGGACGGACCAAGCACTCCTTGAGAATCCCTTCGATGGGGCTGGAAACATAGCTACGAATCGCTGGCTGGAGAATCGCCTCCCGTTTGGGTTGGTAATACCACGGCAACCACAACAGAGCGAACAAAACTGCTACCACCCAGAACACCGTTTTGCTACGCCAAGCGAATATCTTTTGAAACGCTTTCAGCATGACTTGCCAACGTTTTGCGATATCGCACAATCGCCATTGGTCCAGGATTCTTGCCAATTCCGCTTGCGAATCCAGCACGGCATGGACAGCCGCGCAGCGAATCTCCTGGTGCTCCTTCCATTGCAAAACGATGACCGCACCACCCGATTCGCCGTCAAACCGGATCGGTAGTACAGCCATGGCAGCACAGTCACCATGCTGAATCGCATGGTTGAGAATCCAGCTCGCCGAATTCAGCTCGGTCTTCGGAAATCCAGCGAGAAGCGGTCGTTGGGCAATCCATCCTTCTCGGATGATGTCTCGAAGACGCTGTTGCTTGGCAACTGCGGAAACGTCTTTGTCCAAAGTTGAAACACCAAGATGACGCGTGCCACCTCGCTGGGAAACGATCGCCACGATCCCATCGGCATCAGACTCGTCAGCGATGGTCTTCGCCAGTCGAGTGATCAACTGTGGATCCCGTGGATCTCCTAACGTTTCCAATGAAAGTCGGTCGTTTTGATGAGCTTCTGTCTCGGTACGATCCAACGCATTTGGATTCTCTTGCGAGCAACCAATTCCGATTGGAAACGAAGGACTCGACACGTGCCCCGCCGCTAGGGTGTTGGTCATGGCACATCAAATGCTAGTGAACACTGCGAGTTTCGAATCATGCCATCCTGATTCTCAAGAACGACAGTGATGAGAAAAAGAGCGCTCTCAGCGTCGGCCAAGGGAGGAACATAATCCACCTTCCCTTCAACTAGGCGGCCATCATCGAGCTTCACTCGAATCGTCCCACCCTCCTTGATCTTGCGAAGATCGTGTTTGTTGATCGAGAACGATGCCTTCAGCCGCGAGAGGTCGTACATTCTCGCGACATTGGGTGAGTTCGCTGCCACGAATTCTCCCACTTGCTTATTGATTTCAGTTACTACTCCGTCGATCGGTGCGACAATCGTCCGGTCCATCAGTTGCAGCTTCAATCGCTCCACTTCCAGCTGTGCAATTTGGAGGCTTTCCTCCACATCCAGATACTTTCCGCGAAGTTGACGTACATCGAACTGAGCGCGTTCAAGCTCATTTCGACTGGCTAAGCTATCGCGACTCATGGCCAGCAATTTTTCGACTTTCGATTCGCTAAATGCAAGTTCAGCTTTGGCTTGCTCCAGTTTCCCTTTAGCATTGGCTTCTGCCTCAGCCTTGCGAATCAATCCGAGCAAATACGTGCTGTCGAGTTGCGCGATGGGCTGCCCTGCAGCCACGCGATCGCCAGGCTTCACATAGACCTCGCGAATGATGCCCGCTTCGCTCGAAGCGACGGAGATATCCCGATAAGGAAGCAGAACCCCCTCGACCATCGCTCGATCCCATGCCGATCGATTCTTCGGGGTCTGCGAACGAGCGGGCGTGGCCATGAAATTGGCCAACATTATGACCGTGACAATAAGTAACTGTGTCCGCATGGAAGTCCCTATTCATAGCAGTCTAGAAGCGTGCTGCGTCAAGCTTTTTTGAACATTCAGCATCTTGAGTTCAAGTCTAGGTCATAGTTGCAAGGGGCTATCAGCGATTCCTCAATAGCCGTTCGGATTGATACCGATTGGATCGTAGCGATCATGACGGTTGAAAGACTTGCAATCGAAACATGCCGTCAGATTCGGAGCTGGAATCCGCCAAGGCGATGGGTGAAGCTCGCTTTTCCGTTGCAGTGCACCGATTATCAATTCGTGCAATCTCCTTGGGCCTAATACCAATCGCTTCTTTCTGCATCCACTTCGCCATTTCCGCTTCAATGGTCTCTCCATGAATGCTCATGGATGAACTCCAGGAGATGCAGGAATAAACCACCGACCATGAACCCCAAAATCCTGACGAACAACGCGATCAACCGAAGTACTTGAACAACAGCTTCCTGATTGCTGGAGTCATCCACTCGCACTCGGTTATCGCGGACGTTGAGTTTGGATGTTGCTGGAATTGGTTTGAGGATACAGATCGTTCCATCAAGTTGCAGGATCGTAGCATGCGTTGCACCCTGCGAAAACCGACAAACGAGTTTTTGATAAACCGCGTCTGCGAGTTGTCCCTAACGTTGGCGTGCATACAAGCTACCTGCTAATCGCTGGGCAAAACCCAATCGCTGCAGCAAAGAATGGTTCACCGGGCTAACGCCGCGTTCAAGCGTACAGCGAACCGACATGCCTCTGAGTTGCTGGAGTTGACGGAAGGCTTCGGCAAGGAGGAATAGGTAATGATCTGCCACTTCTGTATGATTGGCGGCTTCAAACATCAAGTGAAATCGGTTTCGAGCAACATCGTTCGGTGAGGATGGAATCTCCGGACGCCAAAAGTGAGCGCGCAAATCGAGATGAGATAAATCTCGATGATGGAGCTTAAAGTGATACAATTCCGCATGTCCAAAAAGGACGGATTGCGCGTAGCTGAGCCCGCCATTCCCTTCACTTAGCGATTCGACGCGAGCGGTTCGTCGGATGGCGATTTGATTCCGGTCCATCGGTACTCGGAATTTCTGCAAATCAAGCTCCCAAGCATCGATGCGAGACGTTTCTTGGTAACCAGCGTTGGTGAGCCATTCGCGTGTACGATGATCGTTTTCGGGAACTCCTAATAGTCCGCAGCCCTCACCGATTCCCAGGTAGAAGGCGTACAGTCGCGGCGAGCCAAGCGCAAATGTCGTCCGGCATTCCAGGCGATCGAGATAACGCTGGACCTCCTCAAGCAAACCTGAGGCAATCTCTGCCTGGTGAGGATGACTGCGAACGCAAATCGCATTGATCAGTCCTATAGAAGTGCCATCGTTTGATGCTTCCATCGAGTTCGAGGTTGTCGCGTGAACGAATCCAAGGGGGCCGAATTCTCCTTCATAGATGAGGAACAACGAAGGATCGAAGGCCAATTTTCCGAAGGCGACTTGCTCCCAGGCAGATGCGGGAAAACTCGCGTCCATGCCGACTGCCTCGTGATGATCTCGCCAAATCTGTGCAATGGCGGGAATGTCGCTGTTCTTGAAAGGCCGAATCCTGCGGGTCACGGTGTTCTCAATTTGCCGAGCACAAGAGATCGATGCCGTTCCCAAAACCCTTCCGAAGATAATCGTCTCGCCAAAGCGTTTTGCGGCCGCAAAGTGCGTAGCTTTTCATAACCAGCACAATGAGTAGAAAACGACTTAGGATGCATGTCTTCTTGCTTACGCTGCGGGTTACCAGAAACGTGCAAATTCGAAACGAAAAGTCAGGTTGTCCAATGGAAGGTTTCGAGATCGGTATGAGGCATTCTTCAATCCCTCGGTTTTGGACTGATGATTATACACCAACCACCAGCAACCGAAGTATAGGACGAAAAGTCCATGGTGTTCTCGAAGGGGCGAGCGGGTTAGGCAGCATGACTGCTGATCGAACGATGACGGGGCGATCGGTTCAGACGCTTCAACAGGCTCTCACAGGAAGCAAGAACCTCCGCCACAGATATCCGTTGCATCAACTCGTTGCCGTCCTGCTTTCGGTTGACCTGGTCGTTCGTTCTGCGTGGTGCCACAACCACTTCGTGAATCGTGCCGTAGGGGCCGCAATGCTCGGGTCTCGTCACGGCAAAGAGGGCAACGCACGGAACTCCAAGTGCAACTGCCATGTGCATCGGTCCCGTATCCGCAGAGAGCAAAAACCGAGCTGAATCGAGGAACGCCGACAATTGCAGCAAGTTCGTCGGCGGAGCGATGATCGAATTGGCACTTTCGCGGGCGATGGCATCGGCCATGCCGCGCTCCTCATCGCCAGACCAAACGATGATCGACTTCAATCCGTGCTGCTCCCAAAGAGCTTGAGCGACCTTGCCGAAGCGATCCGGGGGCCATCGACGACTTTCCCAACCAGCCCCTGGATTGATGACGGCGAAACCGTCTCGTTGGAGCCCGTGGCGGCTCAAAACGGCATCGCACCATTCACGGCTCTCGTCGGTGACTTTCATTCCAAACTCAACCTTCTGCTGCTCTACACCCAATGGCTCCAGCAGTTGCAAATGTCGATCGACCAAATGATCCTTGGTAGCTCGAACGCGATCCGTGAGGAGCCACCAGGCTCGCTCACGCGCTTGGCTGGAATCAAATCCGATGCGGACAGGGGCTCCGGAGAGGAATCCGACGATCGCACTCTTCAATAACCCCTGCGGATCGAAAGCTATATCGAAAGGCTTTGAACGCAGTCGCTTTCGGAGCTCCAAGAGATCACGGTATCGGGTCAAAAAGCCTTTGCGACAACGAATGACCTCGTCGATCGCAACGTGTTCTTTGAGAAGTTGGTCCGCTGCGCAATCGACCACCCAAGTCAGCTTCGAGCTAGGGAAAATGCTTTTGATAGCCATCGCCAGGGGCAATGTTTCAACACAATCGCCGATGGCGCTTAACCGACAAATCAAAATGTGTTTCTCTGGCTGTTGCATCATCCGTGAATCCGAAAATGGTCGTCACTATCCCGGCCATTCGCGTCAAGCAACATACGGCACGTGGGGGAATTGGACTTTTGCGATTGCGTACTATGGCCTAGAGCGTGTAACGAAGCAAGGCGAATTTTCTCTTGCCCGTCCGAAGCACGATAACCGTTTCACTGGCCAAATCGCCTCGATTGAGCTTGCGATCGATGGACTCGATTCGGCGATTGTTGACGTAAGCCCCCCCTTGTTCAATGGTCCGTCTCGCCTCGCCTTTCGAGTTTGCTAGCTTGGCCGCGCAGAGCGCATCGATGACGCTGTGACCATCGCCTTCAAGCGCGGACATTGGCAATTGTTGGCTGGGGACATCAGCAAAAATGTCGAGCAATTCTCGGTCGGTCCAATGATCGATCTCGGCCCCGAAGAGCGTTTCGGTGGCTTTCTGTGCGGCTCGCAGCCCTTCCTCTCCGTGGACGAGCCGCGTCAGCGATTCTGCAAGTCTTCGTTGAGCCTCTCTTTTTTCAGGCGAGGAGCGAGTGGCGTGCTCCAGCTCTTCGATTTCTTCCTTGGAAACGTCCGAAAGGAATCGCAGCGTCATGATGACATCCGCATCGGCAACATTGATGAAATACTGATAGAAGGCATAGGGACTGGTTCGATCTGCAGACAGCCAGATTGCACCTTTCTCCGTCTTGCCCATTTTTTTGCCGTCGCTGGTCAGCAAGAGAGGGCAGGTTAGTCCGTACAATGTCATGCCATGCATGCGTCGAGCCAGATCGATTCCAGAGGTGATGTTGCCCCATTGGTCACTTCCGCCTAGTTGGATCAGGCAGCAGTGGTGTTTCGCGAGAAAGGTGAAGTCGTAAGCTTGGAGCAACATGTAGCTGAACTCGGTGTAGCTCAGGCCCGCCGTCGATTCCAAGCGGCTCTTGACCGAATCCTTCGAGAGCATGACGTTGACCGGGAAGTTCTTTCCCACCTCGCGCAGAAAATCAAGATAGGAGAAGCCTTGCATCCAGTCGAAATTATTGACCAATTGAGCCGCGTTGGGCCCGTCGAATTCGAGAAATCGAGCGATCTGACTGCGAATGCCAGCGACATTCTTGGCGAGCTGTTCGGGGTCCAATAGATTCCGTTCTTCACTCTTGCCGCTGGGGTCGCCGACCATGCCCGTCGCGCCTCCCACCAACGCAATCGGGCGATGACCAAACTGCTGAAATCGCCGCAGTATCGTCAGGGGCAGCAGCGATCCCACGTGTAGACTTTCATTGGTCGGATCGAACCCCGCGTAAATTGCCTGCGGTGTTTCCAAAAGCTTTGCTAACCCTTCAGCGTCGGTCGATTGATGAATCAAACCGCGCCAATGAAGCTCATCCAGAATGGAGCAAGACATGCGATACATCATCCAAAAGGAAACGGCTTACTTTTCGGTAACGATTTTAAGGCCAGCTCGGCCAGCTTCAGATCAGCACGGCTGGTGATCTTGATATTGAGTGCCGAACATTCGACGACTGCGACAGGGATACCTAGGGCTTCGACGAGTTCGGCATCATCGGTGGGCCGAGCCACTTTCTTCTCGGCATAGGCTCGCTGGATCAGATCGCGCCGGAAAACTTGGGGGGTGTGCGCTTGCCAAAGGCCCTCACGCGGTACGGTTTCCGAAATAGTATGATTGGCTTGGACTCGCTTGATGGTGCCGTAAATCGGGCTCCCCAAGATCGCGGCACCGGTTTGAAGGGCTTTCTCGAAGACTTCATCCAGCCAGGCTCTGGTAACGCAGGGCCGAGCGGCATCATGGATGGCAATCCATGAACAATCGGAACGGACTCGCTCCATGCCACGCTGAACGCTTTGCCATCGCTCGGCTCCACCATGGACAACCTCGATGCCCATCATCGCGGCCACGCCTGCGAATTTTTCATCAAAATACTCGCGATCCTCCGCATCGATCACGAGGATCAATTGCCCGACTCTCGGATGCTCCAAAAAGGCATCGGCAGCGTGCAGCCAGACCGCGCGATTGTTGAGGATCGCGTACACTTTCTTTTGAAAGACGTCGCCAAAGCGAGTGCTCTTGCCCGCCGCAGCTAAAATGACTGAAATGTCCTTCAACCTGTCCTCCAAGTGCGAACCGGCGTATACTTTCTGCTTGACCCAAAACCGGACTATTCCCAAAACCGCGCATCAAAGCCCGCAGCATCAGCGATGCTGATGATTCCGGCATAAGATGGGAGTAGTCTAACAATCTTTTGGCGAGTGCTACTACCCCAACTTCTACTCCCATCGGTTCGAGTAATCGAAGACTATGAGAACATTCCTCATCTTCTTGATGCCCATCTTCCTTTTCCAATCCGGACGGTCTTATGCGCAAGTGTCCGTGAAAACGGAGCGAAACCGGAACTCAGCATGGTTCCAATTCGAGTCCATACCGCTTCCAGCAATCGATGATGCCGCAGCCAACGCGACTTGGCGAATCGTGCGAGGAAAGGCTGACGCGAACTCAGCTTCCTCGGCAGTCTTGTCGGATGGCAAAATTCCCAGTAGTGATGATCAACCTCAAGACAACTTCTTCTTTGCGGCAGGTTCCCAGGACGGCTGCCTGGCGGTTGATCTAGGCAGGACGATTCCAATCGTTGAGGTTGCTACTTATTCATGGCATTCCAGCACTCGCGCCGCCCAAGTGTTCACGCTGTATGGCGCAGATGACTCGAATCCAAATTTCGTTTGGAATGAGCTCGCCAAGGGAGACTCGCCGATACAATCCGGATGGACGATGATCGCGCAGGTCGACTCTCGATCCGAGAGAAATTCAGGTGGTCAACATGCATCGTTGATCAGCGATACTTCGGGCAGCCTTGGCAGCTATCGCTATCTACTCTTTGAAGTCCGTCCCACGGAAAGCGACGATCCGTTCGGCCATACCTTTTTTAGTGAAATCGATGTGCTCGACAGGGGCTCGGCACCCGTTCGTCGAATCGCTCTACCCGAAGTTCAGATTCTGGAATTCGCATCAGCCAATCGGCAGTACCATTACCATTACACAATCGATGTCACTGCCGCTCCCGAACTTGCAGAATGGTCGGAACAGGTTTTGAAACCTGTCATTCTCGAATGGTATCCACGGATCGTCGCATTGCTGCCCAGCGAAGGCTTTGTTGAACCCGCCACGGTTCACTTTCGATATCTACCCGATTCGGTGATGCGTGGCGTTCCGGCTTACGCGCAGGGAGCGGTGATTTCGATGAATGCGAATTGGTTCCTGCGCGAAAAACATCGCGAAGCGGCTGGGGCCGTTGTTCATGAAATGGTTCATGTTGTGCAAAGCTATTCAAGTCAGCGGGGACGCAATCAACGGCGCACTCAAGTGCCCGGATGGATTGTGGAAGGAATTCCAGACTACATTCGATGGTTTCTCTACGAACCGCAGACGGGTGGCGCAAAGCTGAGTCCCGAATCGCTTGCCAAGGCTCGGCACGATTCCAGCTATCGCGTCTCCGCGAACTTCATCGACTGGGTGGTACGCAATCACGATCCGCAAGGGACCTTGATCAAGGAGCTCAATGCCGCCGCAAGAGAAGGTAGGTACAACTCCTCCGTTTGGGAAACGCTTACCGGAAAGAGCGAGTCGCAATTGGCAAATGACTGGAGGAATCAGTAGTCGGCAGCTGGGTTATCAATCATCACAAAGCTGCCCAAGAATCTTGCCTCGCTAGAGCTCTCGCTTCAGATTGAACCACCATCATGATCGAGCTTGATGTCCCCCGAAAGCTTGCCATCGGAAACCGTACAACTCTTCCGTTCACAACGCCAAAAACGTGTTCAGGCACCATTGAGTTGAAAGTTCCGCTGAACATTGTTCGAAACAACGAAAAGCGCGCACCTTTGGTGATTCGGAATGGTGTTTCCTGATGGAATTCCGCTATCATGGCATTCGGTTTGGGCAATCGAACCAGGAAGTGCTGGTCGCGGATTCTGATTCCTTCGGTTATTCGACTTCCTTGTTTTCGGATTTGAAACCGCCATGAGCGAATCGCAGAACTTCGCAGAATTCATATCGCGCATTCGCGCCGGCGACACTTCCGCCGCTGAACAACTCGTTCGAGAGTACGAACCGCTCATCCGACGCGAAGTTCGAATGAAGATGATCGATTCTCGCGTGAACCGAGTCTATGACTCGATTGACTTTTCGCAAGCGGTGATGGCAAGCTTCTTTCTCAGGGCGCAACAAGGAGAGTTTGAACTACGCGATCCTCGAGATCTTGTTCGACTGCTGGTAACGATGGCGAAAAACAAGATCGCTTCTGGTGCTCGTAGACTCCTAAGCGAAAAACGAGACGGACAACGCGATGAGTATTCGCCCCCGATGTTCGAACAAGTGCCAGATGTTACCGACACGCCCAGCCGAGTTGTTGAATTGGTGGACCTGATCCAAGAAGCGAAACGAAGATTGACCGAAGAAGAAAGCCAATTGGCTGAGTATCGACACCAAGGGAAATCGTGGGAAGAAATCGCCGAGCTAATGCAAAGCTCGCCTTCTGCGTGCCGAATGAAGTTAGTCCGTGCTTTTGACCGTGTTACCCAGGAGCTCGGCATCGGCGATGAATGACAATCGAGACGTCAACAAGTTCACTCAATAGCATCAAGTGGCCGCAGCAATTGGGATATGGCTGATGTGTCTTGCGGGAAAGTCATTTGATTTGCCTGAATGCAAACAGCAACCGCACCGGGGGTGACGTCCAATTCCGCTCCGATCGTCGATTTTTGGGGGCATTTCAGAAACGAGCGACAAAAGTAACCCGCACGTAAGCCAGGGACGATCCCAGGCTCTTGCTCATGCCATCCATGACGGCTCCGAGCCCTTGCCAAAGGCAAGTTGACTTTTGTCGCTCGGTGTCATTTCCTCGTCCACGAGAAGCGCGAGAGCAACATCCTGCAGAACGATCGAATTCGAGCACCTTGTCGGCCGAAGTTGAAACGACCACGCACATGAACGAATAACAAAGTCAACTGACAACGAACTCGGCCCGATGGCATTCGCGTTCCTCAATGTGGTCGAACGATGATGCTGACTCCAATCGCGGTGGGTGATTGCGAGTTCAACCATACGATTCTTATCGAAGCGAATTTCTCGAATTTAGATCATCCCGAACGTAGAGTCGTTGCTTTTGAGCAAACGTTCCGCCATGCTGAGTGAACGAGTCCAAAATTTCACGAAAGCAAGGCTGCGCCTCATTCAATCGGACTATCCAGCGGTTCTGACGTTCCATTCGGAGAGGTGAGGCGACCGTGATCATCTGAAGAAACCATGGACGAGACGAACGCACCGAACAATAATTCTGGCCAATCGATATCCGTTCTCATCGAGTTCAAGCAGAGAAGGAATCGAGGAGAATCCGTTTCTGCAGCCGAGATCATCCGAGGCTACGGTGGTAAACTCGACCGGGACTTGGCGATTGATCTGTTGTTTGCGGAGTATCTCGATGAAGAAAAAGCGGGAAATCTGGATGCTGCGCGGCGGCTCTTCGACGAATTTCCACAATACTCCGAGGAGCTGAGGAAGCAGATTCAGTTCCATGTTGCCCTCAGTTCGGGGGCCGAGTCAAGGATCGAGATTTCAGGTGATCATGCCTCGGCTAGGCAGACTCCCGCGACCGATGCTTCTCAGCCCGAACTTCTGGACGATGTTGCTTCAGCGAATGATCAGAGTCCTCACGGTTTCCGCTTACCTGGATTTCAATTGATCAAGCCGATTGGGCGCGGCGGCATGGGAATCGTCTACTTGGCAAACCAAGTTGCCTTGCGGAGGCAGGTCGCGATCAAATTATTGCTGTCTGGTCACTTTGCGACGAAGACTCAACTGGCTCGTTTTCAAACCGAAGCGCGAGCCACCGCGACCCTTCACCATTCCAATATCGTGCAAATCTACGAAGTGGGCGAATCGCAAGGCCAACCCTATCTGGTCATGGAGTACGTCGATGGCGGATCGCTTGAGCAGTATTTGAAAGAAGCGACATTCTCACCGCGAGAATCGGCGGTTCTTATTCAAACCTTAGCGTTAGCGCTCGATGAGGCACACGCTCGAGGGATCATTCACCGCGACCTGAAGCCCGGCAATATCTTGTTGAGCCTGACGACTCGGATTTCGACATCATGCGGGGTCAACTCCGCTGTCCTTCATCACTGCGATTCCACCAAATCCATCACTCCGAAAATCGCCGACTTCGGTCTGGCCAAGTTTCTCAATGAAGATAGGAAGCAAGGTCCCACCTTAACCATCGCTGGTGATTTGCTGGGAACACCGAGTTTCATGGCACCCGAACAAGCGAGTGGAGCAGTTGTCGGTCCTTGGACAGACATCTATTCTCTGGGTGCCATCATGTATCAGCTTCTCAGTGGTTCGCCTCCATTCGAAGACACGAGTGCTTGGGAGACGATGCAACATGTCATCCATCATCCGCCTGCCCGACTACCTGGTACCATTCCCCGAGATCTGCGGACGATTTGCGAAAAATGCATGAATAAGGAACTACTCCGGCGCTATGCCTCCATGAAGTTGCTTGCAGACGATCTCGAAAGATATCTCCAAGATCGCCCGATTTCCGCTCGCCCAACCACCATCTGGCATCGATCCGTGCGATGGTGTCGCCGGAATCGAGTCATCACTGCGGCTGCTGGCGTCGTCTTTCTATCCTTGCTTGCGACGCTGATGGTACTTCTTTGGAGCCGATCATCCCTGGTGGACATGTTGGAGAAGACGGAACTTGCCAAACAGAACGAGGCCATCTCGCACACTCAATCTCTGGAGCATCTGTGGGACGCAACACTTTCAGAAGCTCGCGCACTTCAAACGTCGCGACGGATGGGGCAGCGATTCGAGTCGTTGACAAAAGTCCGGCAGGCTCAGAACATGTTCACGCGCGTCGAAGCAACGGAGCATCGCAAAGCCCAACTTCGCGACGCGGCCATTGCGGCTCTCTCCTTACCCGATGTGCGATTCCGAGAATCGTGGCATGGCGAGCCCTGGAGCTATTCTGCCTATTCTTGCGACCAGTTTTTCGATCGATTCGCACAGCTATCTTTCGGCGGAACCATTTCGATCACCGAGGATTTTGGAAGAAAGAAAATTGCGGAGTTTCCTGCCAACGACACGCGCGATCTGTGCTTGAGCCCCGATGGGAAGTGGCTCGCGATTTGGGGAGAACAATGTGAATTGATTGCCGTCGATGATCTGAGTCAGCGTTTTATCGTTACAGATCACTCTCATGGACTATGGACCTTTGCGCCGTCGAGTTCATTGCTGTTGGGTTTTGACGTCCAAGGTTTTCTACTCTTTAACTGCGATCAACAGCGAACAGAGCGATTGCCGAACATTCCCATGCCTGTCGTTCCGCTGGCCATTTCCAATGATTCAAGATTCGTTGCAATCGCCGACCACCAATTGATTCGCATCGTCGATTTGGAGACACTCAATACTCGATGCGAACTTCCAAGTCCTGACGGTCAGTTGATTGGTCCATCCCTAGCGTGGCATCCAAGCCATCGCTATCTAGCGGCGGCGACCTACTCCAACGATATGGTCTTCATGTGGGATATCGAGACGCGCCAAAATGTTCGCCAGTTCCCCGTCCATGGATCCTACTTCAATTTGATGTATGACCCGACCGGCCAATTCCTCTTCGCCTGCAGCGTCTGGGGTGGCTCTCGCATTCTGTTCGATGTCGAGACCCAGCGGGCCGTCACCGAGCTTCCGAATCACAGTGGCGAGCAATTCGGGATATCAAAAACGGATGGCAAGACGCTTCTGCTCTCCTACCCCAATGAAAACTCCAAAGATACTTTCGAATTTGAAGCCTCCGGCTTCACGCGAACATGGCAAAGCAATTGTGGACCGGAAATTCCAAAAACGTGTCTTGGTATCTCTCCAGATGAACGTTGGCTTGTGGTGAATACTTCATCGGGCGTTGAGATTCTTGATCTTCAGGGGCCGCCCGTCGCCATTCTTCCCATCGGCTCTCCGGGTTCGGGCGAATTCACCTTCGACCTGGGCAATCAGTTTTGGCTCAACCATGGAGGAGATTGGCTGAGGTGGAAGCTCGTTGGAAACACCTTACGGGCTCCTCAATTGATTCCATCCGATTACGGCTGGAATGCGATCAGCGTCAGTCCCGACGGTCAATGGGGACTTGTCTCTAGCGGCAATTTGGTGCGGCTCCAAAGTTTTGCTGATCCTTCCCACTCCTACAATCTTGGGAAGCAACTGGATGTTCGCCAAGGATCATTTCGCTCGGATTCTCGCTGGGTAGTTACCAGTTCCTGGAATGAACCCGAAGGTGCCAAAGTCTGGGATATTGCGACCAAGCAGCTCATCAAGACATTGGATGCCGGTGTTTTTTGTGAGTCCCAGTTCAGTCCCGACGGTCAATGGCTTTTCACCTCGACTCAAGGCGGTTCTGTCTGGAAGACCGATGATTGGACCAGGCATCTTCAATTGAACTCGCCCGACAAATCGAGCACGGGATTTGCATTCGCATTCTCATCGGACTCGAAATGGTGTGTCCATTCCAGTGGTCCAGGCATTCTCAAAATCTTGGACTTGAAATCTGGGAAACTCTTGGCGGTTCTCTCCGATCCCAACAGCGATCAGTACCGTCGCGTCATTGTTGGTCCTGACAACTCCGTGCTGCTGGGAACGACGGTCGGGCGGACTAGTTCGATCAAGAAATGGGATTTGCGCGTCTTGAGAAGCGAGCTGGAAAAACTGTCAATCGAATTGGCTCAGTTGCACACGAACGATCCAGAAGCGAACGAACCGCCAGTCGAAGCATCCATCCTGGATCGGCTTACCATCGAATCCAATGAACTCTATGAACAACTCGTTTCCAACTTTCTGTATCAAGAAACTCGGCCTCTTCTCGATTCCATGCAATGGCAGGAAGCGCTACGAAGAATGGATCAAGCGCTAGTAGCTCTCCCCGACTCTCCTGTCCTCCTTAACGACCTGGCATGGATGCTCATTACGGCACCACGCGAGTACCAAGATGCGCAACGGAGTGTCTTGTTGGCTCGGCGTGCAGTCGAACTTCGGGATTCTCCCCAATCTTGGAACACACTCGGAACCGCCTATTTTCGCCTGGAGAAATTGGACGATGCGATTGATGCATTGAATCGGAGTCTAAGCGATTCGAGAGACGAAAGTTCCGTATACGATCTGTTTCTTTTGGCAGGTTGTTACGCCAAACAAGGTCTACCTCTCTTGGCCAATGAATATTTCAATCGAGCTCTGGAGGCATACGAACGTCATCGAAGTCTTTATTCGGCTCGTGGCTTGCGTGAACTAGATGCCTTTCACGAGGAGATCGGAGCGCTTATGCAAGTGCTCAATCAGGTAAGCGGCAAGTGAACAGATACCAGCCCGAGACGCAACTGGGGGAAGTGACGTTGTTTCGTCGCTGTTGGAACAGGCTGTGATTGCTCGATCGTTGTCTTCCGTTCATGTGAGGACTTGGGTAATCCCTCCAAATGCCCTTCAGCACGCGAATCAACGAGTAAAGCACCTTCACCAGCCAAGCCGCATCTGCCCGCGTTTTGGCATCGATCGTGGGTATCACGTTTTGTGATCGCGCGGTGCAAGCGGGCACAACGTTCAAGAGGCGACTTGATCCAGACATCTCGGATCGTCGTTGCGAGCGTTATTGACGTGCGAAGTGACTTCGGTCGTGATGAGGAGATCATCCGGAGCCGGCTTGAGCATGGTCCGAAGTAAGACAACATCCTCCAGATTCGGGTCGAGCCATCGCTTTAGTTCATTGCCGAGCAAGACGACCGGCATGCGATCATGGACTGCTGAAGTCACCTTGTTCGCCGACGTGGTTATGATGGTCGCACTGAGTAGTGGCTCCTCTGGTTGTATGCGCCGATTGGCTTCCCACAATCCTGCCATGGCAATGACGCCCTCGTCTGGACGATGAATCCAAAAAGGTCGTTTCGAATTCCCCTCGCGGAGCCACTCGTAGTATCCGTCGGTCGGAATGATGCATCGCCGAGCGGCGAAGGATTTTTTGAATGAGGGCTTTTCATGAACGGTCTCACTTCGGGCGTTGATCATCCGAGCACCGATGGACATGTCCTCCGACCATGATGGAATCAATCCCCATCGCATCGGGACGACTCGCAGTCTTCCTACTTCTTCGGCTGGGGTGATGGTTAAAATATGCTGCGTCGGGGCGACGTTGTATCGTGGTCGCGTTTCCGTCACTCCGAGGACTTCGTATTCGGGAAAGAGCTCTTGCACCCATCGATGGGCTGGCGTTTTCAGCGTAAATCGTCCGCACATATTTGTTTCCATTTTATGTAACCGAAGTTCTTCCAAGCCCTACTGTAATGCAGACGCAACCGTGCTGGTAGAGTCGGACCGGCTCGCAGCAGTCCCGAGCTTTCTTTCGAAATCACAAAAGGCTGGAGAAACGATGCATTCGTATACAGAACTTCCCGACGATCAACTTTGGCAGATGGTTCAAGCTGGCAACATCCACGCCTTCGAAGCCCTTGTCAGCCGGCATCAATCAGCGGTTTCAGCCATCGCGTATGGTGTTTGCGGAGACTTCACGACCAGCGAAGACATCGCGCAAGAGACGTTTTTGGCTGCTTGGCGGCAGCGGATGGATGCGATCGACTCCAGCAAGCTGAAATCCTGGTTGTGCGGAATCGCCCGCAATCAAGCCCTCGATTTCATTCGGCGCAAACGAGCAAAGGTAGCACCCGTGATCGACGGTGAAGTTCGTGGTTCGGAGGAATCTGCAAGCGACCGTTTGATTCGTGATGAAGAAGCGGACTTGCTTCGGCAAGCATTGAATGAATTGCCGGAGCACTATCGCGAGCCACTGATCCTTTTCTACCGAGAAGAGCAATCGATCGAAGGCGTGGCGGCGAGTTTAGATTTGAGCGAATCGGCGGTGAAGCAACGCCTTGCGCGCGGTCGTGAAATGTTGCGAGCACAGGTACTGGAGATCATCGAGCGTGCTCTGCGATCGACCCGTCCAACTCCGAAATTGACAAGTCGCATCCTTTCAGCGTTGCTGGCTGGTGTCGCGGCCAAGGCCGCGACGGCGGCAACTGAAGTGGGGACCGGTGCCATCGCCACCGCTTCAGCGACCACGGCCAAGGCAGGGATGGCTCTACCGGCAGGGACGCTCGCTGGTTTGGGCGGAGCGGCTTTTGGCATCTTCGGCGGTTATTTGGGAGCTTGGCTGCCTTCACAGTTTGCCCCCACCAATACCGAGCGATTGGCGATTCAGAAAACAGCCAAACGAATGCTCGTCGTCAGCATCGTCTCGACCGTAATCCTGCTGGCAGGCATTCTCATCTTGCAGTCGAACTTTGGCGCATTGCCGATGGTGACTTTTGTGGTTGCATGGATGGTTTGCTTCGCCATCTACTCCGTTTTGGAAGGTATTCAATCCGCTCGACAGATCACCCGCATCCGCAAAGCAGTGTCGCCTGAATCCGATCCGAACTCCGCCTTCCTCCGATCGTATGCGGAACAGAAGGGCTGGACCGGATCGCATCCAAAGTATCGTGGTCGGCGCTATCGAAGTCGGCTGCATCTGTTGGGTTTGCCTTTGGTTGACATTCAAGTCAGCTCACCACAGATGGGCGAGGGAGCATTTTCGGAAGCTGGAGAAGCCAAAGGATGGATTGCTATCGGCGATCGCGCAACCGGTTTGATTGCGATTGGCGGAATCGCTCGGGGGGGCATTGCTATCGGCGGATTAGCTTTTGGATTGGCCAGTTTCGGCGGAGTCGCGATTGGAGTCTTCGCTCTCGGTGGTTTAGGGCTTGGCTTCTTGGGAATCGGCGGACTGGGCATGGGCTGGAATGCTGCAGGCGGCTTGGCTGTTGGCATTCATGACGCGTGTGGCGGAGGTGCCTTCGCCTACCATGCCGCTTGCGGCGGTGCCGGCATCGCCAAGCACATCGCGATGGGCGGGGCCGCAATCGCTGAACACGCGAATGATGACCTGGCGAAAGGATACTGGGAGAGTCATGCCATGTGGCAAGCCATGCAATGGTACACTCGGCAATCACCTTTCTCGACGATTTTCCTCATTCTCGCGGTTCTCCTTCCCAGTTTCGTCATAAGCCGACTCATGTATGAGCGAGTCCATGACGAGACGCCTTCTTGAGAGTGCCCTCGGATGGATGATTTGCATTCACCGAATTCGTCTCTTTTCTGAATTTTCCAAAATTCGTGAAAGGATCGTCGCTCGAGCGGCACTTTATATTTAGCGGGGAAACGATGGTTGCCATCCATCGGCGAACCGCAGAACGAGTCCATGAGCTTGACTTTTCGTACTTTCACGACTTTCGCACCGAGATTGCTAAACCGAAACGACTGAGAATCCCAAAGGTGTCGGGCGAATGATTGAATCGCACTCGGCTTGGTGGCGATGGAATTTGGTGCCTCGTTGACGCGCTGCGATGACCAATTGTGGACCGTCGCTTTCGACGCAATCTGCCGTTCGACAAGCACGAGATGAACTCGGTGTTCCAGCCGAACCTGGGTTTCGACCCGCAAACTCTTGGAACGGTTGGCATTCTCTGAGAACGACGAACTACCCGATCCCTCCTAACCTTCGAGCATCCCATGTTTCGCAAATTTTTGCCATCGAAATCCCGTCTCAGTAAACCTGTCTCCAAGCGGCGACGAACGCGACGACTGTGCGTGGAAGGTCTGGAGAATCGCCATCTCTTGGCTTTCTTTAATTGGGTGGCTGCGGGTGACGGCGATTTTGGTGTGGCGGCGAACTGGCTGAACACGCTGACCAATAATCCCGGAGTGCCCGGGCCTGGCGACACCGCCAACATTGGAGATGTTCAAGTTACAAGCAGCGTTTCACGTACCGTCAATAACATTGTCGGAGTTGGCTCGCTTAAGGTCACCGGTGGAACGTTTTCCGTCCAGAACTCTCTCGGAGACACTGCGATTTTCGGTCTGATTGTCGAATCTGGCGCAACTTTTCGAACCAATGGAGGTACATCTCATATCATCGGCTCGGAAATCTCGGGAGTAATCAACGTGCAGCCCGGCGGTACATTCCGATTTCTGCGAGGATTGAATCAAATGAAGGTTGGTTCCAATTGGACAGGAAGTGGAACCTACCTTGCCGCTGGTGATGCCTTTGGCGCTCCCACGGTGGAGCTTCAAAAGAACCTGAATGCTCCGACAAACTTTCTTCTGCAGAATGGTACTCTGACTGGTAGCGGTAATTTAACAATCACGGGCGTTTTCAATTGGAACTCCAATAATACGGTGGTGATGGCCGGCACAGGTCAAACCATCGTCAATGCAGGCGCGACGTTAAACATTCTGGGAAACGCTGGCCATCTCAGCCAGCGCACGATCAACAATTCGGGCACCATTTTCTTTGGTGCGACTTCTGATCTGTTTCTGAATTCCAACGCGACGATCAACAATCTCGCGTCTGGTACCATTCAGATCAATACCGACAGCTCCATACTTGGAGGAATCACGAACACCATCAGCAACGCCGGTCTCATCAAAAAGACTCTCGGCACAGGCACATCCAGGATCGGAGTGCAGCTACTCAACACGGGAACGCTCAATGTCGAGACGGGGAACTTGGCGTTATTCGGTGGTGTTGGCGCCAATGGCACTTACCAAACGGCCACGGGAACAACCATCGACTTAACCGGTGGGAATGCTTACGAGCTAGGTGGAACGAGCAACTTCACGGGCAATGGCATGGTCATTACGGGAAGTGGGTTCCTTTCTACCGCCAGCACTGGTGGTACCTGGGTTATTCCAGCAACGGTGACGTTCCTTTGGACATCAGGAACGCTTGTTGTTCCGATTGGTGCCGTCCAGAACGTGAACGGTAATATCGCATTCAATGGAGCAACGGAAACTGTCCTTCGAGGCGGTGGGACGTTTCGGGTCAATGGAAATTTAACGCATGGAGGAACCGGGGATTTGCACTTGAACGGTGACTTGGCGACCAATTCCGTAGCAACGATTTTGGATATACCATCGACTCGAAACCTTCTCTTGATGTCGACAGGGAGAATCATTGCGAGTGGAGCGGGCGGCAACATTACCAACGCTGGAACGATCAGCAAGTCTGCTGGTGCTGGTAGCTTTACGATTCAGTCGCGCATCACCAACACGGGGACCATCCGCTCCAGTACCGGTACGCTACGTCTCCACAATGTGGAAAGTACCGGTGGGACTTTGACGGCTGGCGCCGGTGCGACGCTTTTCTTGGGAGATCATGGATCGAGTCGTTTCGTTGCTTCTGGGAATATGGTCGCCAATGGCAGCGGAACTATCGCGATCATTCTTGGACTGTTTGAAGTTGCTTCAAGTGGATTGAACATGAGCATCGGTGCTCCAACCCAGTTCATTTGGTCTAGCGGTGCGATCCGCGTTCCCGTCGGTTCTACGGCAACGCTTACTGGAAGCCTTCGGATCGACAACTCAGATACGGTCATCGCATTCGGTGGCGGAACGCTCGTACTGAACGGTTTGACGCGACAAACAGGAGCGGGAAATGTTCGTGTGGATGGCGACGGATCAGCGGGTGCTACGACGATTCGCATTCCATCGGGGAGAACGTATCAAATGGAAAACGATTCCGGCTTGGCAGCGGGATTCAACGGTTCCGGTACCATCGATAATCTGGGTCTCATTCGTAAATCAGCAGGCAACGGTGCTTCTCGCATTACAATGCCTCTCCAAAAAGCTGCGAACCTTCAGGTCGATACGGGAGTGCTTCAACTTGGAGCGAACAATTCGACTGTGCGTGGAGGGAATTTTAGTATCGCCGATGGAGCCATCCTTGACCTGATCGGTCCTGACCCCGCGAACATTACCTATGAAGGAACCTTCACCGGAAGTGGACTGGGCCAGGTACAATTAAACCGCGGCACGCTGATCGCCAGCCCATCAGCCGGAGGCGTGCAGTTTAGCTTACCAGCCGGACAGTTCCGATGGCTTGCCGGCAACATGGACACCAATGCTTCGACCATCGCCATCAATAGCACGATCAACTTCGTCGGCAGCACCAACGTCATTGTGTTGGGGACGGGATTCGTCGTGGTTCACGGAACTTTTGAACATCAGTCCACGGGCAACATCCATTTCAGTGCACCCTCGACACTCGTCGTCGAGACGACAGGGACTTACAATCTACGCAAAGATGCCTCGTTAACCGGTGTTGGCACATTGAATAATCGAGGCACCTTCCGCAAAAACGGTGGGACGGGTAACTCGAATATCGCTTTATTGGTAACCAATTCTGGGAACATCGAATCTCGCATCGGAACACTCAATTTGACCGGAGGGAAGTCCGAGCTCGTCGGACAGAATCTAACAAGCGGAACCTGGGGGGTGTTCAGTACCTCTACGAATTCGGCCTCGCTCAATTTCAATGCGGCCATCAATACCATCGGACTGGCCGCGACCGTCAAGCTCAGCGGACCGAACAGCTCGATTCCCAATATCGGCGGGCTGGCATCGATTGTTGGAAACTTTCAACTGTTGAATGGTGCGTCGTTCGCCAACAACACGAACCTTTCGAATTCGGGAAAGATCACACTGAGCTCCACCAGTGTTTTCGATGTTAGCGGCAACTACACGGAAGTGGCTGGCAGTCGAGTTACCTACCAGTTCAATAACGCAAGTATCGGACAATTGCGGACGTTAGGCGATGTGACTCTTGTGGGTAATCTGACGGTGACCTTTACTGGCACACCTCCGGCGATCGGCAATTCGGTGACGATCATTGAAAATCAGGGGCCCAATGCGATCGCGGGCGACTTCGCAGGCTTTCCGCAGAACGCCATCTTGACTCTCGGCGGAACGACCTGGCGCATCCGTTACAATCAGGGAAGCGGAAACGATGCCACCTTGCTGCGTCTGACATGATCAAGCTGGATGAGAGAAGCGATTGGAAGCAACTTGGAACTTGAACAAGAGTGTTAGAAGGAGATCCTTGGCATGGGGGCATGGCGCTGGTTGCTTCACAAATCGCGCTAAGAGCGTCCTGCAGAGCAATAACAACTAGGAAGGTTGGGGCTCATACTTCTAACAAGTACTCGGCACCCCTTACTTCTCTCGTTTTTTCAAGGTTACCTCGGTTGATCTGTCCGTGCCCTCGAAGCGGATAAAGGTATTTTGATTGGATGACAACCCTAAAGCATTCGCATCTTACCTACCGTCTTGCGTACCAAGAAGGAAACTCCATGCGGGCTGATTAATTGGAAGCGAGTGGATATCGCTCACGTTCTCGCGCTGTTTGTAGGTTTGCATCAACTCCGCTGCCCGGCTTCGAAGCGCCAGCACCTTATCCGATTCCACGTGCTGGTTGGAATTGGATGTCGCTTCCAGCGAATGGGCGCTCGTTGCGTAAATATCCGCAACCAACAAGAATTGATCGGATGGCAAAGCATCAAGATCTAGGGACTCCAATCCTCGGCAGGCATTCGTCACGTCTCCCAGATAGGCCCATGTCAGTCGGCATTGCAAGCTCGCCCATTCCCGCCAAGATTGCTCCCAGTCCGTCTGAGCAGCTTCTTGCCAATCTGCATTCGCTTCTTTCCACATCGATTTGGTGCCGTACAATTGCGCGCGAGTTGCAAGCAACTTGAACAAATTCTCGGAGTATCCTGTCAGATTGTGGTCGGCAGCAATACGTTCCTTGAGTTCATCGATGGGCTTGGAGCATAATTCGATGGCTTCGTCGATTCGATCCGTGTTTCCAAGAAGTGTGGCGAGATTGAGCAGCGTGGAGGACCACTCCATGGCAATATGGGCGGGATTGGGAAGGTTCGCGCGGACGCGATTCAAGCGATCGATGGCTTGGCGATAGCACTGTTCTGCCTGCTCATTGTTTCCTCTCGTGGCGTGGATCAACGCCAGATTCGTATACGTGCCTGCAGCGCCTCGTACGATGCTGACTGATTCCTTGGTACCATCGTCCAACCGATTTCGAATGACAACGGAGTCGGACAACTCTTGAAATGCTTCATCGAAATTGCCTCGATGGAAAAGGCTGGAACCTAAATTATGCATGCTCCAGGCTAGTTGCTCTTGATGCAGCCGATCGCGCGGATGCTCTTCGGCGAGAATCTGATAGATGGACTTTGCCTCTCGCTGTAGTTGAATGGACTTGTCGTTATCGATCACCATCCAGGATACGGCTTCCTTGTTAAACGATTCGGCAATCACTTCGCGACCATCCTTGGCAAACGGTTGATATTTCAGCAGTTCTTCTCCTAGCGAGCGGGCTTCCTGAAGATACTCTCGGCCTTTTTCAACGCGTCCCAAAGAAATGTTCAGCGACCCAATGATCAGGTCCACGCGGGCTAAATCGAATTTAGCTCTTGGATTCCTTTCGTCTCGAGACAGTTGCCAGAAAAAGACGCGAGCATCGCGAGCCTGCTCCAGGTTGAGCTCGGTGAGTTGGGGAATCATGACCTCGCGCGGTTCGGCGGCTCTCGCCAGCATTTGCAGAAGGGATTCTCGCGCCGACTCATAATTTTGAATTGCTTCCTGCCTATCGATTCGCAAACGATGGATGTGGTAGCCGACCGCAACTGGAATCGCGATGAAACCGAGCGCAAAACCCGTTAGCGCAGCAGACCTCCAAGGATTCCTTCGCACCCATCGGCGAAGTCTTTCGATCAGAGATGCAGACCGAGATCGAATCGGTTCTCCGTTGATGAATCGCGTAAGCTCCTCCGACAATTCGCGAGCGGAACGGAATCGCCGATTGGGGTCCTTCTCCAGACATTTCATGCAAATGATTTGAAGGTCCTTTGGCACTTGAGCCCGAAGGACCGAGATCGGTGTCGGATCGCTGTGCAGAACAGCCGCTGTGATCTCAGCGATCGAACTTCCGGGGAAGGGGAGGGCACCCGTCAAACATTCATATAAGATCATTCCCAGGCCATAGATATCGACTGCGGGGCCCAGTTGCTGTCGCTGGGTCTGAAACATCTCCGGGGCCATATAAGCCGGAGTGCCGATGATTTCGCCTGTCTTGGTATGAAACTGAGAGCCGTCTCGCAGCGAAGCTAAACCAAAATCCGCGATCTTGGGTTGATACTCTTTCAGCAACGACTCTCTAGCAATCCCACCCGGAAGCAGAAAGCTTTGCGATTGTTGATGATCGGCGACCTCTATTTTCTGCAAGAGAATGTTCTGGGGCTTCATGTCTCGATGGAGGATGCCTTGGTTGTGCGCGTGAGCAACGGCATCCGCTAAGACGCACACCAATTGGGCCGACTCGAGACTGGAAAGGACGCAACCGCTCAGGTGCTCGCTGAGATTTTTCCCTTCGACCAACTCCATTGCTAGATAAGGGACACCCCGTTGCTCACCGCAATCATAGATTTTCAGCACATTGGGATGATCGAGATGTGCCAGGGCCAGCGCTTCGCGGCGGAATCTCGCCATACCGGCTCTTCCCACCTCGGTGCCAGCGTGGAGGACTTTGACGGCTACCCACCGATCCAACGACGCTTGATAGGCACGATAGACAATGCCGGAACCACCTCGGCCGATCTCTTGACGCAGATCGAATCCTTCGCTCAGCCGCTCCGGTCGTGCATTATCAACCGAAGCAGTCTCCGCCAGCTTCGTTTCCAAGCGACTGGGAATCGCCGCCATCGCGGCACGCTGACATTCCTCGCAAGATTTCAAATGTTGTTCAATGGCATCCTGTTCATGCGAGGAATCGACCCGCCCCTGCATATACAGGTCGAGCATCGATTGCGACGGATGTTGGCCTACAATTGCCATTCTTCGATCAAGCCTGTGCTAATCTCTCGTAACCGACGTAGGACGCGCGATTTTGCGATCAATGCGGCATTGACGGAAATGCCCGCCAACTCCGCAGCTTCCAATGCGTTCTGGCCGCGCAAGACTTGCTGCTCGAAGGCAATCCAAGTCGACTTCGTAAATTCCCGCTCGACTAATTGCAACATCCGTTGCACCAGATACTGATCATGCTCCCGGTTCCAAACCTCTTCGAAACTTGAATCCAAGAAGGAGACGTCCAGGGCAGCTTCATCATTCAAGTCGGTTGTGCAAGTCGGGAGGCGCCTTTTCTGCCGCAGAAAGTTCAAAGCCCGCTGGTGGCAGATGGTCAATAACCATCGTCGGAACGCGCCTGCATTACCGTTGTGCTGAAAATCAGGTAACGATCGATACGTCGCCATCAGCGTTTCTTGACCCAGATCATCCGCATCCTCGGATGAGATGGAATAGCGTATCAAATGGTTCTGAATAAATGGACGATACAGCTCGACGAAAAATTCCCAGTCACGAACATTCTGCGTGTCTTGCAAACGGTCCAATAACGAGAGGGAGGTTTCATAAACCATGAATAGCCGACAGCTCCACCAGCAAGAACTATCTCGATTATCATCGCAACTCCATCCATCTGCAACTTGACCCACATTTTCAGTTGCCCCATCGACACGTGAAACGATTCTTAACGAAACAATTGATGATCGTTCACGGGGAATAATCGACGAACAGCCAGCCGAGGGCGCACTCGCGAGATGCTGTCGATCGATCGCAATCGCGTTCGCGGTCAGCCCATGATTTAACCGTTGCAAACGAAACGTCCCGAACTGAAATCGACGACGACCTGTGCAAGGTCGGGCTTTCCCAAACGAGAGGAATGGCCACCAAGAAGTTCCATGCTGCGAAGTTCCTTAGTTGGGTTCGAGATACCTAAGAATGGGTCCGGCTGCTACACTGTTGTCTCTTTTGCGTTCTTGTCTGATCGAGAATGCTTCAATCCCATCCAGCAATTCCCCTCAGGAGCTTATTGATTGTGAAAATCGCTCGCATCTTCGCGCATCGTGTAGAACTGCCGTTGGTGGAAGGTTCCTATAAATGGTCAGGGGGTAAATCGGTTTCCGTGTTCGACAGCACGATCGTTGGCGTGGAAACCGCATGCGGAGTTGTCGGCTATGGCGAAGTCTGCCCGCTGGGGCCATTTTATTTGCCAGCCTATGCAGAAGGGGTGCGAGCCGGACTTCGCGAATTGGCTCCACACATGATTGGATTCGACCCGCGCGAACTATCGAAGCTCAATCACCGGATGGATGCCGCGCTCAAGGGTCACCCCTACGTCAAATCGGGAATCGATATCGCTTGTTGGGACATTCTGGGGAAAACGGCAGGATTACCGGTCTGTCAATTGATGGGGGGGCGATTCGGAGAACAGGTGCGATTGTATCGCGCGATCTCGCAGGTCGCGCCTGACGAGATGGCGCGCAACGTGGCAGGGTACCGAGCTCAAGGTTACACGCGCTTTCAGCTCAAAGTCGGTGGTGACCCGGATCAGGACATTGAGCGGATTCGGTTGGTCCGCGAAATTCTTCAACCGTCGGACCGACTGGTCGCGGATGCCAATACAGGCTGGACTCAGCATGAAGCGATGCGAGTGGTGCGGGCCGTTCGGGATGTCGATGTCTACATCGAGCAGCCTTGCTTGACTTACGAGGAATGCCTCAGCGTTCGTCGGCACTCCGATCATCCCTTTGTGCTCGATGAAAATGTCGATGGGCTGGATATGCTTTTGCGGGCCAAAGCCGACCTCGCCATGGACGTCGTGAATCTGAAAATCAGCAAGCTCGGCGGCCTCACAAAGACAAAAATGATCAGAGATTTGTGCGTTGCGATGGGCATCGCCATGACGCTCGAGGACAGTTGGGGAGGTGATATCACGACGGCTGCCATCGCCCACTTGGCTCACAGCACTCCCGAAGAATTCCGTTTCACGAGCACAGATTTCAATAGTTACGTCACGGTTAGCACGGCGACGGGTGCTCCGAAGCGAATCGATGGCATGATGCGAGCATCCGACGAGCCCGGCTTAGGAATCTCTCCTCGTGCCGAGGTGATCGGACAAAAGGTGTTGGAGGTGTCTCAATGACTTGGATGAACGGTGTTGCAGTCACTCGCTTGCTGCGAATTTGGCGAAGCGTCGCAGTTGGCACGGCCTTGATGATTCTTGGGCCCGTCGCACTCTGCCAAGAATCTGGCTCGCCAATCGAAGCCACTGTGGCAGATGACTCGATGTTGTCGCTCGACCGTTTATTCAAAACAGGTGAGTTCCAGTCCGAGCCGGTTCCGGAAATAAAATGGAGCCGAAGACACTCGTACTATTTCCGGTTCGAGCCGAACGCTGACGGACCGGGGAACCATCTGATGAAGATCGATCCGGAAACGAACGAGAAAGAGATTTTCGTTCCGGCCTCAGCCTTCGTCCCTACGAATTCCAATCAACCATTGAGCATCGACTCGTTCGAATTCTCTCATGATGAATCGCGTTTGTTGCTATTTACCAACAGTCAGCGGGTGTGGCGGCGAAACACGCGCGGCGACTACTGGGTGCTGGATCGAACAACAGGATCGTTGATCAAGTTGGGTGGAGATGCGAAACCCTCGACCCTCATGTTTGCTAAGTTTTCATCAGGCGGGGCCAGAGTCGCCTATGTCCGCGAGAACAATATTTATGTGCAGGATTTGCAGACGTCGAATATCGTTGCCGTGACGCGAGACAGTTCGGCATCGATCATCAATGGCATCGGGGATTGGGTGAACGAAGAAGAGCTCGATTTGCGAGACTGTTTTCGCTGGAGCCCCGACGGAGCGCGAATTTTATTTTGGCAATTCGATACCAGCGGCGTTTCGAATTTCCATTTGATCGACAATGCTGCGGGAAACACTCCCGCCATCACGACCTTCGCGTACCCGAAAGTTGGTACCACGAATTCAGCAGTCCGGTTAGGCGTGGTCAGTGCGAGCGGTGGCGATGTGGTGTGGCTCAACCTACCCGGTGATCCCCGAGAACACTATCTGCCGCATGCCGAATGGACTCCGGAAGGAGGGCGAATCCTAGTGCAGCAGTTCAATCGACTGCAGAACGAACTCAAGGTTTTTTGGGTCGATCCTAAGAACGGTGCAGCTCGGCTCATTCTGACCGAACAGGATGATGCTTGGATCGAGAACGACAATCCGTTTCGTTGGTTGGATGGTGGGAGGAGCTTCCTTTGGCTCAGCGAGCGCAGCGGATGGCGACATGCTTATCGAGCATTCATCGATGGCTCACCCTTGGTCCCAATCACTCAGGGATCGTTCGACGTCATCGATGTCGAAGCCATCGACAAGGAGCAAGGATGGTTGTACTATGCCGCCTCTCTATCATCAGCGACCCAGCGGCATGTCTATCGAGTCCGTTTCGACGGGAGCCAGACGGAATTGGTGTCACCCGCGAACTCGGCTGGTTGGCATCAGTATGCGATTTCGCCCGATGCCAAGTGGGGCGTCCACACGCATTCGACGTTCACTTCCCCTCCGGTAGTGCGTCTGGTCCGGCTCAGCGATGGTGCCGTGGTTCGCACGCTGGTCGACAATCAGCAACTTCGAGAAAAGTTATCGCGATTGCGACAGCCACAAATCGAATTCTTTCAGGTCGATATCGGTGATGGGGTCGAGCTGGACGGTTGGAGCCTGAAACCTTCTGACATAGCACCGGACACCAAGTTGCCTCTCTTGATGTATGTCTATGGAGAGCCACATGCCCAAACGGTCCGAGATGCTTGGCCCGGCACTCAAGGGCTGTGGCATTGGATGCTGGCGCAACAAGGCTTTGTGGTAGCCAGTGTCGACAACAGGGGGACGATCATCCCCAAAGGTCGAGCATGGCGGAAAGTCGTTCATCGGCAGATCGGCATTCTGGCTCCGCGCGAGCAAGCAGCCGCCGTGAGGGTGTTGCTGAATCGCTGGCCGTTTGTCGATCCGCAACGAGTTGGCAGTTGGGGCTGGAGCGGAGGAGGAAGCATGAGCTTGAACGCGGTCTTTCAGTTTCCTGATCTTTATTCGACCGCAATCGCAGTCGCACCTATGGCTGATCAGCAGCTGTACGACACGATCTATCAGGAGCGGTACATGGGGCTGCCATCCGAAAACCCGGAAGGTTATCGGGATGGCTCTCCGGTGACGCATGCCCACCGCTTGCAAGGCAACCTGTTGATCATCCACGGGACGGCTGACGACAATTGCCACTATCAAGCGACTGAGCGGCTGATGGACCGTCTCATCGCACACGGCAAGTACTTTCTTGCGATTCCTTATCCGAATCGCAGTCATTCGATTCACGAAGGGGAGAATACGTCCATGCATTTGCGAGAATCGATGACTCGCTTTTTGAAGGACCATTTGCATGGAGCGGTCGCGTGTGGGAGATCAGAAGCAACTCACGCTAAGCCAACGGCTGATGGAGCAGGGCAAGGGAGTGGCGATAAGGAAGAAGTCGACGCACAATCTGCGGGGCGAGTCAATCGTCCGGCTCGACCGCGATTTCAGATCATCAATGGTTCGGCCAGTACGATCGATCTGTTCTGGTTAAAAAGTGAAACCGAACGCATTCCCAACGGTTCGGTCGATCCCGGACAATCCAAAGTAATTACGTCCACGATCGGTCATCAATTCATCATAGTCAATCGCGAAGATTCCTCCGAAACCTTAGTGACCTGTGAGCTTCCCATTCAAGCATTCCGTTACGGAGGCCTGCCGTCGTTCTACACCCAACAATTCGAGGCTCAAGGCTTTCCGATCGTGGCCTCGGCTCGCGTCAATCCATACGCACTAAAGGAAGCTGCCTATATCATCGACAAAATGTTGGCAAAACGCCCCGATGTCCGCGAAGCGATGATCAAGAGTGGTTCGCGACTGTGTATCTTGGCCTACGACGAATACACGACAGACCAGCCGGAATGGGCTTGGATGGCGGAAGCTCCTGAAAAAGGATTTGAAAGGCTTTCAGGAAAAGACTTCTGGGACGCTCGTGCTCGAGGGATGGGTGGAAGTGAAACTGATCCCTATTGCTCGTGCGGCGAAGAGAATCTGCTTGGCTATCCGGGGGACCCCTACGAGCAAGAGAATATCCTCATCCACGAACTAGCGCACAACATCCATCTTCGTGGGATGATGAACGTCGATCCAACCTTCGATCGACGACTGCAAGCCACCTACCGATCCGCCATGGAAGCAGGACTTTGGCGGGGCAAGTACGCTTCCGTGAATCATCACGAGTATTTTGCGGAAGGCGTTCAGTCGTGGTTCGACGACAATCGGGAAAACGACCACGATCATAATCATGTCAATACGCGAGCAGAGTTGATCGAGTACGATCCGCAACTTGCGGAATTGTGCCGTGAAGTGTTTGGTGATACGGAATTTCGGTATTCCAAGCCCGCTAGTCGACTTAACGGACACATGGCAGGCTACGACCCATCGCAGGCCCCTCGGTTTGAGTTTCCTGCACGTCTGCGAGAAGCGAAGCGACTCATTCGCGAATCGGCGCAGAAACGGGATCGGGAAGCTCGGGCGAGTGCCGAAGTGTCGAAAGAGTAAGTGCCCGCTGCGAGGTTACCTTCCCATTGGAAAATCGCTAACATGCAACGAATGACTTGGTGGTTTGTAGACCTCCGGGCACTCACTAATCCATTCATCAACATCTTCAAGAGGTGAAGCTTCGGCTCCGCCTTGCGCGACAACATCGATAACCACTTATGGAGTTCAACGTGATCGACACTTCTGTTTTTCGAGGCTGCATTCCAGCACTCATGACGCCGTGTTCTGCAACCGGTGACGTCGATTTCGACGCTTTGGTGACCACTGCCAAGTGGCTGATGTCGGAAGGGATGCGTGCCGTCGTCTATTGCGGCTCGATGGGAGACTGGCCTTTGCTGACGGACCAGCAGCGACAAGAAGGAGTGCGACGACTGGTGGAAGCGGGAGTACCGGTGATCGTGGGAACCGGAGCACAGAGTACGAAGCAGGCAGCTGATCATGCTGCGCACGCCAAGAAAGTTGGCGCTGCTGGACTGATGGTGATTCCTCGATTGCTCTCGCGAGGAACTTCGCCTGCCGCTCAGCGAAATCACTTTAGCGCCGTACTTGAAGCCGGTGCCGATCTACCTGCGGTGATTTACAACAGTCCGTATTACGGTTTTGAAACGAAGGCTGAATTGTTTTTCGAACTGCGACGGAACCATCCGAATCTGGTTGGATTCAAGGAGTTTGGAGGAGCAAGCTCGCTCACCTATGCCGCAGAACACATTACCAGTGGCGATCCTTCGCTCGCTTTAATGGTCGGCGTGGATACTCAGGTATTTCATGGCTACGTCCGATGCGGGGCGGTGGGAGCGATTACTGGCGTCGGCAACGCGCTGCCCAAGCAAGTGCTCCGCCTCATCGCGTTGTGTGAACGAGCTGCCAAGGGTGACGTTGCGGCTCGCCGCCTGGCCAGCGAGCTCGATCAAGCCATGAGCGTTCTCGCCAGGTTCGATGAGGGCCCCGACCTTGTGCTCTACTACAAAGAACTCATGGTGCTCGAGGGCCATCCGGCCTACCAACATCAACTCAACGCGACGGATCAGCTCAGTCTGAGTCAGCGCGCCTTTCTCCATCAACAATGGTCTCAATTCAAAACCTGGTGGAATGAGTGGTCAATACAAACGAATGCCGAGTAGCTACATCGATCAATCCGAATCCACCTCGGCGAATCGGCAAGGACGTACCGAGAAAATGAGTTGAAAGGAATAATTTTCTGACGATTCGGATTAAGATTTCAAGATCGTTGGTTCCAATCGCGATTTGGTCCCAGAGTTGGCAGAAGCGCAAGCGAATGGATGCTGTCTGGAAAGGCAATGAACTTCAGTTGGGCTAACTGTAGACAAGCGGACATTTTTTGATACTTCAGTTGAATCGATCAATAAGCTGTAGCGCAGTCGGTCACAATCGGCAGATCAATTTCTGCCTCTCGCCAGCGGACCTATAAATGTACGTCGGTATGATCTCGAATGATTTCAGGAGCAGAACCAAGTGAAATGGGCCACCCTCTCTCTGATGTGCATTTCCATGGTGATTGGTTTGCAGGCGCTGCCTGCCCAGATGCTGGAAACGGAATTGCAGCAGACTCCGTTATCGGTTCTCGTCGATGAGATTCGTCGACAAGGAGATGCCGAGCGGGGGGCCGTCGTGTTTCATCAGCCTTACATGGCATGCAGCAAATGCCACGTGACCGGAGGCGAGCCCAACGGCGGGCTCGGTCCGGACCTGTCGGCGCTGGACCGCAGTGTCACCGATGAGTCGCTGGTCGAATCGGTTTTGTACCCGTCGAAGGTTATTCGCAAGGGATTCGAATCGATCTCCATCCTCACGAGCGAAGGCACTATCGTGAGCGGGTTATTGGCTGAACGAACCGACCAGCACATCATACTTCGCGACGCCGCGCGCGGAGGAGAGAGGATGGTCATCCCCGCCACCGACATCGACGAAGTGAAGACGAATGAACTATCCATCATGCCCGCCGGTCAACTCAATCAGCTCGCCACGCGCCAACAGTTTCTCGACCTGATGCGCTATTTGCAAGAAATTCGCGATGGTGGACCAGATCGCGCCAAGCAACTTCAACCGTCGCCGACGTTGCTCGCATTCAGCGTCCCCGAATACGAAGATGATCTCGATCATGCGGGAATCATTGAATCTTGGAGCGAAGCGTCGCTGGAACGCGGAAAAGCCATTTACCAGCGTGTCTGCGCGAACTGCCACGGCACCCTCGATCAACCCGGTTCACTTCCAACCTCTCTGCGATTCGCAGAAGGTAAGTTCAAGAACGGTAGTGATCCATTTTCGATGTATCGAACGCTGACTTATGGATTCGGCCAGATGGCTCCACAATCGTGGATGGTCCCATCGCAGAAATATGACGTCATTCACTACATTCGCGAAGCCTACGTCGGTCCCCACAATCGGGAGGAATACAAGATCGTCGATCCGCAGTATCTAGATGCTTTGCCGAAAGGGAGCACGAAAGGTCCGGAACCCGCGAACATCGAGCTGTGGTCTGCCATGGACTATGGTCCGAACCTGACGCACACTTATGAAGTTCCCGGCACGAGTCATAATTTCGCATATAAGGGAATTGCGGTTCGTTTAGACCCAGGCTCTGGCGGTATTTCGCGAGGTAGCCACTGGATGGTCTTCGATACCGACACGCTGCGCATGGCGGCAGGATGGAGTTCGAATCCTCCCTTGCGTGGTCAAGACGATGCTCATTCCTCTGGACTCGACAGTTCGACTCAGACAGTCACCGTCAACAAGAAAGACAGCCCATCCGCAGCAACGTTCATTGATTGGAGAGGCATTCAATTTAATGGCGAGCACGGTGTCCATCCGACGTTAGTTGGTTCGATCGCTTTTTCGAATGCAACTGGACCTGGCTGGGCCAATCCAGTGAGCGGCAGCCTTGTCGATGACCAGCGAATCGAGGGACGCGATGGGCGGCGTTATGGGCCACTGCCCCGCTCTTGGGGTCGTTTTCGAGGAGTGTACCATCACGGTCAGCAAACCATCCTGTCGTATACGATTGGAGAAACAGAGATCCTAGAACTTCCGCGACTAGGCTGGTTCGACGATAGTCAGAAATATTCATGTTTCGTTCGGACTTTGAACCTGGGAAGCCGCGATCACGATTTGATACTGCAAGTAGCCGAGTATCCCAACTTGGAGGCAGATCAAATCGAAATCCCAGACGCCGGAGGCGTCCGGCTCCGAGGTCGCCCGTGGGCAGGACTACTTCCGTACCGCTTCGATATGCGATGGGAGTTGTCGCATGGAAAACTATTGCTTCGAATCCCTGCTGGCCAAGAGCCGCTTCGTTTCAGCATTTGGCTGGCACCCATCGCAGAAGCTGCGAACATTTCTTTCGAGACAACATCGAGCGAGCCTTTGCTCTCCGAGCCTGAGTTCGACTTAACATCCATGACTAAGGGAGGGCAACCGCGTTGGCCCTCCATCATTTCAACCACTTTGACAGATGGATCGAGCGATGGCCCATTCGCTGTGGATGTTCTATCCTGTCCAGAGTCGAATCCTTGGCTTGCTCAGACTCGACTCACGGGATTGGACTTCTTCTCAGATGGTCGTTTGGCAGTATGCACGTGGGATGGCGACGT